>JAJPJD010000012.1 GCA_021324355.1 Actinomycetota bacterium
CAACACCCAGCTTCAGTCCCAGGGCATCTCGGTGCTGCGGATCGCCGGTGCCGACGGCTCTGAGACCTCGGTCCAGCTGGCCAAGTTCGAGCTCAACCGCTATGGGGCCTTTGATGGGCTCGGGTGGGGCACCACCGGCTGCACTGGGGCAACTCTTGGGCCCATCAACTACTCGACCGGCTGCACCACCATCGTGGCCCTGGCCCGGGGTGACTACTTCTCCGACGCCTTGACCTCCTCGGTGGTGACCGGGCCCGGCGAGCAGCCGATCATCCTGGCCGAGAACCCGATCACCCTTGGGACCTACGCCACGGCGTTCTTCAACGCCGCTGGCAGCCCCTACGGGATCGACCCAGCCTTCCAGACCCCTCTCAGCCCAATCCCGCGTTCAGGGACCACGGTCAGCTCGATCACCGTCTTCGGCGGGCCACTGGCCATTGCCAACAGCACCCTGCAGGCGGCGCTTACAGCCATCGCGCAGGGGTAGGTGGGGCGGGTCACAAGAACCTGGACTGACCCGCGTGGTCACCGGCGGCAGTCGAGCCGAGCACTGGTGCTGTGCCGACCACCATGTTCCTCTGAGCGAGACAGCCGCTGCCCGCGATCGTCGACGCGAGGCGGAACGATAGCCTGAGCGGACCGGATGTCACCAAAGGAGGAAGGTTGTTCGGACGGGCGCGCCCCCACACGTGTCGAGTGAGCGGGTGGCTCACTGCACTGGCTGCGGTGCTGTTCTTCATAGCCTTCGTTGGCATGGCCGGCGTGGCCGGAGCAAGCACGAAGAAGCATCCCACCAAGACGACCGTCGCCCCCCGGCCCATCGGCCACGCGGTCACCCTCAAGTACTTCGCCGCCACGGCGACCACGAAGTTGACGACCGCCAAGGGCAAAGCGCTCCGGCCCGGGGCACAGCCGGTCAAGGGCGACCGGCTGGAGGTAGTCCAGGACGACTTCGTTGGCACCCAGGCCAAGCATGCCCGCCACTACCAGGCGGTCGACCGCCTGCGCTGTGTCTACACCAACGCCACCTCGGCGACCTGCACCGACGTGATCACGGTCTCTGGGTCTGAGATCGTGTCCAAGCACCAGGCCGCCCTGTTCGCCGGCCCGATCACCAGTTTCGCGATCACCGGCGGGACCGGCCGCTACCACGGCGCCCGTGGCCTGATCACCGCCACCGCCCTGGGCCCCAAGACTGCGACCCTCTCGATCGTGGTCCTGCCCGGAACGTCCTGAGCTGCCGACAGCACCCAGGAGGCGGCCCAGCTCAGCTGAAGCTGACCCCGACCTCGTTGTGGCCCAGGCCGTAGGAGGCGTGGCTGGCCGGGGCCGAGAGGGTGACGGTGACTGTTGCCCCGGCGTTCGCCCCGGAGACCGCGACCGAGGTGATGAGTCCCCCCGAGGCGGTCGCGGTGGTGGGAGTGCCCGAGTAGTGGACCCCGCCGATCACGAAGGTGTAGACGGTGCCGCCCTGGCTGAAGGTGCCGGTCATCGGGTCGAGGGACCCGGTCAGATCGGAGCTGGTGAACTCGATAGTGGCTGAGGACCCCGAGATCCCCACCACCACGTGGGAGGAGGGGACCGGCGGCGCGGTCGTGGTGGTGGTCGAGGCGGTCGTGGTGGTGGTCGAGGTGGTCGTGGTGGCCGCCGGCCGCCGCCGGTGGGCGGGGGCGCTGGCGTGATGGGAGGCTGGCGACGGCGACGAGCAGCTGGCGGCCGCCAGGGTCAGGGCGGCGAGCAGGCCCAGGCTGCCGAGGCGGCGGGCCAGATCGGGGGAGGCCGCCCTGCCGGTGCGCTGGCCGGTCCGCCGAGCCCGCACCTTAGGGACCGCAGTAGGTGCCGGCGAACTGCAGGGTGTTGTAGGAGCCGTCCCAGGGCGGGTTGACCAGGGTCTGCTCCTCCGGGCCGGCCGGGCAGGTGGCGCCGAAGGCGATGAACCCGGCGATGTTGGCGCTCGGGTTGCTGAGCACGTCCACCGGGTCGGGGAAGGCCACCGCCACGAACGCCGGCAGCTGGATGGCCGCCAGGTCGAAGGTGTTGTACTCGTACTGGTCAGCGTAAAAGGCGGGGTGCAAGGTGGGGTCGATCGAGGTCAAGCCGTCGGTCCAGCCCCCGATGAAGCTGGACCAGTTGGCCGAGGTCGCCCCGGGGCCGCTGTCCAGGCCGGAGTGGTTGTCCGGGAACCCTTCGGGATCCAAGATGACCCAGTCCGGCTTCAAGGTGAGCCCGCTGGCCGGGTAGGAGTCGATGGTCCGGGCCACGTACTGGCCGGCAGCGTAGGCGTCGGCGTAGTAGCAGGCCGGGGTGTAGCAGCCCGAGCCGTCGGGGTTTGCGCTGACCGGCCCGCTCACCGTCCAGAACGAGAGCCAGGTGACCCGCTTGCCCGAGCCGGCGATGGCCTGGCCGGTGGCCAGGTCGGCGCCCAGGTTCATCCCGGTGTAGGGGCTGGAGGTGGTCCCGAGGCCCCCAGTGTCGCCGATGATCGGCCAGTTGTCCTCGATCGCCTGCGAAGCCGCCTGCCCGGCCGGGAACAGGCCGTAGAGGCCGACCCCGGTGGGCGGGCTGGCCGGGGGCGGGCCGCCGGCGTAGACGTGGACGATCGAGCCGTAGAGGATGGCGCCGGGGTCGCCACCGATGGTGGGGCCGCCGGCGATCGAGCTGACCGAGGCGAGGCTGGCCGAGGTCCCCGACGCCGGGCCGGAGAACTCCTCCAGGCCACCCCCGGCGACCTGGGAGAAGGCGTCGACGGTGCCACCCACTGCGACCGCCGAGGGATCACCGGCAACCGTCGCCCCGCTCAGCTGGTGGGCGGTCCAGCTGCCGCCGGTGGCGCCGGCCGAGTACTCGATCAGCGAGCCGTTCTGGCCCCGAGCGAAGACGTCGATCCAGCCGGCGGCCACCACCGGGCTGGGCCGGCCGGCCACCGCCGGCCCTCCGGTCACCGAGGTGAGGTCCGAAGCGGTCCAGTTCTGTCCGCTGCCAGAGAACTCGACCAGGTCCCCGTTGGTGGCGACCGCGAAGACGTCCACGGTCGAGCCGACCAGCACCGGGTTGGGATCGGCGGCCAGGGCGGGGCCGGAGGAGAGCTGGGTCAAGTCATAGGCGTTCCACAGCCGGCCCCCGGCGCCGTCGTTGATGTACTCCACCAGGTCGCCCCCGGCGCTGCGGGCGAAAACCCGGTCGACCGCCCCGCTCACGATCGGGGTGGCGTCCCCGCCCAGCTCGGGGCCGTTGGCCGCCGCGGTCAGGTCGTAGGCGTTCCACAGCCGGCCGCCGAAGCCGTCGTTCACGTACTCGATCAGGTCACCGTCGGAGGCCTCGCCGTAGACGTGGACGATCGGGCCGTAGAAGGTGGCGTCGGGGTCGGCAGCGATGGTCGGACCCCCAGTGATCACCGTCAGGTTGTAGGCGTTCCACAGCCGGCCGCCGAAGCCGTCGTTGATGAACTCGGTCAGGTCCCCGTTGGCGGCCCGGGCGTAGACGTGGACGGTGGGCCCGTAGACGATGGGGCTGGGCCGCCCGTCGATGTTCGGCCCGGCCGAGGTGGCGGTCTGGTTGTAGGAGTTCCAGGCCCGGCCAGCGAAGCCGTCGTTCACGAACTCCTGCAGGGGCATGGCCGTGCCGGGCAGGGCACCGGCGGCCGGGCTGGTGGCGGTGGTGGTGAGGACCGCTTCGAGGCCTCCGGCCAGGGCCACGGTGACGAGCAGGGTCGTGACCAGTCGCGAGCCTCGAGCCATGGTGCGGTTGGGGTCCTCCGTTGGTCTGGCCGGCGACCGGGGGGTCGGGTGCGCCGGGGTCCAAAGATCGTCGAGCGTACCATCGAGGTCCGCTCAGGCTCGGGATCCTGATCGCCGGCGCGCTCACCTGGGAGGATGGCCGCTCGCCAGTGAGGCAGTGGAGGCACCGGTGGTATCCTCCGGCCGCGGCCGGCGGTTCCCCGGTCGTCCGAGGAGTGGCCGATGACCTGGAAGCAGCTGCTCGGGGCCCCGTTGCGGCCGGTCGTGCGGGCGTTCCTCGACCGCCTGGAAACCCGGCAGCGGCCCGAGCTGGACGAGCTGCGGGCCTCGATCGCGGCCACCCGAGCCGACCTCGACGAGCTGGCCCGAACGGTCCACCCCCAGCTCGCTCACCTGGCGGTGCGGGCTGACCTGGTGGCCAGCCGGCTCGAGTTCGTCCGCAAGGAGGTCCTCTTCGAGCTGCGTTACGGGAAGCGGCCGGGGGAGGTGGCCGCCGAGCCGGTGGAGCCCCGGATCCTCAACCTGGCCAAGCTGGAGTCGATGGCCGGGGCGGTCCGGCTGAACCTGGGGGCCGGCCACGTGGCCAAGCCGGAGTACCTGAACGTCGACGCCCGGGAGCTGGAGGGGATCGACGTGGTGGCCGACGTCCGGAACCTGCCCTTCGAGAAGGGCTCGTTGGCCGAGATCTACTCCGCTCACTTGCTCGAGCACTTCCCGGTGGAGGAGCTTCGGTCGGTGCTGTTGCCCTACTGGGTGAGCTTGCTCGCCGAGGGGGGACAGTTCGTGGCGGTGGTCCCGGACATGGAGACCATGATCGCCGAGTACTCGGCCGGCCGGTTGACCTTCGAGGAGCTGCGAGAGGTCACCTACGGCACGCAGGAGTACGAGGGAGACTTTCACTTCAATGGGTTCTCCCAGGCGTCGCTGTGCGCGCTGCTCGAGGAGGCCGGTCTGCGCGAGCCCCGGGTCCGGGCTTCGGCTCGGCGCAACGGCCTGTGCTACGAGATGGAGGTGGTGGGCGTCCGCAGCGCGCTCGCTCCGACCTCCACCTAGAACTCCGACCTCCACCTAGAAATAGAGCGTCGACCGTGCCTGGGAACCGGCTGGAGATCGCCATGTACTCGGGCATCGTGGTCCGCCGGGACGCAGTGTCCTGGAGTGTCCGCCACAAACTGGAGGTCCTCCGCCACCTGATTTCCCTGGGGGCGCCGATCACCGTGACGTGCTTCGCCCAGTCGATCGACGAGGACCTCGGCCCCGAGCTGGTCTGCTGCCCGTCGGTGGCCAAGCTGCTCGGCCGGCCCGAGTTCTGGACCGCCGATCTCCACATCTATGAGGAGGGGATGTACTACGAGCTGTTCGACTCGATCCACCTGGTGCCCGAGGGTCGTCCGGTGCTGGCCATCGAGCACAACTCGACCCCGGTCGACCTGGTGGACGTGCCGGCCGCCCGGGCGGCGGTCGAGCGGTCCCACCGCCAGCGGGCCAACCTGCTCGCGGCCACCCACGTGGCCTGCGTGAGCGAGCTCAACCGGGACCTGGCCCGCCAGGCCGGGGTTCCCGAGGAACGGCTCTCGGTGCTCCACCTGCCGCCGGCAATCGTGCCCCAGGGTCCGGTCCGAGCCCTGGGAGGTCGAGGCCGTCCGGTGCACCTGTTGTACCTGGGCCGCTTCGTGCGGGCCAAGGGCGCGGCCGACATGGTCGAGCTGGCCCGGCGGCTGTTGACCGGCGACGGCCGGTTCCTGGTCACGATGGCCGGTGACCCCCGGTTCTCCGACCCGGAGTTGCTGGGCGCGGCGCAACGCGCCGCCAGTGAGCTGCCGGGCCTGGAGGTGGTCCTCGCCCCCGATGACGCCGAAACCGCCCGTCTCTACGAGCGTGCCGACGTCCTGGTGGTCCCCTCCTACCACGAGGGCTACTGCGTCCCGGTGGTCGAGGCCTACGGATTCGGGCGCTTCGTCGTCGCCTACGCTGCTGGGAACCTCCCGGCCATCATGGGCGGGCTCGGGCGAACCGTGCCGGCAGGCGACGTCGTCGCCATGGAGTCGGCACTCCGGCAGCTGGCGACAGAGCTCGGGGAACCGGGTGAGTCGGTCCTGACCGATACCGGTCAACTGCGCTGGTCGGCGTGGCGCGACGCGCTCGCGGAACACCTGGCCGGCTACACGGCAGCCAGTTTCGAGCGGCGGTTCCTCGGCCTCCTGCGGGACTTGGCTCGAGCTTCGCCAGCCGGATGGTCGGGGGTCCACGAGGCCGCGCTGGCGTTTCGGTTGGCCCAAACGGACCGAGCCTGAGAGGGACTTAACTAATCCGCCACCGGCTGGTCTCCTGGTGGGCGGGTCCCTTGCTTTACCCGATCTCCGAGGATCTCGGTCCTAGGGGCGTCCGTTGCCCCTTCGCTCACCACGCAGCGTGGCCGTTCACCGACGTCGACATCTACGCCGAGCGGATCCACCGTCAGCTCTTTGACACCACGGGTGTCGCCTCATCTGGGTTACCGAGCACAATCGACCTTGGACGCACCGATCGACTTCCCCGGCCGGCGTCCTCAGTCAGGGCACGCCGAGGAGCAACCTCCCGGCGAGTACGCTTCTGCCACCATCGACCAGTAGGTCGTTGTCGCTCGCTTGAGCGCTAAAGACGCATCTGAGGGAGCCCTGGGGCGCTGGAGCCGTGAAGGGTGTTCGGCTTACGGCCGGGCTGAGCCATGAACTTTGACGCCGGCCGGCGTCCGTCCGAACCCCCTGTTCAGAGGTGCAGCTGCTCTGGAATCTCGAATGTGCAAACAGTAGGCTCCCCGAGACGACGCCAGCGTGCATGGGCGGTGCCGATTCCCGGTGCCGTGGGGGATTTTGGGGGGAAGATGCTGCGGAGTTCGATAAGGCGGGTAGGGGTGATCGCCGTAGTATCGGCGACGCTGAGTGCGGGCTTGCTCTTCTTTGGGCTGAGTGGGCCGGCGCGAGCGGTGGGGTCGGCCTACCAACTGTCCTTCTCACTCGGTTCTACATATTCTGGTCCCGTCAATGCGAGTGGAACGCTTCCAGTCGCCCTCAACTCGATCACTGTCTATGTCGAGGACAACACTGGGGCTCAAGTGACGAGCGATAGCGGCCGCTCAATAACCCTTAAGATCGCGACGAATCCCACTAGTGCCACGCTGGCGTGCACAGCGGGGACCACTGTCACGGATAGCGGTGGCATGGCCACCTTTACCGGGTGCACGATCAGCAACTACGGGCTTGGGTTCACCCTTTCAGCAACCTCGACGCCATCTCTTGTCGCGGCCACCAGTAACGCATTCAATGTCACCGGCTCCGCGAGCAAGTTGGCGTTCACGTCCCCGGCAGGCGGTCCAGCGAGTTTGCCTCTTGGCAATACTCAGACCATCGATGTCAGCGTCGAGGACGCTAACGGGAACGTCGTCTCGACTGACAGCAGCACTTCAGTGACCTTGAGTCCAGGGACCGGGTCGCCGACCATCGGTGGTGGATGTCTCGCGGCGGCAACCACCTCCGATGGGGTTGCAACCTTCACTGGCTGCACGTTCGGTCCAGTGGGGACCGGCTACACCATCACCGCTAGCGCCACCGGACTTACGAGTGCAACGAGCAACCCCTTCAATGTCACCGCGGCGGCGAAGTTGGCCTTTACCACGGAGCCAGCAAATGGCGAGACGGGGGTGCCATTGGCACCAATCGTCGTGAGCGTCGAGGATGCCAACGGCATCGTCGACACTGCTGACACCGGGCATACGGTCTCTCTGAATATTTCTAATCCCGGGACGAACCCGGGCGGTGGAACGCTCACCGGATGTAGCACACCGACTGAGAGCAGCGGCAGCTTCACCTTCACAGGCTGCACCATCACTGGCCCTGGTACTGGCTATACCCTCATCGCAGCGGTCAGTTCTGGTCCATCATTGAGTTCGACCACCAGTACGGCGTTCAATATCGCGAACGTTGCTTATCAACTGGCCTTCACGTCCGGACCGAACAGCACTGGTCCGAACATCGGTCAGACGATCGAGGTCAGCGTCGAGGACAACATGGGCAACCTCGTCCCCACTGCGACCAACCTCGTGACCCTGGCGATTGGGAACAACTCCGGTGGCGGTACTCTGACCTGCACCTCGACCCTGACCGTGGCCGCCGTGAATGGCGTGGCGACGTTCACTGGTTGCGCGATCAGCGCCGTTGGCACGAACTACACGCTCACTGCCACAGCAACTGGACTTGTTCCGGCCACCAGTCTGGCGTTCACCATCAGTACAGCTTCCATTCAAACGCTTCCAGCAACGTTCGTTAGCAACTCGTCGGCAGTCCTGAACGGAACCTTCGTTGCCACTGCCGCTGGCGAGACGTACGACTTTGAGTACGGTACCTCGCCAAGCTTTGGGAGTGGACCGGTGGGTTCGGGGACAACAAATGGGTCGGGCACGGTCTCCGCTTCGTTCCTTGTTACAGGGCTTACATCGGGGACCCAGTATTACTTTGAGTTCTTCACAAGTATTGGTCCGGCACAGAATGGCTATCAGACGTTCACAACGACGACGGGTCCCGTCGTGACCCAAGCTGCAACCTCAGTGACGGCGACCACTGCGGTCTTGAACGGGACCGTGAACCCCGGCGGGGTCGCCCAAACCTGCAACTTCGCCTACGGCACTTCGATCGCGCTGGGCGGGGCGACCATAGTGGCTGCTCCGAGCCCGGGCTCAGGGTCGAGTCCAGTCGCCGAGAGTGTTGCGGTTAGCGGACTCACGGCCAACACCACGTACTACTTTCAACTCGAGTGCTCCAACGGGAACGGGGGGATCCTCAGCTTCACCACCAGCTCGTCCGGAGCCGTGGTCACCCAGGCCGCGACCTCGATCACCGCGACCAGCGCGGTCTTGAACGGGACGGTGAACCCCGGCGGAGTCGCCCAAACCTGCGACTACCTCTACGGCACCTCGAGCACCCTGGCCGGGGCGGCGTCGACCTCGACCTTCTCGACTCCGGCGGTTTCGACGGTCCAGTCCGAGCCGATGACCGTGAGCGGGCTCACCCCGAACACGACCTACTACTTCGAGCTCGTGTGCCAAAACGGCAACGGGGGGATCCTGAGTTTCACCACCTCGACCGCCTCCCAGGTCACCCAGATCTACGGCACCGACCCCATCGGGACCTCCATCGCGATCTCCGAGCAGGAGTTCCCGACCACCGACTCGGCTCAGGCGGTGGTGCTGGCCCGAGACGAC
>JAJPJD010000015.1 GCA_021324355.1 Actinomycetota bacterium
GCCGCAGCCCGGTGTAGCGGATGGGCACCTCGGAGATGTGGAGCTGGGCCGCGTAGCGCCGCACCAGGTCGACGATCCGGACCGGCTCACCCATGTCGAGGACGAAGGTCTCGCCGTACTCGGCCATGGTGGCGGCCGAGAGCACCAGATGGACCGCCTCTTCGACCGTCATGAAGAACCGAGTGACGTCGGGGTCGGTCACGGTGACCGGCAGCCCCTGGTCGAGCTGCTCGGCGATCACGCTCAAGAAGGAGCCTCGGCTCCCCAAGACGTTGCCGAACCGCACCGAGCACACCCGCGCCGTTCCGTCGGCATGGTCCTGGACGATCATCTCGGCCAGGCGCTTGGTCGCCCCGAGGACCGACTGGGGGTCGGCTGCCTTGTCGGTCGAGATGAGGACGAATCGCTCGGCGTCGACTTCGAGCGCCGCGCTGACGAGGATCTCGGTTCCGAGCACGTTCGACTTGACCCCCTCGCAGGGGTGGCGCTCCAAGAGCGGGAGGTGCTTGTGGGCAGCCGCGTGGAAGACGATCTGGGGCCGAAGGGTCTGGAAGACCTGGCGGATCCGGTCCCGGTCGCGGATGTCGGCCACGATGACCTCGGTGGTGTTCAAGAGCGCCTCGCCCTCCAGGGCCAGCTGAAGGGCGTGGAGGTTCGACTCGTCGTGGTCGAGCATGAAGAGCGCCGAGGGGTCGCAGCTGCGGATCTGGCGGCACAGCTCCTGGCCGATCGAGCCGCCGGCCCCGGTCACCAGCACCCGCATGCCGCGGAGCACCTCGCGAACCCGGGGCGGGAGCTCGGCTCGCTCGCGCCGCCCGAGCAACGTGTTGAGCTGGACCACCCGCATGTCGGCGGCCCGGGCGTCACGCTGCAACGCGGCGAGGAACGACGGGAGAAAGCGGACGTGTGCCCCGGTGCTCGCGGCCTCCCGGATGAGCGCGTTCATGGTCGGCTGCGGAAGGGACGGGATGGCCACCACGACCACCGCGACGTTCCGCTCGCGGATGATCCGCCGCATGTCGGGGAGCCTGCCGAGGACCGGGAGGCCGGCGACCGATCGGATTCTCGGGTTGTCGTCGAGGCACCCAATCGGCCACAGCCCGTAGTCCGGCGAGTCGCGCAGGTCGCGGGCCAGGGTCCGGGCTGCCCCGCCGCCACCGACGATCAAGGTGGGCAGGCCGGTCTCGACCCGACGGGTTCGGGCCCACAGGCCTGCGAACCGGCGCCGGTCGGCCGGTCGGTTGGCGACCCGGAGCGCGCTCATCGCCTGGTCGAGACCGCGGCACGAGGCTGCGGGTTGCGGGCGCTGCTCGGGCGGTGCTCGGGCACCGCCCGAGCCATGGGCAGCGGCGGGTGGGCTGGCTTGCGCCGCAGTCCGATGGTGCCGACGACGGCCCAGCCGGTGGTCCGGCTGAGCTCGGTGGCGTCTTCGACCGCCCGGCGCGGCGCGAACTCCGGGAGCACCAACACCAGGGCCGGACCCTCCAGCCCGAGCCGGGCGGTGAGTGGGGTAAACGCGGTGACCTGCAGATCCTTGGCCGCCTCGACCGGCTTGCGGGCGCTGGCGGCGCGGCGGGCGGCTGCCTTGCCGTTGGTGGGGGACGCTGCCGGGATCGCCAGGGCGAACCCCGGCGGCACGGTGGACTCGACCGACGAGCCGAGGGCCCGAGCCCCCTTCAGCCCGTCGTCGAGCTGGCGAGCGAGCCCCAGCAGCTCGGGCTCGGTCATCGGCCCGGTGAGCACCAACGTGCTCGCCGATCGACGGCCGGCGATCAGCTCGAGGCGAGCCAGGAGGTGCTCGTCGAGCACCGCCTTGTCCTCGTCGAGCTCGATGTTCCCCAGGTGAGGGACATCGAGCTCACGCGCGCCGGCGGCCGGGTCCGGCAGGGTCGGCCGAAGGGCCTCGCGGATCGCCACGATCAAGATGCCGACGACCAGTCCCAAGATCGCGGCCAGCGCGGCGTCGACCAACGCGTGGCGCGACGTCCCGACGGCGACCGGGGAAGTACTGATCACCGCCGCCCCCTGATTGCCGTTGGCCCGCGCCTGCTGCTGGGCAGTCTGGTTGTTCGCGAGCTGGTTCTCGACCGCGTTCAGCTCGGTGAGGTCAGCCTGCGCGGTGGGATCGGTCGAGGTCAGCCCGCCGGTCCCCAGTGCCTTCAACAGGCTGTTGCGGCGAGCCTCGAGCTGGCTCTGCTGCGCTGCCAGCTGCTTGAGCTGCTCAGAGGTCTGGGAGCCGAGCTGGTTGAGTTGGTTCGCCACCTGGGTGGCCAGGGCGCGGCTCAGCTTGATGGCAACCGGGGCGCTTGGATCGGTGACGGTGATGGTGACCACTGCCGAACTGTTCAGCGACGCGGTGGAGATCTGGTGTTGCGCAACGTGTGTTGCGTTCCGATGGACCCCGGCCGAGCGGATGGCGCTCGCCACCACCTGCGGGCTGGTGGCCACCGCGGTGACGCGGCTCAGGATGGCTTGGACCTGGGTCGCAGCGTCGGGCTCGGAGGTCTGGGCCTGGACGTCGGCCTTGGCGGCGTAGGTTGGGGTCTGGCTCTCGCGGTAGAGGCCGACGAGGAAACTGGGGGCCACGATGAGCGCGATGAGCAACCACCGATAGCGCCAGACGATTCGTTTCAAGGCCTGCCCGGACTCCATGCGACTCCTTCCACCGGTTCCGTGCACGGTAAACAGTTCTGTAACGAAAGAAAACCCTGCACAATTGCGGTGGAAACCCTCGGGCTGGCTCAGCCGTACGCCGGCACATAGACGACGTGTCGCCCACGCGAAGCGATCCATACCCCGAAGGTTCGAGCCCCCGACCCTGGCGATTGCCGGGGGAAGCTTCTCGCCCGACCCTCAGGTTTGCCGCTGGGAGCAACCTGAGGGTCGCAATGCGATCACTACTGTCACCTCGGTGGCAGGGCTCTGCGACAACGGACTGCCGCAGCGGAGCGTGGGGTGGTGGCGCGGTCGGGACCCCGACCTCTCATGTCGTTGAACTGATTGCCACCCTTCGACTTCACCCTTGATGCCCCGGATGAGCGAAGTGGTCCGGCCCATCGAGGCTCGGGACCGTTTGCGTCGGAGCCGTCGTCGAGAGTCCTTGGGGACCGTGGCCGATGGCGCGGCCCAGACAGCCAAGGATCATCGAGGAGGCGGGTATGAAGCCAACACACCCGGGCTCGACCATGGACTCGCGAGCGCGCACGGTGCGGATGCTCGACGGAGCCGGGGAGACGATCGCGAAGCGCAAGGCGTGGCCGACAGTGGAGAGTCTCGGGTGAGGTGGATCCTGCTGCCCTCATCGGTGCCACGAAGGACGCCCGGCTCGAGACAGGGTCGAGCCGACCAGCTCGTCGTGGCCGCCGATCGCGCTGTTCTTCATCGGGAGGGGCACGTCGTCAACCGGGTGTCGTCGCCACGGCGTCGCGGCCAGACCCCCGAACAGGCGGAGGCCAGACGTACATGCTTCATGTGAATTGGACCCAACTATGACGAAAGACCGCGGCCTGGAGCTGCTCAGCCGGCTGGTCCGGGAGGGTCTCGTCGACTGGGGGTCGCCGCAGGTCGCTATGGCATCCGCCCCTTCGGCAGCCTGGGGACGGCCGCCGCCTCGGACGACCTCGGCTCGGCCGTCGCCGCCGTGTTCATCAGCCATCCTCACCGCATCGGCTTTCTGACCGCCCTGGACCACCACGGAATGCTCGTGCGCCCGGTGCGCCAGGTCCAGGTGGCCAGCCCCTTCCGCCCCCGACAGCAGTCCCTCAGCGGCCGGCCGCTTCGCGTCGTCCGCGAGAAGGTGGCGAGCGTGCTGATCGGGACCCAGCCGCTCGGGCCTTCGCGGATCGCCACCGTTGGGCGAGCCCTGCTCGAGTCGCCTCCAAACCACTGCTTACTGGCGGGGCAACCCGACTGGCCGAGGTGTTGGCGGCGGCGGGTATCATCACCGGCCTCCGAGAGCTGGCCGATGAGCTGCACTCTGGCCCCGCCTACCGCCGCATTGGTTCGATCGCCCATACCCTCTCGCTGCCTCTCGCCCGGGGACTGGAACCCCGCCATGGCGGACCCTGATCGAGCTGGATCGCCGCGCCCGGACCCAGGACGGCTGGGTGGACAAGAGCTGGGGCGTGGCCTGGCCGTATCCAGCTTCCGAACTCGAAGCGGTGGTCGCCGCGTGATCGCCAAGGGCCCCATAGCCCAGCGCGCCCACGACGAGAGGCTCCCGGCCCAAACCATCGAGCGCGACTACGTGCTGGCCCACATCTGCGCCGAGATCGGAGCTCTCGGCGAGGCCCGCCTGGTCTTCAAGGGTGGCACCCTGCTCCGCCTCTGCTACTTCGAAAACCACCGGTACTCGGCCGACCTCGATTTCTCAGCCGTAGGCGGCCTCTCTGCCGGCGATGCAAATGCCGCGGTAGGCAAAGCCCTCGAAGCCTGCCGGCATCGCCTCGAACTGCCGACTCTGGAGCTGTCAGAAGTCGAAGGCGTTACCGCCTGGATCGCCTACAGAGGGCCGCTCAGGTCACGGCCTCGCAAGATCAAGCTCGACGTCTCCGATACTGAGCTGGTCGAGGCCCACCGTCGACTCCCGCTGCAGCTCCGATGGTCAGATATGTCTGCCGATGCCGCGATCCAGGAGTACACCCTCGGTGAGGTGAGCGCCGAGAAGCTCCGTTGCATCGCCGAGCGAGTGCAGTGCCGCGACCTGTAGGACCTCCACGAGTTGTCGACGGTCAACGCACCGATGCCATAGAGGCGTGGCACCTGTATCTGCGCAAGGCGGCTAACGATGCCGTCAGAGGGCGGCAGCGGACCCCGCCACGGGAGTGGGCCACTGCCTTTGACAGGAGGCTGGCTGCCTATCGCAAGCTGTGGGAAAAGGAGCTGAGCGATTGATTATCTACTGATTATCTACCCAGCGTCCCCAACTTTGGTGATGTCGAGCGTCGGTGTCGTCGCAATCTCGGCCGGGTCATCTCGGCTGCACAGGCGCTGAGGCAGTAGAGGCCGGTCGGACGTTGTAACGACGTGCATCAACCCACGCTGGTTCTCCTATCTAAGGCAGTTCCGACCAGACCAACGGCCAGCGGCCGCGTCGTCGAAATCCACCCGCTGGCGCCCAGCAACCCATGGCACGGGCCAAGCACACCTGCTCCGCCCAGCGAGGACCGTTCTAGGTCACGCAAGGCTCCTCAAAACCATGCCCTGTGTCCCATGGCCCCCTTCGGAGACACCAGGGTCGAGTGCTAACGGGGTGGCGATGATCTAACGGTGCCGGGGGTTTCTCAGACCCGCGGTCCGTGGCCCATCCGCCCGCTCCGTTTCCCTCGTCCACCCGTCGAACCGTGCGTGCGATGTTCCGCACACGGCTGTCCGACGCCCTTTACCGGCGGTGTTCGGCCACGGAAGCCCGCCAGTCGTGTTCGGCCTCGGGGCAACGACGAGTCCGTTGAGGTTGACCAAACAAATGTCCTCGGACTGCCGGATGAGGAACCATCCGTAGTGGCGGCTACGAAGGTGCAGCTCGGCCACGAACAGCGCCAGGCGAGAGAGAACGGCATCGCGGGTCATGCATCGGCACACCCCTGCGTCGTCTGCGACGTGGACGGACGACCCGTCGGCCTGGAGGAAGCTACGGCGAGCATCGCTGAGCGCTTGACCGTGTCCGAAGAGGAGCGCCGGGTCCGACGTTCGACGAAGAGGAAGGGATGGCTCTTCAGGAAGTCTGTTGGGGACATCACTGTTCGGTCGCTCGAGACGACGACGCACGAGGCGACTTTCCCCGCACGACCACCGCAGCCTCCAGCAGCCCGTCCAACACAACGCGCCGCATCGGACCCCCCATTGGGAATCAGATCAGGTTTTCGATATAGAGATCGTTACGGTTCCCGACGCCGTGATCGTTGACCACGAGGCGAGCGGATGGGCTCCGCTCCCAGTCACGCACTTCCCTCCCGGCTGGAGCGGGAGGATGAGGACAGAGCTCACCGAGACCGTCATCGTGCCGGTGATGCCGGCGTAGTTCCTCGTCCCGCGCAGGACGGGGATCCGGTCGTCTGCCGTGGTCGAGACCGCACAGGTCCCCGAGCGCGCCGCGGTGCTCGTCGGTGCCGAAGGGCTGAGCTCTGGACCACCAACCAGGATCGACCCCTTGTGCAGGGCCAGGAGGGTGAACGAGCCGCGGGGGTCGCGTCGGCCGTCCGAGTTGGCCCGGAGCGCCTCGCCGAAGTCGACCAGGGATCCGGTCACCAGGACCCGGGACGGACGCTGCGAGTCACTCGGGGTTACCCACACCGAGATGCTGCGAGACACGCTGGCAGTCACAGCTGAACCAGCGGCAGCCGGAGCCATTGCAATGACCATGCCGACCAGGATGGCGGCTCGCACGAGATTCCTCACGCTTCCTCCGCTCGAATCAGGACGCGGGTGCTCACCTCGATGATCGACTGGAGCACACGGGTCTCCGGCGAGCCCCGTACGGACGTTTTCTAGCCGGCCTTGAACACCGCGACGC
>JAJPJD010000055.1 GCA_021324355.1 Actinomycetota bacterium
ACTTGGTCAAGGTTGCCGGGTTGATCCGATGACGGTCCAGAAGCCGACCAGATAGAGAGACCAGCCTCGGCCGGCGATTGGCCAGGGCGCCTATTTCAGGTCGAAGTGACTAGGTGCGACCAGGTCGGTTCCTCACGCGCTGGTGCTGGGGGAAGCCCGTGTCGAGCGAGAAAAGTGGCGACGCTCGTCTCGGACACGGTGACCCGAGCGTCCGCATATCCCCGAGGATGCGTAGGTAGCCCTATCGTGGCTTTTCCCGCGCGAAGCGCAGGATAGCGTCGACGGTCTCTCGTTCATTAAAGTGATGGTCGCCCAGGTCGCCGGTTAGGGTAGGTCCAGCGTCGAGCCAAAGGACGGAGATGCCAGGCGAGGATCGTCTTCCACCGCTATGTGCGCTCGGAGAAAGAGTCGGCGGTGCCCGAGGTAGAAGACCAGCGGTTCCTCCTCGACGAGAAGGAACTCGTTGAGGGCCATCCCCGTGGGGTCCAGATAGGTGGAGAGGCGGAAGATGCCGTCGGCGATCTCGATGACGGTGGTATCCATGTCTGAGTCAAGGTTGTGGCCCCGAGGTGACTTGCTGATCGGCGGCGGCGGCCAGGGCGGCGACCACCTCGGGGTAGATATGCGCCAGCTTGCGCCGCACCAGGCGGCCCATGAGCGTTTTGTTCCAGGAGGCTGCCCAGCGGACCGTGGTCCCACCGGAAGAGGTTGGGGTCAGGGTCACGTCCGCGCGGTAGTTCTTCACAGGTAGGCCACTCACCACCTTGTAAGCGAGGTTCCGGGGCGGGTTAACCTCCAGGATCTGCTCGACGCTCGTCGTGCGCCGACCGTAGCGGAACCACTGGATCGAGCCCTCTTGCGACGGGCCGGCGGAAGGTGGGCGGTAGCCACCGTCGTTCCAGGGGCCCCAGTGGGCATAGCTGTTCGCGTCGGCCACGAGGGACCACACGACCTCAGGTCCGGCTCGGGTCGTCCCTTGGGCTTCCACCGACAGTTGACGCATCTGGCCTGGCTCCTCTCTGTACCACCTGGTACGTGTACCATATGGTACGGTTAGTCGTGGCCAGCTCGCAAGCCAGAGACCGCTTGCTCCACGCCGCGGTCGAGCATGCCTTGGAGCACGGGATCTTGGATCTCAGCCTCCGTGAGATTGCCGAGTCGATCGGCACGAGCCATCGGATGCTGATCTACCACTTCGGCTCACGGGAGGGTCTTCTCGTCGCCGTCGTCCGCGAGGTGGACCGGCGCGAACGGGAGCGTCTTGGCACTGCTTCGCTGTCGATTGTCGACGCACGCCGACGGTGGGATCACCTGGCCCATCCGTCCCTGAGGGCACAAGAGCGCCTCTTCTTCGAGATCTACGTCCATGCGCTCTTGGGTCGCCCAGGCACCGAGGGTTTCTTAGACGAGGCGGTCGAGGGGTGGATCGCTCCCGTGAGGGCGGTGCTGGTCGACGCAGGGATCGACGAGGACAATGCCGAGGGGCTCGCCCGCCTCGGGTTGGCGGTGACGAGGGGTCTCCTGCTTGACCTGTTGGCGACTGGCGACATTGCCGGAACCACCCGGGCGTTCGAGCTGTTCACCCAGCTGCTCGAGCTGGTGTCGGAGCATGACCTCGGTCACGTGTGAGCTCGGGGTCTGACGTTGAGCGAAGGCACCGGCTTGTCGGGGCCCCGCGGGCTGGCGGTGCGATGGCCGTAACCCCGAGCCCAGCCGCCTCGACGGCCGCGCTCATCGGGTTCGGGTCCGGTAGAGCCATCGTGTTACCTCCTCACGTGATGGCCGGGTGGGCGTAGAGGCCGCCGAGCTTGTCGTCGTTGAGCAGTAGGTAGATGCGGGTGATCTTGTCGTCGTGCTGCTCGCCGGTGAGGACGAGAGGCATGACGCTGTCGATCTCGACGACGAGGGCGGCTGCTCCATTGATGGTCACCTCTTGGAGGGCGGTCACCTCGCCCCGGCGGGCGAGGTTGATGGCGAGGCGAGCCACTCGCTCTGCTCCGACGACGGGGTGGCGTGCGGCATGGTGGTCGGGACCGCCGTCGCTTATGAGCACGACGTCGGCGTCGAGAAGCTCCAAGGTGCTTTCGAGGTCGCCAGCGCTGACGGCCGCCAGGAGCTTGCGCAGGAGTCTGGGGTCGAGGTCCTGTGGCGGTGCGGGGCGCTCTTCGCGCAGTCGCCGCCGCGCCCGGGTGGCGATTTGGCGGCAGGCTGCTTCGCTTTTGTCGACAGCTGTGGCGATAAGCGCGTAGGGCTCGCCGAACACCTCGGCGAGCAGCCACACGGCCCGTTCGGTTGGGCTGAGACGGTCGAGCAGCATCAAGAACCCGAGAGTGAGGGACTCGGCCATCTCGACGTGGTCCTCTGGGGTGTGCTCGAGTGCGATCGGTTCGGGGAGCCACGGCCCGACGTAGCGCTCGCGTCGCCGGGCGATCGTCCGGGCCCGGTCGAGGGCGAGGCGGGTGGTGACGGTCGTGAGGTAGGCAGCAGGACGATCGATCGTCTCGTGATCGACCCCTTGCCAGCGGATCCAGGCTTCTTGGACGACGTCCTCGGCGTCGGCGTAGCTCGAGAGGATGCGGTAGGCGAGGCCGAGCAGCCGCGCTCGCTCGGCGGCGAAGACCTCGTCGTCGGAGTTCACCGCCCCACCATGGCACTGTCGTTGGCTCGTTGGCGCTTCGCATGATCGACAGCGGCTCGCCCAGCGGCTTCCCCGCTGGCCAGGGAGGCGTCGGCGAGGAGGCCTACCGGACCGACCCAGTCGCCGGCTATGAACACGCCCGCCGTTCCGGTCGCGTCGATGGCGGGTCGTCCACCAAGCCCTGAGCCTGGGCGTGGCAAGGCGTGGCAGACCGTCATCTCGTGCAGGAACCGTTGGGTGATGACGTCCGCGTCGGAGATTCCGCAGCACCGGGCGAGGGCCCACAGCTCGGCTCTGTCCTCGGCGGAGGCCCGGGCGCCGTAGCGCATGACGTGGACGACCGCCCCACCGGGGGGAGCGAGCCGCGCTTTCGGGCTGTGGGTGGATAGATACAGCGGTTGGTCGAGCCCGAAGGCGACCATGGTGGCGGGCACCCGGCGCAGCCCGAGGTCGAGGCAGGCCGCCGTTGCCGGCGCACCGAGCTCCCATGAGGGGGGGTGGGGGAGCAGCGCTCGTGCCGCTGCGGGGCTGCCGGCGGCGACCACGACCGACGCGGCCCACAGGGTCCTCGCTGGCGTGTGCACCTCGAAGGTGCCATCCGACCTGGCGTGGAGGGCTGTCGCCCGCTCGCTCTCGAGCACCTTCGCGCCGCCAGACGCCGCGACGGCTTCCAGGCCGTCGACGAGGGACTGCCAGCCGCCGTCGAGGTAGATGACACCTTTGAGGGCGAGCTGCAGTTGGGCGACGACGGCATCGGCAGAGACGAGCTCGAGGTGACCGGCGTAGGTAGCGACGCGCGTCAACGCCGAGACCACTCCCGCTCCCCGGGAGCTGAGGCCGAGCGAGGCGATCCACTCGGCGGCACTCATTTCGGCCATTTCGGCGAACGAGTGACCTTCGCGCTTTGGAAGGGTCGAAAGTAGCCGAGCGAAGTGGACCTTGTCGGAGAGGCCGAGCACCCGCGTGCGGAGCAGCGACCCGGCCGAGGTGGGAAGCCGAGCGAGCTCGCCCGTTGCCTCCTTATACCCCGACACGGCTCGGTGGGGAGGCGACCCGGTGAAGTCGATACCCAGCCGGCTGAGCACCTTGGAGCCAACTCCGGCTCGGTAGAGGGCGTGGGGCCCCTGGTTCAAGACGAACCCTTCCCGCGTGTCGCTTCGCGCCCGGCCCCCCGCCGCGCGCACTTCGCACAGCACGACCGACGCTCCATCTCGCGCCGCCACTGCCGCCGCCACCAGGCCGGCAAGGCCTGCCCCGACGACCAGCACCTCGATATCGCACCTGGGGTCCACGGGCACCTCCTCGAAACTCGTCCGAAGGCCTTGACGCCGATGCCCGCCATGCTGTGACACCCAAGCTGCTCGGAACACCCATGTCACCAAAGGCACCTACAGGCCGTGGATAAGCCTCCCGCGAAGAAAGTCGACAACCCGGACGCCCGGTACAACCTCAAGACACTGCCCCCACCTGGCTCGCCACGGGCCACGACGTACGAGCCGGTCGCCAGCGACGGTACGCGCGCCCCGCTGCTTTGCCGCACCCGACAATGCCCGGCTGGTTCGACCCCAGGGGGACAGGTGACGGGCAGTCGCAGGTACTCCCGACGTCCCGAAAGGAGTTCGTCCCGTGGGTAGGTTTCGGGATGACGACATGGGCTGTCCGACACGAATGGGTCTCTGTCAGCTTCGACGTCGAGGTCATGGGATCCCGGTGCTTCAGCTGGCGGAAGGTCAGTCCCGATCGCCTCGGCGAGTCCACGCCGTGCTCGTGGGATGAACAACGCAGTTTCGTCGACTGCCCCGGCGCGGTCCATCAAGGTGAGCGCCGAGGCCGAGGCGTCCATGGCGATCCCGTTGGTGACGCTGAAGCGCTCGACGGCGGGACCGACGCCATTGGTGGCGTACAGGCCGAACAGGAACCGACCAATGATATCAACAGTCCAGTGGACGACCGTCGCCCTCGCCGCGCAGCGAATGACCCGTCCGTCGCTTCGCCGGCAGACCCTCGTGGTGCGCCCCGTAAGGGTGCGACCAGAGCACTGGCGACGCCGCATTCGATGAGCGGCGCGAGATCGGCCACATGGGCGGGAAGGCCGCGCACGGAGGTGACCGCGGCCCACAGGATGATCGCGACCTTCCGAGAACTCGGTCGCGGCGGTGACCAGGGAGTTTCCGCCGGATGGATCGGACTACGGTGCGGCCTCGCCATGAGCCAATTTGACCGTTTCGGCTCTCACTGGTCCCCAGCCGACGATGGCCTTCTTCGAAGTGCTCGTCGACGAGCTGGCCTCGTTCGCGTTGACCGACGAGATCATCGACGGCGACGCGGCCGTGGTCCTTTTCCACACCGAGGTCGGCTCCCGCTCGGCACAGGGCCTCAACGTCGTCGGCATGCTTCCGTCCGGTGCCGCGTGGGCGAGGCGTCGGGTCTCGTCGACGTGCAGGACCTGCTCGGCGCTCGTCGTGCTCTGACCGTAACGGAACCACTGGACCGAGCCCTTTTCCGACAGACAGGCGGAAGGCGGGCGGTAGGCCCCGTCGCTTCACGAGCACCAGTTTCGCGTCCGCGACGAGCGACCACACGACCTCGGGTCCGGCTCGGGTCGTCGCTTCGGCTTCCACCGATAGTTGACGCATCTGGCCTGGCTCCTGTCTGTACCATATGGTACAGTTAGCTGTGGCCAGCTCGCAACCCAGGGACCGCTTGCTCCATGCAGCTGTCGAGCACGTCTTGGGCCAGGGGATCGTGAACCTGAGCCGGCGTGAGATCACCGTGGCGATCGGCACGAGCCACCGGATGCTGATCGACCACTTCGGGTCACGCGAAGGTTTGCAAGTGGCTGTCGTGCGCGAGGTGGAGCGGCGCGACCGGGAAAGCCTCGGTGCCGTGGGGTCAGAGGCTGGCTGTCAGGTTTCGAGCTGCCCAGGTGTCTTAGGGGTATGCACACTGCGTACCTTGGTGTGGCGAGCCTGGCCGCACTCATGAACGGCTTTGCCGCATCGATGAATTTCGTTGGTGCCAACTTCGTCAAGGCGGTGGCTGACAAGGTTCAGGTTTCGCAGAAGTGGATGGTCCCCTTCGGCGTCCTCCTGGCGGCCGGGGCGGTGGGGCTTGTGGCCGGCGTCGCCGTGCCTGCCGTTGGCATCGCCGCGGCCATCGGCCTCGTCGTCTACTTCATCTGCGCCCTGGGAGCGCATGTTCGAGTGGGCGACCGCAACGTCGGCGGCGCGATCACCTTCCTCCTCTTGGCCGTGGCCTCTCTGGCCACCGACGTCGGCTTCCACCAGCACTGGTGAGACGGGACGATGGACGAGGGTGACTGGCTGATAGAGCGCTTCGAGCAGCACCGCTCGCACCTGCGGGGTGTCGCCTACCGGATGCTCGGCTCGGTTGGCGACGCCGACGACGCGCTCCAAGAGGCATGGCTTCGGATCCACCACCATGACCCAGACGGCATAGAAAACGTTCAGGCGTGGCTCACCTCTGTGGTGGGTCGCGTCTGCTTGAACATGCTCCGGGCCCGGCGACGTGACGGGACGTCGGGGCAGACGCACGTACCTGACCCCGTCGTCGTGCTCGACGGCACGACCGACCTCAACCAACAGGTCCTCGTCGCGGACTCGGTTGGTCTCGCGCTCCAAGTGGTCCTCGACTCCTTGAACCCCGAAGAGCGGCTCGCCTTTGTGCTCCACGACGTCTTCGGCGTGCACTTCGCGGAGATCGCCCAGGTCCTTGACCGATCCGACGCTTCCGCTCAGCAACTGGCCAGCCGAGCGCGCCGTCGAGTACGGGGAATGCCCGAACCCGACGCCGACCTCGAGCGGCAACGGGCGGTGGTTGCTGCGTTCTTCGCCGCGTCGCGCGACGGGAACTTCGATGCTCTCCTGGAGATCCTCGACCCCGAAATTGAGCTAAGGATCGATGGTGGCGTCCTCCGGAGAGGATCGTCACGCACCCTACGAGGCGCTAATGCCGTTGCCGCCCACACGGCCACGTACTCGAAGTGGTACCCGTTCGTTCGTCCGGCCCTCGTCAACGGGGCAGCAGGAGCAGTCGTGGTCACGGGCAAAAACGTCCTAGCGGTGATGGCCTTCACCGTCACCAACGGGAAGATCGTCCACATCGACGTGCTCACAGACCCCGATCGGCTGAACCGTCCCTCGAGCTGGCGACGGTGGCGTTGAACTGACACCAGTGGGCTACGACGTAGGCGATGAACTCTGGGCCATGGTCGAAGCGCACGTAGGCCGGCGCCCCTCGCTCGGCCGCTAGGCGCTCGAGGCAGGCCATCACGCCGTCGGCCTCGATGGAGCGCTCCACGTCCATGGCCAAGGCCTCCCGGCTGTGCTCGTCGATGACGTTGAGCAACTTGAGCTGCCGTCCATCCGCGGCCTGGTCGAACTGGAAGTCGAGCGCCGGGCGACCTCCCCGACGCTCTTGCCCTGAGCCAGAAGGTTGTCCGCCTCGGCGAGCCTGCCGGCGACCTGTTTTGGGTACTACCGTCTCAACGATCAGTTGCAAAGTACAAGCGGAGGGAGCCTCATGCTGAGGCAGGTCACAGATGGTGTCCTGATCCACCAAAGCGAGTTCTGCCAGAGTAACGCCATTGTCGTGCAAGGCCGGTCTGGTGTGCTGCTCATTGATCCCGGGATACGTGGTGCCGAAATGGTCGCCCTCGCGGACGACCTCCATGAGTTGGGTCAGCCTGTTGTGGCAGGGTTTTCTACCCATCCGCACTGGGACCACCTGCTTTGGCACCCCAAGCTCGGATCGGTTCCTCGTTACGGAACGGCTCGCTGCGCAGCCACTGTCCGAGCCCTGCTGTCGGACGCGCATTGGAAGGACCGTATCGCCAAGGTCGTACCACCGGACATAGCTGCGCAGATGCCGCTGAGCCTGTTCGGACCCATTAGCGGTCTGCCCGCCGGAACCGCGCAGGTTCCTTGGGATGGCCCTCAAGTCTGGATCCTTGAGCATCAAGCGCATGCCCCGGGCCATGCGTCACTGTTGGTTCCGGAGCGAAAAGTTCTCGTTGCCGGCGACATGCTGTCTGATGTCTTGATCCCGATGCTCGACCTGAACGCCGCTGACCCGATAGCGGACTATCTCGCCGCGCTGCGGCGACTGGAGGGCGCGGCGGGCGACATCGATGTTTTCATCCCCGGTCACGGGTCCGCCGGCGGGATCGATCAGCTACAAACGCGGATCGGCCAGGATCGCGCGTATGTGCATACCCTGCGTGACGCCGGTGTTTTCTACGACCGGCGGGTCGGCTCATCGGCCGCGTTCGATTGGGTATCTGGCGTACACGAACGGCAGGTACAGCACTTCGCCCAAAGAAGAGGGCGCGGCGGGGCACCCGGATAGAGTCCCAATTGCGGTGCAAAGTGCCCCTGCCAAATTCGTAAGTGAAGACAAGCAATGGCGCGCCTCAAGTGGACGTGGCTGTCGATGGCGGACAACTGCTTGGTCGGGTTGCCATGGCAGAAGTACGCCGCCCAGCCCCAGAGCAGGTTCGGAGATCCCGCAGACTTCGCGAACGCCATTGTCGAACGCAGGGCTCGAACGATCGTGCTACCCGCATTCCCCCTGAGAGCGGCCGGCCGGAGGGGAGGCCCGATGTTCGACCGACCTCTGGCGCGACCCGGAGACCTGGTCATCCTTCTGGCTCGCTCTGGGACGGACAAGCGCACGCGCAATCAGCCGGGGCCCGCATGGTCTTGTGCCTATATCGCGGCCGTCGTTACGCCTTGGCGACGCAGTCGGTCGCGTGGAGCTGCGGAGCATACGCGCGGAGGAAAGCTTCGACTCCGGCATGTGCTTGGACGTCGAGCTCGCGGCGGGAGAAGGGCGCGTCGCGGTAGAAGAGGCTCTTGTCGAGGACGCGGCCGAGCACCAGGAACGCGAAATGGGTTGCCGTGAGGAGCGGATCGTCGATCTGCAGGAGGCCGCGGTCCGCGAGCTGCACGAAGGTGTCGGCAAGGGCGCGGAAGGTCTGTTCGGGGGCGCGCTGGTAGTACGCCTGTGCGAGCTCGGGCAGCTGGTGGGATGCTCCGATCACCAGTCGTCGTAGTTGTAGGAGCGAAGGTTGGGTGATCATTGCGACGTACTCGCGAGCGAGCTTCTGCATGTCAGCCCGGAGGTCCTCTGAGCCGGCCAGTGCAGCAAGCTTGGCGCGAAATGGGTCGCCGGCCCGGTCCAAGGTGCTGCGCACGATGTCTTCGAGTAGCGCGTCCTTGTCGGCCCAGAGTCGGTAGACGGTGGGCTTGGAAACGCCCGCTCTCACCGCGATCTGGTCCATGCTCGTCCCTAGGTAGCCGTGTTCCAAGAACAGCGCCGTTGCCGCCTCTGTGATCCTCCGGCGTGTGCGCGCAGAGCGGCTGTCGGGCTCGAGGCTCTGCGGACTTGTGGTCTGAATGTGCTCTTTCATTCAACCGCTCCTAGATCTCAGACGAATCGGGCTTGACACGATGCTACTGCGTACTATACGGTTTAGTACGAAGAGGAGAACGCGTGTTACCACGAGCTCGATTGCAACTCTTCCGAGGGGACGTCAACCGTGGAACCCTGCTTCGGTGTGGGCAGGTCGAAGCATCGATCGTCGACGTCGCTGTGCTCCACAGCGCTGCCGTCGCGATGACGGTCCCGCCCTCCGTCGCGTTGGTGCGGCCCGGGCGGAGGTGCTGGCAGCGGTCGGCCCTCAGCAAGAGCCGAGCCTGGCGCGCTCGAGCCCGACAGCAGCTCATTGGCTCAAACGGAACTGCTCTGAACCGTCATCGACCGGGGATCTGAGCGCCGGTCGGCTCTGGGGTCGCCGTGTCGACCTGCATCGTCTACCTGACCTACGAAGGAGAGGCAAGTCATGAGTACTGGACTTTCATCATCCGCGATCGCTGAGCTGGCGCCATTGATCGGAACTTGGCGCATGGACGTAGCTTTCCCCGACGCCCGCCAAGGGCCCCCTGAGGACACCGGGGCGCGCACCGTGTTCGAGTACGGCCCTGGCTCGGCATTTGTGGTCCAGCGCTGGCACGTTCCACATCCGGCCGCCCCCGACGGCATCGCGATCATCACCGCGGATCCCGCGCGCGGCGGGTTTCTTCAGCACTACTTCGACGCCCGCGGGGTGGTGCGCGTCTACGAGATGACCTTCGCCGAGCGGACCTGGACGCTGCAAAGGACACGGCCGGACTTTTCGCCGCTCGAATTCTCCCAGCGCTGGGAGGCCACGCTTTCTTCCGACAACGAAATGATCGAAGGCCGCTGGCTCCACCGCAGCGATAACGGCCAATGGAGCCACGACTTCGAGCTGACCTATACGAAGCTGGCGCAGGGCTGACACGGCCGGCTCGGGCAACACCGGGCGGCAACGATGCTTCTGGTGACCTCCGTGATCGCGCGCTGCCGTCGGCCATGTTCACCATCTCGCTGGTCGTTCATGTCCTCCGGCTGACCGGCCCGTTCGCTGTCGCCGTGCGGTCAGCGGCGCCTACGTGACCGGGCGTGGCCTGACCTCGCCATGGCTCGGTCGACTGGTCGATCAGCACGAGCAGGCACCCGTGCTGATCGGCTGGGCCACAGCCTCCGCAATAGAAGCTGCGGAGTTCGCCATCGTCGGGGAACAACCTTTTGCCGCCGCCGAGGGTGACCGGATCTCCGCTGCAAGTTCGCCACGCTTCGGCAGAGACCTGATATGGGTGTCGCCCTTGGAGTAGCGCCTGGCTTCGCTGGGCGAAGTCGGCGATGGTCTGGCCTACGGCGTCTTGGTCGAAGAAGGGTTGTGACCAACCGCCGTGGGGGAAGCTCCCGCTGGTGTCCTCTTGTGGTCCGCCCGGTGCCTGTACTACCCCGGTCAAGGCTGATGAACTCACTGACTACAACTCGCACGGCCTTGACTTCTCGACAATGTCGACGGCTCGCGAGCCGGAACTCGATCGTAGCCGCCGGATCTCCAAGCGTCTCTCGTCGCCCCGGGCGGCTAGGGACAAAACTCATCGATCACGCGCGCCTAGCTCACACTTAGCCTCTTCGCTCGCCATCGTGAGCACTGGCGGAAGCGATCCGGACCCGCTCCAGCGCGTAATTCAAGGCGCGCAGCGGCGAGCGGCCTCCCGGGGTCAGGTCAAATTAAAATTCGGCTGGGTAAGGTTGACGGCGTTGCCGTTCGGATCGGCGATGTGCGCAGCCCGCTGTCCCCATGGCATGTTGGTCGGCGGGCCATGCACTCTCCCGCCTAGGGCCGTCACCCGCTCCAGCACGCTATCGACATCGTGGACCGCAATGCTGAGGAGGACCCGGCCCGGAGCGTCGGCACCGCCCTCGGCATCGGCAACCAGGCCCAGTTCAGAGTCACTGGCCTGGAGGCCCACGTAAAAAGCCGGGCCCTCGTCAGGCACGGGGGATGTCTGTACGGCTCCGAGCAGCTCGGTATAGAAAGCCAGCAGGCGGTTCAGGTCCGCAGTCATGATCACTGGCTGGACGGTGGCAGTCATCCGCACTCCCTAGTGGTTCTCGGCATCGTCGGACCCAGCTGTCTGTGATCTCCGTTGCCGCCTAGAGCGGCTTGCCCTCGACCCGCCCGGCTGGGACGGTCCGGCCGCAGAGCACCAGCACGAGGTCCTCGGCCGTGGCGCGCAGCGCCGAGCCTGACCCGTAGGACCAGTTCAGGTCGGTGGCCTGGAGGCTGGGCCCATCGATATTGGTGCCGAAGTGATGATGCACCCCGCCGATGGTCAGGTCGTCCAGGACGATCCGGACAGTAGCGTCTGGTGAGCGGCGCGGCACCCCGAGCGGCACGGTCACGTCAAGGCTGTGGATGACCACGTGGTTGAGCGCGTCGCGGTAGCGCCCTCGCGGCTTCCAGTGCTGCAACACCTCCGAGCGCAGGTCGCCGACGAGCTGGCTGGGCGGCAGCTCGGCGTCCCTGCTGGCGATCTCGTTGGACAGCCGGCCGAAGTCGAAGTCGCAGCGGCGCAGCTCAGCCATGAGTTCGTCCTCGGGGTAGCGCGCGGCCATGGTCATGTGCGCGACCACCTCGCGCACCCGCCAGCCAGTGCACAGTGAGGGCGTGCCCCACTGCGCCTCAGTGGCCGAGCCGAGCAGGTCAGCAAGGGCGCAGAGCTCGGCAGCTATGGCAGGTTGCAGTTCAGCGTCATCGGTCATGGCCAATCTCCCTCATATTTCGCGGCTCGTGAGCTGTCACCATATCGAGAGCGGCAGTGCGCTCCTGACTTATCACCGCTCGCCGAGGGGACCATCCTTGTCGCATTCCACGACTAGCCGATGGTCCCCAGCCGACCATGGCCTTTTTCGAAGTGCTCGTCTACGAGCTGGCCTCGTTCGCGTTGACCGACGAGATCATCGACGGCGACGCGGCCGTGGTCCTTTTCCACACCGAGGTCCGCTCCCGCTTGGCACAGGGTAACGGAACCACTGGACCGAGCCCTTTTCCGACAGACCGGCGGAAGGCGGGCGGTCGGCCCCGTCGTTTGACGAGCACCAGTGGGGAAAGGTGTTCGCGTCCGCGACGAGCGACCACACGACCTCAGGTCCGGCTCGGGTCGTCGCTTCGGCTTCCACCGATAGTTGACGCATCTGGCCTGGCACCTTACTGTACCATATGGTACGCCATATGGTACAGTAAGGTGTGGCTAGCTCGCAACCCAGGGACCGCTTGCTCCACGCAGCCGTCGAGCACGTCTTGGGCGAGGGGATCGTGAACCTGAGCCGGCGTGAGATGACCGTGGCGATCGGCACGAGCCACCGGATGCTGATCTACCACTTCGGCTCACGCGAAGGTCTACACGTGGCTGCCGTGCAAGAAGTGGCGCGGCGCGACCAGGAAAGCCTCGGTGCTGCTGCTCGGTCGCCAACGCTTGCCGGCGGTGGGAGCACCAGTGGAACGCTTGGTCCCTCCCGACTTTGTATCGAAGATCGCCGTCACTGTCACATGGAAAACCGCATATACCGGTAGAGGAGCACAATATGGGCTACCAGACCATCCGATACGAAAGGAGGGGCTATGTGGGGATGTTGGCCTTGGCGCGTCCCGAGAAGCACAACGCTCAGAATCCCCTGATGTGGCAGGAGTTGGCCCAGCTGGGAGCCGAGCTGCTCTCCGACCCTACCTTGCGGTCCTTGGTGGTGGCAGGCGACGGGCCGAGCTTCTCGGCTGGTATCGACTTGATCGAGGGCCTGGCCGGGATCATCGCCGACTTCGCAGCACGACCACCGGACGAGCACAGTCTCGAGGTTGGTCTATCGGTGGCGGGCACCTTCTCCTGGATCCCAAAGCTCGCCTGTCCGAGTATCGCTGCCGTGCAAGGCCACGCCTACGGAGCTGGCCTACAACTTGCGATTGCATGTGACTTCCGTGTCTTCGGCGAGAACGCCGACGTGGGGTTGACCGAGACCCGATACGGGATCCTGCCAGACATGGGCGCCACCGTTCGATTGCCACGGATCGTGGGGGAGAGCCGGGCCCGTGAACTGATACTTTTGGGAGAGGTGATCGACGCGTCCGAGGCTCTTCGCATCGGCTTGGCGAATCGAGTCGTGCCCGACGCCGAGGTTCTTGAGGCGGCGACTGAGCTCGCCGTGCGTCTTGCTGGCCAGCCACCCCTGGCCGTCCAAGGGGCGCGGCGCGCGATCGAGGCCGCCTGGTTCAGTGATCCAGACGACAGCTTCGCAGTGGCGGTCGAAGCGCAGATCCGCTGCTTGGAGTCCGAAGACTTCAAGGAGGCAGCCCGAGCGACGGCCGAAGGCCGCACGCCCGAGTGGACAGGACGCTGAGCCAGGCCGCACCCAGGGGGGCTCGGTGGGGAGCAGTGTCAAGGGACACGAGGATCTCCCCACAGGCGGCCATGACTTCTCCCCAAGGACGGCCACGAGAATTCCCCGCGGACGGCCACCTCGCTCCCCGGGGACGGCCATGACCGTTCGGTTCTGCGCGAAACCATGGGATGAACACCCTCACGTGATGGGCTTTGGCGGCGTGAGCAGGATCCCGCGGGCCTCGAAGTTCTCTGCGTTGATGAACCCGTAGGC
>JAJPJD010000048.1 GCA_021324355.1 Actinomycetota bacterium
GATTGGCGGCCACCACCGAGACCGCGGCGGAGACCTCCGGGGTCCGGATGAGCCCGGTCACGTCACGCCCGTTGATCCGCACCGACGCCCCCACCTCGATCGCCGCCTCGGCTGCCACCGCCGCCACCGCGGCGGCGTCGTCGGGGGCGATCCCCCGGCGGAGCGCCTCCCAGGCCACCGAGCGGTACATGGCCCCGGTGTCGAGGCGATCCAGCCCGAGCCGTTCGGCCAGCGCCTTGGACACGGTCGACTTGCCGGCGCCGGCCGGGCCGTCGACCGCGATGAGCAGGCCGCCCCGGCCCGGGCTGCTCAGCGAGCCGCGGTCGCCGGTTCCCATGCGTCCGCGCCGCCCAGCCGGCTGAGATCGGTGAGAAACCCCGGGTAGCTGGTGGCGACCGCGGCCATCCCGCCGACCCGGCCGCCCCCGGGCGAGCCCAGCGCGCCCACCACTGCCGCCATCGCCATCCGGTGGTCGCCCTCGGCTTCGAAGTCGACCGGGCCGGGGCCGAGCCGACCCGTGCCGGTCACCACCAGGTCGTCCCCGACCGCCTGGGCCCGGGCGCCAAGCGCCTCGACCAGGCGGATGGTGGCTGCAAAGCGGTCGGTCTCTTTCACTCGAAGCTCGGCCACGTCTGCAAAGGTCGTCGTGCCCCGGGCGGCGGCTGCCGCCACCGCCAGGATCGGCACCTCGTCCAGGGAGGGGATCTCGGCCGCCGCGACGGTGGTTCCGCTGAGCTCGGAGTGCTCGGCGGTCATCTCGGCCGAGCCGTCGGGCAGTGGCTCGATCGAGACGGTGGCGCCCATCCGCTCGAGCACCCCGAGGAACCCGATGCGCTCGCCCCCGGCGTAGACCCGGCGCACTCGTACCTTGCTGCCGGGCACCACGCACCCACCCACCAGCCAGAACGCGGCCTGCGAGGGGTCCCCGGGGACGTCGAGGTCGAGGGGGGCGAGGCGGGACGGCCGGAGGCGGACCCGGCGCCCGACGGCCAGCGGCTCGACGGTGATCGCCGCCCCGGCCGCCGCCAACAGCTCCTCGGTGTGGGCTCTCGTGGGGACCGCCTCCTCGACCACGGTCTCGCCGTCGGCGTCGAGCCCCGCGAACAGAATGGCTGACTTGACCTGGGCGCTGGCCATTGGCGGGGCCCAGGTCACCGCCCGCAGCCGGCCCCCGCGCACCGTGAGCGGGGGCAGTTGGCGGGGGCCGCGGCCGGTAACGGTCGCTCCCATGGCGGCCAGCGGTTCGGCGATGCGGTCCATCGGCCGGGCCGAGAGCGAGTCGTCGCCGGTGAGCACGGTCTCGCCGTCCAAGCCGGCCAGCACCCCGGCGAGCAGCCGCATGGAGGTCCCCGAGTTCCCGCAGTCGATCGTGCCGCCCGCCTGCAGCCGCGCCCGGCCGCCATCGACCGTCGTCGCCGGCCCGACGCGCCGCACGGTCGCGCCCAGCTGGGCCACGGCCTGCGCGCTCCGGCGCACGTCGTCGCCGTCGGAGAGCCCTCGCAGCTCCGAGGTCCCCTCGGCCAGGGCACCGATCAGCAGGGCTCGATGGGAGATCGACTTGTCGCCCGGGGTGCGGACCTCCCCCACCAGCGCCGACCCGGGGGCCACCCTGACCGCCTCGGGGAGGGGGTCGGTGCCGCTCATGTGAGCGTCGTCACCGTGCACGGGTGGCCCCGGTCCTCGATCGCCGTGCGCAGCCGGTCGGCATGGTCCTCTCCAACGAGCAGGGTGAGCACGCCCCGGGGGCCCTCGGCGGAGTGGGCGATGGTCAGGTCGTAGATGTTGATGTCGAGGTCTCGGGCCAGGCTGGTGAATTCGGCCAGCACCCCCTGGCGGTCCGGGACGGGGACCCGCAGCTCGGCCAGGCGGTCGGGCCGGGTGGCTCCGGCCGGCAGGGCGCGGCGGGCCGCGCTGGCCCGGCGCAGGAGCTCGAGCAGGCCGGCCCGATCGGCCCCGGCAACCTTGGCTCGCAGCTCGGCGAGGTCGGCCAGCAGGCGGTCCAGCCCGGCCACGATGGCCTGGGCGTTCTCGGCGCAGATGTCGCCCCAGATGTCGGGCTGGCCGGCGGCGACCCGGGTCATGTCCCGGAACCCGCCGGCGGCCAGGCGCAGCAGGGCGCCGTCGGCCCGAGCCCCGTCGGCGGCTGCATTCATGAGGGTGGCGGCGACCAGGTGGGGCACGTGGGACACCACCGCCACCAGCCGGTCGTGGTCCTCGGGGGAAAGGGCGGCGACGTCGGCCCCGAGCGAGGCCACCACCCCGGCCACCGTGGCGTAGGCGGCGGGGTCGGTGTCGGCGGTCGGCGTGAGGACCCAGGTCGCGCCGACGAACAACTCCGGGTCGGCGCCCTCGATCCCGGACTGCTCGGAGCCGGCCATCGGGTGCCCGCCGACGAAGCGGGGGTGCGCGACCGCCCCGACCACCGGCGCCTTCACCCCGCTCACGTCGGTCACCACCAGCTCCGGGGGCCGGGTCGGGTCCTCCAGCAGGCGGCGGGCCACCGCCGCGGCATGGCCGGCGGGGGTCGCCACGAAGGCCAGCTCGGCGTCGACCCCCGGCCCCACCGCATCCAGCGCGCCCAGCTCGAGGGCTCGCCGGGCCGACGTTGGCTCGGCATCGTGACCGGTCACGTGCCATCCCCGGGCCCGCAGGGCCCGCCCGAGCGACCCCCCGATGAGCCCGGTCCCAACCACGAGGGCCCGTCGGGCGCTCGTGGTCGTGGTCACCGGCTCCGCCCTCGCTCGGGCCTCTCAGACGGGAAGGTCATCTCGGAGCCCCTGAGCGCCGTGGAGGTAGACGTGGCGGAGCTCGTCACGGGAGCGAGTGGTGTTGATGTGCAGCAGCACCCGGAGGCACCGGGGCGTTCCGCCGGGCACCGCGATCTCCGAGGCACACAGCAGCGGCACCGCCCCAAACCCGATGTCGCGGGCTGCCGTCGCCGGGAAGGTCGAGGTGACGTCGGGTGTGGTCGTGAAGATGATGCTCACGATGTCGTCTTCGACCAGGTCGTTGCGGCGCATGATCTCGAGCAGCAGCTCCTGGATGCGGGCCGCGACCTGCTCGGGGGTGTCCTCCTCGACAGTGGTCGCCCCGCGCAGGGCTCGGGTGAGGGGCGCCGCGGGCATCGCCCGAATGCTAATCGGCCGCCGAGCGGACCCCGGGCCGGTCCCGGCCGCCGGCGTGTCGCCGGCCGGCTGCCGGCCCGGGCCGGTAGGCCGCCACCGCCAGCGCCCGCACCTCCTGGGGGCTCAGGCGGCGCCACCGGCCCGGCTTGAGCGTGGGGTCGCTCAGCGGGCCGATCCGCGTGCGCACCAGGCGTCGGACCCCGAGGCCCAGCGCCTCGCACATCCGGCGGACCTGGCGGTTCCGCCCCTCGTGGATCACGATGCGCAGGGTGGTGGGAGCGAGGAGCCCGACCCGAGCCGGCGCGGTGGGCCCGTCACTGAGCTCCACGCCGCGTCGAAGCGTCCGCAGCGCCCCCGACCCCGGCGGGCGGTCCAGCTCGACCAGGTACTCCTTGTCCACCCCAAAGGAGGGGTGGGTGAGGGCGTAGGCGAGATCGCCATCGTTGGTCATGAGCACCAGGCCCTCGGTGGCCAGGTCGAGCCGTCCGACCGAGAACACCCGGGGCTCGGGGGGCACCAGCGCCGCCAGCGTCGGTCGCCCACGGGGGTCCACCGATGCCGAGAGCACGCCGGCCGGCTTGTTGACCAGGTAGTAGACGAACCCGGGGGTGCTTCGGACCGGCACCCCGTCGACCGCCACCGCGTCGCGCCCGGGCACCACCCGCTGGCCGAGCACCGCGCGGCGGCCGCCGACGGTCACCCGTCCGGCCGCGATGAGCTCGTCGCAGGCCCGTCGGCTGCCGAAGCCCGCTCGGGCCAGCACCTTCTGGAGCCGTTCGCCGGCATCGGCCGGCCCGGGCGTCTCGGCGTGGCTCGGTCCCTCAGTCACCCGGGGGACGGAGCCGCTCCTCCAGCTCGACCACTGCCTCGGGTCCGGGGAGGTAGTCCTCGATCGGTGGCAGCTCGGCCAGGGAGTCGAGGCCCAGCCGTTCCAAGAACAGCTCGGTCGTCCCGAACAGGACCGGCTGCCCGGGCCCGTCGGCCCGCCCGACCGCCTGGATGTACCCCCGCTGCTCGAGCAGTCGCACCACCCCGTCGACGTTCACGCCTCGCAGCGCCGCGATCTGTGCCCGCGAGACCGGCTGGCGGTAGGCGACGATGGCCAGGGTCTCCAGCGCGGCGGTGGAAAGCCGGTGCGACACGTCCCGGTTGGCAAACCGCTCGACGTAGGCCACCAGCTCGGGGTGGCTCTGGAAGCGCCAGCCCCCGGCCACCCGGGCCAGGACGAACCCCCGTCGGTCCCGCTCGTAGGTCCGGGCCAGCTCGGCCGCGGCGGCGTCCACCCGCTCGACCGGCTCCTCGAACAGCTCGGCCATGAGGCCCGGGGACACCGGCTCCAGCGCCACCATCACCACTGCCTCGATGGCTCGGGCCAGCTCGTCGTCGTGCACGGTCAGCCCCGGTACTCGTCGACCACCAGGGCGCCCACGCCCACCGGCTCGTCCTCCCCGACCCACTCGATCTCGAGCTGGCCGAACGATCGCCCCTGGCCCAAGGTCACCCGCCCCAGCTTGCACAGCTCGAGCAGCGCGAGGAAGCGCACGATCACCTCGATCTTGGCCGTGAGGTGCTCGGTCAGCTCGGCGAAGGTCGCCCGGCGCCGCCGCGGCAGCTCGACCGCCAGCTCCTCGACCGCTTCGGACACCGTGACGGTGTCGACCACGGTCACGTGTGACAGGTCGATCCGCGGCTCCGGGCGCGGCGCCACCGCGGCGGCGAACGCCCGGGCCAGTCGGTCGGGGGTGACGCCTCGGAGCAGGTCCGGTGCGTGGACCACCACGTCGTCCTCCAGGCCAGCCACCCGGGGAACCGAGCACGCCGCCGCCTCGGCCATCTTGGCCAGGGTGTCGGCGACCGCGGCGTAGGCCCGGCACTCGAGGAGCCGGGACAACAGCAGGTCCCGCTGGTCCCATCCGACCAGCTCATCTTCGGGTTCGACCTCGTCGGGCCCGGGGAGGAGCGCCTGGGACTTGAGCTCAACCAGGATCGCTGCCACCAGCAGGAACTCCGAGAGCACGTCCATCGAGTAGCGCGATCGGCCCTCGGCCAGGGCGGCGACGAAACCATCGACCACCGGGGCCAACGGGACGTCGCGCACGTCGACCTCGTGGGTGTTCACCAGGTGCAGCAGCAGGTCGATCGGCCCCTCGAAGACCGGCGTGGACACCTCGACAGCCACGCCCTCGACCCTACCGAACCGACGCCGCCGCGGCGTGCATCGTCCGGGCCCGCATGCCGGCCCGCCCTACGATGGGCCATGGCCACCGTGTTCTCGGGCGTGCAGCCCTCCGGCGACTTCCACCTCGGCAACTACCTCGGCGCCTTCCGCAACTGGGTGGCCGCCCAGCACGACAACGACGCCTACTTCTGCGTGGTCGACCTCCACGCCCTCACCCTCGAGATCGACCCGGCCGAGCTGCGCCGCCGGACGCTCGAGTCCGCCGTGCTGCTGTTGGCGGTCGGCCTCGACCCCGAGGTCGTGACCTTGTTCGTCCAGAGCCACGTACCCGAGCACACCCGGCTGGCCTGGCTGCTCGAGTGCACCGCCTCCTACGGCGAGCTGAGCCGCATGACCCAGTTCAAGGAGAAGAGCGCCGGCAGCGAGTCGGTGCGGGCCGGGCTGTTCACCTACCCGGTCCTCATGGCCGCCGACATCCTGTTGTACCAGGTCGACGAGGTCCCGGTCGGCGACGACCAGCGCCAGCACCTGGAGCTCACCCGGGACCTGGCGATCCGGTTCAACCGCCGCTACGGCGAGACCTTCCGGGTTCCCCGGGCCAGCATCCCGGCGGTCGGCGCCCGGGTCATGGACCTCCAGCACCCCGAATCCAAGATGTCCAAGTCGGTCGACTCCCCGCTCGGTACGGTGCGGATCTTGGACGAGCCGGCGGTCATCGAGCGCAAGATCAAGCGGGCGGTGACCGACCCGGGCACCACCGTGGAGCACGACCGGGAGCGAAAGCCCGGCGTCTCCAACCTGCTCGAGCTCCTGTCGGCCGCGACCGGCGTCCCCCCGGCCGAGGTGGCGGCCCGCTACCACGCCTACGGCCCGCTCAAGCAGGACGTCGCCGACGCCGTGGTCGCCATGCTGAGCCCGGTCCGCCAGCGGGCGGCCGAGCTCCAGTCGGACCTGGGCGAGGTGGAGCGCATCCTGGCCGCCGGGGCGGCCCGGGCCCACGAGGTCGCCTCGGCCACCTATGCCCGGGCGGCCGAGGCCGTCGGGCTGCTCCCCTGAGCGCTCAACCGGCGCCGAGCAGCGACGCCCACCAGTTCTCGGTCATGGTCGAGAAGTGGCCGATCAGGCTGGTCCCGCCGTCGGGAATGAGGGTGGCCAGCATGACGACCCCGAGCACCAGCGGGAGGGTGTAGCGACGCAGCCGCAGGTACCCCGGCCACCACGACCCGGGCAGGAGCCGCTCCAAGAGGACCGAGCCGTCGAGGGGCGGGATCGGGATCATGTTGAACACCGTGAGCCAGAGGTTGACCAGTCCCAGGTAGAAGAGGATGAGCACCCACAGCGGCACACTCGGGCCGGCGGCTGCCCCGAGCGCGCCGGTCAGATGAAAGAGCACCGCGGCCAGGACGCACAGCAGCGCGTTGGTGGCCGGGCCGGCCAGGGACACCACGACGCCGTGGTTTCGGGGACTGCGCAGCCGGGAGACGTTGACCGGCACCGGTTTGGCCCACCCGAAGAAGCCGAAGCCCCCCCAGATCATGAGGAGCGGCACCAGGACCGTGCCGACCAGATCGACGTGGGCCAGCGGGTTGAGCGTGAGCCGGCCGGCTCGCTTGGCGGTGTCGTCGCCGAAGGCCAGCGCGACCCAGCCGTGGGCGACCTCGTGGAGGATGATCGAGGGGATGATCGTGCAGAACAGCACCACGTCGTCTCGCGTGATGCTGTGGGCCCGGGCCAGCAGGATCCCGAGCAGCACCGCGACCGCGGCCCACAGCCACCCCCGGGGGTTCCGAGCTCGGCGGGGCGGAGGCTCGGGACGGCGGGGCCCCGGCGTGGTGCCGGGCGGGTAGTAGTAGGCGCCGCCGGCCGGCCCCGGCCCTGCGGACGCGCTGGACGGCGGCGGCCGGCCGGGCCACCAGCGCGGGGGGTCGCTCACCGAGCTAGGCGCGCGAGGCGCAGGTGATGCACAGCTGCGCGGCCGGCATGGCCTCCAGGCGGGCCGGGCTGATCTGCTGGCCACAGCGGGCGCAGCGGCCGTAGGTGCCGTTGTCCAGCCGCGCCAGGGCCGCCTCGACCTCGGCCAGCGCCTCCTTGAGCTCGCCGGCCAGCGCCTCGGCCTCGCCGCGCTCGGCCGTCACCTGGGATGTGTCGGCGAAGTTGGGGTCGTAGTTGAGGCCGCCCGACTCGCCGTGGCCCAGCTCGGCCAGCTGGCGCTCCAGGCTCGCCCGCTCGCGCTCCAAGATGGCCCGGTAGTCGGCCAGGACCGGTTCGGACGTGGGGGCGTCGCTCGCCATAAGGTCCAAGCCTAGAGGTTCGTGGTGACCGCGGGCGCAGGCCCCCCGGCTCACCGGCTGTCGGGCCACCGTGGAGCCAGGACCTTGGACCCTGGTCCCTCGGCCAGCCGAAGACCACAGTGTCGGACGAGGCGGCAACCGGAGGCGAGATGGCGGGCGTCGTGGTCGCAGCAGCGGTGAACCTGGACCAGCCGGGGCGGTACCTGCACTGGTCGATCTTCACCGTGTCGGTGGCCAACCTGGTCCTCATCGCCGTCATGGTGGTCATCTTCGGGGCGGCCCTGGTGCTGCCGTTCCCGGGGCGCAAGGAGGCGATCGAGCCGCCGGCCGCGATCCCTTCCCCCGAGGAGCCTGAAACGCTCGAGGGGCCAGAGGCCACCATGTGGACCGCCCGGATCCGGCGGCGAGCGGTCCGCCTGCTGCCGCCGGGCAAGCTGCTGCCCGACCGCCAGCCGGCGTACGTGCGCTCGTGGGTGTACGTCTTCGGTGTCGCGTCCCTGGCCGCGCTGGCCATGGCGATCGTCTCTGGGCTGGCCATCGCCCTGGGCGGGGTGGACTGGTGGCACACCAACCCGGTCGGCCACTTCTTCAACAGCGTGCACCTGTGGAGCGTCGAGCTGTTCATGGCCTTCTTGGTCATCCATCTGTGGGGGAAGTTCTGGATGGCGGCCTGGCGGGGCCGGCGAGCCGCCACCTGGATGACCGGGGTGGTGGCCTTCCTGGCCTCGATCGTCGAGTGCTTCACCGGCTACCTCTCCCAGCAGAACTTCGACTCCCAGTGGATCTCGACCAACGGCAAGGACGCGTTCAACGCGGCGGGCATCGGCGCGTTCTTCAACCTCATGGACTTCGGCCAGATGCTGCTGTGGCACGTGGTGCTGATCCCCCTGGTGCTGGTGGCGGTGGTGGGCGCGCACATCCTGTTGGTCCGGGTCCGGGGGGTCGCCCATCCTCTGCCTCCCCGCCGGATCCGCGGTCGGGCCGCCCGGCTGGCGGCGGCCCGCGCCGATGCCGCCGAGTGGCGGGGACCGACCCGCCGCTACGACATCGTGAAGGAGGCGACCGTGGCCGGCGCGGTGGCCCTGGTGCTCACCGTGGTGCTGGCCGGGCTGCTGTCCTCCCCCGACGTGCCCCCGGTGACCGTCGCCACCTGGGCCAAGGTGGCCCCGGCGGACTTCGTCGGGGCGGCGGCCAGCGAGCTGGCCGGCACCAGCGAGACGGCCACCTATGGCCCGCCCTACAACCACCAGAACGGGAACGTCCAGCGGCTTGGCTGGTCGTGGCAGACCCTGGCCGGGGTGCGGATCCCGATCGACGCCGCCAACGCCTTCGTCCTGCAGCCCTTGGCTGCCCTCAGCCCGACCGACCCGACGCTGCGCCGGGCCCTTGACCGCTACGTGGGCGCGCCGGCGGACCTCCGGCGCCAGTGGGCCCGGGCGTACCTGGCGGCGCTGGCAAAGCTGCGGTTCGTGCACGGCCGTCCGGTGGTGCCCCCGGCCGCCGACGGTCCGGTCCCGGTGCTGATTGCGGCCGAGCTGACCCTGGCTCGATCAGGGGCGCTCGACGCCGACCTTTTGGCCCAGCGTCCCTTCTATGGCACCGACTTCACCAAGCCGCTGCTCTTCTTGGAGGACGGCAGCTACTTCGCGCAGCAGGCCCAGGCCGAACACCTCACCGGCACCCAGTGGGGGGTGATGAACGAGACCGGCAGCTACCCGGGCCAGCCCTGGCTGTGGCTGTACACCTTGTGGTACCAGGTGCCAGGGCTCGACAGTTCGAAGAACATCGACCTCATCGCGATCTACCTCACCGGTGCGGCCACCGTGCTGCTGCTCCTGGTGCCGTTCCTCCCCGGGCTGCGGGACATCCCTCGCTGGGTGCCGATCCACCGGCTGGTGTGGCGGGACTGGAACCGTCTCGGCGCTGGCGAGGGGCTCAGCGCCGCCGAGCCGATGGCGACCGGCGGCCGCCCGAGTGGCTGAGGCCGCCCTGCCCGGCGGTCGACGAGGAGCCGGTGGCCGGCAGGGCGGCCGAGACGGTGATGAAGTCCCGGGCCCACCACGGCTCGAAGTAGCGGCCGGGCCCACCGGCCATGGAGGGGAGCAGCTCGGCCCCGTTGGCCGGGCTTGCGAGGCCGGTCGGGGGCTGCGGGGTGTAGTAGCTGAAGTTCACCCAGTCGGTGTTGATGTCGAGCTCCATCGCCCGGACGGCGCCAGCCCGAACCAACAGGTCGGCCAGGTCGGTGATGTTGAGGCCGGGGCCCCCCACATACACCAGGGCGCCGTCGGCAGTCACCCCGAGCCCGGAGCGCCAGACGTAGACCGCGTTCCCGAGGGTGGCGCCCCACTGGGTGGTGTCGTTGGCGTTGAGCCCAGGGACCGGTTGGCCGCCGTCGACCAGCAGGTCGAGGTTCTGGCGGACCGAGACCACCTGGGGGGTCATGGTCACGTCCCGGCCCCACTCCCCCACGGTGGCCTGGCCGTCCTGGTAGACGACGAACGATGCGGCCCCGTTGCGCAGCGGGACTTCCGTCCGGCCGTCGGTGTAGTAGCCGCCGTTGGCCGCCGACATGAGGAAGCCGGCGTTGAACGCGGCGACCAGCGTGCTGGCCGCCGACGGGCTGATCGGCGCGGTGTCGGGGTACGGGCCGCCCCCTGGGATCTGGCTGCCCGAGTACAAGGTGGCCCGCAGCAGCTTGGTGTCCATCCAGGCCACCCCGACCACGTAGCTGGTGTGGACCGGGTCGGGACGCAGGGTGGTCACGTAGAGGGCCGGCACCCCGTCGACCCGGCGTCCGACCGGGGTCCACTGGCCCTCCCCGGGCAGCGGCGGCGAGGCCGGCGGCACGATGGGCGGCGGTGGCGGCAGGTGGGGCGGACCAGCGCTGACGTCGACCACCGCGTGGTGGGGCACCCGGATGGCCCCCGGCGGCGGCTTGCCACCCACCGGTGGCGGGTGGTGGCTGTACCAGACGTTCTCGGCCCAGTTGACGATGGACGCGGCGCCGTGGGCCCGGGCCCACTCAGCGAAGCGCCCGGGCAGTGAGGAGCCGAGCGTGGGGTTGGTGAGCGCCAGCCCGAGGGAGATCCCCGTCCAGCCCACCACTACCGCCACCGCCACGATCAGCACCGCCCGGATCCGCCGCCACCTCAGGCTCGGGCGGCGCCGTCGCGGTGCGGGCGGTCGCCGGTCGGTCAGCCGATCCTGAACGCGTGCCACCATGACCCCACCTCTGGGACGACCAGGACCCCCAGGCCGATGCCGATCACCAGGCTGAGGGCGAGGAGCCACTGGCGGACTCCGGCCCCGCGGACCTGGCGCCTGGTCCGAGCCACGAGGTCGAGTGGCGCCAGGCGGGCGGTGTCGGCCAGGTGCCCGAGCACGTGCAGACCCATGGCCCCGAACCACAGGACGAACGTGGCCTTGTGCAGCTCGAGCAGGGTTGAGCGCCACGGCACCGGCCCCACGAGCAGCACGATGCCGGTCGCCAGGACCGCGACGGTGAGGACGACGACCGCCGGCCCGAGGACCCGAAGGCCGAGCGCCGGAGGTCCTCGATGGCGGTAGGCGGGGTCGCCCAAGTAGTAGCGAGCGAACCGCCAGCCGGTACTGGCCATCTTGAGCAGCACCGGGGGAACGAGCAGCATGCCGATGAAGACGTGAAGGGTGAGCAGCGACCCGATCCGCAGGATCGTGAGCCCCTCCACCGCCAGCAGCACCAGCAGCACCACCGCGGTGGTCGCGGTGAGGCGGGCGTTCGCCTCCACCCCCTCCAGGCGCCGACGGCGCTGCCGGGACCACGCAGCTGGTGCCGGGCCTGGGAGGCGGGTCACCGGCCTGCACCTCCGCTGGCGTTCGCCTCGACCAGGTGGAGGGCGAGCTGCGGGCACATCGTGGTGGCTCGGCGGGCCAGTGGGAGCAGGTCAGGGCTGACGGGCTGGTCAGAGAAGACCGGGTACCCGAAACGATCGAGCGCGATCCGCTCGGGAAACAGTTCGGCGCACATCCCGTGGCCGTCGCAGGCGATCGGGTCAACCAGGAGGCGGAAGACCCGACGCCTCACCACGCCACCCCAGCAGGTCGGGCGAGCGGCCTCGGGAGGGGCAAGGTGCCGGGTGCGGCTGCGAGCGGGCACAGCCCGGTGCGCAGGTGGCGCGCGACCTCGTCGGCGAACACCTCGCACGCGCTGGTGACGAATCGGGCCACCCCGTCGGGGTGTCGGCACGCGCCACGGCCCTCGACCAGCGAGGCCAGCTCGACGAGCTCCTCCGGACCCCGGCGCAGCGTGGCCGGAGCCCACGCCAGCGCGCCCAGCGTGGCGGCCAAGCCGGCCACGCCGTGGATGCACGGCCCACACTGCCCGGCTGACTGGGCCTCGAGAAAGCGCACCACCCGGGCCACCTCGGCCAACGGGCAGGTGCGCTTCCCGAGCAGCACCACCACCCCCGGGCCGAGCACGGCATCGTGCCGGCGAGCGCCCTCGGGGCTGAGCTCCAGGTCCACCATGGCCTCGATCGGCACCCAGGTGCCGCCGTAGCCGCCGACCAGCGCCCCCGCGTACTGCGTCGCCTCCTCGTTCGACAGCCCGAGCACCTCGCCGGCCCGCGAGCCCAACGGCGTCTCGATGACCACCGGTGACGGTGACCGGCCGCTGACAGTGAGCAGCACGGTCCCTGGCGCGCGTTCGGTCCCCACCTGGCGGAACCAGGCGGCGCCGAACCGGGCGACCAGGGCCAGGTGGGCGAGCGTCTCGACGTTGTGGACCAGCGTCGGGCGCCCCTGCACCCCTCGGCGCCGAATTGGCACCAGGCCTTGGAAGGTCGGCATCGGTGGCCCGCCGTTCAGGGCGCTGACCACCGCCGCCTCCTGGCCGGCGAGAAAGGCCGAGGGCGCCCCCACCACCTCGATCGGGACCGGGTCCAGACCGTGGCGGGCTCGCTCGGCCACCGCCCGGCGCACCCCCGGGACCAGATGCTCGGGAACGTAGGCCACGACTCGGCAGGCACCGAGGGCGGCGGCAGCGGCGGTCGCCCCGTCGAGGACCAGGTGCGGGGTGCGCGCCAGGAGGACGGCGTCTTTGGCGCTGGCCGGCTCGCCCTCGGCCCCCTTTGGCCACCACGACCGGACGGCGGCCGGTCCCAAGCGCCCGCCATTTGGCAGCGGCCGGAAAGCCGGCACCGCCTCGCCCGATCAGGCCGCTTGCCTCGACCTCGGCCAGCAGCCCGGGCGCGGCGGCCCCCTCGAGGGCACCCCACAGCTCGAGGTGCGAGGCGAGGTCGATGCTCGGGCGGCCGTCCTCCAGCCCGCGCAGCAGCCGAACCGGGCAATCCCCCGGGAGCGGATCGAGCGCCCCTGGGCGGTCGCCGAGCGTCGTGGCAGCGGTCGCGCTCACGGCGTCCGCACCCCGGTCCTCGAGTGGCGCCCCGGCAGGGCGCTCGGCCGAGGCGTCCTCTTCGCGGCGGTCCCGGCCGCCACCAGCCGCCACGCCACCGCCACCGCCACCATCCCGGCACAGACCACATAGAGCAGCTGGACCGGGCCGAGCCGGGTGTCGGTCCCCGAGCCCAACCCGTGGGCCAGAGTGATCGGCCAGCAGGCGTAGGCCAGCCAGTGCACCGCCCGCCACGCCCGGTGCCCGATGTGGCGGCGCAGCGCGCTGGTCACCAGCACCGCGACCAGAAGGTCGAACGCGCCGGCCCCCAGCCCGACCCAGAACCTCCGGTACGGGGTGCGGAACGGGACGACGGCATCGAGCACGCCGATCGGCACGTACCCGTCGGCCACGATGGTGGCGACGTGGATAGCGATCAAGGCCAGGCACAGCAGGGAGAGGTTCCGGTGCAGGGCCTGAGAGGCAAACCGGGGCCAGCGCGCGCTGGCCCAGCCGACCGTCGAGACGATGCCGAGCACGACCGTCACCGTCAGCAGCACCATGGCGACCAGCCCACTGGCCCGGGCCAGATACCACAGGGCCCGGGCGTTTTGGGCCGAGGCCACCAGCACCCCGACGGTCACTGGTCCACCCTCTCTGGTGCAGGGGCTGTCACGGTTCCTGTGACTCGATGAGGGTCGGGGTGACGGCCGGCGTCGGTCGCCCTTCGAGGGCCACGATGAC
>JAJPJD010000044.1 GCA_021324355.1 Actinomycetota bacterium
CCGGGCCCGGCGAGCAGCCGATCATCCTGGCCGAGAACCCGACCACCCTTGGCACCTACGCCACGGCCTTCTTCAACCAGGCCGGCAGCCTCTACGGGGTCGACCCGGTTTACGTGGTGAAGCCCTTGACCCCACTCGTCGGGTCGGGAGTCACCGTGAGCTCGATCACCGTGTTCGGCGGGCCATTGGCCATCGCCAACAGCACCCTGCAGGCGGCGCTCGATGCCCTGGCGCAGACTACGGTCATCGAAGAACCGTGACCTGGCCCCAGGCTGCCACGGTGAGGCATCGAATCGATGGCTGCCGGTGCCTCGGTCGCGACCCTTGCCGACGGCGCCGTGGGCGCAGCGTCCTAGGGCGGGGGCAAGATCGAGGGACCTGCCGTGTCGAAGGCCACATGCCGATCGAGCGACCAGGTACGGACGAAGGTCCCGCTGACGGTGGCCGGCCGCTGCGACCTGCGAACGGTTACCCGGGCTTGCGCGCCACCAGGTAGACGGCCGAGGCCACCCCTCGGAGCTCCTCGTGGGAGACGAGCCGGTCGTAGCGGCGGAGCTGCGCGAACAGGGCCTCGAGCTCGGCCGGGTCGACCTTCGCCGCCAGCCCGGAGGCCCGGGTCAGCCACTCGATGGTCGCCGACAGCTCGCCGAACCAGTCGCATTCGAGGATCTCGCACCCGGCGAATAGGGCCTGGACCCCCCAGGTGGTCATGTTGAAGAAGTGGTACGGGACGGCGTGGAGCGGCTGCATGAAGGCCACCTCGGTCAGGATCAGGCCTCCTGGCCGGGTGACCCGGACCAGCTCGGCGGCAGCCCGGAACGGGTCGTCGACGTGCTCGAACACCGCTTGGGTCCAGGTGGCGGCGAAGGTGTCGTCGGCGAAGGGGACGGCGTGGATGTCGCCGTAGCCGTCGGCCAGCTCGAACTTCAAGAACTCGAAGTTGACCTGGCCCGGGCGGCCGCGACGGCGGTCGCCGCCGCCGAACTCGAGCACCGGCTCGCCCGGGGGGACCTGTTCCAGCCAGCGGTCCAGGTACGGGCTGTAGGGGTTGCCCCGGTTGAGGGCGCTGGGGGGGGTGAAGCCGAGCCCGGCATCCAGTGGCCCGTAGCAGACCACCTCTTCGACCAGCACCGCTCGTCCGAGCGAGCGAGCGTCGGCTTGACCCCGGGCGGTGAGGACGACCTGGTGGGTGGCCAGGGGGAGATCGGCTGCCACCCGGACGGTCAGGCTCTCGGACCCCTCGGCGCAGAACAGGTCGACGGTGGTCGCCGGGACCCCGTCGACGGTGAGGTCGACGATCCCCCCGGTCGGCTGGCGACGGACCCGGACCATGACGTCGGTGCAGGTGACCTCGACCGTCAGGCGGTCACCGATCACCCCCGGCGAGACGAGGGTGCCGGCTCCCCCCGGCGCCCAGGTGCCCTCCCGCTCGACCCGGGGGTCGTCGGCCGGGATCCGCAGCTCGCCCAGGTCCGGCACCACCACCGGGGGCCGGTGCTCGAGCTCGGGCGGCGGGGCCAGGAAGTCGACCTTGAACTGCTCGACCGCCCCCACTGGGCGGCCCTCCGCGGTGCAGTCCAGCCGTCCGGTCTTGACCGCCCCGCTGGCCGTGGTGACCGAGGGGACCACCGCGACCGGTCCTTGGCAGGACGGGCAGGCTAGGCGGGCCATCAGGGCCGGTCCGAGGTCGGTCAGGCCGACCTGGCCGCCCGGTCCGGGGGCCGGTGACACCGGGTCAGGTCGGTTGGCAGGCTGGCGGTCCGGGGCCGAGTCGGCCGCGGCTGGGGGCTCACCTTCTTCAATTGCCGTACTTGTAATTGCCGTACTTGTTCCGGTGGCGACTCCTCCAGCCGGCGGCTCCTCGGGCTGGGTGGTGGCTCGACCGGCTGGGCTCTCAGCGTCTGCGGTCCGGCGGCCCACGATGGTGTCGAAGTACCGGTTGACTCCCTCCACCATCGCCTCGGCTCGGTAGTGGTGCTCGAAGCGCTCCCGGGCCCCCTGTCCGAGCTGGGCCCGGCGCTGCGGTGACCCGATGAGCTCGATGAGGGCGTCCGCCAGGGCGGCCGAGTCGCCGGGGGGGACGAGCAGGCCGCACGAGGCATCGACGATCTCGGCCATGCCACCCACCGCGCTGGCCACCACTGGCTTGGCGAACATCATCGCCTCGAGCAGGATCAGCCCGAACGACTCGTAGCGGGAAGGGGCGACGAAGACGTCGCAGCCGGCGTAGTGGCGCCAGAGTTGCTCGTCGTGTACCCGGGAGCAGAACCGGACGTGGTCGGCCACCTGGGGCCATGCCGTTGAGGCCTCGAAGCGTTCTCGGTGGGTGCGCCCGTCGGCCATCGGCCGGGCGTCCTCGCCGACGATTGTGAAGCCCACCTCTGGCCGGGCTTCGACCACCCGGGGGATCGCCGCCAGCAGGGTGTCGATCCCCTTGCGGTCCTCCAGACGGCCGACGAACAGCACCTCGACCCGCCCTTCCCAGTGGAGCGGCTCGACCGTGCCTGCCCGGTCGGTGATCCCGTGGGGGACGTAGCCCACCCGGTCACCGAGGCGGACCTGGTAGGCGGACTCGATCTCGGCCACGATTGCCGGCCCGCAGGCCAAGAAGTGGGGGGCCCGGCGGTAGGTGAGCCGCTCCAGCTCGATCAGGGTGGGGACCTCGGGGTCGCCCCGAGACCGACCGGCCTTGAGCGGCGAGTCGAGCTCGGCCACCGTGGCGAGCGGGGTGTAGAGGCCGACCACCAGTGGGACCCGGCCGTCGCACAACACCGCGATCCCTTCGGTTCCCCAGTTGGGAGCCTGGACCAGGTCGAGGGGGCGGAGCCGGTCGATCCGTCGGACCTCGTCGGCCAAGGTGGCCGCGTAGTCCCACAGGCCCTGGGTGACCTGCAGCCCCTCGGGGCGGGGGTGAGGGCGGGGGACCAGCCGGTGGACCCAGACGTCGTCCTCGAAGTCGACCCGGTCGAGCTCGGCGCCCCGGGTGAGCACATGGACCTCGTGGCCGCGCCGGCCGAGCCCGGTGGCCAGCTCGTGGACCACCCGGCCGATCCCGTTCACCGGCTGCGGCGGGTACTCGACGGTGCACAAGCACAGGTGGAGCTTGTCCCGGCGGGCCCGCAGGGTGCCGAAGGGGACGAAGGGCTGGCGGCGGGCCTCGAACCACCGGGGCGCTCGGCGGCGGTCGAGCCCCCGCCGCCAGGCCGCGAACCCGGCGTCGAACCCGGCCACCACGTCGGCCTCGTAGCGCTCGAGGTCGGCCGGCTCGAGCAGGCCCCGCTCCACGTTCTCGCCGATCTCGTCTCGGTAGTGCTGGGCGTAGCGGGAGAGGGACTGGGCGATCTCGGCCAACGGCGCGACCCCCCAGCCGTGCTTGAAGGCGTAGTAGGCCTTGTTCTTGAGCAGGACCTTCATGTTGCGGGTGGCCCGGTTCTCGCCCCGGATCTCGCTCGGCAGTGCCTTGTGGTAGACGAGGGCGCCCTCGGCGAAGGCCACCAGGTGGCCCTGGTCGATCAGCCGGTGGCAGACGTCGACCTCGTCCCAGCCGTACTCGAACTCCTCGTCGAAGCCGCCCAGCTCGACCAGGCGGTCCCGGCGGAACGAGGCATTGGTGCCGATGGGGTAGGTGAAGGTGGCGGCGCCGGGGCGGGTGAGGATGGGGCTGGGGTCGTAGCCGGTGGCGACGTCGACCCAGACGTCGCCGAGCCGGTTGGCCCAGGAGTGGACCACCTGGTAGCGAGCTCCGGTCCAGTCCCAGACCGGCCCGCCCACCGCCGCCACCTCCTCGTCGGCGAAGGCCGCCTCGAGCGCATTCAGCCAGGCCGGGTCGGGGTAGGCGTCGTCGTCGATGAAGCAGACCGCCTCGCCGGCCGCCATGGCGAGCCCGATGTTGCGGGAGCGGGACAGGTTCCGCTCCGGGCATCGGCCGACCTTGATGCGATCCCGGTAGGGAGCCAGCACGGCGTCGGTCCCGTCCTCGGTGGGCCCTCGGACCACCACCACCTCGAAGTCCGGGGCGTCGAGGTGGGCCAGCGCGGCCAAGGTCACCGCCAGGCTGGCCGCCCGGTTGTCGGTGTTGACGATGACCGAGAACTGCACGCCGACGGGGACTCAGTGCTCGGTCCCGGCCGGTTTGCGGCCGGTGGCCTCGATCCGCCGGTCCGGGGGCGCCGCCTCGGCCCGGACGGTCACCTCGTCCAGTCCGGCCTCTTCGAGCAGGCAGGCCAGGGTGGCCCGGTCGAACAGCGTCCGGGTTCGACCCCCGGCGCCATCGCCCAGGGCCTCCGCTCGCAGCTCGTCGAAGTCGACCGTCCCGGCGACATACGCCCGGACCAGTGCGTCGGCGTCCCGGGCCCGCACGGTCAACGACCCGCGCGGAGCCAGGACGTTCACCCAGTGGGGGAGGAGGAGGTCGGTCAGCTCGCGGAGGCTGAAGCGCTCCAGCGGCTCGCCCACCTCGAGCTCGACCACCGTGCCGGGCTCGAAGGGCAGGTTGGCTGGGCTGGCAACGACGTCGGTCGAGTCGGTCGCGACCGGCCCGACCCGGACCACGTCTGGATCTTGGGTGCGGTCGGAACCGACCACCACCTTGAGGCGGTCCCCGGCCAGCCGCTCGGGCCGGAGCACCTTGGGTTCGAGGGCGCCGTCGAGGCGGTTGGCCGCGATCCCGGCCAGCTCTTCGCGCACCGCGTGGAACTGGTCGAAGACGCTGCGGACCAGGCGAGCCAGCTCGGCCTCGCTGCGGACGTTGGCCCGGTTCATGGCGTTCTGGTTGGCGATCGCGCCGAGCAGGGCGGGCACGTAGCGCTCGATGCCCTGGAGGTCGGCCTGGCACGCCGCCAGCTGGGTCTCCAGGTTGGCGAAGCGTTCGCCGGTGTCCTCCCTGACCCAGTGGACGACCCGGGCGTGGAGGCGGCGGAGGAGCGGCCGCAGGATCGGGCCGAAGAGCGCCCGGGCCAGTCGCTTCATGGCCCCATTGTGGCCGCTGCTGGCCACAGCCGTTGGCGAGCTGTCGGCGGGCGGGTCAGTAGATGGTGTGGGTGTAGACGAGGACCCCGAGCACCACGATGACCACCCCGATGAGCAGGGTGAGGGCAGCGCCGGTCAGCCGCTGGACCGACCGCACCACTCCGAACAGGAGAATGACGGCCCCCACCACGATGCCGGCGATCCCGGCCACCTTGTGCTTGGCGACCGCTGCCGTGACCAGCGCGAGCAAGTCTGCCACCTCGACCTCCTCTTTCCCCGGGAGCGCATGGTCCGGTCAGGGCGTGCGCGCCCTGTAGTGTGCCACGGGATGGTCGGCCGGGTCGCTGCGGGGGCCTGGGCGCGTCCAAGCCGTCTGCTCGCCCTGGCCGCTGCGGTGCTCGCGGCCAGCGTCCTGGTCAGCGCGCCGGCCGTAGCCGCCCGCACCCCGCTGGCCCGCCCGGCGACGCTGCGGCCTGCCCCCTTGCCGAGCGGCACCGTCCCGCTCGGCCCGTTGCCACCGGATCGCACCTTGGACATCGAGGTGGTGCTCGCCCCCTCGAACCCGGCTGGCCTCGACGCCCTGCTGGCCGGCCTGTACGACCCGGCCTCGCCTGGTTTCCACCGGTGGCTTTCCCCCGGTGCCTTCGACCAGGAGTTCGGACCGGCCCCGGCCACGGTGGCCGCGACCGAGGCCTGGCTGCGCGGCGCCGGGCTGGCAGTGACCAGGCGGAGCACCTTCACGATCGACGCCGTGGGCAGCGTGGGCCAGCTGGCCTCGACGCTCGGGGTTGCCCTCACCCGCTACCGGACCCCGGCTGGTGCGACCGTGTTCGCCGAGCCCGAGACCCCTGCGGTCCCGGTGCCACTCGCCCACCAGGTCACCGGGATCCTCGGTCTCGACGACCTGCCGGCCGCGACCCCGCTTGCTGCCCAGGTCCACCTGGGCCAGGGGCTCCACGCCGCGCCCCAGCCCGAGGCCCAGCCGGGGCCCTGCGCCCCGGCGGCCGGCCTTGCCCAGCAGGTGGGCGGGTACACCACGGCCAGCCTGGGGGCGACCTACGGGGTCCCAGCGCTGACCGGGGCCGGGTTCGACGCCGCCAGCGAGCACCTGGCGGTCTACGAGCTCGCCCCCTCGTCGGCGGCCGACGTCGGCGGGTTCGAGGCCTGCTTCGGACTGCACGTGCCGCTCGACGTGGTCACGGTGGACGGCGGGGGAACCCCGAGCTCGGCCGGCACCGCGGAGGCCGACTTGGACATCGAGCAGCTGGCCACCCAGGCCCCCGGGGCCGCCGCCATCACCTCCTACGAGGGTCCCAACACTGACCAGGGCAGCTACGACACCCTGGCCCGGATCGTCAAGGACGACTCGGCGCAGTACATCTCGGACAGCTGGGGGCTGTGCGAGCCTCTCAACCCGACCTCGGGGACCGGCTCCATCGCGTCGATGGACGTCCTGCTCGAGCAGGCGGCCAGCCAGGGCCAGGCGTTCTTCTCGGCTGCCGGGGACTCAGGGTCCGAGGACTGCCTGGAGGCGGTCGACAACACCTCCCTGGCGGTCGACTACCCGGCGTCCAGCCCGTGGGTGACCGCGGTCGGGGGCACCTCGCGCAACCTGGACGGGACCGAGGTGGTCTGGAATGGCTGCGATGGCGTGACCGACGGCGGGTGCGCCCCGGGCGACGGCGCCGGCGGCGGCGGGACGTCGAGCGTGGAGCCCCGGGCCCTCTGGCAGGCCGGCCTGGCCGAGCCGCCCTCGGCCTCCTGCCCCCCCGACGGGTCGAGGTGCCGGGAGGTCCCCGACGTCTCGGCCGATGCCGGGGTGCCGGTGGTGTTCTTCACCGGCGGGAGCTGGGGGGCGTTCATCGGCACCAGCATCGGCGCCCCGCTCGAGTCGGCCATCTGGGCCGACCGGGGCTCGGAGTGCGCCCAGCCGACGAGCGGGGACGCCGCCCCGGCCCTCTACGCGCTGGCAGCGAACGGCGGGTACGCCGGCGCCCTGCAGGACATCGTCTCGGGTGACAACGACTTCTCGGGGACCAACGGCGGGCAGTTCGCCGCCGGGCCGGGCTACGACCTCGCCAGCGGGCTGGGCTCGGTCAACGCGGCTGGCGCCGCCTGCACGACCGCGCTGTCGGTGTCGCCGGTCCAGGCGCCGGCCGGCTCGGAGGTGGTGGTGCACGGCCTGGGGCTCCAAGGCGCGACGGTCGCCTTCGGGGGCACCCCAGCACAGATCCTGTCCAGCTCGCCGACCACCGACGTGGTGGTGGTCCCTCCGGGCTCGGGGTCGGTCGCGGTCAGCGCGACCGGGCCGCTCACCAGCGTGCCCGGCCCGGCGGCATTCAGCTACGGCCCGCCCGTTGGCGTGTTCAGCCGAGTGGCTGGCTCGACCGCGATCGGCACCGCCATCGCCGCCTCGCAGGCCAGCTTCCCGGTCGCCGGGTCGGCCAAGGCGGTGGTGCTGGCCCGAGACGACTTCTTCTCCGACGCGCTGGCTGGAGGGCCGCTGGCGGCCGCGGTGGACGGCCCGGTGCTCATCACCGAGAGCGCGGCGCAGTCCTCCACCCTCGACCCGGCGGTGCTGTCCGAGATCCAGCGGGTGCTCGCACCTGGAGGCACTGTCTACATCCTGGGCGGGGACCTGGCCTTGAGCCCGGGGATCGACACCGAGTTGCAGGGGCTGGGGTACACGACGGTGCGCCTGGCCGGCAGTGACGAGTACCAGACCGCGGTGGCGGTGGCCGAGCAGCTGGGCAACCCGAGCACGATCTTCGAGGCGACCGGGCTCAACTTCGCCGACGCGCTCAGCGCGGTGCCGGCGGCGATCAAGCTGCACGGGGCGATCCTGCTCACCGACGGCCCGGTGCAGAGCCCCGAGACCGCGGCCTACCTGGCCGCCCATCCCGAAGACACCCGCTACGCGATCGGTGGGCCCCTGGCCGCAGCCGGGGCCGACCCTGGGGCGACCGCCGTCTACGGCACCGACCTCTACGACACCTCGGCCGCGGTGGCCCAGACGTTCTTCCCCGCCCCGAGCGTGCTCGGCGCCGCCACCGGGGCCACCTTCCCCGACGCCCTGGCTGGTGGACCGGTGCTGGGCCGGAAGGGCGGGCCCCTGCTCCTGGTCGCCCCCGCCGGCCCACTTCCGTCAGCGGTACTGGCGTATCTGGGCGCGGTCGGGGCCGGGGTGACCACCGGCCTGCTGTTCGGCGGCCCGCTGGCGGTGAGCGACCAGGTGCTGGCCGAGCTGGACGCGTTCTCCTAGGCGCGAACGCAGCCGGTCGGCTGGAAACGTGGTCACGGGGTGGGCGGAGGGGCTCAGTTGGCAGCCTCCGGTACCCGAAGGCGACCTCGGTCACATCCGCCGCGCTTCGAGCGCGTGGTTGGTACGCAGCTCGACGCCTGCCGCGCCGCGCTGCTCGGAGGTCGGCGCTTCGCGGCGTCGGGCAGGTTGGCGTCCGGGATCCCCAGACCAAAGGCCGGGCCCGCTCGGAGTCAGGCTCAAAGGCGGCGATCGTGCCGCCTCGGCCCAGCGCCGCCGTCGCGCCGATGGCGGCCGGCCCCCGGGCCGACCACCGCCGCCTGTCGACCCCGCCGTCGGCACGAGCCGAAGTCCCGCTCGGGTCGCGAGCTGCGAGCTGATCAGCCGGCCATCCGACGGGCCAGCAGCAGGGCGTCGATGGCGTGGCGCTCTCCGCCCTCGGTGACCACCGGCCGGCGCACTTGCTCGGCCTTCTCAACGGCGATATCGGCTAACCCCTCGAGGTCAGAGACCAGGTCGTCCGGGCTGAAGAGGACTCCGGGGTCCTGCGGGCCTCCGACCCCCTCGGTCAGGTTTGCCAGGTCGTGGCCGACCACCACGAGCACCCCGCCGAGGCCCAGGACCTGGGCGGCCCGCCGCAGGACGGTCCGTCGGGGTGCTGCGGGGAGCTGAAGGTACGCGACGACGACCGCGTCGAAAGGACCTTCGGGCAGTGGTTCGGCCACCACGTCGCGCACGACCCACTCGACCCGATCGGCCACCCCCGCCTTCTCGGCCAGCGCCGCCGCCCGCTCCAGACCGGCGGCCGAGAAGTCGACCCCGACCGCTCGCCAGCCCATCGACGCGAGCCAGATCGCGTTGCGCCCCTCACCGCAGGCGACGTCGAGTGCTCTGCCGGGTGGCACCGTGCTGAGTTCGGCAGCCACGAACCGGTTCGGGTCGGTCCCCCAGAGCAGTTCGGTGCTCCGATATCGCTCGTTCCATCCATCCGCGTCCACTTCGGTCTCCTTCGTGGCGCTGGCACCGCACGATACCGGATTGGATGGCCAGCACCGCACCAAGGGTCGAGCCGACCGAGGCCGGGCGTTGGACCGGGTGTGCACGGGCGAACGAGTCGGGCCAGACTGCCGGCATGGAACCGCCCGACTACGACGCCGCGCTCGGACGCCTGGCCGAGGCGCCCCCGACCGAGCTGGTGTCACTGCTCGAGGCGGTCCTTGAGCCGCTGGAGGCTCGAGACGTCGGGCTCTACCTGTCGGACTTCCAGGGGATCGTGCTCCAGCCCCTGCCGGGAGAAGCGTTCGACGAGAAGGAGTCGGAGGACGTTGCCGGCTCGATGGCCGGCCGCGCTTACCGAACCGGCAGCCCGGTGGTCGCCCATCGAGACGACGGGGTCCGGGTCTGGGTGCCCCTCCTCGAGCGAAGCGAGCGGACCGGGGTGCTGGCGATGACGGTCCCGACCGACACGGACGATGTCGTCGGGCACTGCCTGGCGGTCGCGCAGTTCGCAGGCCTGATCGTGCGCGGGTTCGCCAGGACGACCGACCTCGTCCATCTCCACCGGCGCCGCAAGTCCATGACCCTGGCCGCGGGCATGCAGTGGGATCTCCTCCCGCCGCTCACCATCCGCAGCCAGCGCGCGCTCGCCTGCGGCCGACTCGAGCCGGCGTATGAGATCGCCGGTGACGCCTTCGACTACGCGCTGAACGAGGCCCATCTCCACGCCGGGTTGTTCGACGGGATGGGCCATGGGGTCCACTCCACCCTCATGACCACCCTGGCCGTCGGCGCCTACCGGCATGCACGGCGGAGCGACAGCCCGTTGTCGGTCATGCACGCCGAGATCGACGAGGCCATCGCGGCCCACTACGGGGGGGACGCCTTCGTGACGTCGGCCATGGCCCGGCTGGACCTCGCCGAGGGCGCCGTCGAGTGGAGCACCGCCGGCCACCCAGCGCCGCTGCTGCTGCGGAATCGGACGGTCGTGCGCCGGCTGTCCTGCGTCCCGTCCCTCCCGCTCGGCCTGGGTGGGGAGTGCCGCGAGGTCGCGGTCGAGCAGCTAGAGCCAGGCGACTGCCTGCTCATCTTCACCGACGGGGTTGTCGAGGGGCGGTCGGCCACAAGCGACGAGGAGTTCGGTGTCGCACGCCTGGCCGAGCGCCTGGAGCACCATGCGGCGTCGGACCAGCCGGCCGACGAGATCCTGCGGCAGCTCATCGAGGACGTGATGGAGCACAGCGACCACCACCTGCGCGACGACGCCTCGCTGATGCTGGTGCGCTGGCTGGGCTGAGGCCAGCTGTGCCGACCTCGAGGGGTTGGCCGATATGGGTGCTGGGAACGCGGCCGTGCCAACCGAGGAGCTGGCGTTCATTCTGGGACCTGCTGGCTCCGGGGCTCAAGCAGCTCGGTCAGGTCGGCCACCACGAGGTCGGCACCAGCAGCACGGAGGGCGTCGGCCTGGCCCGAGCGGTCGACCCCGACCACCAGGCCGAAGTGTCCGGCGCGCCCGGCCGCCACCCCGGCCTGGGAGTCCTCGAAGACCGCGGCCTGGCCCGGGGTGACCCGGAGGTCGGCGGCCGCGGCCAAGAAGGTGTCGGGCGCTGGCTTGCCAGCCAGGTGCCGGCGAGCGATGTCGCGGCCGTCCACCACCACCTCGAAAGCGGTGGCCAGCCCGGCGGCCGACAGGACGGCGGCGGCGTTGGCGCTCGAGGAGACCACCGCGGTCTTGAGCCCAGCCGCCACAACCGCCTGGAGGAACCGGGCTGACCCCGGGTAGGGCCGCACCCCCTGTTCGGCGATGAGCGACTCCACCAGTGCGGTCTTGGCGTTGGCGATGGCCCAGAGGGTCTCCGCGTCCTCCGGGTCGGTGGAGGACCCCTCGGGGAGGTCGATGCCCCGCGAGCGAAGGAAGCTCCGTGCGCCGTCGAGCCGGGGTTTGCCATCGACATAGGCGTCGTAGTCGGAGACGAGGTCGAAGGGCCGAAACGCCACGCCGACCTGTTCCGCCCGACGGGCTAGGTACCGATCGAAGCAGGCCTTCCAGGCCTGAGCATGGAGCTCGGCGGTGGAGGTGAGCACCCCGTCGAGGTCGAACAAACAGGCGCGGATCGTCGCCGGCAAGCCGAGCTCGACTGCCCGGTGCCGCCGGGCCTCAGCCACTCCCGGCTCCCCACGTCGGGCTCGCTGCCCGCACCAGCAGCAGTGGCGAGGGGGTGTCGGCCACGATCTCGCGCAGCACCCGTGCCCTCCCTGCCCCCGTCTCTCCGCTCCAGCACGCCACCACCAGGTCGACGCCGGCCGCCAGGGCGCACAGCACCGCTGCCGGACTGCCGGCACGGACGCGGAGGCTGGCGGTGCCGACCTGGTAGCGGCGGCGGAGCTCGTCGAGCCAGGCCCGGGCGTGATGTCCCGCTCCCTCCCAGATGGCCGGGCGGCTCTGGTCGGTGAGGACGTGGACCTGCTCGACCGCCAGGTCCGCCGCCAGCGCTCGCCGGATGAGTGGATCGAGGACGTCGCTCTCCGCCCCGCTGCGGTCGAATGGGACCAGCACTCGCCGCACCGCGGCCGGCCCAGCCCCCGGCCCGGCCGGCTGGTGCGGGAGGACCAGAACCGCGCCGTCCATGGTGGCGGCCGCGTTCAGCAGTGCTTGGGCACGCTCGGCGGCGCCGCCGGCGGCCGGGAAGGATTCGACCACCGGTTCCAGGCCGACCAGCGCGGCCACCTCGGCCACCACGTTGTCCCAGCCGCCGGCTCCGCCTGGACCGGCGATCACGTGCAGCGCCGGAGCTGGGGACGCGGTCATTCGACCCAGCTCCCGGGGGGCCGGACCCGGGCTACTCGGCCCCGCACCACCACGTCGAGCGGCCGGTCGCACCCGACGAAGACTGCCTCGGGGCGGCAGGTCAGGCGCACCACCCGGCCGTGCCAGCGCAATCGGAGGCGGAGCTCCTCCCAGGCATTGGGCAGGACGGGGTCGACCACCAGGGCGGCCGCGCCCGGGCCACCGGGGCGAAGGCCGGCGAACCCGGTCGCGATCGCCTGCCAGATCCCGCCCAGGTTGGCGAGGTGCAGGCCGCCGGCGGTGGTCTCGGTCAGGTCCTCCAAATCGATGGCCGCCGCCAGCCGGAGCAGCTCCAGCGCGGTCTCGGCCCGCCCAGCGCGTGCCAGCAGCGCGGCGTGCACCGAAGGCGAGAGCGAGCTGCCGTGCACCGTGCGGGGCAGGTAGTAGTCGAGGTTCGGCTCGAGTGAGCGCGGTGCGACCTCTTCGGGCACCAGGTGGTGGGCCATGAGGACGTCGGCCTGCTTCACGATCTGGGATCGGCCGAGCCGGGCCGGGCCCAGGATCAAGTCGGCCGGGCACGGGACTCGGCCCAGGTCGGCCGCAACCAGCGGCTCCAGGCCGAAGTACCCGGCGAACTGCTCGTAACGGCCGGTCGTGCGGTCGTAGCCGTCGACCAGGGCGTCGGCCAACTCCCGCCAGGTCTGCGCCTCTGCGGCCTCGGGGCTGGCCGGTCCGGCCCGATCAGCCAGGTCGGCCGCCCGGCGGAGGTTCCACCGGGCCATGATGTTGGTGAAGGCGTTGTCGTCGACCCCCTCGTGGTACTCGTCGGGGCCGATGACCCCGTCGATGTGTGCCCGGCCCTGCTGGTCGCGCCGGATCCGGCTTGCCCAGTAGCGGGCCGGCTCGATCACGAGCGGGCGTCCCGGGCCCTCCAGGAACGACCAGCGGCCGGTCCAGGTGGCGAAGGTCCAGGCCGCCCAGGCCACGTCGGCGGTGACGTGCTCCTCGAGGTCTCCGGTGCGGATGGGCACGGTCTCGCCGTGCTGGTCGATGCCCCGGCGCGGGGTGACGTCGCGGCCGTCGCGGGCCGACTCCCAGGGGAAGCGGGCGCCCCGGCGGCCCTCGGCAGCCGCTCGAGCCCGCGCCGCTGGCAGCCGTCGCAGGCGGTAGCCGAGCAGGGCCCTTGCCAACGGGGGATCGGTCGCGGCGAGCGCCGGCAGGACAAAGACGTCGGTGTCCCAGAAGACGTGGCCGGCGTAGGCCGGGCCGGTGAGGCCGCGGGCGCCCACGGCGACCTCGGCCGCCGGCCGAGCCGAGGACCGCAGGTGGAACAGGGCGAAGCGGGCCGCCAGGGTCAGTGCGGGATCGCCGACCACCTCGACGTCGCCGGTCGCCCACCGGGCGGCCCACGCGGCTCGCTGCTCGGCGAGGAGGCCACTGGCTCCGAGCCGTCGAGCCTCGGCCAGCCGGCGTGCCGCCCGGGACACCGGTGGCAGCCGCCGGCCCGAGGCGACGGTGACCGCGATGCGCTCCAGCCGCGGTGCCGGCCCCTCATGAACGGTGCTGACCATCGTGCTCACGGCGCCGCCCCCCAGGGACGAGCGGATGACAACTGGCGGGGAGGTCCGCGAGGGTTCCCCCCGTGCCCAGTCGCCCAGCTCGGCAGCCATCACCGTGACCCCCGGTCGGGCGATGCAGGCGAACCGGGCGCTCACCAGCGTCCCGTCCAGGCCGGTGGCGACTCGGGTGAGCACGCCGTCGCGCAGGTCGAGCACCCGTCGTCCGGCCGGCAGTGCCCCGGGAAGGTCCAGCGCGCACCACCCGGGTAGGCCCAGCAGCGCCTCGCCGACCTCGGGCGCCTCCTGGTAGAGACCGGCGGCCAGCACCGCCGGGGTGGCGCCGGGTGGACGGTCCTCGAGAACGCCACGGGTGCCGATGGCGCCGTCGGCCAGGCACAGCAGCGCCTCGGCGACCCCGATCGCAGCATCGTCGAGGCCGGTCGCCGCATCGCCGAGGACCAGGCACCACGTCGGGTCCTCGGCTCGGGCCGGCCCGATGCCGCCGGGCAGGGTCCTCGGCATGCCAGTGGGATGGGTCGCCGGTGCCGGGCTGGGGGCCTCCGCCCTGGCGTCGGCCGTCGCATCGCTCACCGTGCCCCGAGCCCTCCGGCTGGCCCCGCGCCCAGCCGACGCCCGGTCACCACGTCGGAGCGGATGCGCACGAGGCGCGCCCCCGGCTTGGCAACCCGAGGCACCGGCAGCTGGGGGACCGCCTCCGGCTCAGTCGGCACGGCTGGCCCCCGGACCAGCACGCTCCAGGCCCGGCCGTTCTCCACCCCGTCGACCTGGAACGCCACCAGCCGGCCGGCGATGTGCCGGAACAGCCCTTCGCCCACCTGGACCACGACATCGGGGCCCCAGAGCGCGTAGTCGACCGGGAGGACGGTCGGGGCAGTCGGCGCCGAGTCGCCCGACAGGCCGGGCATGGGCTCCGAGGTGAAGCCCAAGTGCCCAGGGCGATGCTCCCGGGCGCCGACTGCCAGCAGCCGTCGGCACTCGGGGACACCCAGCACATCGGATCCTCGTCCATCGACCCACATAGCTCCATCGTCGTCCGAGGGGTCCGTTATCGGAAGGGCCGTTGGCCCCTGTCGTCGAGCGGATCGGAGATGGACAATCGAGTCATGAGCAGCGCCCATCGCCCGACACCCCCAGAGACCCCCCTCAGGGTCGGGATCCTGGCTCCGCCATGGCTGCCGGTTCCCCCGCCGGCATACGGCGGTACCGAGAACGTCCTCGACATCCTGGCCCGGGGCTTGAAGCGGGCCGGGCACGAGGTGCTGCTCTTCACGACCGGGGATGCCAGCTGCCCGGTTCCCCGGTCGTGGACCTTCGAGCGGGCGCTCGGGGTCGGGGCCGCTGGCCCGGCCTTCGAGGTCCGCCAGGTGATCGACGGCTACCGGGCGCTGCAGGCGGCCGGCGTCGACGTCGTCCACGACCACACGCTGGCCGGTCCGCTGTATGCCGGGTGGTTTCCCGGCCTGGCGGTGGTGACCACCAACCACGGGCCGTTCGACTCGAACCTGGCTCACCTCTACCAGGCAGTCTCGGGGCGGGTCGCGGTCATCGCGATCTCCACCCACCAGGCGATGACCGCGCCGCCGGGCACCGTGGCGGCCGTCATCCACCACGGCATCGACGTCGAACGAGTCCCGGTCGGTTCGGGCCAGGGCGGCTATGCCCTCTTCCTCGGGCGCATGCACCCGGACAAGGGGGTCGACCGGGCAATTGCCGCGGCCCGAGCCGCTGGGGTCCCCCTGCGGATCGCCGCCAAGATGCGCGAGCCGCACGAGAAGGAGTACTTCGAGGCGGTGGTGGCCCCCCAGCTCGGCGGCCAGGTCGAGTTCCTGGGCGAGGTTTCCGGCGCAGAGAAGTTCCAGCTGCTCGGCGCGGCCACCTGCCTGCTCAATCCGATCCGCTGGGCGGAGCCGTTCGGCATGGTGATGATCGAGGCGTTGGCTTGCGGCACCCCCGTGATCACCACACCGGCAGGCTCGGCCCCGGAGCTGGTGCACGACGGCGAGACCGGCTATCTCTGCCGCGGTGTCGGCGCGCTGGCCGATGCCCTGACCCGGGTCGGCAAGCTCGACCGTGGCCGTTGCCGGCAGGATGCCGAGCAGCGGTTCTCGGCCAGACGCATGGTGGCCGATCACCTGCGGGTGTACCGGGCGGCGATCGCCTCTGTCACCACCGTGGCTGACCCGGCGGACCCGCTTCGAACCCGGGTCCCCGCCGCAGAGCCGTACGTCTCGGCCGGGTCGGCTGCCTGAGCGCCGGGCACCGCCGGTGTCAGGTACAGTCCGCGCGGTGGGAGGGCCGCCGATCGCGCTGGTCGGCGACGGCACCCCGGTGCGGTGCCTTGACGGCACCGACCGTCCGTACCTGTCTCTGGACGCCGCTGCCTCCACCGCCGCGCTGCCTGCGGTCTGGGCCCGGGTGGAGGCGTTCATCCCGTCATACTCGAGCGTGCACCGGGGCGCAGGGTACAAATCCCGCCTCTCGACCGACGCCTACGAGGACGCCCGAGCGGCCGTCCTCGACTTCGCCGGTCGCTCCGGGCGCGACGACGTGGCCATCATCTGCCGCAACACCACCGAGGCCCTCAACCACCTCGCCTACCGCCTCAACCTGGGCCGGGACGACGTGGTGGTCACCACCGTGGTCGAGCACCACGCCAACCTGCTGCCCTGGGCCCGGGTGGCCTCCTGCCGGTACGTGGAGTGCGGGCCCGAGGGGACTTTCGAGGTGGCCGACGTCGACGCCGCCCTCGATGCCCAGCCGCGCCCGGCCCTGCTCGCGCTGACCGGGGCGTCCAATGTGACCGGCTGGCTGCCACCGGTCGATGCGATCGTCGAGTCGGCCCACCGTCGCGGGGTGCCGGTCGTCGTGGACGCCGCCCAGCTGGCGCCCCACCGTCCGCTGCCCAGGGCCCCCGAGTTCCTGGCGTTCAGCGGCCACAAGCTCTACGCCCCGTTTGGCGCCGGGGCGTTGGTCGGACCGAGCCACGCCTTCACCGAGGGCGACCCGTTCCTGGCCGGCGGCGGCGCGGTGGACCTGGTTGACCTTGGTGAGGTGTTGTGGACCGAGCCGCCCGAGCGAGAGGAGGCGGGGTCCCCCAACGTGGTCGGGGCGGTCGCCCTCCACGCTGCGTTGCGCTCGATGTGCGAGGTCGGCTGGGGACCGATCATCGAGCACGACCGGCGTCTGGCTCGGCGCCTGCGGGAAGGGCTCCGGGCGATCCCGGGGGTGCACCTGCTCGGGCCGCAGGACCCGGGCCACGACACCCTGCCGCTGGCGGCGTTCACCGTCGAGGGGGTGCCCCACGCCCTGGTGGCGGCCCGGCTGGCGGCCGAGGAGGGGATCGGGGTTCGCCACGGGTGCTTCTGCGCCCACCCCTACCTCGCCCGGCTGCTCGGCCTCACGGGCGCCCAAATGGCCGCCTACCGCGACGAACTGCGCCGGGGGGACCGCCGTCGGGTCCCAGGGGCGGTCCGGGCGAGCTGCGGCATCAACACCACCGAGGCCGATGTCGATCGGCTCCTGGCCGCGCTGGCCCGCATCGCGACCGGCGCCCCGCCGCCGGTCGCCTACCACCAGGACCCCCGCACCGGCGACTTCTTCCCCGACCCCGAGGCCGGACACTGGTCGACCCAGCGGGCGACCGGTGCCGGGGCGTGCTCACCAGGGTAGGCGGGGAGCGGCTCTCGCCGGCTGCCCAAGCATGTGGCGTCCTCGGGTCACCGCTGGCCCGGGGCAGTCACGGCCCGTTGAGCACCGAGCGCACCTCGGCTGCGATCTGGAGGTCCTCGCGGGCTTCGACCACCAGGGTGCGCACGGTCGCGCCAGAGGCGGTGATGTCGGCGTCCGGCTGTGCCGCCGCGTTGGCTGCGCGGTCGACCTGGATCCCGAGGTAGGCGAGGCCGGCAGTGCAGCGAGCCCGGATCGAGGCCGACCGCTCACCGACGCCACCGGTGAAGACCACCACATCGAGGCCGCCGAGGGCAGCGGTCATGGCGGCCAGGCTGGCCTTCAGGCGGTGGCAGTAGACGCCGATGGCCAGCGTCGCCCGGTCGTCTCCGGCCGCCTCGGCTTGGAGGACGGCAGCCATGTCGGCCGACCCGGCTAAGCCGAGCAGGCCGGAGCGGTGCTCGAGCGCGGTCGCCAGCTCGCTGGCCGGCAGGCCCACGTGCTCCTCCAGCCACAGGACGAGCCCCGGGTCGAGGCTGCCGGGCCGGGTCGCCATGACCAGCCCATCGAGCGGCGTGAAGCCCATCGTGGTGTCGACCGAGATCCCGCCGGCGATCGCGGCGAGCGAAGCTCCGGCCCCCAGATGGCACGTCACGGTCCGCAGTGCCTCGACTGGCTGGCCGACGAGCTCGGCCGCCCGGTGCGCAGCCCAGGCATGAGAGAGCCCGTGGAACCCGAACCGGCGCAGCGGCCACCGGCGGCGCCACTCCGCCGGCAGCGCGTAGGTGGAGGCCGCAGCGGGCATGGTGGCGTGGAAGGCGGTGTCGAAGGAGGCGACCGCGGGCGCCTCGGGGAGCAGGCTGGAGACGAGGTCGACCGCGGCCAGTGAGAGTGGCAGGTGCAGCGGCGCGAGGTCGACCAGGAGGTCGAGCTCGGCTCGCACCAGGTTGTCGATGAGCACCGGTTTGGTGAAGGTGGGGCCGCCGTGGACGATCCGGTGCCCGACGGCGTGGATGGGGCGGTGCCGCTCGACCACCTCTTCGATGGCGCGGCGATCGAGCATGCCCCCGGTGTGAGCCAGGGTTTCGGTGGCCGTAGCGGCTCCGTCGTCCACGACCGAGAGCTTCAGGCTGGACGAGCCGACATTGACCACGAGCGTCCGCATGGCTCAGTGGGGCCAGGTCCAGCCGCTGATTTCGGGCGGGTCGTCACCCACCGAGCGGGTGTAGGCCCGGCACCGGAGGCGTTCGTCGGCCATCTTCTGGCGCAGCTCTGCGGCCCGGCTGGCCAGGCCCGGGACTCGGTCGATCACGTCCATGACCAGATGGAACCGGTCGAGGTCGTTGAGCATGACCATGTCGAACGGGGTCGTGGTCGTTCCCTCCTCCTTGTACCCGCGCACGTGGATGTTGGGGTGATTGGTTCGTCGATAGGTGAGCCGGTGGATCAGCCACGGATAGCCGTGGTAGGCGAAGATCACCGGCCGATCGGTGGTGAAGACGGTGTCGAACTCGGCGTCCGAGAGGCCGTGGGGGTGCTCGGAGCTCGGCTCGAGGCGCATCAGGTCGACGACGTTGACGAAGCGCACTCGGAGGTCCGGGAGCTCTCGTCGCAAGATGTCGGTGGCCGCGAGAGCCTCGAGCGTCGGGACGTCCCCGCAGGAGGCCATGACCACGTCGGGATTGCCATGGTCATTTGACGCCCACTCCCAGATGCCGAGCCCTCGGGTGCAGTGCCAGATCGCCTGGTCCATGGCCAAGTAGTTGAGCGCAGGCTGCTTGCCGGCGACGATCACGTTCACGTAGTGGCGGCTGCGGAGGCAGTGGTCGACCACCGACAGCAGGCAGTTGGCATCGGGTGGCAGGTAGACCCGGATGATCTCGGCTTTCTTGTTGACGACGTGGTCGATGAAGCCGGGGTCCTGGTGGGAGAAGCCGTTGTGGTCCTGTCGCCAGACGTGGCTGGACAGCAGGTAGTTGAGGGAAGCCAGCGGGCGGCGCCACGGGATGGTCCGGGTGGTCTTCAGCCACTTGGCGTGCTGGTTGAACATCGAGTCCACGATGTGGATGAATGCCTCGTAGCAGTTGAAGATCCCGTGCCGTCCGGTCAGGAGGTAGCCCTCGAGCCAGCCCTCACAGAGGTGCTCCGAGAGGACCTCCACCACCTGGCCAGCGGGGGCCAGGTGCTCGTCAGTGGCCAGGCGTTCGGCGTCCCATTGGCGCTCGGTTGCCTCGAAGACTGCCTCGAGGCGGTTCGAGACGGTCTCGTCGGGGCCGAAGATCCGGAACTGGCCCGGGTTGGCGCGCACCACCTCGCGCAGGTACCCCCCAAGGACCCGGGTCGCCTCGCTTGTGGTACTCGCCGGAGCCGGGACCTCCACCGCGTAGCGGCGGAAGTCGGGGAGCGAGAGGTCGCGGAGGAGCAACCCGCCGTTGGCTCGGGGGTTCGCGCTCATCCGTCGGTCCCCGACGGGAGCCAATGCCGCGACCTGCTCGACCAACGTGCCGGAGGCGTCGAAGAGCTCTTCGGGTCGGTAGCTTCGAAGCCAGGACTCGAGCAGCGCGAGGTGCTCGGGGTTGGTGCGCACCTCGGCCAGCGGCACCTGGTGGGCCCGCCAGGTGCCCTCGACGGGGAGGCCGTCGACGCTCTTGGGGCCGGTCCAGCCCTTGGGGGTGCGGAGCACGAGCGCCGGCCAGCGTGGCCGCGCCGTTCGGTCGCCGGATCTGGCTGCCTGCTGGATCTCGAGGATCTCGGCGACGATGGCGTCGAGCGTGGCCGCCATCAGATGGTGGAGCTGGTCGGGATCCTCGCCCGACACCCAGTGCACGTCGTAGCCGTAGCCTTGGAGCAAGCTGGTCAGCTCCTCGTCGCCGATGCGGGCGAGGACGGTCGGGTTGGCGATCTTGTAGCCGTTTAGGTGCAGGATCGGCAGCACGGCGCCGTCGGTGACCGGGTTGAGGAACTTGTTGGCGTGCCAGCTGGCCGACAGCGGGCCGGTCTCGGCCTCTCCGTCGCCGACCACGCAGCAGACCAGGAGATTGGGGTTGTCGAACGCCGCGCCATAGGCGTGGGCGAGCGCGTACCCCAGTTCACCACCTTCGTGGATCGATCCAGGGGTTTCCGGGGCGACGTGTGACGGGATGCCACCAGGGAAGGAGAACTGTCGGAACAGCCGCCGGAGGCCCTCTTCATCCCTGGTGATGTGAGGGTAGATCTCACTGTAGGTGCCCTCGAGGTAGGCGTTCGCGACCGCTGCGGGACCGCCGTGGCCCGGGCCGAGCACGTAGATGGCATCGAGATCTCGGTTCCGAATCACCCGGTTCATATGCGCGTAGACAAAATTGAGTCCCGGCGTCGTCCCCCAGTGGCCGAGCAGCCGCGGCTTGATGTGGTCGGGCTGCAGGGGTTCGCGAAGCAGCGGATTGTCCATCAGGTAGATCTGCCCGACCGAGAGGTAGTTGGCCGCTCGCCAATAGGCGTCCACGAGCTTGGCTTCTAGCTCCGAGAGCGGGTACCGGTCCGGTGACGCCCCGGCGGTTCTCGGTGCGTGTGCCACTCTCCCCTCCTAGCACTCCAGGGTGCCAGCCGTCACGGCCTTGATCGCCATACCCCGCGACGTCGGCCACTCACCGGGAGAGCACCACTTTCAACGCTGCGGTGTCGGCGGCTCGCCCAAAGACGTCGTAGGCGTCGATCATCTCGTCCAATGCAAAGCGGTGGCTCACGAACCGGCTGGCATCGATGGCGTGGCTCGCCACCAGACGGAGCAGCGTGGGCGTCGAAGAGGTGTCGACCAGGCCCGTGGTCACCGTCAGGTCCCGGATCCACAGGAATTCGAGGTGCAAGGTCGCTGGCTTTCCGTGCACGCCGATGTTGGCCACCCTGCCCCCGGGGCGGACCAGTTGGGTGCACAGCTCAAAGGTGTCGGGGACTCCGACCGCTTCGATCGCCACATCGGCACCGAGACCGTCGGTCAGGTCTCGCACCAAAGCCACCGGGTCCTCGCGCTGATTGTTCACTGTGCGGTCGGCGCCGAAGGTCTTGGCTGCCTCCAGGCGGCTGTCGGCCATGTCGATTGCCACCACGTGAGCGGGGGAGTACATCTTGGCACCGCTGATCGCAGACAGCCCGACTGGTCCGGCTCCAACCACCGCCACGGTGTCGCCGGGGCGCACCCCGCCGTTCAAGACCCCCACCTCGTAGCCGGTGGGCAGGATGTCGGCCAGCATCAGGACCTCCTCGTCGGAGGCGCCATCAGGGATCGGGTAGGTGGACGTGTCGGCGAAGGGCACCCGCACCCGCTCTGCCTGCGTCCCGTTGATCATGTAGCCGAGGATCCACCCGCCCCCACCCAGGCACTGGCCGTAGCGGCCCTCCCGGCAGTAGCGGCACCGGCCACATGCCGAGATGCACGAGACGAGCACCCGATCGCCGACCCGGACGTTCTTCACCGATGAACCGACGGCTTCTACGGTGCCGACGGCCTCATGCCCGAGGATTCTCCCTGGGGCGACCTCGGGAGTGTCCCCCTTCAAGATGTGCAGGTCAGTCCCGCAGATGGTCGTGGCCTCGACGCGGACAATGGCGTCAGTGTCGTCGTGGAGGACCGGGTCGGGCACCTCCTCCCAGGCTTTGTTGCCAGGTCCGTGGTAGACGAGTGCTCTCATGGCCGCTCCTTCTGTCTGTCGCGTTGGCAAGCTTGCTCGCCAGCGCGGTTCTTTGGTCAGGGCCAAAGGTCATGACCAAAAGGTCATGAGTGGTGCTCGGCCCCGGCCGCATGCCCCGGTCCCAGCCAGCGGTGGACCAAAGCCTCTTGCCCTCGTCGGCGGTGGGAGAGATCCTCACGTCGAGAGCGGTGAGGGCCGTGGGGCGCTCGGAGACGAGGAGGGAGCCATGAACACCGGGGACGAGGTACCACAGTCTGACCACGATCCCGGCCATGAGCTGCGGGAGCTGAGCCCGGAGGACTGCCGCCTGCTCCTCCGAACGTCGAGACTGGGAAGGTTGGCCTTCATGGTGAACGACCAGGTGATGATCCTCCCGGTCAACTACGTCTTCGATGGTGCGAGCATCGTGGTCCGTACTGCACCTGGCCTGAAGCTCGATGAGGCACCGATGCGAACTGCTGCGTTCGAGATTGGTGAGGCCGATCCCGAGGGCTCATGGGGTTGGAGCGTCGTGGTCCAGGGCCCGTGTTTCGATGTGAGCGATGCCATTGACGAGCCGACAGCGCGGCTGCGCGAGCTCCCAGTCCAGCCCTGGCCGTCAGGGTCCCGCGACCACTGGTTGCGGGTGATCGCTCGGACGATCACCGGCCGCGCCTTCGGCGCGCTGCCGGCACAGTCCCCGACCTGACCGGAGTCTTGGCCGACTGCCAGTAGCGGCCGCGGCCTCGCTGTCGGCGCCCACCCCAGCACCCGCGACAGCGTCGGGTGAACACCCCGAGCCCTTCTCGCCGCTCGTGGCCCGAGCCGGAGGGATTCGGGACGCGCGCAGTGCGGCGGTGGTCATCGGACCGCCGGCGGAGCGCCTCAGGGGTTAGCGTCTCGCCATGGTCAATCGCCTACGGGAGGTGAGCCTCGAGCAGCTGACCCTCCTCGGCCGGGGACCCCACGAGGCCGAGCCGCCCTGGGTGCGGGACCCCCGCACCGGGGCCCATGAGTGGCGACGCCTCTTCGCCGAAGTGCTGGGCACCTTCCTCCTCGTGGTCGTGGCCGCAGGGGCACCGGTGGTCGACGTGGTCTCCCACGGCAAGGTCCCCCTCGACGCCCAGGTGGTCGCCCCCGGCCTCATGGTGATGGCGATCATCTACCTCATGGGCATGGTCAGCGGTGCCCACCTGAACCCGGCGGTCACCCTGTCCTTCGCCGCCCGCGGCAACTTCCCATGGAGCCGGGTGCCGGGCTACGTCCTGGCCCAGCTGGTCGGGGCGACGGCGGCGTCGCTGTTGCTGCGGGCGCTGTTCGGCACGGTCGGCCACCTGGGCGCGACCCTGCCCGGTCCTGGGATCGCCACTGCGACGGCGCTGGTCGTTGAGGCGCTCCTCACCCTCGGTCTGGTGAGCGTGATCCTCGGCACCGCCTCGGGGGCCCGCAACGTGGGGGCCAATGCGGCGCTCGCCGTCGGGGGCTATATCGCGTTGGCCGGACTGTGGGCGGCCCCGGTCAGCGGGGCGTCGATGAACCCGGCCCGTTCCTTCGGCCCCGAGCTCCTGGCCGGCGACTGGACCGGTTGGTGGGCCTACCTGGCCGGCCCCCTCGCCGGTGGCCTGCTCGCGGTCGGCATCGCCTGGATCCTGCGCGGACCACCGAGCCCGGCCGCCAGCCTCGCTGCCCAGGGTGAGATCCCCGACGACCACACCGAGACCGGCGCCCCACCCGGACCAGGGAGCAACCATGACCACTGAGCACTGGAAGGACGAGCCCGAGGAGCACGACTACCCGGCCGCTCGCGACTACCTGTCCCTCTTGCTCGACCCGGGCGACGCGAAGAAGACCGCCAAGGCCCTGGCGCACGAGCCGCGGCTCACGCACTACAAGGCCAAGGACATCCTGCGGGCCGCCGGCCTCCCCCTTCTTCCGGCCGACGACCCCGAGGTGTCCAAGGACCTGGCGAAGGTCCGGGCTGGCGACAGACTCTCCCCGGTCCTGTTGGTCCGGGGGGACCCGCTGTGGGTCGCCGACGGCTACCACCGAGTCTGTGCCAGCTACCACCTCGACGAGGACGCCGAGATCCCCTGTCGGATCGTCTCGCGGCCGCGGTCCTGACCGAGCCGCGGTCCGCGGCCCCGGCTCACCCCGGCCGGGGCGTCGGTCTCGCCGGGACGAAGGCGCCGTCGACCAGCACTGGCACGATCTGGTCGGCGTCGAGCTGGGCCGCGAAGTCGACGTCCGCCCGGTAGCCGGCGTGGGCGAGCTCCCTGCCGGATGCGCAGGCGTGCATGGCCTCGACCAGCTGGTCGCGGGTGGCGACCCAGGCGGCCTCGGCTGCCGCCGCCGCCGGTGAGCGGACCAGGTCGGCCCCGAGGGCGGCGATGATGGCCCCCGCCCCCAGCAGGTCTTCGAGCGCGGGCCGGAGTTCGCCGCTGTGGATGTGGCGCTCGCCGGCGGCGATGACGGTGACGGCACGGTCCGGTTGGCCGAAGCCTTCCTCGACCAGCCAGGCAGCCACCGCGCTGGCATTGCGGAGGCACCCGGCGACGACGGTGGCCGGGGGCAGCCGGGCTGCGAGCGCCGACCCGTTGGGTGAGGGGAGCACCAGACGGTCGACCGCCGGCGCGGCGGCGAGCTGGACCGGGGACAGTGACCATGGGTGGTCGGCATCGACCAGCCGGCGTGCCACCGCGCAGGCGGCCCGGTGGGCCTGGGTGAACGCCTCGAGATGGGCCGATGGCCACGGGTGCGGGTAGACCGCCATCTTCCGGCCGACCGCCACGGTGACTGCGGTGCTGAACGACAGCACGTCGACCACCACCGCTGCTGCGTCGGGCCGCTGGGCGGCCGGCGCCCCCTCGAGGCCCCAGACGAGGTGGACCCCGGCCTCGTGCGCAGCTCCGGCGGCTGCGGTCACCCCCTGATCGGCCATCGGTCTTCGTCCCCCGCTGTGTCCGGCACCCGGCTCCTCGTCTGGGAGCGAGCGGCAGCCCGAGCAGCAGTGTCACCGGCGGTGGTGCCGGCGGCAACCATCCGGACCCCATGGGTCGGTTGCCCCTGCTATTAGGTTCACCTTATATTGATTAGATGGTCAACCGAATCCAGGTGACCCATCGCGTCCGCCGGTGGCTGGCCATCGCGGTCGGGATCGGGGTGGGCGCAACCGTGCTGTCGGCGTGCGGCGGCGGTGGGGGAACGGGAGCCATCACCCTCTACAACGGCCAGCATGTCCAGACGACCGACGCCTTGGTCCAGGCGTTCGAGCACCAGAGCGGGATCAGGGTCCTGGTCCACTCCGACGACGAGTCGGTGCTGGCCGACCAGATCCTGACCGAGGGCCGCCGGTCGCCGGCCGACGTGATCTTCACCGAGAACACCCCGGCATTGGAGCTCCTCCAGTCCAAGGGCCTGCTGGCCCGCCTCCCGAACCGGGTCTTTGCCACCACCCAGGCTCGCTTCGACTCTGCGCTCGACGAGTGGGTCGGGGTGTCGGCCCGGGTGAGCGTGCTGGTCTACAACCCGACCCTCATCAAGCCGGCCGACCTGCCGACCTCGGTCCTCCAGCTCGCCCAGCCCCGCTACCGCGGGCTGGTCGCCCTGGCGCCGGGAGAGACCGACTTCCAGCCGATCGTCACCGCGGTGCTCAAGGCCGAGGGCCGGGCGGCCACCGTGCGCTGGCTCGAGGGCCTGAAGGCCAACGCCGCCGGCCACATCTATCCCGACGACGAGACCATCGTGAGCCAGGTGAACGACGGCCGGGTCGCGCTCGGGGTGGTGAACCAGTACTACTGGTACCGGCTCCGGGCCGAGGTCGGGGCTGCGGCCATGCACTCGGCCGTCACCACCTTCGCGCCGCGCGATCCTGGGTACGTGCTCGACGTCTCAGGTGCCGCGGTGCTGACCGCCAGCACCCACCGGGCCGAGGCCATCCGCTTCGTGCAGTTCCTGACCTCGAGGCGGGCCCAGGAGATCATCGCCCGCGGCGACAGCTTCGAGTACCCGATCTGCGCCGGGGTCACCACCCGGGCGCCCGAGCCCCCGTTCGCCGCCCTCCAGCCGTACCCGATCACCCTGAGCCAGCTGGGCGACGGCTCGCAGGCGCTGGCCCTGCTCCAGGAGGTCCAACTGCTGTGAGGGCCAGGAGGTGAGCCCCCGCCAGCGCACGGTCGACCGCTTCGAGTTCCACCCGGCCGACCTGACCCGGCTGCTCGAGGTGGTCGCCTGGCTGTCGGCTCACCGGGACGGCTGGCTGAACCTCCTCCCTGGGGTCGAGGCCGCTCCAGAGCCCCCCGAGGCCCCGGGCCCGTTTGCGATCTTCGGCTCGGCGACCCCGCCGGTGTCGATGTGCACCTGGATGCCCCCGGGGCGGGGGCGCCACGCCATCGAGGAGGTGACGGTCGGGATCATGCACGCCCGGGGGATCCGGGTGGTCCCCGAGCTGGCGCAGGCCGGCCTGGCGGTGCCCCCGGGGTGGCGGGTGGTGGGGGACCACCCCCGGCGGGGCCTGGTGGTGCGGGTCCCGGCCGTCGCCCGGGACGCCGAGGTCCTCTCCTGGGCGCTCGCCGCCGGGTCGCAGCTGTGCGGGATGGCGGTGACCGGGTCCTGGCAGGCCGAGGTCTACCAGCCCCTGGGCTGGCCGCCGCCGGTCGAGGAATAGGCGGCCCGTCGTCCACGTTCTTCCAGCTAGGCGAACCGGTGTTCGATCCGGGTCGCCAGTGATCGGAGGAGTGGTGACCACACAAACCCTGACCCTGCCGGTGCTGCCGCTGCGCTCGGGGGTGATGCTGCCCGGGATGGTCTTCACCATCGCCCTGGAGACCGACGAGGCCCGGGCGGCGGCCGAGGTGGTCGGCACCTCGGGCGGCCGGCTGCTGGCCGTGCCGCACATCGACGGCCGCTACGGGAGCGTCGGCGTGGTGGCCGAGGTGGTCGAGCGGGGGGAGCTGCCGGGCGGCCTGCCGGCGTTGGTGGTCCGGGGGGAGCGTCGGGCCACCCTGGGCACCGGGGTGCCCGGGACCGGCCAGGCCCTGTGGGTCGAGGCCGAGGAGGTCGAGGAACGCTCCTCCGATGAGGCCCGGACCGCCGAGCTGGCTCGCGAGTACCGGGCCGTGCTCGAGAACATCCTGCTCAGCCGGGGCGCAGCTCGGATCGCGGCCCAGCTGCGCGAAGTCACCGACCCGAGCCGGCTGGCCGACCTGGCTGGGTACTCGCCCGATCTGACCCTGGCCCAGAAGGTCCAGGTGCTCGAGACCCTGGACGTCACCGAGCGGTTGGCGCTGGTGCTGGCCTGGGCCAAGGACACCCTGGCCGAGCTGGCCCTGCGGGAGCGGATCAAGAACGACGTCGAAGAAGGCCTGGAGAAGTCCCAGCGCGAGTTCCTGCTCCGGCGCCAGCTGGAGTCGATCCGCAAGGAACTGGGTGAGCTCGGCGGGGCCGAGCCGGGGAGCCCCGAGGACTACCGCCACAAGGTGGCCGAGCGCGACCTGCCCGAGCAGGTGCGCACCGCGGTCGAGCGCGAGATCGACCGGCTGGAGCGGACCAGCGAACAGAGCCCCGAATACGGCTGGGTCCGGACCTGGCTCGACACCGTCTTGGAGGTCCCGTGGGGCATCGAGTCCGAGGATCGCCTCGACATCACCGCGGCCGCCGCCATCTTGGACGAGGACCACGACGGGCTCGAGGACGTGAAGGAGCGGATCCTCCAGCACCTGGCGGTGCGCAAGCTCCAGGCCGAGCGGGGCCTGTCCCCGGTGGACGGCCGGGGGGCCGGGGCGATCCTGGCCCTGGTCGGCCCGCCCGGGGTGGGCAAGACCTCCCTGGGCGAGTCGGTGGCCCGGGCGCTGGGGCGCCGGTTCGTCCGGGTGGCCCTGGGCGGGGTCCACGACGAGGCCGAGATCCGCGGCCACCGCCGCACCTACGTCGGGGCCCAGCCTGGTCGGCTGGTGCGGGCGCTGCGGGAGGCGGGCACGATGAACCCGGTCCTGCTGCTGGACGAGGTGGACAAGATCGGGGCGGACTTCCGGGGCGACCCGTCCTCGGCCCTCCTCGAGGTGCTCGACCCGGCCCAGAACCACACCTTCCGGGACCACTACCTGGAGGTCGACCTGGACCTGTCCCGGGTGCTGTTCATCGCGACCGCGAACGTGGCCGACACCATCCCGCCGCCGCTGCTCGACCGGATGGAGGTGATCCGGCTCGACGGCTACACCGACCGCGAGAAAGTGGCCATCGCCCGCCACCACCTGCTCGCTCGCCAAGCCGGCCGGGCCGGCCTGCGGGAGGACGAGGTGGTGGTCTCCGATGAGGCCCTGCAACGGATCATCGAGGACTACACCCGGGAGGCCGGCGTGCGGTCCTTCGAGCGGGAGCTGGGCCGGCTGCTGCGCAAGGTTGCGACCAAGCTGGTGGCCGGGGAGCTCGAGCCGCCGGTCCGGGTCGAGCGCGACGACGTGGGGTCCTGGCTCGGGCGGCCTCGGTTCTTCTTCGAGGCCAAGAGCCGGGAGGCGATCCCCGGGGTGGCCACCGGGCTGGCCGTCACCGGGGCCGGCGGCGACGTCCTGTTCGTCGAGGCCAGCGTGTCCGACGGGCCCGAGGGGCTGACCCTGACCGGCCAGCTGGGCGAGGTGATGAAGGAGTCGGCCGAGATCGCCCTGTCCTTCGTCCGCTCGCACGCCTCAGAGCTGGGCATCGACCCCGACGCCTTCGCCGGCAAGCGGTTCCACGTCCACGTCCCGGCCGGGGCGGTGCCCAAGGATGGCCCGTCGGCCGGCATCACCATGGTGGCCGCCCTGGTCAGCCTGCTCACCGAGACCCCGGTCCGCACCGCGGTGGGCATGACCGGCGAGGTGACCCTGCGGGGCCGGGTCCTGCCGATCGGCGGGGTCCGCCAGAAGGTGCTGGCTGCCCACCGCTCCGGTCTGAGCGAGGTGGTCCTGCCGGCCCGCAACGGCCCGGACCTCGAGGACGTGCCAGAGGAGGTCCGCCAGTCCCTGACCTTCCACCTGGCCGAGCGGGTCGAAGAGGTGCTGGCGGTCGTGCTCGACCGGGGAGCCCGAGAGGGGGTGCAGCACTCGTCAGAGGGCCCGCGCCAACCCGGGCTGGCCGAGGTGGCCTGAGCCAGCTCAGCCCGACCGACCGTGGGCCTCGGGCCTGGCCTGGTCCTCGACGCGGACATCGACTTGGACCTCGGGGCGCCGTCGTCCCTGCTCGGCCAGTGCCGCCAGCACCCGCCGGTCGGCCTCGGTGAGCGGCGGCGGGGCCAGGGCCCGGGGCCACAGGCGGCGGGCTGCGACCACGTTCAGCTCGGCGGCGTACAGGGTGACGTTCGCTGCCAGGTAGATCCAGGCCACTAAGCCCAGCACGACCGCGAAGGTGCCGTAGACCTGGGAGCTGTGGCGGAGCTGGTGCTCGACCAGGGCGGTCCCGACGTCCTGCAGGACGGTCCAGGCACCGGCGCCGGCCAACGCCCCGGGAAGCAGGCTCCGGGTCGGGACCTGGCTCGGGGTGAGGATCCGGAATGCGCTGGCGTAGAGGCCGGCGTTGGCCACCAGGGATCCGGCGACCCCGCCCACCCGGACCAGCGGGCCGCGCCCGCCCAGGGTGCCGATGGCCGCCAACCCCGAGCTCACCACGAGGAACAGCCCCAGCGCGCCGACCAGGACCCCGGTCCGGCCCAGGCGGGCCCAGAAGTTGGGCCGGGCCAGGTTGGGAACGTTCCAGACCTCGGCCATCGCGTACTGCCCCATCTGGCTGGCCCCCTGGGAGCCCCACAGCAGACCCAGGATCCCGACCGCCAGGCCGGCGGCGCTGTTCTCGTGCAGGGCATGGATGGTGTGGGACAGCGGCCCCGAGCCGATCACCGGGAACTGGGCGAGGGCCGAGCCCTCGAGGTCCCGGGTGATGGAGGAGCTCCCACCGGCCACGATGCCGAGCACGGTGACGAGCAGCAGGAGCAGGGGGAACAGCGAGAGGAAGCCGTAGTAGGCGAGGAGGGCGGCGAGCTGCCCGCCCCGGTCGTCCCCGTACTTCTTGGTCACCGCCAGCGCGAAGCCGAGGACCCGGTTCGCCTGCTGGACCCGGTCGACTCGCCGCACGGCCCGCTCGAGCCGGTTCACGGCCACCGCAGGTTCGGGCCCACGAGGACGAGGGTACCCAAGACCGGGTCGGACCCCTTGCTGGTACGGTGCCAGGGCGCTGGTGCAGCTGGCGGGGGGCAACGAGGGGAGGAGGATCCATGGCCCAGAGCGCTGGGCTCCACGAGCCCGAGGACCGGCTCTCGCCCGAGACGATCGACCGCCACCGGGCCATCGTCTCGCTCCAAGAGGAGCTGGAGGCGATCGACTGGTACGACCAGCGGGTCGAGGCGGCCGGCGACCCCGAGCTGGCCGCCGTCCTGGCCCACAACCGCGACGAGGAGAAGGAGCACGCGGCGATGACGCTCGAGTGGCTCCGCCGCCGCGACCCGGTGCTCGACGCCCAGCTGCGGCGGTACCTGTTCACCAGCGAGCCACTGCTCGAGGTGGAGGCCGAGGCCGAGGGCCCGAGCCGGCAGGGAGACGGGAGCCTGGGCATCGGGTCCCTGGCCGGAGGGCGGTCATGAACCACCTCTTGCGGGAGCAGGCGCCGACCACCGAGACCGCGTGGGCTCAGATCGACGACGAGGCCCGCCGTCAGCTCACCGGGGCTCTGGCCGCCCGCCAGCTGGTCTCGTTCCTGGGGCCGTTCGGCTGGACCCACTGCGCCACCACCCTGGGCCGCACCGAGCCGCTGGCCGAGGCGCCGGTCGAGGGGCTGGAGGCCCGCCGCCGCCGGGTGCTGGCCGTGGTGGAGTTGCGGGCCGCCTTCTCCATCGCCCGAGACGAGCTCGAGGCGGCCGAGCGGGGCGCCCCCGACATCGACTTGGGCGACCTGGGCGAAGCCGCCCGAAGGATGGCCCGGGCGGAGAACGTGGCGGTGCTGCACGGCTGGCCGGCGGCGGGCATCGTCGGGGTGACCGAGGCCTCCCCTCACCCGCCTGTCGCCCTGTCCGGGGACTACGCCCGGTACCCGAGCGAGGTCGCTCGGGCGGTCGAGACCCTGCTCGACGCCGGGGTTCAGGGCCCCTACGGCCTGGCGTTGGGACCCGAGGAGTACACCGGGGTGGTGGAGACCACCGAGCACGGGGGCATCTTGGTCTTCGACCACCTTCGACAGATCTTGGGCGGTCCCATTGTCTGGGCCCCAGGGGTCCGGGGCGCGGTGGTGCTCTCCCAGCGGGGCGGGGACTTCCGCTTCGAGTCTGGGCAGGACCTTTCAGTGGGCTACGCGAGCCACGACGCCCACCGGGTCAGCCTCTACCTTGAGGAGAGCTTCACCTTCTATGTCGCCTCGCCCGAGGCGGCGGTCGCGCTGCGCGCGCCCTGAGCATCCGCCATCGGGGCTGGTCGCTCGAGCCACCAGGCCGGCCCCTGCTCGAGGAGCGGTCCTTGGGCGTCGGTGCGGCGCCCCTGCCGCTCGTGCTGGACGACCAGCCAAACCGCCAACTCGCCCAAGCGCGGGGCCATCCACTGGCGAGACGCGGAGATCGTGTCGGGGGTGAGCGGGCCGAACCGTGACCCGCCCGGCCGGCATGTCAGGGACGCTCCCCCACATCAACCTCAACAAGAGCGTTAGCTACGGCGGGGGTGACCGGCGGCCATCGACGGCGCCGTTGCGTCGCCGCCGTCAGGGTGCGGGATCGGCGGTGCCGTAGACGGTCCGAGCCCAGACCTCGGTCATGGCTTCGGCGGTTCGGTCGTCGGTGTCGGTGCTCCGCAGCGACACCTCGTACCCGCATCGCCAGGCCATGGCGCCCAGGACGGCCGCCAGGTCCTCGGCCGGCACGGCGCCGGTGGCTCGGCCCCGGCGCCGCTCCTGGTCGATGAACTGGGCGAGGCGGTTCCGGGCCGCCGCGCTGACGCCGTCCCAGTAGGACCGGAGCCAGGGGTCCAGCTCGTAGCGGCTCTGCATCGCCCGGAGGATGTGGCCGTGCCGCCGCCACCGTCGCAGGTAGGCCTCCACGTTGGAGCGGATCGTGTCGCGCGGCGGGACCTCCGGGTGGGGCGCGCCGAGCAGCTGACCGAGCTCGTCGCCAACCAGGACGGCCAGGGCCCGCACCACCGCGTCGATCGAGTCGAAATAGAAGTAGAAGGTCGATCGGGAGATCCCCGCCCCGGCCGCCAGGTCGTCGACGGTCAGGTCCTCCACGGGTCGTGACTGCAGCAGCTGCGCGGCCACCTCGACGATGGCCTGCTCCCGGCGGTCCCCCTTGCTCGGTCCGCGGCGGCGTCCAGCCGGCGCGCCCGACCGGCGCCGCACCACGGCGGCCCCTGGGTCCATGGGGTGAGCGTAGCGCACTGTTTCGACGTAACGTCGATGATTCTGGAATAAGTGTCGACAACGGGGAGCCGAGATGGGGATCGACGGACGCAGCTGGGGTGGGCCATCGGGGTTCCGCCTGGTCCTGGCCGGGGCGGCGATCGTGCTCGGTGCCCTGACGAGCGTGGCGCCGCCAGCCGGCGCATCGGCGACGCCGTCGCCGTGCGGCAGCTACCCGTGGTGCAGCCCGTCGGCCTCCCCGGCGCAGCGGGCGAGCGAGCTCGAAGCCGCCATGACCATGACCGAGAACGTGAACCTGGTGGCCGAGGGAGCCGGGGTGCCCGGTCTCGGCCTCCCGCCGCTGCTCGGCGTCGACGGGCCCAACGGGATCGGTGAGGGCAACACCGGGGTCACCGCGTTCCCCAGCGCGCAGACCATGGCCTCGGCCTGGGACCCCGCCCTGGCCGAGGCCTACGGCCGGGCGCTCGGAGGCGAGGCTGCCGGGAAGGGCTACGACTGGCTGTACGCGCCGACCGTCAACATCGTCCGCACGCCGCTGTGGGGCCGCGAGGCCGAGACCCTGGGCGAGGACCCGTTCTTAGCCGGGGTCCTGGGCGCAGCCGAAGTGCGGGGGATCCAGAGCCAACACGTGATTGCCGAGGTCAAGCACTACGTCGCCTACGACCAGGAGGTCGATCGTTTCGGGCAGCCGCTGGGCGGGCCGGCGATCAGCGACACGGTGAGCGAGCGGGCGTTGCGCGAGATCTACCTGCCCCCCTTCCAGGCTGCCGTCGCTGCTGGCCATGCCGGGTCGGTGATGTGCTCCTACAACCGCCTCAACACCGTCTACGCCTGTCAGGACCCGGCGCTGCTCGGTGCGTTGGACAGCTTCGGACTGCAGGGGTTCATCGGTCCCGACGCCGACCTGGCGGTCCGCAACGACGTGGCCGCTCTCAATGCCGGGGTCGACGAGATGCGCCTCGGGAGCCTGGCCACGACCCTCGGTCAGAGCGAGCCCGCCATCATCGAGGGCGCCCTGGCCGACGGACAGCTCTCGGTGGCGCGGCTCGACGATGCGGTCCACCGGATCCTGACCGCGATGTTCGAGGTCGGGCTGCCTGACCACCCTCCGCCCCCGCACAGCGGGGCCGACGTCAGCACGCCGGCCGATCTCACGCTGGCGACCGAGATCGCCGAAGCGGGGACGGTGCTGCTCAAGAACCGGGGGGGTCTTCTCCCGCTCAGCCCCGGTGTCGGCTCCCTCGCGGTCATCGGCGCTGACGCCGGATCGGGGACCCAGATCGAGGAGAACGGGTCGCCGGCCGTGGTCCACGGCCCGGTGATCACCCCCCTGGCCGGGATCCGCCAGGTGGTCGGGTCGAGGTCCCGGGTCATCGCCGCTCCTGGGACGCTCGGGGTGGTGGCACTGCCCGACATCCCCGCGAGCGTGCTCACCCCGAGCCCGCTCCCGGGACATGGCTGGCGCGCCGCCTTCTACACCGGCCAGGTCCCCAGTGGCACCCCGGTTGCCACCAGGGTCGACCCCACCGTCGACTTCTCCAGCATCCCGCTGCCGCTCAGCCCCATCCCGGGGACGCCGGGGGCCATGTCGGGGGTGTGGACCGGCACCCTCATCCCTCCGGCAACCGGGACGTACCGCTTCTCGATCAGGGTTTCCGGCGTGGCCGCGCTGTGGGTTGCCGGTCGCCAGGTGGCCGCCGGCAACGCCGAGTTCTTCCAGGGTGCCGGTGTCCCCGGCTCTGCCGGACCGACCATCACCTTCCAGGGCGAGGCCCACTTGGTGAAGGGGCGGCGGGTGCCGGTCAAGGTCCAGTACGCCACCGGCTCGTCCATCGGTGGCGCGTCGTTGCAGGTCGGCTGGGAGCCCCCCCGGCCGTCGATGCTCGCCGCGGCGGTCCGAGCCGCTCGCCAGGCCAAGGTCGCGGTGGTCTTCGTCAACGACGTGACCAGCGAGGGGATGGATCGCACCTCCCTGGTGCTGCCGGGCGACCAGGACCGCCTGATCAGCGCGGTCGCCCGGGCGAACCCCCGGACCGTTGTGGTCCTGCACACTGCTGGTCCGGTCCTGATGCCGTGGCTGCCCAAGGTCGCGAGCGTCCTGTGGGCGGGCTACCCGGGCCAACAGAGCGGCGCCGCCATTGCGGCGACCCTGTTCGGACGGTCGGACCCCTCTGGGCACCTGGTGGTGACCTTCCCCCGTTCCGCCAACCAGGGACCGGCGACCCGGCCCTCGGCGTACCCGGGGTTGGACAACAGCGCGCAGTACTCCGAGGGGATCTTCGTCGGCTACCGGTACTACGACGAGCACCACCAGACGCCGCTGTTTCCCTTCGGGTTCGGGCTGTCGTACACGACGTTCGCCCTGCAAGACCTGCAGGTCACCCGGACCGGGTCGGCCTCCGCCCGAGCGTCGGTGACGGTCCGCAACATCGGCCGCCGCTCGGGGGCCGAGGTGGTGCAGGCGTACCTCCAGTTCCCGGCCTCGGCCGGCGAGCCACCGCGCCAGTTGAAGGCCTTTGCCCGAGTCTGGCTGCGGCCCGGCGAGCGCCGGACGGTCCAGCTCGCCTTGCCCCGATCGAGCTTCGAGGACTTCGACCCGACGGCCGGCCGGTGGGTCGTGCCACCGGGGACCTTCACGCTGTTGGTGGGGACCTCCTCACGGGACCTCCCGCTGCAGGCCTCGATCCCCGGGGTGCGGTAGGCGACGAGGTGCCTTCGCGCGTGCCGCACGACCGGGCCGGAGGCTCCGGCACCGGCGTACTCGCCACCGATGGTGGGTAGGCTCGCAGCGATGGCCGTTCGAGCGACCTTTCGGGGCACCGTGATCGCCGAGAGCGACGACACCGTGGTCGTCGAGGGGAACCACTACTTCCCGCCCGAGGCGGTGCGGACCGAGTACCTCGAGCCGAGCGACACCCAGACCACCTGCCCGTGGAAGGGGTTGGCGAGCTACCACCATGTGGTGGTGGGCGGGGAGCGGGCGGTCGACGCCGCGTGGTACTACCCCCACCCCAAGGAAGCGGCCAGCCAGATCAAGGACCGCATCGCCTTCTGGCGGGGCGTCGTCGTCGAGTGAGCGAGGGCCGGCTGCTCGCGCCGGTCCGGTGGAGGTGGGGACGATGAGGTTGTTCCCTGGGCACAAGACCGAGATGGTCGACCCGGCCCGGGCGCTGCCCGGACGGACCGAGCCGATCACCAAGCCCGGCCGACATTTGGTCCTGGGGACCCCGATGGCGCCGCCGTTCCCCGACGGCCTCGAGACGGCCGTGTTCGCGCTGGGGTGCTTTTGGGGAGCCGAGCGGCGGTTCTGGTCGCTCGACGGCGTCTACACCACCGCGGTGGGCTACTCGGGCGGCTACACCCCCAACCCGACCTATGAAGAGGTGTGCACCGGGCTGACCGGCCACGCCGAGGCGGTCCTGGTGGTCTACGACCCGGCCGCGCTCAGCTACCGCCAGCTGGTGGCCGAGTTCTTCGAGAGCCACGACCCGACGCAGGGGATGCGCCAGGGCAACGACGTTGGCACCCAGTAACGCTCGGCGATCTACGTCGCGTCGAACGAGCAGGCAGCGGCGGCCGCCGAGCTCAAAGCCGCCTACGGCGAACGCTTGCGCGCCGCCGGATACGGCGAGATCACCACCGAGATCGCCCCGGTCGGGCCGTTCTATTACGCCGAGGACTACCACCAGCAGTACCTGGCGGCGAACCCCGACGGCTACTGCGGGCTCGGGGGCACCGGGGTCCGCTGCCCTGGCGGCCTCGGCCGGCTCGACGGCTGAACGGTCCGGCCGTCAGCGCCCGGCCACCCACCCTTCGCCGCCGTTCGGCGTCTCGAGGCGATGTACGAGATCGTAGAACATGGTGCGGTTCGGCATCAGGGCGCTCAAGCAGAACGCCTCGCAGGTCGTGGCCGGAGCCGGCGCTGGGGACGTGGTCATCATCACCGACCGAGGACGGCCGGTCGCGCAGCTCGTCCCGGTCCCGGGCGGCCACGTGGCGGCGCTGATCGCGTCTGGTCGGGCTCGGCCCGCCAAGTCGTCGCTCGCCGCCCTCGGCGTTCCTCCGGCGCCCGGATCAGAGGAGTCGTCCCCTCGGCGGCGGTCGCAGCCATGCGGCGTGACGAACGGTACTGATGGCCTTCTACCTCGACGCCTCAGCGGCCGCCAAGCTCGTCATGCGCGAACCCGAATCGGCGGCCATGGCTGCCTGGGCCGCGAGCCATGAATCCCAGGTGATCGGCAGCGACCTGCTGCGCACCGAACTTCTCCGGGCCCACCCGCTGGGCTGCGCCTGAGCGGATGCAGCGCGCCCGGGCAGTGCTCGACGCCCTTACCTTGGTCAACCCGGCTGCAAGCACGTTCGAACGGGCAGGCACGCTGGACCCAGTGGACCTGCGCGGTGTGGATGCCATCCACCTCGCGGCCGCGCTCGAGCTGGCGGACGAGCTCGACGGTGTCGTCACCTATGACGACCGGGCGGCGGCGGCGGGCTACGGCATCGCCGTGCTCGCGCCGTCGTGACCGACCGGTTCCGCGCTCCTGTCGGTGAGGCGCGCCACTGGTCGCGCCCGGCAGGGGCGGCGTGGTCGCCGACGAGGGCGCCGCGGCTCGGTGCTCAGGGCACCGTCGGGCGGGTGAGCTGCTCCAGGCGGCCGATGGCCGCGTCGGCCTCCGCCATGAACCGGGAGACCAGCGCACCGGCGGGGACCAGCTCTGCAATCCCGCCCACGCCCTGTCCGGCGGGATAGCCCTCCTTGGCCGGGTCGACCCCCTGCGTCGAGGCATCACCGCCCAGGTGCCACGCGTTGGCTCGGATGGACACCCCCAGCTGGTTCGGGAAGGGCTGCAGCTCCTCTGGATGCTCGACGAAGTGCTCGACGAACTGGTTGCGCAGCACCCGCATCGGTTTGCCCGAGTAGGCCCGGGTGACCAGGGTCTCGTCCTCCTTGGCCCGCAGCAGGGCCTCCTTGTAGCCCGGGACGGCGCGGGCTTCGGGGGTCGCGATGAACCGGGTGCCGACCCAGGCCCCGTCGGCACCGAGGGCCAACGCCGCCGCCAGGCCGCGGCCGTCGTAGATGCCTCCGGCCGCCACCACCGGGACACGGTCGCCCACCGCGTCGACGACCTGGGGGACCAGGGGAAGGGTCGCCACCTGACCGGTGTGGCCTCCGGCCTCGGTGCCCTGGGCGATCACCAGGTCCACCCCCGAGGCCACCGCCCGTTGGGCGTGGCTGACCTTCCCGCACATGTTGGCGACCAGCACGCCGTGGCGGTGGCAGCGCTCGATGGCCTCGACCGAGACTCCCAGCCCGGCCACGAAGAGCCTCGCCCCGCCGTCGATCAGGAGCTGGACCCGCTCGAGCAGGTCGCCACCCATGACCGTGAGCAGGTCGACCCCAAACGGTCGATCGGTGCTCGACCGCACCGCGGCCATCTCGGCTTCGAGGACCTCAGGGGACATGGTCGACGCGCCCAGGCACCCGAAGCCGCCGGCAGCCGAGACCGCCGTCACCAGGGGTGCGTAGGACACCCCGCCCATGCCGGCCAGCATGAGCGGGTGCTCGATCCCCAAGAGGTCGGTCAGGCGGGTGCGCATAGGGCCTCCCAAGGGTTTGCGATACTGCACGGGTCGGTCCCGAGCCTGGTCACATTGTGGTCGGCGGTGCAGGTGGGTATCGCTGCGAGCGGTACTCGTCGGTGGTCCGGCCGTGAGCGAGGAGACGAGGCTTGGTAGACAGGGTGTTCGGGATCCTCGGGCGCGGGGTCGTCCGCTACCGCTGGGTCGTCGTGGTGCTGTGGCTGGTGGGCACCGGGGTCGCGAGCCGGGCCCTGCCCAGCCTGGGCAGCCAGGTGAACGACAACAACAGCGCGTTCCTCCCGGCGAAAGCGCCGTCGCTCCAGGCAGCCAAGCTTGCCGAGCCGCTCAGCGGGCCGGTCGACCAGACCTTGGTCCAGGTGGTCGCGGTGTCGAAGGACGGGAACCTGAGCGCGGCCGACCAGGCCCGGCTGCAGTCGTTGGCCGACGCGTTGCGCCGCGTCCGGAGCGTCGATTTGGTCCAGTTCGCCGGGGTCTCGCCCGATGGAGCCGCGGCCCAGCTGGTCGTGCTGTCGCGGCGCTCGCCCAACGACATCGGCGGGGACAAGAAGCTCATCGGCGCGATGGGCTCGGTGGTGTCGCACTACCAGAGCCCCGCCCTCCAGATCCATCTGGCCGGGTCCGTCGCGACACAGGTCGCCAACAACGTCCAGTCCCAGACCGAGGGGCGCCAGACCCAGACGCTGTCGTTCGTCTTCATCGTGGTGCTCCTGCTGCTCATCTTCCGCTCGGTGCTCGCCCCGGTGCTCACACTGTTCCCGGCCGCGGTCGTCCTCGCGCTCTCCCAGTCCCTCATCGGAGGGCTGGGGTCGGTAGGCCTCAAGATCTCCTCGATCACGCAGCTCCTCCTCATCGTCCTCGTACTCGGGGCCGGGACCGACTACGGGCTGTTCCTGGTGTTCCGGGTCCGCGAGGAGATGGAGGCCGGACGCTCGGCCCATCAGGCGGTGGAGGTCGCCCTGGCCAGGGTGGGCGAGTCCATCACCGGCTCGGCCTCGACCGTGATCCTCGCGCTGCTCAGCCTGTCATTGGCCGACTTCGGCTTGTACAAGGACCTGGGCCCGCCCTTGGCCATCGGCATCGCGGTCCTGCTGCTGGCCGGCCTGACCCTGCTCCCGGCGCTCTTGGCCATCTTCGGCCGGGCCACCTTCTGGCCCTTCCCCCTCAAGGCCCGCGAGGCACATGTGGGGGCGTGGGGCCGGATCGCCGGCCGGCTCATCCGTCGCCCGGCTCGATCGCTCGCCATCGGGGTGGTGGTGTTCGGGGCGCTCGCGGTCGCGGTCATCGGCTACAAGCCCGGCGGCTTCGGCGGGGAGCTCACCGCACCGCCGGGTTCGTCGGCCGCGATCGGCAACGCCGCCCTGCGCCACCACTTCCCCCAAGCCAGCCAGAACCCCACCAACCTGGTCCTCGCCCTGCCCCGCTCGGTGTGGGACGACCCGGGGGTCCTCTCGGTGGCGACCGCGCAGCTCCGGTCGAGCGGCCGGTTCACCACCATGACCGGCCCGCTCGACCCTAACGGGACCCCGCTGTCGCCGTCCGAGCTGGTCGCCTTGCACGATCAGCTCGGGCCAGCCTTGGCGCTGCCGCCGGCCGAGCCGCCGGGCACCCCGGTGCCGCCGGTCAGCTACAACGCCTACCGGGCCACCGCTCGCCTCATCTCCGCCTCGGGGACCACCGTCCAGTGGGAGGTGGGCCTGCGGGCGGGCGACCCGTCCAGCACCGCGGCCATCAACGCGGTCCCGGCCATCCGCCGGACCCTGGCGGCGGTGGCTCGCCGGGTGCACGCGACCGCCAGCGGCGTGGCCGGGGAGGCCCCAGCCCTCAACGACGTGAGTGCCATCTCCAATCGCGACCTCAAACGGATCGTGCCGGTGGCGGTCGTGGTGATCGGGATCATCCTGGCGCTGGTGCTGCGGAGCCTGGTCGCCCCCCTCTACCTGCTGGCCAGCGTGGTGGTGTCGTACCTGGCGTCCCTCGGGCTGTCGGTGCTGGTCTTCGTCTACCTGGCCCACCAGGGAGGGTTGACCTTCATCCTTCCGTTCCTCATGTTCGTGTTCCTGTTGGCGCTGGGCGAGGACTACAACATCTTGGTCATGTCCCGCATCAGGGAGGAGGCCCGCCGGCTCCCCCTGCGGCGGGCAGTGGTGCGGGCGGTGGGGGCGACCGGGTCCACGGTCACCTCGGCCGGCCTGGTGCTGGCCGGCACCTTCGCGGTGTTCGCGGTGGTCTCGGCCCGCCAGCCCGGGGGCAGCTCGGTCGAGTCGGTGGGCTTCGGCCTGGCGGTCGGGGTGCTGCTGGACACCTTCGTGGTCCGCACGGTCCTGGTCCCGGCCACGGTGACGCTGCTGGGCCGGTTGAACTGGTGGCCGTCGGCCCTGGGTCGGCGCGGACCGCACCCGCCGGGCGGTGAGGGGCAATCGGTGCAACGATCGCTCCAGGCGGCCGAGACCTGAACGAGGGGGCGGCCATGGCAACTCCAGGCAGTCCCGACGAACGCTCGGAGGGCACCGAGCCTGCCCCCCGGCGCCGCCGGGACATCCGGCTGGTGGGCACCGGGGTGCTGCTCGCGCTGGCGGCGTGGTTCGCGGTGGCCAACACCCAGGATGTGAAGATCCGCTTCTGGCTGGTCACCACCCGCACCCCGGTGGTCAGCGCGCTGGCCATCGCGGCGGTGCTCGGTGCCGGCCTGGGCGCGCTGCTCGCCCGCCGGTTCCGCCGACGCGCCGACTAGCGGGGCGGCGCACCGGGCGCGTGCGGCGGAGCGGTCGCGCTCGCCGTAGACTCGGTCGTGGTGAGGTCGCCAGGAGGTGCGGCGGGATCGGCGAGAGCTTGCCGGTGTGCGCCGTGCCGACGGCCGGGCATGCAGGGGAGGGGCCGTGCCGCTCTCTGACCACGAGCAGCGCATCCTGGCCGAGCTGGAGGAGTCGCTGGTCCGCCAGGACCCCCAGTTCGCCGAGCGGGTCCGTTCCGAGACCGTGTACCGCCACGCTGGCCGGTACTGCAAATGGGCCGCCATCGGCTTTTTGGCCGGGGTGGTGATCCTGATTGCGTTCTACCCCCGGTCGGTGGCGGTCGGGTTCCTCGGGGTCGCCCTCATGTTTGTCTCGGCCGTGGTCTTCGAGCGCAACCTCCGGCGCCTGGGCAAGGCCGGCTGGCACGACCTGACCCGGACCCTCCAGAAGGACCGACCCGCCGGGTCCAGCGCGCCCGGGCTGGACGGAGTCCTCGAGCAGGCCCGGTCCTGGTTGCGCACCCGGTTCCGCCGCAGCCGCTGAGCCCCGGGGTGGGGCCCCTGTGCCTGGCCGTCGATATCGGCGGCACCAAGCTGGCGGCCGGCCTGGTCGATGCGCGCGGCGGCCTGCACGCCGCCGAGCAGGTTCCCACCCCGGTGACCGAGGACTCCGAGGCGGTCTGGTCGGCACTCGCCGAGCTGGTGTCCCGGGTGCTCGGCCGTGTCCCGGGCGAGCTGGCGGCGTGCGGGGTCGGGTGCGGCGGCCCGATGGAGCCTGGCGGGACGACCGTCTCCCCGCTCAACATCGGCGCGTGGCGCCGGTTTCCGCTGCGCGATCGGGTGGCGGCGTTGGTTGCGGTGCCCACCGCGGTCGACAACGACGCCAAGGCCCTGGCCCTGGGGGAGTGGTGGCGGGGCGCAGCCATCGGCCGTGACCACTTCCTGGCGATGGTGGTGTCGACCGGGATTGGCGGCGGCCTCGTGCTCGACGGCCGCCTCCTCGACGGCCGGCTGGGCAACGCCGGCCACGTAGGTCATGTGGTGGTGGTGCCCGACGGTCGTCCGTGTGCGTGCGGGGCGTTCGGCTGTCTGGAGGCCGAGGCGTCGGGCACCGCGGTGGCAGCCATGTGCGGTGGCGCCGCCGCCGACGCACCCCTCGAGCTCATCCGCCGGGCCGGCACCTTGGTGGGCCGAGCCGTGGGCTCGGTGGCAAACCTCCTCGACCTCGACCTGGCAGTGGTGGCCGGCTCGGCCGCGCTGGGCTGGGGCGAGCCGTTCTTCGAGGCAGCCCGGGCCGAGCTCGACCGGGTGGCCCGGCTGGCCTTTTCCCGGCCGGTTCGGATCGAACCGGCCGGCCTGGGTCGTGACGGTCCGTTGGTGGGCGCCGGGGCGCTCGGGTGGCGGTTGCGCGGGATGGGTCCGGGTCGGTGAGCCGGGTGGTGGTCGCGCTGCGGGGGATTGCGGCGCTGGCTCGGCGACCCGACCTGTGGCCGGCGGCGCTCGGCGCGCTGGCGCGCCTCGCCCCGCCGAGGTGGTGGCGCCGGCCACCGTTCCTGCCGGTTCCCGACGCCGACTACTGGCGGTTTCGCATGGAGACCGCCTTCGGTCCCGACCCCGGCCGCCGCCCGAGCCGCCAGGAGATCATCGAGTACGTCGCCTGGTGCCAGCGGTCGCGGCCGAACCCCCGGTAGCCTTCGCGTCGATGACCGGCCGGGTGCTGCTGCTCAACGCGAGCTACGAGCCCTTGGCGTTGGTGTCGGACCGTCGGGCGGTGGTGCTGGTCCTCGGGGGGCGGGCTGAGCCGGTGGCGTTCCGCCCGGAGGGCCCGGTGTTTCACTCGGCCCAGCTGGCGGTGGAGGTCCCGGCCATCGTCCGGCTGCTGCACATGGTGAAGATCCCCCGCTGGGCGCGGACCCCACCGCTCACTCGCCGGGCCGTGCTGCGCCGTGACGGCGGCCGGTGCGCCTACTGCTCGGCACCGGCTGACACCATCGACCACGTGGTGCCCCGGAGCCGGGGCGGTCGGCACGAGTGGGGCAACGTCGTCGCGTCCTGCCACCGGGACAACCTGGCCAAGGGCGATCACCTGCTCGACGAGCTCGGCTGGGCCCTCCCGTTCCAGCCCCGAGCGCCCGAGGGGCACCTCTGGCGGCTCCGCCACCTCTCCGAGGTCGACCCGCTGTGGGCGCCCTACTTGGCTCCGGCGTCCTGACCAGGTTCCGCGCTCCCCGGCGGTGAGCGCCGGGGGGCCGGTCGGTCCTGACGCGTTCCGAGGTCTCGGCCATCGGGCCCTCGCGGTCCGCCGAGTGGACCGCCCGACGCTCGTTCTCGGCAGCACCCAGCCGGCGTCGGTGGTCGACCACCAGGAGGCGGCGCGGCGCGCGGTGCGGGTGGTGCGGCGGCGAAGTGGTGGCGGGGCCGTCCTCTTGCGACCTGGCACCGCGGTGTGGGTCGACGCCTGGGTTCCGCGCCAGGACCCGCTGTGGGACGACGACGTCGGCCGCTCGGCCGAGTGGGTCGGGCGGTGGTGGGCGGCCGCGCTCGCGCTGCCGGCGTCGTCCGTCCACCATGGCCCGCCCCTCCACTCGGCGTGGTCACGGGCGGTGTGCTTCGCCGGGATCGCTCCGGGCGAGGTGGCGGTCTCGAACCGCAAGGTGGTCGGGGTGGCCCAGTGGCGAGGGCGCGAGGGCGCACTGTCCCAGTCGCTCGCCTACCTTGCGGTCGACTGGGCCGAGGTGGCAGCGCTGCTGCAGCTGGGCCCCGAGCGCCACCAGGCGGTCTCGGCTCTCGGCCGAGCCACGGTCACCTTGCGCGACCTCGGGCTCGACGATGCCGACGAGGTGGTCCGGCGCCTCACCGCCGCGCTTCCTGGACCTGGGTCCTGGGCCCGTCTCGATCCGATTCCCTGAGCCCGCCCCCGGCGGTCCCATACCGGTCGTGACTCGGTGGCGTCCTGGGGCGCGCCCGAGCAGCCCTGGCTGGGCGAGGTGGGTCTTGTGGGGCCCTGGGGGTGGTGGTGGTTGACTGGTGGGGGACAAGGAGCATAAAGTGGCGCGAAGTGGGTGACCGGGAAGTGGCGAGGGATCCGGGGACGGATGGTGGGAGATCGGTCTGGTGGCTGGCTTCGTCGGCAGGTACGAGCACTCGCTCGACGCCAAAGGGAGGGTCACGCTGCCGTCGAAGTTCCGCCCGTCCTTCGAGCGGGGCGGCTACCTGGCCGAGAACCGCGAGGGATGTCTCGCCCTGTGGACCCATGGCGAGTTCGAGCGGCAGATGGCACGCATGCTGGAGCGAGCAGGCTCGGGCCGGACGGATCGCAACCGGGCGCGCCTGTGGGCCTCAAGCGCGCAGGAGGTCGAACTGGACCGGCAGGGCCGCATCGCCATCGTGGCCCGGCTGCGCCAGTTCGCACAGCTGGAGTCCGACGTGCTGGTGATCGGGGCCATCGACCGCATCGAGCTGTGGAACCCGGCTCGCTGGGAGGAGCGGGTGCAACCGGCCGAGCAGTGGTTCTTGGAGGACGAGGACTGAACTGGACCCCCCGGTGCGGGTGGCGCCGGGGGGGCACCCAGGCCGATCGGCACACGACCGAGCACACACAGGACCAGCGCACGACACACGACAAGAGAGGAGCGCACGGGAAGCACGGAGCACGACCAGGACGACCCGTCGGGCCGGTCACGAGCGTCGTCAGCACGCTCGGGCGCCGGTGCGATCGGTCCATGCGCAGCCCCTCGACCGGCACGGTGGAAGACTCCTCCTCCGCCCTCTTCCCCGTCGGTCGCCAAGGGAGATCTCCTGAGAGCACCTCGCCCGTCGAGGGGCTGCGGATGGACCGGGACCCCCTCCACGTGCCGGTCATGGTCGCCGAGGTGCTCGAGCTGCTGGCGCCGGTGCCGGCCGGCGTGGTCCTCGACGCCACGGTGGGAACCGGCGGCCACGCCGCCGCCATCCTGGCTGGCCACCGCCACCTGGCGGTGCTGGGCATCGACCGGGACCCCGAGGCAGTCGCGGTCGCGGCCGCCCGCCTGGCCCCTTTCGGCCCCCGAGCGGCCCTCGAGCGTGCCCGCTTCGCCGACCTCCAGGCGGTGGTGGGCGAGGCGCGCGCCGCCGGCCCGGGCCGCTGGCCCGCGACCGGCGAGGCCGCCGGCCCCGACCCGCTCACCGGGGCCCTCTTCGATTTGGGGGTGAGCACCCTCCAGCTGGAGCGAGCAGAGCGTGGCTTCTCCTACCGGCTGGAGGGGCCTCTCGACATGCGGATGGACCCGACCTCGGGCCGCTCGGCCGCTGCGGTGGTGAACGAGGCGCCCGAGGAGGCGTTGGTGTCCTGGCTCCAGGCGAGCGGGGAGGGTCGTCTCGCTCGGCGGATCGCCCGGGCGATCGTCGCCGCTCGCCCGATCGCGACGACCGGCCAGCTGGCCCAGGTGGTGTCGGCGGCGGTGCCGCCGCCAGCCCGGCGCCGGGGCCACCCGGCCGCCCGGACCTTCCAGGCGATCCGGATCGCGGTCAACGGGGAGGCCGACGAGCTGGCGGTCGGGCTGCCAGCCGCCCTGGGGCTGCTCGCGCCAGGAGGCCGGTGCCTGGCCATCGCCTACCACTCCGGGGAGGGCCGCCTGGTGAAGGCGGTCTTCAGCCGCGCCGTCACCGAGGGCTGCGTCTGCCCGCCCGGGCAACCCTGCCGCTGTGGCCGGCAGCGGTCCTTCCGCTGGGTGTTCCGGGGCTCACGGGGCCCCGGGGCCGCCGAAGTGTCGGACAACCCCCGAGCCTCGAGCGCCCGGTTGTGGGCGGTCGAGCGGTTGGGGGACGACCACCCCCGTGGCCAGTGACGCCGGCACCGGCGGCCGCCACCAGGGCGACACCCTCCCGGCCTGATCGGCGCTCCGCCCCGCGTCGCCCGGCGCTCTCGGTCCTGGAGCGGCGCCCGGCCCGACCCGGTCGGCTGCTGCGGGTGGTGGCGGTGGGCCTGGTGTGCGGGGCGCTGCTGGCGGTGGTGGTCGCCCACTCCCTGCTGGCCCAGAGCCAGCTCCGGCTGGGCCAGCTCCAGAGCCGCCTGGCGACCGAGCAGGCCGTCCACCGACAGCTGCTGGCGACGGTGGCCCAGGCCGAGAACCCGGCCCGGATCGTGGCCGACGCGAAGAAGCTCGGCCTGGTCGAGCCAACCACCGTGACCCAGCTGCCGGCGGTGCCTCTCGGGGCCGGCGCCACCGGTCCCAGCAGTGCCAGGGCGCGGCGGTGAGCCCGGCCCCAACCGTCCTTCGCCCGCCGCCCCGGCCAGCGACCCGGCGCCCGGTCCCGGGTCCTGGTCCGCGCCGCCACCGTCCGCCCCGAGCGCCAGCCCATCCCCGCCGAGCGACCCCGCCGCCGGCGGCCATCGGGCGCCGGTTGCGGCTCTTGCGCCTGGTGTTGGCGGTCCTGTTGCTGGCGGTCGCCGTCCGGCTGGTCGACCTGCAGGTCCTGCACGCCGGCACCTACAAGAAGCTGGCCGCAGCCGAGCTGTCGGTCACGGTGGCCGACCCCGGGCTGCGAGGCGACCTCTACGACCGCAACGGTGCGGTGCTGGCCATCTCGGTGCCAACCAAGACCGTGGTGGCCGACGACTTCCAGGTCCACCACCCGGTGGCGGAGGCCGACGTGCTGGCGCCGCTGCTCAAGGTGCCGGCAGCCACCCTGGCGGCCGAGCTGCAGCGGCCCTCGGGCTACGTGACGCTCGCCACCCAGGTCCCCGCCAGCGTGGGGGCCAAGCTGGCAGCCGACTCGCTGCCGGGGATCACCCTGCTCGACTCCTCCGAGCGGATCGACCCCGACGGGTCCCTGGCCCTCCCGGTGCTGGGCCAGGTCCACGCCTCGGGCGCCGGCGCCTCGGGGCTCGAGTACCAGTACAACCGGCTGCTCGCCGGCCGCGCCGGGACCCAGACCTTCCTCGAGACCCCGGCCGGGGTCGACATCCCCTCGGCCTCGACCCTCACCAAGACGGCTGGGGAGAACGGCACCAGCCTGGAGCTCACCGTGGACCAGCCACTGCAGTACGTGGCCGAGCACGCCCTGGCCAACGAGATCGTGGCCAGTCACGCCAAGAGTGGGGAGGTGGTGGTCATGGACACCCGGACCGGTGACATCCTGGCCATGGCCAACCTGGTGTCGGGCACCGACGGCCTCGGCCTGGTGCCGGGCACCTCGGCTCCGGTGAGCGAGGCGCCCGAGAACCTGGCGGTGGCCCAGGCGTACGAGCCGGGCTCGGTGTTCAAGCTGGTCCCGTTCTCCGCCGCGCTCCAAGACGGGCTCATCTCGCCCGACACCCCCTTCACGGTGCCCGACCAGATCCAGCTGGACGGCTCCACCTTCCACGACGCCGAGGCGCACCCGACCGAGCGGCTGAGCGCCACGGAGATCCTGGCCCAGTCGTCCAACATCGGCACGAGCGAGGTCGCGACCATGGTGGGGGAGCGCCGCCTGCTGGCTCAGGTCCAGGCCCTGGGCTTCGGCACCGTGACCGGTCTGCACTTCCCCGGCGAGAGCCCCGGGATCCTGGCCGGGCCGGCGCAGTGGGAGCCGACCAACTACGTCTCGTTCCCGATCGGCCAGGTCGACGCGGTCACCGCCCTCCAGGTGCTCGACGCCTACAACGCCGTGGCCAACGGCGGCGTCCTGGTCCAGCCCCGCCTGGTGCGGGCAACCATCGCCCCCGACGGCACCGTGCACCCGCTGGCTCGCCAGCCCGGCCGCCGCGTCTTTTCGCCCAGTGTCGACGCCGAGCTGATTCAGATGTTCGGGGCGGTGGTGAGCGGCGGGACCGGGACCGCCGCCGCCATCCCGGGCTACACCGTGATCGGCAAGACCGGCACCTCGCAGATCCCCGCTCCTGGCCAGGACGCCTACATCCCGGGGGCGTACATGGCGACCTTCGTGGGGGCGGCCCCGGCCCCCGACCCGGTGCTCAGCGCGATCGTGGTGCTCGACCGCCCGACCCCGATCTACGGCGGGACCGTGGCCGCCCCGGTGTTCGCCCAGGTCATGAGCTATGCGCTCCACCGCTACGGGATCCCGACCAGCCCGTCGGCGCCCACCCAGGTCCCGAGCACCCCTCCGTCGGCGGCCAGCCAGGCCCAGGACGTCACCTGAGTCCGGTGCCGGATACCATCGGCCGACCGGCGAGCCCCCGGACCGATCTCCGGTGCCCGGCGTCGGATCGTCGGTCACCAGGGCCCGTGAACATGCGCCGTCTGCTCGACGAGATCGACGTCTTGCACGTCTCGGGGAACGCCGAGCGCGAGGTGCTGGCGATCGAGCACGACAGCCGCCGGGTCGCACCCGGGACCCTGTTCTGCTGCTTGGTCGGTGAGCACGTCGACGGCCACGACTACGCCGCGCAGGCGGTCGAGCGGGGGGCGGTGGGGGTGGTGTGCGAGCGTCCGGTCGAGCTGCCGGCCGCCGCCGACGCAGCGGTGGTTCGGGTGCCCCCGGGCACGGCGCGTCCCTCGATGGCCAAGCTGGCGGCCGCCTTCTTCTCCCACCCGTCCCGCCACCTGCTCACCGCCGGGGTGACCGGCACCAACGGCAAGACCACGGTCGCCCATCTGCTGGCCGCGGTCCTGGAGCACGCCGGGATCCCCACCCTGGTCATCGGCACCCTGACCGGTCCCCGGACCACCCCGGAGGCCACCGAGCTGCAGCGGTTGCTGGCGGCCGAGCGGGACCGGGGCGTCCAGGACCGGACCACCCACGCCGTCTCCATGGAGGTCTCCAGCCACGCCCTGGCCCAGCACCGGGTGGACGGGATGGTCTTCGACGTGGCCATGTTCACCAACCTGGGCCACGAGCACCTGGACTTCCACAAGACGATGGACGCCTACTTCGAGGCCAAGGCCTCGCTGTTCACCCCCGAGCGAGCGGCCCACGGGGTGGTGTTCGCCGACGACCCGGCCGGCCGTCGCCTCCTCGAGCGGGCCCGGGTGCCGATGCGGGCGGTGCGCCGGGCCGACGCGGTCGCGGTCGACCTGCGGCTCGGGCAGAGCCGGTTCGTCTGGCGGGGCCGGCCGGTCGCGCTGGCCCTGACCGGGCAGTTCAACGTCGACAACGCCCTGGTGGCGGCCGAGGCCGCGGTCGTGCTCGGGGTCGACCCCGACGACGTGGCCGCCGGGCTGGGCGAGGCCGCCCCGGTCCCCGGCCGCCTCGAGCCGGTCCGGGCTCCCGGGGCGCCCACCGTCTTGGTGGACTACGCCCACACCCCCGACGGCCTGCGGGCGGTCTTGGCAGAGGTGTCCCGGCTGCGCCCGCCAGGCGCCCGGACCGTGGTCGTCTTCGGGTGCGGCGGCAACCGGGACCGGGGCAAGCGGCCGCTCATGGGCCAGGTTGCGGCCTCGCTGGCCGAGGTGGTGGTGGTGACCTCGGACAACCCCCGCGACGAGGACCCGCTGGCGATCATCGAGGAGATCCGCACCGGCATCCCAGCCGCTTCTCGGGCCGAGGTGGTGGTCGAGCCGGATCGGGTCCGGGCCATCGAGCTGGCGGTCGGGCAGGCCCGGCCCGACGACGTGGTCCTGATCGCCGGCCGGGGCCACGAGACCCACCAGGAGCGCCAGGGCGAGCTGGTGCCCCTGGACGACCGGGCGGTCGCGCGGAGCGTGCTCGGGTGCTCGCCATGATGGAGGCGGGGGTGGTGGCCCTGCTTGCCTCCATCCTCGCCACCCCGTTGGTCATCGAGTGGTTCCGCCGCCGCCGCCTGGGCCAGCACATCCGCGAGGACGGCCCGCCCGGCCACGCAGTGAAGGCCGGGACCCCCACCATGGGCGGGCTGGCGCTGGTCGGGGCGGTGATCGTCGGCTACGCGATGGGCCACGTCGGGCCGTCGGTGAAGTTCGCCCGGACCGGCGAGCTGGTCGTGATCGCGGTCTTTCTGTTCGCGGTGGTCGGCTTCGTCGACGACTGGCTCGGGGTGCGCAACCGCCGCAGCCTGGGGCTGGGCAAGCGGGGCAAGCTGGCCGGCCAGGCGGTGGCCGGGGTGATCTTCTCGGAGCTGGCCGTCCACTGGGCCCACACCTCGACCGCACTGTCCTTCACGCGGGCGGCCGACCCGGGCTGGCACCTGGGGGAGGCCGGCTGGGTGATCTTTGCCACCCTGGTGCTGGTCGCCACCTCCAATGCGGTCAACTTCAGCGACGGGCTGGACGGCCTGGCCGCCGGGTCCTCGACCTTTTGTTTCTCGGTGCTCGCGATCATGGGCTACTGGATCTTCCGGCACGTCGCCATCTACGGCATCCTCCCGGCCGCCGCCTTGGACCTGGCGATCTGCTCGGTCGCGCTGGCCGGGGGGTGCCTGGGCTTTCTGTGGTGGAACGCCGCGCCGGCCCGGATCATCATGGGCGACACCGGGTCGCTGGCGATCGGTGCCGGGTTGGCGGCGGTGTGCCTCTTGCTCAACCTGGACCTGCTGCTGCCGATCCTGGGCGGCCTGTTCGTGATCGAGATCCTCTCGGTGGTGGCCCAGGTGGTGAGCTTCCGGGTGTTCGGGCGCCGGATCCTGCGGATGGCCCCCATCCACCACCACTGCGAGCTGCTGGGCTGGCCCGAGACCACGGTGACGGTCCGCTTCTGGATGTTGGGTGGGCTGTTCGCCGCCCTGGGCCTCGGGGTCTTCTACGGGGAGTTCCTGGTCATGACCCACGGGGTGAAGTGAGCGCGCCGAGCCCGCAGCTGCGGGTCCTCAGCCCGGCCGAGCCCGGCGGGCCCGGGCGCGCCCGGGCCTCGAGCGCGTCGATCCTGCTCGCCCTGGTCGCGGTCCTGTGCGTGGTCGGGGTGGTGATGGTCGGCTCGGCCTCCGAGGTCATCTCGATCGAGCAGTACGGCACGCCGTGGGCGATCCTCACCCGGGAGCTGCTGTGGATGGCGGTCGGCGGGGTGGCGCTGTGGCTGGCGATGCGGCTCGACTACCACCGGCTGCGCCGGCTCACCCTGCCGCTGCTCCTCGGCACCTTCGCCCTGCTCCTGGCGGTCCTGGTCCCAGGGGTGGGGGAGGCGTCGGGGGGCTCCAGTCGCTGGATCGGCGTCGGGCAGCTCCGCCTCCAGCCCTCCGAGCTCATGAAGCTGGCCATCGTGGTCTTCGGGGCCGACCTGATCGTGCGGCGCCAGGAGGAAGGGGCCAGCCACCGCCGGATCATCGGGCCGCTCCTGCTGGTGGCCGGGGGTGCGTGCGGCCTCATCCTGGCGCAGCCGGACATGGGCACCGCCTTGGTGGTGGCGGTGATCGCGATCGCGCTATTGGTCGCGTCGGGGGTCTCGATGGGCCCCATCGTGAAAGTCGTGGTCGGTCTGGGGGCACTGGCGGTGATGGTCGGCCTGGTCGACCCGTACCGCCGAGCCAGACTGCTCTCCTTCCTCAACCCCGGGGCCCATGCCGCCGGCTCCGGCTACCAGGTCACCCAGTCCCTGATCGGCCTGGGCTCGGGGAACCTGGTGGGGGTCGGCCTGGGGGCCGGCCGGTTCAAGTGGGGGGCGCTGCCCAACGCCCACACCGACTTCATCTTCTCGGTGGTGGGCGAGGAGCTGGGCCTCCTCGGGGCCCTGGCCGTGCTGGGGCTGCTGGTCGGGTTCTGCTGGCTCGGCCTGCGGGTGGCCCAGCGGGCGCCCGACCGCTTCGGCACGATCCTCGGGGTGGGCGTGGTTGCCTGGCTGGCCGCCGAGACCTTCATCAACGTCGGCGCGGTGGTCGGTCTGCTCCCGGTGACCGGGATCCCGCTGCCGTTCATCTCCTTCGGCGGCTCCTCGTTGGTCATCACCATGGCGGCAGCCGGGGTGCTGGCGAACGTGGCTCGCCAGGGGGAGCGGGCCGGAGCCCACCGCCGCCCGCCGCCGACCGCCCGCCACCCCCGGCAGGCCGGCGCCCGGTGAGCCGGCGGCGCTACGCGCTGGTGGCCGGCGGGGGGACCGCCGGCCACGTGTTCGTGGTCCTGGCGGTGGCCCGCGCGCTGGCCGAGCTGGGGGTGCCGCCCGAGGAGATCGAGCTGGTCGGCTCGTCCCGGGGCCAGGAGGCGGTCCGGGCCCGGGGCCAGGGGTTCCCCCTGACCTTGCTCCCGGGCCGGGGCATCCGCCGCAGCCTGGCCCCGGCTGCCCTGTGGGCCAACGCTGGCGCCCTGGTCGGGCTCACCTGGGCCCTGCTGCGGGCGCTGGTGCTGGTGGCCCGGCGCCGACCCCGGGTGGTGGTCTCGGCCGGCGGCTACGCCAGCGTGCCGGCCGGCCTGGCCGCGGCGGTCTTCGGGGTCCCGCTGGTCCTGGTCAACGTGGACGCCCGGGCCGGGGCAGCCCAGCGGCTGCTGGGGCGGTTCGCGGCGGCCAGTGCCGTCGCCTTCGGGGGGACCGGTCTGCCCCATCCGGTGCTCACCGGGGCACCGGTCCGCCAGGAGCTGGCCGGCCTCGAACGCTCCCCGGCGGCGGCCGGCGCCGCCCGCCAGCGCTTGGGGATCCCGGCCGACCGCCGGACGGTGGTGGTGATGGGGGGATCCCTGGGGGCCCGGCGCCTCAACGAGGCCGCCCGGGCGCTCGCCACCGAGTGGGCCGGGCGCGCCGATCTGACCCTCTACCACGTCTGCGGCGAGCGCAACGTTGAGGCGCTGCGGACCGCCCCGCCGCCGGTCCCCGACGGCGCCGGGCTGTGCTACCGCCTCGTCCCCTTCGAGCAGGACAGCGCCGCCCTCTACCTCGCCGCCGACCTTTTGGTCTGCCGGGCCGGGGCGTCCACGGTGGCCGAGCTGTGCCTGGTCGGGGCGCCGGCAGTGCTGGTGCCGCTGCCGGGGGCGCCGGGCGACCACCAGCGGGCCAACGCCGCCGCCTTGGTCGACGCCGGGGCGGCGGTGCTGGTCGAGGACCACCAGTGCACCGGCCGCCGGCTCGCCGAGGTGGTGGGCCCGCTGCTGGCCGAGCCGGGCCGACTGGCCGAGATGGGCCGGGCGGCCGCCACCCTCGGCCGGCCCGACGCCGCAACCGCGGTGGCGACCTTGGTCCAGGCCCATGCCCGCTGACCCGGCCGCCCTGCTCGGCTCGCCTCCCCGCCGGGTGCACGTGGTCGGGGTGGGTGGGGCCGGCATGAGCGGCGTCGCCGAGCTCCTGACCGACCTCGGGCACCAGGTGAGCGGGAGCGACCTGCGGGCCACCCCGGCGACCGAGCGGCTCGGGCGCCGAGGGGTGGCGGTCAGGATCGGCCACGCCGCCGAGCACGTGGCCTCGGCCGAGGTGGTGACCGCCTCGCCGGCGGTCGGGTCCGACAACCCCGAGGTGCAAGAGGCCCGCCGGCGGGGCATCCCGGTGGCGACCCGGGCCGAGGTCCTGGCCTTCGTGGCCACCCTGCGGGCCACGGTGGCAGTCGCCGGGACCCACGGCAAGACCGCCACCGCGTCGATGCTGGCGGTGGTGCTGCGGGCGGCCGGCCTGCGGCCCTCGTTCCTGGTCGGGGCCGAGGTGGGCGGGCTCGGTGCCAACGGCCGGCTCGACGACGGCCGCTGGTTGGTGCTGGAGGCCGACGAGAGCTACGGGGCGTTCGCGCTGGTCGCCCCGGCGGCCACCGTGCTCACCAGCGTCGAGCCGGACCACCTGGACCACTACCAGAGCCTCGAGCGGCTGCACGACGGCTTCGCTCGGCTGCTCGAAGCGACCAGCGGGGTCCGCCTGGCGTCGGCCGACGACCCGGGGGCAGCGGCCCTCGGCCGGGCGGCCGGGGCCCGCTTGGTGGGCGAGGCCGAGGACGCCGCCTACCGCCTCACCCGGGTGGCGCTGGGGGGGACCGCCAGCCGGTTCGTGCTCGCCGGCCCGGCCGGGGAGCTGGCGGTCACCTTGGGGGTCCCCGGTCGCCACAACGTGGCCAACGCCGCGCTGGGGGCGGCGCTGGCCTTGGAGCTGGGGGCGGACCCCGAGGCGGTGGCCGAGGGGCTGGCCAGCTTCGCCGGGGCCCCCCGCCGCTACCAGTGGCGGGGGGAGGCCGGCGGGGTGCGCTTCGTCGACGACTACGGCCACCTGCCGGGGGAGGTGGCCCCCACGCTGGCCACCGCCCGCCTGGCCGGCTGTGCCCGGGTGGTGGCGGTGTTCCAGCCCCACCGCTACACCCGCACCGCGGCGTTGGCCGGCGACTTCGCCCACGCCTTCGACGACGCCGACGTGGTGGTGGTGACCGACGTCTACCCGGCCGGGGAGCCGCCGATCCCGGGGGTCTCGGGCCGCCTGGTGGCCGACGCGGTGCGCGCCGCTCGGCCCGACCGACCGGTTCACTACGTGGCCAACCGGGCGGACCTGGTGGACCTGGTGGCCTCGGTGCTGGCCCCCGGGGACCTGTGCGTGACCTTGTCGGCGGGCGACCTCACCACCCTGCCCGACGAGCTGGCGGCGGTGCTGGGCCCATGAGCCACGCCGAGCGGCTCGAGACCCTGGCCCGGCTCCTCGGGCCGTTGGCCCGGCGCCGGGTCCCCCTGGGCCCGCTCACCACCTACCGGGTCGGCGGACCGGCCGCGCTGTTCGTCGAGGCTCGCAGCACCGACGACCTGCGCCGGGTCCGAGCGGCGCTGGCCGAGGCCCCGGTGCCGGTGCTGGTGGTGGGGCGGGGCTCCAACCTGCTGGTCGCCGACCGGGGGTTCGACGGCCTGGCGGTCAAGCTCAGCGCCGGCCGGTCGAGCGAGTTCGCCGGGGTCGAGATCGAGCCGTCCGGGCCCGGCGAGCTCACGGTGCGGGCCGGGGGCGCGGTGGGCCTGCCGGTGGTGGCCCGCCGAGCGGTCGAGGCCGGGGCGCTCGGTCTCGAGTGGGCGGTCGGGGTCCCCGGGTCGGTGGGCGGCGCGCTGGCGATGAACGCCGGCGGCCACGGCGCCGACGTCGCCGCCTGCCTCCGCCGCTACGGCTGGTTCGACCTGGCCGCCCAGGCCGAGGGGGAGGGCGACCTCGATCGCCTGGCCCCCGCCTACCGGACCAGCTCGGTGAGGCCGACCGAGGTGGTGCTGTGGGCCGAGCTGGCGGCCCGGGCCGGGGACCCGGCGGCCGGCCGGGCTGCCCTGGGCGAGATCGTGCGGTGGCGCCGCGCCCACCAGCCGGGGGGGGCCAACGCCGGGTCGGTGTTCACCAACCCGCCCGAGGCGCCGGCCGGGGCCCTGGTGGAGCAGGCCGGGGCCAAGGGGCTCCGGCTCGGCACCGCGCAGGTGTCGACCAAGCACGCCAACTTCATCCAAGCCGACGAGGGGGGCTCGGCCGACGACGTCTGGCGGCTGATCGGTGCGGTCCGGGACCTGGTGGAGGCCCGCTGCGGGGTCCGGCTGTCGACCGAGGTCCGGCTGGTCGGCTTCGAGGCGGGACCGTCGACGAGGAGGGCGCCATGAGGAGCGGAGTCCTGGCCGAGGCGAAAGAGGCCCCCGGGCAGCGCTGGCAGGTCGCGATCGACCCCCGCGTGGCCGCCCGCCGCCGGGCGGTCGGCCGCCGCCGCCGCCGGTCTCGCCTGGTGGCGGCGGCGGTTGCGGCCGCGCTGAGCGTGCTGGCCGCGGTGGCCTGGCCGGTGCTGCACTCCGGGCTGTTCGCGGCCCGGGTGCTGACCGTGACCGGGGCCCACCACACCTCCGACCAGGCGGTGCTGACCGCCGCCGGGCTGGCCGGCCACCCGCCGCTGCTGGACGTCAACGCCGGGGCGGCCTCGGCCGCGATCGAGCGCCTGCCGTGGGTGCAGACCGCCCGGGTCGAGCTTCACTGGCCCGACGCGGTGCGGGTGGTGGTGCGCGAGCGGGTGCCGGTGGCCGAGGTGCCAGCCGGTGGGCGCTGGGCCGAGGTGGACCAAAGCGGGCGGGTGCTGGCCGAGGTGGCCACCGACCCGGGCCTGGTCCGCCTGGTCGGGGTGGCGGCCCCGGGGCGGCCGGGTTCGAGGATCACCGGGGCGACCGCGGCGCTGACGGTGGCGGCTGCGCTCCCCCCGGCGCTGCACCGGCTGGTCGCGGCAGTCGGCCAGGGGGCCGGGGGGGTCGACCTGGCGCTGACCGACGGGGTGGGGGTCCTGTTCGGCTCCAGCACCCAGCGGTCGGCCAAGTTCGAGGACGTGGCCTCGGTGGTGGCCGGGGCGAGCCCGCCGGCCGGGTCGGTGCTCGACGTGAGCGTGCCGGCGTTCCCGACCGTGACCCCGCCGGCGGCTGGCTGAGCACCATCGTTGACCTGGGCCGCCAGGTCGCCTAGCCTGGGTCGCTCCGGCAGTCGGGCCCGCTCCACCCTCGATCTCAGGTTGAGATCGCGCCCAGGGGGCAGGGGGTGAAGTATCCTGGCCCTCCGACGAGGGGGTGCACACGCATGGTACGGAGCAGACGGGCCTTGCAGCGCCCCACAATCCCATGACCCTCAGCCCACAGAGCAGCTACCTCGCCGTGATCAAGGTGGTGGGCGTCGGCGGCGGGGGGGTCAACGCGGTCAACCGGATGATCGACGCCGGGTTGCGCAACGTCGAGTTCATCGCGGCCAACACCGACGCCCAGGCCCTGCTCATGAGCGACGCCGACCTCAAACTGGACATCGGCCGCACGCTCACCCGGGGCCTGGGGGCCGGCAGCGACCCCGAGATCGGCCGCCAGGCGACCGAGGAGCACCGCAACGAGATCGAAGAGGCCCTGAACGGCGCCGACATGGTGTTCATCACCGCCGGCGAGGGCGGCGGGACCGGGACCGGCGGGGCACCGGTGGTGGCCGAGGTGGCCAAGTCGTTGGGGGCGGTGACCATCGGGGTGGTCACCCGCCCGTTCACCTTCGAGGGCCGGACCCGGGCGATGCAGGCCGAGAAGGGGATCCAGGTCCTGAAGGAGAAGGTGGACACCCTGATCGTCATCCCCAACGACCGACTGCTCACGGTGTCCAACGAGAAGACCTCGATGGTCAACGCGTTCAAGATGGCCGACGAGGTGCTGCTCCAGGGGGTCCGGGGGATCACCGACCTCATCACGGTGCCCGGGCTGATCAACACCGACTTCGCCGACGTGAAGATGATCATGTCCAACGCCGGTACCGCGATCATGGGGATCGGCCACGCGAGCGGGGACGGCCGGGCGGTCACCGCGGCTCGGGCGGCGATCACCAGCCCGCTGCTCGAGGCGTCGATCGAGGGGGCCCGGGGGATCCTGCTCAACATAGTGGGCGGCAACGACCTCGGGCTGTTCGAAGTCAACGAGGCAGCCGAGATCATCCACTCGGTGGCTCACCCCGACGCCAACATCATCTTCGGCGCGGTCATCGACGAGAACATGGTCGACGAGGTCCAGGTGACCGTGATCGCCGCCGGCTTCGAGCGCTGGGAGGGGGTTGGCCGCGGCGGCAAGGCGGCCGACGCCGGGCCGAGCGTGGTCGGGGCCCGGGGCACCTCGACCCCGGTGGACATCTTCGCCGACGCCGAGGACGAGGACATCGAGATCGGCGACGACGACTTCGACGTCCCCTCCTTCCTTCGCTGAGCCGCCCGGGGCCGACCGGCGCCCGCCAACCGCGGCCGAGGTGGCGCGGCGGCTGGCGGCGGTGCGCGACCGGATCGAGCGGGCTGGCGGGGACCCGGCGGCCGTGTCGGTGGTCGCGGTGACCAAGGGGTTCGGCCCTGAGGCGGTTCGGGCGGCGTGGGCCGCCGGGCTGACCCACGTGGGAGAGAACTACGCCGCCGAACTGCTGGCCAAGCGGGCGGCGCTGGCCGACGGGCCCCCCGGCGGGCGGTGGCACTACCTGGGGGCCATCCAGACCAACAAGGTGGCTCGGCTGGCCCCGGCGGTCGACTGCTGGCAGAGCGTGTCCCGCCCGGTCGAGGGGGAGCGGATCGCCCGGGCCGCGCCGGGGGCCGAGGTGCTGGTCCAGGTGGCGTGCTCCGGCGACCCGACCCGGCCCGGCTGTGCCCCCGAGGCCGTGCCGGCCCTGGTCGGCACCCTGTGCACCCTGGGCCTGGCGGTGGTCGGCCTCATGGCGGTGGCGCCGCCCGAGCCCGAGGCGGCCCGGGCCGCCTTCCGCTGCGTGCGGGCGCTGGCCGACCGTCTGGGATTGGCGGTGCGTTCCATGGGCATGACCGAGGACCTGGAGCTGGCGGTGCGGGAGGGCTCGACCATGGTGCGGGTCGGCCGGGCGCTGTTCGGGGCCCGGCCGACCCGCTGAGCCGGGCCCGGCCGGCGGTTCCGGCCGGCGGCCGGCCGGAGCGGTACGCTGTGAGCCAAGGAGGCGTGGAGCAGTGCCCTCGTTGCTGAAGAAGACAATGGTCTACCTGGGGCTGGTCGACGACGACTACGACGACTACGCCGACGACTACGAGGACCGGGGGTCCAAGGCGTTCACCCCCCTCGCCCGGGTCGACACCAAGAACCCCGAGGCCGACGAGTCCGACGTGCGCCCGGTGGTGGCCCAGTCGGGCCGGATCCGGGCCCTGCCCCGGGACAACGGGTCCAACGTCATCCCGACCGTCCGGCCCCAGCCGGTGCCGACGGCCCGGGCCGCCGGCGACAGCACCCCCAAGATCGTGGCCCCGGCTCGGTTCGGCGACGCCAAGGAGATCGCCGACTGCCTGAAGGCCCACCGGCCGGTCATCGTCAACCTCCAGGTGGCCGAGCGGGACCTGCAGCGGCGGATGATCGACTTCTGTGCCGGGGTCTCCTACGCCCTCGGTGGCGAGATGGAGAAGGTGGCCGACCAGGTGTTCCTGCTCGCGCCGAGCAACGTGAAGGTGTCCGAGGAGGAGCGCCAGCGCCTGCAGGAGCGCAACTTCGGGCGCTACTAGCGGGTGATCCGCTCCATCCTGGTCGGCCTGGTCGAGGCGTTCGTGGTGGTCCTCGTGGTCCGGGCCCTGCTGAGCTGGTTCCCCCACCGCCCCGGCTCGCCGACCGCGAGCATCGAGCGGGTGCTGGCCGGGCTGACCGAGCCGGTGCTGCGGCCGGTCCGTCGGATCCTCCCCCCGGTGCGCACCGGCGGGATGGCCATCGACCTCTCCTTCATCGCGGTGATCCTGGTCGCCCAGATCATCGTGATCCCGCTGCTGCGAGCCTGACCGCGCACGGTCAGCCGAGCTCGAGCTCCACCCAGTGGTGGTCGAGCCGGAAGCCGATGGCCCGGTAGACGCGAGCTGCGCGCTGGTTGTCCTGGTCGACCACCAGCACGACCTCGGCTGCCCCGGCGCCGAGCGAGGCCGCGCTCAGGGCCGCGGTCACCGCTGAGGCGTAGCCGCGGCGGCGAGCGGCCGGCGGCGTGAAGACCGGGCCCAGCCGGACCACCCCGAACGCGGGGGCGCTGGCCGCCGCCAACGAGACCGGCAGGCCACCGTCCACCCACAGCCAGACCTGGCCGGCGAGGACTCGCCGGCGGGCGATGGTCGCCGAGTCCTCGACCGCCGGCCCTGGGTCTGCCTCCTGGCTGAACCACCGCAGCCAGTGGGCCACCAGGTCCACCTGGTCCTCCCGGGCCACCATGGCGGCTCCCGGGACGGTCTCGGGCGGCCGAAGCCGGCCGAGGCGCAGCAGGCTGCTGGCACGCCGCGGCACGGCCCGGGTCCCAGTGCGGGCGGCCCAGGTCTGGGCGAACGCCTCGGCCGCCGGGCGCGGGCCGATGACCCCGGAAAGCGAGTGGCCGGCCCCGGCCAGCGCGTCGGCGAGGGACGCCGCCGCCTGGTGGGGCATCCGGGAGAGCGCGAGGGGCCGCGGCGGGGTGTGGATGGCGACCCCGACCACCTGGCCGGCGCGGTCCTCGATCGTGGCCCACAGCTGGTGGGGCCGGGTCGACTCCTCGCCGGCCGCGATCCGACCGGCGGTCACCGCCTGGACGTTGGTGCTCACGGGGTCGGCCGTGAGGAAGCCGGCCGCCGCCGCCAGCCAACGGTCGGGGCCGGCGTGACGTTGGAGCTGCACCACCCGAGCCTGCCAGGGTGCGGGCGCCACCGCGACGATCAGGCTTTCGGCAGGGGCGAAGGGTTAGAGTGGCATGGCTATGGACAGCGGCCAGCCTCCCCAGCAGTCCATCCTCGAGACCTTGCGGACGGTCGAGTTCCGGCTCGGCCTGAAGGGCTACAACGTCGACGAGGTCGACGAGTACTTGGAGAAGGCGGCGGTCGAGGCCGAGCGGCTGATCGAGCAACTCCGCCAGACCACCGAGCGGCTGCGCCAGGCGACCGAGCGCATCGCCCAGCTGGAGAGCGCCGGCCCGGCACCGGCCCCGGCAGAGCCGACGGCTGCGGTGCCGGCCGCAGTCTCCGACGACGCGCTCCAGCAGACGTTGCTCTTGGCCCAGCGGTTCGTCGAGCAGACCAAGCGGGAGAGCGAGGCCGAGGCGAGCCGCCGGGTCTCGGCAGCTGAAGAGCGAGCCCGCGCCCTGCTGGCGCGGGCCGAGGAGGAGGCTCGCCAGCTGATGACCGACTCCCAGCAGCGGCTGCGAGACGAGGTGTCCCGGCTGGAGACCATGCGGGCCCAGCTGGCGACCGACGTGGAGAACATGGCCCGACACCTCGAGTCCGAACGAGCCCGGCTCACCACCATGCTCTCCGAGGTCCTCAAGTGGATCGAGGAGAACGTCCAACCGGCCGAGTCGCTGATGGCGCTGCGGCCCCGGGCGGTCGAGGGTGGACGCCAGGCCGCGGGCCGGTTGGCGGCCGGGGAGCCGGCCCGCCAAGGCGGCCGGTCGGCCGAGCCCTTCGATGCCGAGGACCACGACACCGTGGCCCAGGTCCTCGACCTGCGGGGCTCCAACCCGGCCCCGGTGCCCCCCGAGCCACGCGGCTGACCGGCCCCGACAGGCACGCCTGGGTGGCCGGGAAGTTTTGAGCCCGGCCCAGCGTTCCAGTATCGTCACCGCCCCCTGGTCGCCCGGTCGCCCGCCACCGGGTCCCGACGCCGGCCTCGGGCCGCAGAGGAGGAGCACATGAGCCCACCGAGCAGGGCGTCGAGCGCCCGCACGGCCGCCCCAACCAAGGCGGCCCCGGCCGCCAAGAAAGCGGCCAAGGCCCCCACCAAGGCGGCCCCGGCCGCCAAGAAAGCGGCCAAGGCCCCCACCAAGGCGGCGCCGGCCGCCAAGAAGGCAGCGAAGGCCCCCACCAAGGCGGCCCCGGCCGCCAAGAAGGCAGCCAAGGCCCCGGCCCGGACCCGACCGCTGCCCGGGCCCTACGCCGACGACGCCAAGTTCCTGGCCGAGCAGAAGGCGGTGCTCCTGGCCGAGCGCGCCGTCTACCAGGAGCAGGCCGACTCGCTCAAGGCGGAGGCCGACGCGCTGGCCCAAGAGCGCGAGCCGGGCGACGTGCAGTTCGACGAGGAGTCCGGGGAGGGCGGGACGGTCACGGTCGACCGGGAGCGAGACCTCGCGCTGAGCGCCCAGGCCCTGGCGGCGGTGGAGGAGATCGAAGCGGCGCTGGAGCGGATCGCCAAGAAGACCTACGGGGCGTGCGAGGAGTGTCACCAGCCGATCCTCAAGGCCCGGCTGCGGGCCCTCCCGTATGCCCGACTGTGCGTGGCGTGCAAGAGCGGGGGGCTGTCGCGGCGCTGAGCCGTGGGCCCCGAGCGGCCTCGGCCCGCCGCGCCGACCGCTGGGCCCGCCCGGCGCTCAGCACGGCGGTGGCGGCGGGGCTGGTGGCCGTCGACCAGGTGACCAAGACCCTGGCGGTGGACCACCTGCACCACCCGGTGCACCTGCTCGGCCCGTTGGGCCTGGGGCTGGCCTTCAACTCGGGGGTGGCCTTCAGCCTGTTCCAGGGGGCACCGGCGGTGGTCGCCCCGGTGGCGACCGTGGTGGTCGTCCTGCTCGGCCTGGCCGCCTGGCGCAGCCGGTCGGGCGCGCTGTCGGTCGGCCTGGGCTTGGTGCTCGGGGGGGCGCTCGGAAACCTGGCCGACCGGGCCTTCCGGGGGCGCGGCGGCGCGGTGGTTGACTTCATCACCCTGCGCCACTGGCCGACCTTCAACCTGGCCGACGCCGGCATCACGATCGGCGCGGTGGTGGTGGCGCTGGCCGTCCTCGTCCAGCCCCGAGCCCGGTGAGCCAGACCGGGGGGACCGCCGTCCCGGCCTCGCTGGCCGGCCAGCGCCTCGACCGGGTGGTGGCACTGGTGACCGGGCTGTCGCGGGCCGCGGCGGCCGACGCCATCGCGCAGGGGGCGGTCGCGCTCGACGGCCGGACCGTGCGGCGCCGGAGCCTCCTGGTGGCCGCCGGGAGCCGGCTCGAGGTCGACCTGGCCCGGCCGTCCGGGGGCGGTGCGCCGGCGCCCGAGCCCGAGGTGGCGCTGCCGGTCGTCTACGCCGACCAGGACCTGATCGTGGTGGACAAGCCGTGGGACCTGGTCGTCCACCCCGGAGCCGGCCGGAGCCGGGGGACCCTGGCGGGCGCGGTGCTGGCCCGCTTTCCCGACGTCGGCCAGCTGGCCACCCCGGGCAGCCCCGACGTCCAGCGGCCGGGCATCGTGCACCGGCTGGACCGGGGCACCTCGGGGCTGCTGGTGGTGGCGCGCACCGAGCGCGCCCTGCGCGCGCTGCGCGACCAGCTGGCCCGGCGCCGGGCGTCCCGGCGCTACGTTGCGTTGGTTCACGGGCACCTGGCGCACGACCAGGGGATCATCGATGCGCCCATCGGACGCTCGGCACGCCGGCCGACTCGCATGGACGTGGTGGCCGGCGGACGCGAGGCCCGGACCGCCTACGCGGTGCTGGCCCGCTACCGGGACCCGGTGCCGGCCACCTTGGTGGTGGCCACCTTGGAGACCGGCCGTACCCACCAGGTTCGGGTCCACCTGTCAGCCATTGGGCACCCGGTGGTCGGCGACCTCGCCTACGGACGGCCCGCCAGCTCGGTCGGGCTGCCGCCGGGCCGGTTCTTCCTCCACGCGTTCGAACTGGGGTTCGACCACCCGGCCGATGGCCGGCGGCTGGTCTTCCGGGCCGAGCTTCCGGCCGAGCTGGTCGCGGTCTTGCCCGAGCTGCCTGCGCTGGCCTGAGCGAGCTCAGGCCGCCTGGTGGGCGCCGGCCACCAGGCGGTCGCGCCGCAGCGCGGCCAGCCCTTCCTCCTCGGCCCGGCGCACCCGCCGGACCCCGACCCCGAGACGCTCGGCGGTCACCTGCAGCGAGGCCGGCGAGCTGCCGTCGAAGCCGAAGCGCATCTTGATGACGTCCCGCTGGAGGTCCGGCAGCCGGTCGACCGCGCCGCGGATCTGCTCGGAGACCACCTGGTCCTCGATCTCGGCCGTCCAGTCGACGGTGTCGGGGGCCACCAGCTCACCGAGCGAGGTGGTGGAGTCGACCGCTGCCGGCTGGTCGAGGCTGGCCGAGACCCGAGCCGCATCCTCGAGCGCGTCCCGCTCGGCCGCGGTCAGGCCGGTGGCCTCGTCGAGCTCGGCATCGGTCGGAGCCCGGCCGAGCTGGCTGGTCAGCTCGGCGGTCACGCCCTCGAGCCGCTGGAGCCGCTCGCCCACCTCGAGGGGGAGCCGGATGATGCGGCCGTGCTGCTGGACGGCGCGCTGGAGCGCCTGGCGGATCCACCAGGTGGCGTAGGTGGAGAAGCGGAAGCCCCGCTCCCAGTCGAACTTCTCGACCGCTCGGATGAGGCCGAAGGTGCCCTCTTGGACCAGATCGGCCATGTCGACGCCCCGATCCTTGTAGCGGCGCGCCCAGTGGACCACGAGGCGCAGGTTGGCCGCCACCATCTCCCGCTTGGCGTCCTGGTCGCCAGCCGCGACCCGCTTGGCCAGCTCGACCTGCCGCTCGTAGTCGGGCATCGGGTGACGCTCGAGGTCACGCAGCAAGAGACCGAGGCTGTCGGTTGGCGGTGCGCTCTGTTGGCTCATCGTTCAGGGCTCTCCGTTCGTCGCCGCACGAACCGATCCTGCACGGTCGCTGTGACCGCACCTGGGACCGGCCGCACGCCTATTCCAACGCTGTGGTCCCGGAGCACATTCCGGGGGGGCAGCGGCGCCGAGTTGCGGTTGCCACAACGGCGTGTTCTCCTGGTCCGATGGCCTCTTACCCCCCGGCTGAGCAGGGCAAACTCGTCCTGGTCCGCCATGGCGCGACCAGCTGGAGCGAGGAGGGACGCCACACCGGGCGCACCGACGTCCCGCTCAACGCCCAGGGTCAGGAGCAGGCCCGCCGGCTGGTCGGGTCGTTGTCCGCCTACCAGTTCGCCCTGGTCCTCACCAGCCCGCTGTCCCGGGCGGTCGAGACGTGCGCCCTGGCCGGCTTCGGGGATCGGGCCGAGATCGACCCCGACTTGGCCGAGTGGGACTACGGCGAGGCCGAGGGCCGGACCACCGCCGAGCTCCGGGCCGAGCGCCCGGGCTGGACCCTGTGGTCCGACGGGGTGACGGGCGGCGAGTCGGCCGGGGAGGTCGGACGGCGGGCCGACCGGGTGATCGAGCGGGCCCGGGCGGCCGGCGGCGACGTCCTGTGCGTGGCCCACGGGCATGTGGGCCGGGTCCTCGCCGCCCGTTGGGTGGGGCTGCCGGCGGTGGGCGGGCGCCTGCTCGCGTTCGACGCCGGTTGCGTCTCGGTGGTGGGGTGGGAGCGGGAGGTGCCGGTTATCGAGCGCTGGAACGAGCCGCCGGGGCGGTGAGGGCCGGAGCCGGCCCGCCACCTCGCACCCTGGCCACCATGTCGGCCAGGGTGAACGACGACAGGTGCTCGCGCATCTTCTCGCCGACCTCCGCCCAGAACGCCAGCAGCACGCACTGACCCTCGTGGTCGCAGGCGCCGTTGGCGTGCGGCTCGCCGAACTCACCGGCGACGATCGGTCCGTCGACCGCCGAGACGATCTGGGCCAGGGTGATGGCGTCGGGCTCCCGGGCCAGGACGTAGCCACCACCGACGCCGCGCTTGGAGCGAACCAGCCCGGCGCCCTTCAGCGCCAGCAGGATCTGCTCGAGATAGGGCTGGGGCAGTCCGGTGCGCTCGGCGATGTCCCGGACCGAGGTCGGAACCGACGTGTCGTGCAGGGCCAGGGACAGAAGCGCCCGGCTGGCGTAGTCGCCCCTGGTGGAGACCCTCACCGGGCCGATGTTACCGGGGTGCTGGCTGCCGGGCCGGATGGGGCCTCCTCCGGCCGCTCGGTAGCATCGAGGGCATGGTCGACGAGCGCAGCCAGGGTCCAGGCGCGGTCCACCCCGACGAAGTGATCCCGGCCGACGGACGGGAGCACCAGGGCGGAGGGGACCAGAAGCTCGAGGTCGGCGGGGGCGAGACCATCGAGAAGCCGGCCAAGGTGATGCGGATCGGCTCCATGGTCAAACAGCTGCTGGACGAGGTCCGACAGGCGCCCCTGGACGAGGCCGGCCGGGCCCGGCTGAAGGAGATCTACGGCCAGTCGGTCCGGGAGCTGGCCAGCACCCTCTCGCCGGACCTGGCGGCCGAACTCGAGTCCATGGCCATCCCGTTCGACGAGGGAGCCGTGCCCTCGGAGGCCGAGCTGCGGGTCGCCCAGGCCCAGCTGGTCGGGTGGCTCGAGGGGCTCTTCCACGGGATCCAGGCCGCCCTCATGGCCCAGCAGATGTCGGCCCGAGCCCAGCTGGAAGAGCTCCGGCAACGCAGCCTGCCGGCCGGTCAGCGGCAGCCGGCGGGTGGGGAGCGGCCGGGGTACCTGTGAGCCGGGGCCGGGTCGCGATCGGCGCCCCCGCGCCGGTCCGCACCGGCTATAAAGGGGCCAGCGGGGGAACCACAGCCCTGTAGTTCGTCCACAAGGCTGTGCACACCTGTGGACCACGAGACGGAGGGTGCCGGGGAGTTGGCTGCGCGGTCGTTCGCCCACCTGCACACCCACACCGAGTTCTCGATGCTCGACGGCGCGGCCCGGATCGACGACCTGGTCGCCCAGGCGGCAGCCGACGGCCAGCCGGCCCTCGGGATCACCGACCACGGAAACATGTACGGGGTCCTCGACTTCTACCGCGCCTGCCGGGCCCGGGGCCTCAACCCGGTCATCGGGACCGAGGCCTACATGGCAGCCGAGTCCCGCCATGAGCGCCCAATCCGTCGGGGGCGGCTCGACGACACCGGCGGCGACGTGGAGGGCGGTCAGAAGCTCTACTACCACCTCACGGTGCTGGCCGAGAGCAATCGGGGCTACGCCAACCTCATGAAGCTGTCCTCGGCCGCGTACTTGGAGGGCTACTACTACAAGCCTCGGGTCGACTGGGAGCTGCTGGCCCGCTACCACGAGGGGCTCATCGCGACCACCGGTTGCCTCGGCGGCCTCGTCCTGCAGGCCCTCCTGGCCGACGACCCCGCCCGGGCCCTGGCCACCGCCGGCCGTCTGCAAGACATCTTCGGTCGGGACAACCTCTTCGTCGAGCTCCAGGACCACGGGCTGGCCGACCAGCGGCGCACCAACCCGCAGCTCATCGAGCTGGCCCGGCGGCTCGGGGCGCCACTGCTGGCCACCAACGACAGCCACTACTGCCGGCGCCAGGACGCCGAGACCCACGACGCCCTGCTGTGCGTGCAGACCGGGGCCCTCATGGCCGACCCCAAGCGGTTCAAGTTCGAGGGGTCCGAGCACTACTTGAAGAGCGCCGCCGAGATGCGCCAGCTGTTCGCCGAGGTCCCAGAAGCCTGCGACAACACGTTGCTCGTGGCCGAGCGGGCCGACGTGCAGATCGAGTTCGGCACCTCGAAGCTGCCGGAGTTCCCGGTGCCGCCCGAGTTCGGCGGGTCGAGCTACGAGGAGCGGGCCAACGCCTACCTGCGCCACCTGAGCTACGCCGGGGCCGAGGCCCGCTACGGGTCCCCGCTGCCCTCCGAGGTGGTCGAGCGGCTCGATTACGAGCTCGGGGTCATCGCCTCGATGGGGTTCGCGGCGTACTTCTTGGTGGTGTGGGACCTGATCGACCACGCCCGGCGACAGGGGATCCGGGTTGGCCCGGGCCGGGGCTCCTCGGCTGGCTGCCTGGTCGCGTACTGCCTGCGGATCGTCGACCTCGACCCGATCCGCTACGGGCTCATCTTCGAGCGGTTCTTGAACCCCGGCCGCAAGGAGATGCCCGACATCGACATGGACTTCGACGAGCGCTACCGGGGCGAGATGATCCGCTACGCCTCCGAGCGCTACGGCTGGGACCACGTCGCCCAGATCGTCACCTTCTCCACCATCAAGGCCCGGGCGGCGGTGCGGGACGCGGCCCGGGTGCTGGGCCTGCCCTACGGGGTCGGGGACCGGATCGCCAAGGCGATGCCGCCGCTCGTCATGGGCCGAGACACGCCGCTGTGGGCGTGTCTCGAGCCCAGCGCGGAGCACGCCGATGGCTACAAGGCGGCCGCCGAGCTGCGCCAGATGTGCGAGGAGGACCCCGAGGTCCGCCGGGTGGTCGAGGTGGCCCGGGGCCTGGAGGGGCTTCGACGCCAGGACGGGATCCACGCCGCCGCCGTGGTCATCACCCACGACACCCTGACCGAGCACCTCCCGGTCCAGCGCAAGCCGGAACCGGGCACCGACCCGTCGTCGGCGCCCATCGTGACCCAGTACGAGATGCACGGGGTCTCGGACCTCGGGCTGCTCAAGATGGACTTCCTCGGGCTGCGCAACCTCTCGGTCATCGAGCGGGCGCTGGACCTGGTCGAGCGGGCCACCGGCCAGCGCCCGGACATCGACAACCTTCCGCTGGACGACCCCGAGACCTTCGCCATGCTCCAACGGGGGGCGAGCATCGGGGTGTTCCAGTTGGAAGGCGGGCCGATGCGCTCCCTCTTGCGGTCGCTCGCACCCTCCAGCTTCGACGACGTCTGCGCGTTGGTCGCCCTCTACCGGCCGGGCCCGATGGCGGCCAACATGCACAACGACTACGCCGACCGCAAGAACGGCCGCAAGCCCATCACCTACCTCCACCCCGACATGGAGGAGCTGCTGGACGACACCTTCGGCCTCATGATCTACCAGGAGTCGGTGATGCGGGTGGCCCAGCGCTTTGCCGGCTACTCCTTGGAGGAGGCCGACAACCTGCGCAAGGCCACCGGCAAGAAGGACCGGGAGCTGATGGCCGAGGAGCGGGCCAAGTTCGTGGCCGGGTGCGTCCGAACCGGCTACGGGGCCGAGCTCGGGAACCAGCTGTTCGACATCATCGAGCCGTTCGCCGACTACGCGTTCGCCAAGTCCCACGCCTACGGCTACGGCCTGGTCGCCTACCAGACCGCCTGGCTCAAGGCCCACTACCCGGTCGAGTACCTGAGCGCGCTGCTCACCTCGGTCAAGGACGACAAGGACAAGACCGCGGTCTACCTGGCCGAGTGCCGGAACCTGGGCATCGAGGTGGCGGTGCCCGACGTCAACCGCTCGGCGGCCGAGTTCACCCCCCGGACCGACGGGGGGCCGGGGATCTTGTTCGGGCTGGCAGCCGTGCGCAACGTGGGCGAAGGGCTGGTCGAGCGAATCGTGGCCGAGCGGGAGGCCAACGGCCCGTTCGCCGACATCTACGACTTCTGCCGGCGGGTCGACCCGGTGGTGCTCAACCGGCGGACCATGGAGTCGCTGGCCAAGGCGGGTGCCTTCGACTCGCTGGGCCACCCCCGCCAGGGGCTCTGCCTGGTGCTCGACGAGATCGTCGAGCGGACCTTGGAGCGGCGGCGGGAGCTGGATGCCGGCATCTCGACGTTGTTCGCGGCGCTCGAGCCGCAGGGCTCGGCCGACTCGGGGGACTGGGAGGGCACCCGAGTGCCGGTGCCCGACACCGAGTTCGACAAGGCGCAGCGGCTGGTGTTCGAAAAGGAGATGCTCGGCCTCTACGTGAGCGACCATCCGCTGCGGGGCCTCGAGCGGTCCCTGGGCGCGCACACCGACTGCTCGCTGGCCGAGCTGCGGGACTTGGGAAGCGCCGAGGCCCCGGGGGGGCCGGCCGAGGGGGTGGTGCGCTCGGTGGGCGGGGTGGTGACCGACTTGAAGCGCCAGTACACGAAGAAGGGCGAGCTGATGGCCCGCTTCGTGCTGGAGGATCTCGAGGCCTCGATGGAGGTCTTCGTGTTCCCCAAGGTGATGGCCGAGTACGGGGCGATGCTGGCCAACGACGCCATCGTGGTGGTCCGAGGCCGGCTCGACCTGCGCGACGAGACCCCCAAGCTGGTGTGCATGGAGGTCCGGCGCCCTCAGCTGACCCCGGTCGGCGAGCCCAAGGCGCTGCGGATCCTGCTTCCTTTGGGCCAGCTCACCGACGAGACGGTGGAGCGCCTCCGCGGGGTGCTGCGGGAGCACCCCGGGAGCTGCCCGGTGCTGCTGCACGTGGGGTCCAAGGTGCTCCGGCTGCCCCCGGCGTTCAACGTGGACAGCCGCAACGGCCTGATCGGGGAGCTCAAGACCCTGCTCGGGCCCAACGCCATCGTGGCTGCCTGAGGGAGGGGGCTCGGCCCGGCGCTCCGTTGGGACGCTGTCGCGCCATCTCCTAGAATTGGGCCATGGCGGTGGTAGCGAGCACCAAGGACTGCACGTCGCTCAGCGACGCCGAGCTGGTCGAGATGGCCGACCTGTCCGCCGACCGGGCAGTCTGCTTCGACATCGGGTTCGTCTCCAAGCAGCGGGAGGAGTGGGTGCTCATCACCCAGGCCCGGGAGGGCTCCAAGCTCCGGGGGTTCTCCTTCTGCACCCTGGAGCGGATCGGGGGGACTCCGTCGCTCCTGGTGGGCCTGGCCACCACCGACCGCACCACCAAGGCCGAGACCGCGCTCAAGGCGATGATGGCCGACCAGTATCGCCGGGCCCTGCTGGCCTTTCCCGACGAGGACGTCCTGCTCGGCACCAGGCTGCTGTCGCCCGACGGCTTCAAGGCGTTCGCCAAGCTGGCCGACGTGGTCCCCCGGCCGGACCACCGGGCAAGCGGCGAGGAGCGGGCCTGGGCGCGGCGCCTGGCCAAGCGGTTCGGTGCCGAGAGCCGGCTGGACGACCGGACCTTTGTGACCAAGGGGACCGGTTCTTTGGTCGGCGGCCTCGACTTCGAGTCGCCCCGATCGGCAGCGCCGGCCGAGCTGGCCTCGTTGTTCGCCTCGATGGACGTGGCCCGGGGCGACCGGCTCATCGCCTTCGGCTGGGCGATGGCCGAGGACCTGGCGGCTGGACGCCTGGGCCGCTGAGCGGGCGGCCGGCTCCGCTCAGCCCCGGGGCAGCACCGCCGTGCAGACCTTGAGGCAGTAGCCGTCGCGCGGCCGAGTCAGCCCCACCAGCAGGTAGTGGGGCCGGAACCCGAGCGCACTGGCCAGGGCCTTCCCCGAGAGCCGGTCGCGTCGGGCGGCGTGGAGGGCCCGGGTGGCCTCGGCGGACTCGACCGGCAGCCACACGTCGTCGCGGTCCCAGCCGAAGCGGACCCAGGTCGAGCCCTCGTCCCGTCGCCGGATGAGCTGGGGGCCGCGGCTCGGGACGACCAGGGCGGCCGAGGGCCGCTGGCCCCGGAACTCCCAGTAGGGAGCGGAGGGTCCGGGGAACCCGAGCAAAGGACCGTCGGGCGAGGCCGCCAGTGCCTGGAGCAGCCGGCGGACCCGCCGGCCGCGCAGCGTCCCGGTGTGGCGGGGGAGGCCGGCCACGGTCGCGGCCTCCGGTTGGGCCAGGTCGTCGGTCTCGGGGTCCTCGGCCAGGACCACCTCCACCACGTCGAAGGAGGCCAGGTCGGGCTGGTGGCCCTCGGGCCAGGGGACCCGCAACCGGATGAGGGCGCCGGAGGCCAGGTCGACCGCAGCGGTGTCCTCCGGTGTGCTGGCCAGCACCAGCACCGAGAGCGTCGTCCCTCCGCTCAGGTCGGCCCGCGGCCAGGCAGCGGCCGCGACTTCCGGGCGCCCGGGTCCCCGCCGGTGGGCCGGGCCAGGCTCCTCGGTCAGAGACGGCCACCCAAATCGCGCCTGCACCGACGTCTCAGCTCCCTGGCTCTAGCTGTGCTGCGAGCGTAGCCGGGTCGCCGGTCGGCTCGAGGCACACGAACCGCCGGCAGACGTAGGCCAGGCCCGGGGCCCGACCGGCCCACAGCGGCGAGGGCGTCGGCTCCCCCCACCCCAGGACCACCCGGGGCCGCCACGCCGAGCGCACCACGGCCACCAGGTCGGGTCGGTCCCCGGTGACCGCCACCTCGACGCCCCCCTCGACCAGCAGGGCGGCGGCCAGCAGGTCGGCGAACGCCACCGGGTTGGCGTGCACCAGGGACGTGGTGGCCGCCACGATGGCCTCGGCCGCCTGGGTCAGCTGCTCGTCCCCGCCCAGGACGCCAGCCCGCCACAGTGCCCGGGCGGCCACCGCGTTGGCCGACGGCAGGGCCCCGTCGAGCAGGTCCTTGGGTCGGGCGATGAGGACCGGGGCGTCGATCCCGGTGCTGTAGAGGACGCCACCGTCGTCGGGTCCGAACAGCTCGAGCAGCTGGCGGCCGACCTCCACCGCCCGCTCGGTCCAGGCCGCCCGGCCGGTCAGCTCGGCCAGGGCGGTGGCCGCCTCCACCACCCAGGCGTAGTCGGCCGCCAGGGCCAGGTGGCGGGCCTCGGTTCCCTGCAGGCTGCGGAGGAAGCGGCCGTCGGGCCGGCGCAGCCTGGTGAACAGCAGCTCGGCGATGGCCTCGGCGGCCGCCGCCCAGGCCGGCTCGCCGGTCGCGGCCGCCGCCTCGGCCAAGGTGGCCACCGCCATCGCGTTCCACTCGGTGAGCACCTTGTCGTCGCGCAGGGGGGCCGGGCGTGCCCGGCGGGCAGCCAGCAGGGCTCGCCTGGCCTCCTCGATCTGCGGTGGTCGGGCCAGGGCGGCGCCCAGGGGGCGGTGCAGGACGTTGGTCGACTCCCAGTTGCCCTCCTCGGTGATGCCGTAGAAGCGGGCGACCTCGTCGACCCGGTCGGCCAGGCCGGCGGACCCCAGGGCGTCGACCAGCTCGGCCCAGGTGAAGGTGGCGTGGCCGCCCTCGCGCCCGGCGGCGTCGGCGTCGATCGACGAGCACAGGCCGCCACCGGGTGCCGCCAGCTCGCCCAGCATGGCCGCCAAGGTTTCCTCGCACACCTGGCGGTAGTCGGGGCGACCGGTGACCTGCCAGCCGTGGAGGTAGGCCCGGGCCAGCAACGCCTGGTCGGGCAGCATCTTCTCGAAGTGGGGGACCAGCCACCGGCGGTCGGTCGAGTACCGGGCGAACCCGCCGGCCAGGTGGTCGTAGATGCCGCCGGCCGCCATGGCGTCGAGGGTCCGGGTGGCCATCTCGAGCGACGCCGCCTCGCCGCTGCGCTGGTAGTGCTGGAGGCACAGCTCGACCAGGGTGGGCCGAGGGAACTTGGGGGCGCCGCCGAAGCCGCCCCACTCGGGGTCGAAGCGCTCGTGCAACGCCCCCACCAGCGCGTCGAGCGCGGCATCGGCCGACTGGCGGTCCTCGCCCGGGGCCAGGGGGGCGTCCAAGGCGACCTGCCGGGCCACTGCCTGGGCCAGCGCGTCGGCCTGGGCCTCGACCGCGTCGCGTTGGTGGGCCCAGGCGTCGGCCAGTGCGGCCAGCACCCGCGGGAACCCGGGGTACCCGCCCCGATCGGCCGGGGGGAAGTAGGTGCCGGCGAAGAACGGCCGGCCGTCTGGGGTGCAGAACACCGACATCGGCCACCCGCCCGAGCCGTTCTGGGCCAGCACCGCGGCCATGTAGATCGCGTCGAGGTCGGGCCGCTCCTCCCGGTCAACCTTGATCGAGATGAAGGAGCGAGCCAGCTGCTCGGCGACCGCCTCGTCCTCGAAGGACTCGTGGGCCATCACGTGGCACCAGTGGCAGGCGGCGTACCCGATCGAGACGAACAGCGGTTTGTCCTCAGCACGCGCCCGCGCCAGCGCCTCGTCCCCCCAGGGGTACCAGTCCACCGGGTTGTCGGCGTGCTGGCGCAGGTACGGGCTGGTCTCTGCAGCCAGCCGGTTCACCACGACGAGCCTACGGGCGCGGCCCCGGTCACCGGGCGAGCCCGGGCCCGGTCACCTGAGGGCGCTGCGCCGGATCTTCCCCGACGGGGTCCGGGGGAGCGAGTCGCGCAGCTCGAGCTCCTTGGGTGCGGCCCACGGGGCGAGGCGCTGGGCGGCCAGGGCGGCCAGCTCGGGCAGCGTTGGCGGGTCGGCCGGGTCGGCTGGGACCACGAACGCGACCACCCGCTCCCCCCACTCGGGGTCGGGGCGCTTCCAGACTGCCACCTCGGCCACCTTGGGACTGGTGGCCAGGGCCGCGTCCACCTCGTTGGGCCAGACCTTCTCCCCCCCGGTGACCACCACCTCGGCCAGCCGGCCGTCGACCACCAGCCGTCCATGCTCGTCGACGTGGCCGCCGTCGCCGGTGGCCAGCCAGCCACCTCGGCCGTCGGGGCCGGGCACGGTGGGGTCGGTGCCGTCCCGGTAGGCGCGCAGCTGCATCGGACAGCGCAGGAGGATCTCGCCCTCGGCACCGCCGTCGGGGCCGCCGGTGCCGATCGCCACCTCCACCCCCTCGAGCGGCACCCCGTCGTAGACGACGCCCGAGCCGGTCTCGGTCATGCCGTAGGTGGTGACCACGTTGGGCGGCAACTGGCGGGGCGGCGCCGCTCCGCCGAGGACGATCCGCTCGAAGACCGCCGGGTCGACGCGGCGCAGGGCGGTGGGCACCAGCGAGACGTGGGTGGCACGCCCGGCCCGCCCGAGGGCCGTGACCCGGTCAGCGTCGAAGCCGGGAAGGACCTCGAGGCCACTCCCGGTGAGGAGCGCCCGGGTGACGACGGAAAGGCCACCGATGTGGGCCAGGGGCAGGCAGCACAGCCAGCGGGACTCGGGCCCGGCCCCGGCGGCGGCCGAGGTGGCCCGGGCCGAGGCCGCCACCGCGTCGTGGGTCAGCACCGCCGCCCGGCGGCGGCCGAGCGAGCCGGAGGTCGCCACCACCAGGGCGTCGCCCGGCTCGGCACCGAGACCGCCTGGGAGCGGGTGCTCCCCGTCGCCATCGACCACCGCGTCAGGGCGCAGCGCCGCCAGCAGCTCGGCGGCCGCCGGCTCGGGCAGCCGGCGGTCCAGGGCGGCCACCGCGTCGCCGCGCTCCCAGGCTCGGACCAAAGCGTCGACGAACGCCGGGCCGCCGTCGAGGTCGAGAGCGACGAGGCGGGCCATCGGCGTCCGGTAGCGTAGGGCGCCGTGGCCGAGACCACCGCATCGAGCATCCGGGTGCAGCCTGACCCCTTAGATGAGCTCCGCGGCCTTCCGCTTCCAGCCTTCGAACAGGTCGGCCAGTACCGGGACATCACCTACGAGGTGGCCGAGGGGATCGCTCGGATCACCATCTGCCGCCCCGAGGTCCGCAACGCCTTTCGGCCCCAGACCCTCGACGAGATGACCGCCGCCTTCAGCGCGGCCCGGGACAACCCCGACGTGGGGACCATCATCTTGCGGGGCCAAGGGCCGGACGCGTTCTGCTCCGGCGGGGACCAGCGGATCCGAGGCGACGACGGCTACCTGGGCGACGACGAGGTGGCCCGGCGGGGGATCGGCCGGCTCAACGTCTTGGACCTGCAGATCCTCATCCGTCGGATCCCCAAGCCGGTGGTGGCCAGCGTGGCCGGCTACGCGATCGGGGGCGGCCATGTGCTGCACCTGGTGTGCGACCTCACCATCTGCGCCGACAACGCCCGGTTCGGCCAGACCGGGCCCAAGGTGGGGAGCTTCGACGGCGGGTACGGCTCGGGTCTGCTCGCTCGGACCATCGGGCTCAAGCGAGCCAAGGAGATCTGGTTCCTCTGCCGCCAGTACGACGCGGCCCAGGCGCTCGAATGGGGCCTGGTCAACGCGGTGGTTCCGCTCGAGCGCCTGGAGGCCGAGACCGTGGCGTGGTGCCGCCGGATGCTGAGGCTCTCGCCGATCGCGCTGCTGATGCTGAAGGCCGGGTTCAACGCTGCCGACGACGGTCTGGCCGGGGTCCAGCAGCTGGCCGGGGACGCGACGATGCTCTTCTACATGACCGAGGAGGGCCAGGAGGGGCGCAACGCCTACGTCGAGCGTCGTCCACCCGACTTCTCGCGCTTCCCGCGCCGACCGTGACCGGGGTGTCGGCCGGGGCCGGCACCCACCCAATCGGGCGTCTCCGTCTCTGGGTGGCCGGGGCCCGGCCGAGGACTCTGGCCGCCGCGTGGGTGCCAGTCGCCGTGGGGACCGCCGCCGGTCGGCTGTCGGCGCCAGGCGGGGTTGCGTGGTGGCGGGCGGCCGCCGCCTTGGTGGTGGCGGTGCTCGTGCAGGTCGGCACCAACTACGCCAACGACTACGCCGACGGCGTGCGGGGGACCGATCGCGACCGAGTCGGGCCGCTGCGGCTCACCGCGTCCGGGCTGGCCAGTCCCGCTCGGGTGCGGGCGGCCGCGTTGGTGAGTTTCGCTGGTGCGGCCGGTGCCGGGCTGGCGCTGGCCGCGGTGGCCGGGTGGTGGCTGGTCGCGGTGGGCCTCAGCTGCTTCGCCGCCGGCTGGTTCTACACCGGCGGGCCACGACCCTATGGCTATCTGGGCCTGGGCGAGGTGTTCGTGTTCGTGTACTTCGGGCTGGTGGCCACGGTCGGCTCAGCGTTCGTCCAGCACGGCCGGTTCAGCGCGCTGGCCGTGGTGGTCTCGGTGCCGGTGGGCCTGCTGTCGGTGGGGCTGCTCGAGGCGAACAACCTGCGGGACCTCGATGCCGACCGGGTCGCCGGCAAGCGCACCCTGGCGGTGCGGGTCGGGGCGGCCCGGGCGCCGTGGCTGTACCTCGGGGCGGTGGGCCTGGCACTGGCCAGCGTGGGCCTGGTCGGGTGGTTGCGGCCGGCTGGCCTGCTGGCCCTGGCGGCCGCGCCCCTGGCGGTCGGACCCTGCGCCCTGGTTCGGTGCCGGCGGGGCCGGGACCTGGTGCCGGCGTTGGCCGGGACTGGGCGGCTCCAGGTGGCGGTGGGGGTCTTGCTCACCCTCGGCTTGGCGCTCTGAGTCCGGGGCCGCCGGTTGGCGCTGCGGAGCAACCGGGGCTCGGCTGCTCCGGCCCATCTCGAAGCCCCGGGCGCTGGCCAGCGACCCGCCGCTCGGGAGCGCACCGCGGGCCGGGGTCACGGTGGCGGGTTCACCCCGCAACAGCCGGGCCTACGCTCCACGCCATGCCCTCCGACTGCCGGCCCGGGCGCGCCGTGCCCCTAGCGCTCGGTGGTGGCCAGCCATCGCTCCACGATGGCTGCGCCGAGGGCCGGCTGCTCGAGGTGGACGGCGTGGCCGGCCCCCGGGACCACCGCGAAGGTGCCACCGGCGCCGGCGGCCAGACGGGCCCCCAGGGCCTGGTAGCGGGGGTCGGTCGCACCGGCCAGCACCAGCACCGGCATGGACAGCTCGCCCAGGCGGTGCCACAGCGATTCCTGGGTGCCGACGCCAGCGAGCCGGAGGCTGGAGGCCAACCCGGCCGCGCTGTTGCGCCGACGCTCGCCCGCATCGGCGGCGTCGGCCCGGAGGGTGGCGAACATGGGGGCAGCGAGCCATCGTCGGACGAACGCGTCCACGTCGCCTGCGGCCTCGAGCTCGTCGGCCAGTTGCTCGTCTCGCCGCCGGCGCCGTTCCCGTTCCTCGGGGTCCTCGATGCCGGCGGTCCCGCTGATGAGGACCAGGCGCGCCACCCGGCTCGGGTCGCCCAGTGCGGCATGGAGGGCGAAGCGGGCCCCGAGGGAGTAGCCGACCAGGTCCACTGGGCCGGGCGGGGCTGCGTCGAGCAGCAGCTGGGCCCCCTCGGTGAGGTCGGCCCGGACCTCGCCCGAGCCGCCGTGGCCCGGCAGGTCGACGGCGACCACCCGGCGGCCGCGGCCGACCAGCTGGCCGAAGCGCCCCCAGAGCCGTCCGGTCTGGGTGAAGCCGTGCGCCAACACCAGGGTCCGGTCGCCCTCGCCGGTGCATGCAGCGTGCAGGGAGGCCACCAACGGTGAGCGTACCGATCGAGGACCTCCAGGCGACCTTTGCCGCCACCGTGGTGGACGAGTGGGTGCGACACGGCCTGGCCCACGCCGTCGTCTGCCCGGGCTCTCGCTCGACCCCGATGGCGCTGGCGCTGGCCCAACGCCCGGAGCTCCGGGTGCACGTCCGGCTGGACGAGCGAGGGGCCTGTTTCTTCGCGATCGGCCTGGCACTGGCGACCGGGGTGCCACCGGTGGTCGTGACGACCAGCGGAACGGCGGCTGCCGAGCTGCACGCCGGGGTGGTCGAGGCGAGCCATGCTCGGGTCCCGCTGCTGGTCTGCACCGCCGACCGGCCGGCGCGGCTGCAGCAGGTGGGCGCGCCCCAGACCATCGACCAGCTCGGGCTGTTCGGCTCGGCGCCCCGGCGCAGCTACGCCCCCGGGGTGCCGAGGGCGGGGGACCGGGGCTGGTGGCGGGAGCTCGGCGCGGCCGCCATCCGGGCCGCGATCGACGATGCCGGCCCGGTCCACCTCAACCTGGCCTTCGACGAGCCCCTGACCGGGGTGGCCGGGCCCCTCCCGCCGCCGGGTCCCCGCCCGACCACCCTGGCGCGGCGCAGGCTCCCGGTGGCCAAGCCCACCGGGCAGTGGGGCGCCCACGGGGTGGTGGTGGCCGGGGCCGGCTCGCCCGGTCCCGAGGTCGTGCTCGGGGCGGCCGAGCGGCTGGGCTGGCCAGTCTTGGCCTCGCCGACCTCGGGGCTCCGGGTCGACCACCGAGCCGTGGTGGGCTCGGCGGACCTTCTGCTCGCCGACCCGGTGGTCCGAGCCGCCCTCGCCCCCGAACAGGTCCTGGTGATCGGGCGCCCCTGGGCGTCACGGGTGCTGAACGAGACGGTCGAGTCCCTCGGGCGGGCCGGGGTGCCGGTGGTGGCGGTCGGCGAGGTGCTCGACGACCCGGCTCGGGTGGTGTCCAGCTTTGTTCGAGCCGACCCGGCGCCCTTCCTCGAGGCCCTCGAACCTTCGGCAGGGACCGACGGCTCGTGGTCGGCGCGCTGGGCGGCTGCCGAGGCCCTGGCCCAGAGGGCCATCGACGAGGCGCTGGCCCACGACCCGGTCGCCGGCGGGGGACGGGCGACCGAGCCCGGGGTGGCCCGGCACCTGTTCGGCTCGCTCGACGCCGGGGCGATCCTGTTCGTGTCCTCGTCGATGCCGGTGCGGGACCTCGAGTCCTTCGGTGCCCCCCGCCCACGGCCGCCCACGGTGGTGGCCAACCGGGGGGTGAACGGCATCGACGGGGTGACCTCGAGCGCGCTCGGTGCTGCCGCCGGCTGGGAGGGTCCGGTGGTCTGCCTCCAGGGGGACCTGGCCTTCCTCCACGACGCCTCGGCGTTGGCGGCGCTGGGCGGCCCGGGGTCGGGGTCGTGCACCCTGGTGGTTCTGGACAACGGTGGCGGGGGGATCTTCAGTTTCCTGCCCCAGGCGCAGCGGCTCGACCCGGAGCGCTTCGAGCAGTTGTTCGGGACGCCCCCGGCGGTCTCGGTCGCCGCGGTGGGCCGGGGCTTCTCGTTGCCGGTGGCCGAGGTCGCCACGCTGACCGAGTTGGATGCCGCCCTGGGCGAGCTCTTGGGGGTCCGACCGTGCGCCGTGGTCCGGGTGGCGGTGCCCGACCGGCACGCCAACCGGGCGCTCCACGATCGGCTCCGCCAGGCAGTCGCGGCGGCGGTGCGGGCCGGGGTGTGCGGCTGACACCCGGCACGTCGGGCCGGGGTCGTGCGACCATTTCGCCGTGGACCCCTCGAGGTGGGAACGGGCCGGCCTCTACGACCCGGCGCGGCCCGACGCCGCCGAGCGCCTGGAGCTGCTCGAGCACCTAGCCGAGCGGGGGGCCTCGCTCGACGAGATGGTGGACGCCGCCCGCCTGGGTGGCTTGGCCGAGCTGGCCGGCCGGCTGCTCCGCCGCCGCGGCGCCGGGACCGTGCCGGTGGAGGTCCTGGCGGACCGCCACGGCACCACCGTGGACACGGTGCGGCGGATCCTGCTGGCAGCCGGGCTCCCGGCCTCGGCCGGCACCGACGTGCCGGCCGAGCTGGAGGTGCTGGTGTCGGCGTTCGTGCACGGTGTGGCCCTGATGGGGGAGGAGCCGCTGCTGGCCTTCACTCGGGTGCTCGGCGCCGCAGCCATCAACATCGCAGAGGCAGCGGTGGCCTTGTTCTATGCCGAGCTCGGGCCGGGCTCTGAGCGGGACCCTGGGAGCGAGCTCGGCCGGGCCCGGATGTCGGAGCGGGCCACCCTGGCCTTCAGCGTGGTCCCCGAGGCCTTCTCCCGGCTGCTCGAGGTCCAGTTCGAGCGGGCGATCGAGCGGGCAGCGGCAGCCCGGGGCCTGGGGTCGGCGGACCCCGACGCCGAGCGGGTCGCGCTCGGGTTCGTCGACCTGGTCGGCTCGACCGAGTGGGCCAGCCGGTTGGACCTGCGGGAGCAGAGCCTGGCCCTCTCCCGGTTCGAGGCCACCGCCTGGTCGAGCGCGGTGCTGGCCGGCGGACGGGTGGTGAAGATGGTCGGGGACGAGGCCTTCTTCGCTGCGCCATCGGTGGACGCGGCGTGCCGGATCGCGACCGAGGTGATCGCCTGGGTGGCGGCCGACCCGGTGCTGCCGTCGGCTCGGGGGGCGGTCGGCGTGGGCTCGGCCAGCTCGCGCGAGGGCGACTACTTCGGCCCGGTGGTGAACCTGGTCTCGAGGCTGGTGAAGGCGGCCCGCCCCGGCTCGGTGCTCCTCACCGCCGACGCCGCGGCCGAGATCGAGGACCCGGAGTTGGACCTCCGCCCGGTCGGCCCGGTGGCGGTGCGGGGGGTGGCCGAGCCGGTGCCGGCGTTCGCGTTGGAGGTGCGCGAGGGGACCTGAGCGGGACTCGGGGTTCTCAGTGCTATGGCAGGCTGGGCTGGTGCGCGGCCTCGCTCACGACCTTGGGTTCCGCGGCCTGATCCACCAGGTGACCGACCAGGCACTGTTCGGCCGGCTCGACGCCGGCGGGATGACCGCCTACGCCGGCTTCGACCCGTCGGCCGCCAGCCTCCACCACGGGAACCTCCTCCAGCTCTGCACCCTGCGCCGCCTGCAGCTGGCCGGGCATCGGCCGATCGCGCTGGCTGGCGGGGGGACCGGGTTCATCGGCGACCCGAGTGGGCGCTCGGCGGAGCGCAACCTGCTCGACCCCGACCAGCTGGCCGCCAACCTGGAGGGGATCCGGAGCCAGCTGACCCGGCTGCTCGACTTCGACCCCTCGGCCGGCGCCAGCCGAGCGCTCCTGCTGGACAACGCCGCCTGGCTCTCCAGCCTGTCGCTGGTCGACTTCCTGCGCGGGGTGGGTAAGCGGGTGACCGTGAACCAGATGGTCAAGCGGGAGTCGGTGCGCTCCCGCCTCGAGCGCGACGGCGACGGCATCTCCTTCACCGAGTTCAGCTACATGCTCTTGCAGGCCTACGACTTCCTCCGGCTGCACCTGGACCACGGCTGCGACCTGCAGATCGGGGGCAGCGACCAGTGGGGGAACATCGCCTTGGGCGCCGAGGTGGTGGGGAAGATGACCGGCGACCGGGTCTACGGGCTCACCACCCCCCTCATCACCCGGTCCGACGGCACCAAGTACGGCAAGAGCCAGGACGGCGCAGTCTGGCTGGACCCCGCCCGGACCAGCCCGTATCGCTTCTACCAATTCTTCTTGAACGTCGACGACCGCAGCGTCGGCCGGTACCTGCGCTTCTACACGTTCTTCTCCCACGAGGAGATCGCCGCCCTCGACGCCGAGACCGAGGCCCACCCCGAACGGCGGTCGGCCCAGCGGGCCCTGGCCCGTGCGGTGTGCGAGCTGGTCCACGGGACGGCCGAGACCGATCGGGTCGAGCGAGCGTCGGCCGCGCTGTTCGGCGGGGAGCTGCGGGCCCTCGACGAGGGGACCCTGCTCGAGGTGTTCGAGGACGCGCCGTCGAGCGTGGTTCCCCGGTCGCTGGTCGAGCCGGGCGGATCCCTGGACGTCGTGGGGGCCCTGGTGCGGTCCGGGCTGTGCGGCTCGCTGAGCGAGGCTCGGCGCCTGGTCGAGATGGGCGGCGCCTACCTCAACAACCGACGAGTCGAGGACCCCGGGCGAGCGATCGGCCAGGACGACCTGCTCGCCGGGCGCTACCTGGTGCTGCGCAAGGGGCGCCGGGACTACCACCTCCTGCGGGCCGAGTGAGCCGGCCTCCCACTCGCCTGGGCGTCCTGGTGGCCGGGGTTGCCGTGGTCGGGATCGGGGTCGGCGCCTACTTCGCCTACGGCCACAGCGAGGTGTCCGGCTCGCCGGTGGCGCAGCTTCGGTCCTGGGTGGCCGGGACCGGTCTCGGCCAGTCGATCGGGACGGTGCTGGGCGATGCCGCTCGGGTCCGCCAGGCCCTCGCCGCCCACAAGGGCGCCGGGGTGGTGCACACCGACTGCGCGGTCCTCCTCACTGACGCCCAATCGGCCAACGGGGAGCTGCCCTCGCCCAATGCCTCGCTGACTCGCCTGTTGTCCTCGGGCTACGCGCTGGCGTACGACGCCGGGACCGACTGCTACGACTCCAACGGCACCAACCGGGCGCTGCTCGCCCGAGCTCGCCGGGAGCGGATCGAGGCCGAGGCCACGCTCTCCCAGGCGGTTGCGCTGGTGGACCGGCTGCTCGGCACCACGCTCACCACCACCACGACCACCACCCCCGGCGGGGGGTTCCTCGGGTGAGCCCGGAGCTGGTCGGTCCGTTCCCTGACGGGGTGGACCCCGAGGCCTACGACCGGCTGCGTCGCCGAGTCCTGTGGTCGTTCCCCACCGGGCTATTCGTGGTGGGCTCGGCCGGCGTGCTCGAGAGGGACCGGCGCCACAACCTGATGACCGCCAACTTGGTGGTGCAGGTGGCCACCGCGCCCAAGCTGGTGGCGGTGTCCATCGAGGTCGGGGCCCTCACCGCCCGACTGGTGCGGGCCGGCGCCGCGTTCTCGGTCGCGGCACTGGCCCGGAGCGATCGGGCGGTGGTGCGGCGGTTCGTGAAGCCGGTCGACGAGGTCGAGGTGGACGGCGAGGGCCGGCCGCTCACCATGGCCCGAGAAGCGGTCTTCGTGGCCCGGACCGGGGCCCCGATCCTGAGCCGGGCGGTGGCCTGGGTCGACTGCTCGCTGCGGGAGCTGCTGGAGCTGGGCAGCCACGTGCTTGCGATCGGCGAGGTGGTGGCAGCCGGCGGCCGGCCGGGGGAGGCCGAGGTCCTCCGGATGGAGGACACCAAGATGAACTACGGCGGCTAGGCCCGAGGGGACCCGCTGCTCGGGGGTTGGGCGGCGTCCGGTTCCCGGCGCTCGGGGGGCCGCAGGTCGATCCGCAGGGTGAGGATCCCGTCGATGAGCTCGGCGGTGGCGTCGCCGAGCATGGCGAAGTCCATGTAGTCCAGCTGGGCCTGCTCCTTGAACCGTTGACGCTCGGGCCCCTCGACCGGGGGCAGGGGCCGGCGGCGGACCGCCTCGGCCCGGCCGCGAAATCGCTCGATCATGGCCTGCGGGTCGAAGGTGGGTTCCACGTGGCCATTGTGCTCCGGGGTCCGCCAGCGCCGCGCCCGCACTACAATGGGCAGGTCAGCGCGGTGGTCCCGGGTCCAAAGCGGGTCCAGGACCAGGCGGGATCGCGCCGGATCGTCGCAGTCACGAGGGCTGTCGCGCTCGGGAGAGGTCGGGCGCCAGGGGCTGGCGGCAGTAAGGAGTCGTCGTGAAGAAGGGACGCCATCGGCGCTTCGAAGAGGCACGAAGCCTGAAGCGCGCCATTGCCACCGCTGGGGAACGGTGCCCGGAGTGCGGGGCCGAGCCCGACGACGTCCACGCGTCGTGGTGCCGGGCCGAGGAGGACCGCTACGACCGGATCCTGGGCTCCAACGTGCCGGGGTGGGACGACCGCCGGACCGACGACGAGGACCCGCTGCGGGACTGAGCCAGGCCGCCGGGCTCAGCGCCGGCGCAGGGCGGGGTGGGGCAGCGGGACTCGCTCGCGCCGTCGGCGCTCCCGGTCGGCCAGGTAGGCCCGGAGCCGACGGTAGGTGGCCTGGCCGACCATGGCGGTGAGCTCGGGCTCCATCGCCTCGTAGACCGGCTTTCCCCCGACGAAGGCGTCGGGGGACTCGGTGCACCACCAGTGGAACTCCTCCCCGCCGCGTCCCCAGTGCTTGCGGTCCCACTGGGTGATGGTCGAGGTCACGTGGCCGTCGTCGGCCACCGTGTCCTCCCGGCGCAGGGGAAGCTGCCAGCACACCTCGGGCTTGAGCTCGAGCGGGTTGCGCCCCTCGGCCAGCGCCGCCTGGTGGAGCGCGCAGCCGGCGCCGGTCGGGAAGCCGGGCCGGTTCAAGAAGATGCAGGCGCCGTCGACCACCCGGGTCACCACCTCGCCGGAGGGGCGCTTCTTGGCGAACCCGACCTTGGCCGCCTTGGAGCGGTACTGCCACTGGGCGTTCGTGAGCCGGGCGGCAGCCTTGGCCACCCGGCGCCGGTCGGCAGCATCGACGAAGTGGGCGCCGTAGGAGCAGCACCCGTGGGCAAGCTCCGGTGCCGGCCCGGTCAGCACCCCTTGGCATCCTCGGCCGAAGATGCAGGTCCAGTTGGAGGTGAGGAAGGTGACGTCGAAGACCCAGGTCCGCTCCTCGTGGTCGTCCTCGAAGCTCACCCACTCGTGCGCGTCGTCGGGGACCCGCGCCTTGGCCATCGCGGCCGACGTTACTGCTCAGCGGACGGGTCGGTGGCCGAGGGCGGCCGGTCGGACCGCCGGGGTCCTAAGATGGCCCCATGGCCCAAACCGTTGAGGATCTGGCACAGCAGGGCGCAGTCGTGACCCTGACCGAGGACGCCCGTCGGGTGGTCCTGGAGGCGATGGCGGCCGAAGCCGATCCCGACAACCTCGCCCTGTGGCTCGAGGTGCGCGGGGTGATGGGGGGCACCTTCGCCTATGACCTGTACTTCCAGGCCCTGGCCGACGCGACCGGCGACGACGCGGTCTGCACCGACGGCGAACTGGCAGTGGTGGTGCCCGCCGGCAGCGTGGAGCGCCTCCGAGGCGCCCGGCTCGAGTGGTCAGAGGACGGCGGTGGCGGCCTGGTGCTGGTGAACCCCAACGCTCCGACCCCCGAGGAGGCCGCCCCCGGGGTGCCGCCCGAGGTGCTGGCAGCCGGGTTGGACAACGACCCCGCCCGCCAGGTGCTGGCGGTGTTGGAGCAGATGATCAACCCCTCGATCGCCAGCCACGGCGGTCGGGCCGACCTGGTCGCCTTCGACGTCGAGGGCGGCGTGGCGTACCTGCGCCTCTCGGGTGGGTGCCAGGGCTGCGCGATGTCCCGCCTGACCCTCACCCAGGGGATCGAGGTCGCGCTGCGCGAGGAGGTGCCCTCGGTCACTCGGGTGGTGGACGTGACCGACCACGCCGGGGGCGAGAACCCCTACTACTAGTCCCGCAGCGGGCAGGATGGCGGGGTGCCCGCCGTCCTGGTCGCCGAGAGCTTCCTCGCCGGCGCGGTGCTGGGTGCCCTCGTGGACCTGGCCACTGGGCGAATCGTGCGCCCGGTGGCCGACCGGGCAGTGCTGGTCGCCCCGGGTGCGACCGGGCTGGCGCCGGCCGAGGGGGCTATGCCCCGCATCCCCCCACCGGCCGAGCTGGCGGTCTCGGCCCTGCTCACCTCGGTGTGGCTGGGCCTGGCCGCCCTGCGGCTGGGGGCCACCCCGGTGCTCGGTGCCTACGACGCCTTGGGGGTCGGCCTGGTGGCGGCGGCGGTGGTGGATGCCCGGGCCGGCATCGTGCCCCGGGTGATCGTGTGGCCCACTCTGGGGGTGGTCGCTGCCGGCCTGTTGGCGGCGTCGGGCGCGACCGGCCGGTTCCGACCGCTCCTCGACGCCGCGATCGGCGGAGCGGCAGCGTTCGCGAGCTTCTTCGCGCTGTGGTGGGGGTTCCCCCGGGGCCTCGGCTACGGCGACGTCCGGCTGGCCGGGCTGATCGGCACCGCGCTGGGCTGGCTCGGTTTCGGGGAGCTCTACATCGGGTTCCTGGCCGCGTTCGTGGCCGGCACCGCGCTCGGGGTCGTCCTCATGGCTCGACGCGGGACCGGCCGCAAGACCGTCCTGCCGTTCGGGCCGCCGCTCGCCCTGGGGGCGGCGATCGGCATCCTCTGGGGCCCGTGGGCGGTGCACCTGTGGCTGGCCCATCGGTGACCACCTGGGCACTCGTGGACTCCAGGTAGCGTTGGGAGCGATGCTGCGGTACCTCACCGCCGGGGAGTCCCACGGGCGCTCCATCGTGGTCATCGTCGAGGGCGTGCCAGCCGGGCTCCCCTTCGGGGAGGAGCAGGTCCAGGCCGAGCTGGCGCGGCGCCGGCTGGGCTTCGGGCGCGGCCCGCGGATGCGGTTCGAGCGCGACGAGATCACCCTCATCGGCGGGCTGCGGCACGGGCGGACCCTGGGCTCGCCGGTGGCCATCGAGATCGCCAACACCGAGTGGCCGAAGTGGACCGAGGAGATGTCGCCGGGCCCCGGGCGCCCGTCGCGGGTCCTCACCCAGCCCCGGCCGGGCCACGCCGACTTGGCCGGCATGCAGAAGTACGGGTTCGCCGACGCCCGCGACGTGCTCGAGCGGGCCTCGGCCCGGGAGACCGCCGCCCGGGTGGCGGCCGGCAGCCTGGCCAAGGCCCTGCTCAGCCATCTGGGGGTCCACGTGCTGAGCCATGTGGTGGCCCTGGGCGGGGTGGCGGCCGACCCGGCCCGTCGGCCCGGGCCCGAGGACCAGGACCGGGTGGACGAGTCGGAGGTCCGCTGCTTCGACCCCGAGGCCGAGCCCAAGATGGTGGCCGCGATCAAAGCGGCCGCCAAGGCCGGCGACTCGTTGGGCGGGGTCGCCGAGGTGCTCGCCTACGGGGTCCCGGTCGGCCTGGGCAGCCACGTCCACTGGGACCGCAAGCTCGACGGCCTGCTGGCCCAAGCCCTCATGAGCATCCAGGCGGTGAAGGGGGTCGAGCTGGGCGAGGGGTTCGCCCTGGCCGCCCGCCGCGGCTCGGAGGGCCACGATGCGATCTACTGGGCCCCCGAGCGGGCCTTTGCCTCGGGCGGCTACGAGCGCCGGACGCTGCGGGCCGGGGGGATCGAGGGGGGCATCTCCACTGGCGGGGTGATCGCGGCCCGGGTGGCGATGAAACCGCTCGCTACCTTGAACCGCCCGGTGCTCGAGACCGTCGACGTGGTGACCAAGCAGCCCGCGCTCAGTTTCAAGGAGCGCACCGACGTGACCGCGGTGCCGGCAATGGGGGTGGTCGCCGAGACCATGACCGCGTTGGTGCTGGCCTCCGAGGCGCTGCGCAAGTTCGGCGGCGACTCGCTGGCCGAGCTGCTGCGCAACCGCGACGCCTACCTGGCGGCGCTGGGCGAGACGCCCTCGGTCCCCCCGCCGGTGTGAGCGGGGGGCCCGCCGAGCGGCGCCCGGCCCGGCTGCTGCTCATCGGGATGATGGGGGCCGGCAAGACCACGGTGGGCCGGCTGGCCGCTGACCGGCTGGGCTGGCCCTACCTCGACTCGGACCTCGAGGTGGAGGCGGCGACCGGCCGGACGGTGGCCGAGATCTTCGCCGAGGAGGGGGAGTCGGCGTTCCGGGCGGCCGAGGCCGAGGCGCTGGCCAGCGCGCTCTCGGTCGAGCCAGCGGTGGTCTCGGTGGCTGGCGGGGCGGTGCTGGAGCCGGCCAACCGGACCCGGATCGCCCAGGCAGGCACGGTGGTGTGGCTCCGGGCCGAGGTGGCCACCTTGGCCTGCCGGGTTGGCGACGGGGCCGGCCGGCCCCTGCTCGCCGGGGACCCGGCGGCCGCGCTGGCCCGGCTCGACGCGGTGCGCCGGCCGCTGTACGCCGAGCTGGCCGACGCGGTGGTCGACGTCGACGGCCTCGACCCCGAGCAGGTCGCCAAGGCTGCGCTGGCCGCGCTGGAGGGGCGGTGATCGTCGTCCCGGTCGAAGTGCCGAGCCGCCCCTACGACGTGGTGATCGGGGCCGGCGCCCGCCACCAGCTGGCCGAGGTCGTGTCCCGCTTGGCCGGGGTGGAACAGGCGGCGCTGGTCACCCAGCGCTCGGTGGCGGAGGCCGGATGGCTCGACGGCCTCGACCCCGGGGTGCCGTACCGGGTCCACCTGGTTCCCGACGGGGAGGCGGCCAAGTCGCTCGCCTCGGTGGAGGCCCTCTGCCGAGCGTTCGTGGCGCACCACCTGAGCCGGGCCGACGTGGTGGTCGCGCTGGGCGGGGGGGTGGTGACCGACGTGGCCGGGTTCGCGGCCGCCGTCTACCACCGGGGGGTCCGCTACGTGAACGTGGCCACCACCTTGCTGGCCCAGGTGGACGCCGCGATCGGAGGCAAGACCGGGGTCAACCTGCCCGAGGGCAAGAACCTGGTGGGCGCGCTGTGGCAGCCGGCGGCGGTCCTGTGCGACACTGAGACGCTGTCCACCCTGCCCGAGCGGGAGTGGCGGTGCGGGCGGGGCGAGATGGCCAAGTACGCGTTCTTGGGCCCGGGGAACCCCGACCGGTCGCTGATCGACCTGGCGCTGGCCGACCAGGTGGCCCGCTGCGTCGCCATCAAGGCCGAGGTGGTGGCGGCCGACGAGGCCGAGACCGGGCGGCGGATGGTCCTCAACTACGGCCACACCTTGGCCCACGCGCTGGAGGCCGCCGCCTTCGGGCGGCCCGACGCCCCGGCCCACGGCGAGGCGGTGGCGGTCGGCCTGCTCTACGCGGCCCGGCTGGCCCGGCGCCTGGGCCGGATCGACGACCGCCGGGTCGAGCTCCACCACCAGGTGGTGGCGGCGTTCGGGCTGGACCCCACCCTGCCGGCCTGGGCCGACCCCGACGCCCTGCTCGACGCGATGGCCCGGGACAAAAAGGCCCGCCACGACCTGACCTTCGTCCTCGACGGGCCGGCGGGGGTGGAGCCGGTCCACGGGGTGGACCGGCGGGACGCGCTGGCTACCCTGGTCGAGATGGGGGCGTCCAGGTGAGCGAGTCGGCCCGGCCGCTCGTGCTGCTGTTGTCGGGGCCCAATCTCGACCTCCTCGGCCAGCGGGAGCCCGAGATCTACGGGACCGCGACCTTGGCCGACCACGTGGAGCGGGCGTCGGCCGCCGCGTCGCGCCTCGGACTGTCCCTCGAGCACTACCAGTCCAACCACGAGGGGGACCTCATCGAGGCGGTCCACGGGGCCCGCGGCCGGGCCGCGGCCATCGTGGTCAACGCTGGCGCGCTGACCCACACCTCGTGGTCGTTGCACGACGCACTGTGTGCGTTCGACGGGGTGGTCGTCGAGCTGCACCTGTCGAACCCGGCCGCCCGGGAGCCGTTCCGTCACACCTCGGTCATCGCTCCGGTGGCCGACGGACTGATCGCTGGCTTCGGCGGGCTCGGCTACGAGCTGGCGTTGGAGGCGGTGCGCCGGCTGCTCGAGGGGGGCGAGGCGGCGCCGGGCCCGCCGAGCAGCCCCGGCCACGCGAGCAGCCCCGGCCAAGGAGGAACCCCGTGACCACGTCCCCCCTCGCCCCGCTTCAGGTCGCCGGCCGGCTGGACCGGCTCCGGGCACGCTTTGACGACCTGGGGATCGACGCCCTGGTGGTGACCACCCTGGCCAACGTGCGCTACCTGAGCGGGTTCAGCGGCTCGGCCGGGGTGGTGGCGGTCACCGCCTCCGGCGCGGTGCTGACCACCGACGGCCGCTACCGGACCCAGTCGGCCGAGCAGGTCGAGGCGGCCGGGGTTGCCGATCAGCTGGAGGTGGCGATCGGCAACGCCGAGGCCCAGCGGGCGGCGGTCGCCGGGCTCCTCGAGGCGGCCGGGGCCACCCGGGTCGGCCTGGAGGCCGAGACCATCTCGTGGGCCGCCGCCAGGCGGTTCCAAGAGCTGCTCGGCGGCCGGGCCGAGGCGGTCCCGGTGGCCGGCGCGGTCGAGGCCCTCCGGGAGGTGAAGGACCCCGGCGAGCTGGACCGGATGGCCCGGGCGGCAGCGATCGCCGACGCCGCGTTGGGCGAGGTGCTCCCGATGCTGGCCGAGGCCGGCTCGCCGTCGCTCACCGAGGCCGCCTTCGCCTTGGCCCTCGACACCGCGATGCGGGCCGGGGGAGCCGAGGACCGAGCCTTCGACACCATCGTGGCGGTCGGCCCCAACTCGGCCAAGCCGCACCACCAACCGACCGCCGCCCGGTTGGCACCGGGCCAGCCGCTGGTGGTCGACTTCGGCGCCACCTTCGACGGCTACCGCTCCGACATGACCCGGACCTTCTTCCTGGGGGGCGAGCCCGAGGGGGAGCTGGCCCGGGTGTTCGCGGTGGTCCGTGACGCCCAGGCCCAGGGCGTCGAGGCGGTCCGGGCCGGGGTGGAGGCCAAGGCGGTGGACCAGGTGTGCCGGCAGGTCATCGCCGAGGCCGGGTGGGCCGACCGGTTCGAGCACGGCACCGGCCACGGGGTGGGCCTCGACATCCACGAGGCCCCGACCGTGAGCCAGCTGGGCACTGCTATCCTCGCCGCCGGCGCCGTCGTCACCGTCGAGCCGGGCGTGTACCTGCCTGGCCTGGGCGGGGTCCGGATCGAGGACACCCTCGCGGTGACCGAGGACGGGAGCCGCACGCTGACCGGGTTCACGAAGGACACCGCCCCATGGCCGTCTCCACCAACGATCTGAAGAACGGGATGACCCTCGACCTGCCCGACGGGCTGTTCAGCGTGGTCGAGTTCCAGCATGTGAAGCCGGGCAAAGGCGGCGCCTTCGTCCGCACCAAGCTGAAGAACATCCGCACCGGGGCCGTGCTGGACCGCACCTGGCGAGCCGACGAGAAGCTCGAGCAGGCCATCATCGACAAGCGCGACATGCAGTTCCTCTACCGCGACGGCACCGACTACGTGTTCATGGACACCACCAGCTACGAGCAGCTGACCGTGAGCGCCGAGGCGCTCGGGGGGGCGGCGCAGTTCTTGAAGGAGTCCGACACCGCCACCCTCTCCCTCTACGGCGGCGAGGTGGTCGGGGGCGACCTCCCGGCCGCGGTCGAGCTGACGGTCACCGAGACCGAGCCGGGCATCCAGGGCGACCGGGTCTCGGGCGCCCGCAAGCCGGCCACCTTGCAGACCGGCCTGGTCATCCAGGTGCCGCTGTTCATCAACCCCGGAGACCTGGTCAAGGTCGACACCCGCACCGGCGAGTACCTGACCCGGGCCTGAGGGGGTGCCCGGCCCCACCCGGCACCAGTCGCGCGAGCGGGCCCTGTCCCTCCTCTACGAGGGCGAGATGAAGCAGGCCAGCCCGGCCGAGGTGGTGGCCGCGCTCCCGGTCCCGCCCGACCCCTACTGCGTTCGGCTGCTCGAGGCGGTCGAGCAGCACCGGGAGGAGGCTGACGCGCTGGTGGCCGAGGCCGCGATCGGCTGGGAGCTCGAGCGCATGGCCGTGGTCGATCGGCTGGTGCTCCGGCTGGCCACCGCTGAGCTGCTGGTGGAGGGGGCACCGCCGGCGGTGGTGATCGACGAGGCGGTCGAGCTGGCCAAGGTGTACTCGACCGAGGCTTCCGGGGGGTTCGTGAACGGCGTGCTCTCGACCGTGGCCCGGGTGCTGGCCGAGCGGGCCGGGCCGGGGGCGCCGGAGCGGGGGTCACCGGTAGAGTGAGCCGAATGCGGCGAGGGGCCAGGGACCCGTCACGGCACCCGTTCCCCGCTCGCCGCGGCGAGGCGGTTCGGTGATCGCGCCGGGGGCCCTGGTGGGCTCCGTCCGCGGCGAGGTGGTCACCGTGGGGGCCCGCCTCGCCCGGGCGTTGCTCGGGGCCGACCAGGCCAGCCTGTGGCGGACCGCCGACGCGTGCTTGGGGGAGCTGGCGGCGTTCGTGGACGCCGACCGGGCCCTGGTGGTCCTGCTCGACGAGCACGAGCGGGTGGCGTCGTGGTTCTCCTGGGCCGAGGCCGGCCGGCCGCGGCCCTTCGCCCGGACCGGCGAGCCGCTGGAGGAGCTGGTCGGCTCGGCTGCGCCGTTCCTGCGGATCGGCCGGACCGTGCCGGTGGGCGACCTGTCCGCAGTCGAGCTGAGCCTGGCCGAGCGCCAGCTGGCCGAGCGCAACGGCGGGCTGCCGGCGGCCACCATGGTCCTGCCCGTGCTGGTCGGCCACGACCTGGTCGGGGTGGCGGTCCTGGAGTCGACCGAGGGGCCGCGGACCTGGACCCGCCAGTTCGTGGCCGAGGTGGAACCGTTCGCCGAGCTGGTGGTCCGGATGCTGGGCCGGACCCACGAGCGCCAGCTGCTGGCGGCGGCCACTGCTCGAGCCCGCCGCATCGCCGCCTACCTCCCCGACGGCCTGGCCATGCTCAGCCCCGACGGGGTGATCGGGTGGGCGTCCCCCTCGCTGTGCGAGATGACCGGCCGGCCGGCGGCCGCTCTCGAGCAGGGTGCCTTCGCCGACCTGGTCTCGCCGGCTGACCGGGCTCGCTTCGGGGCCCTGCTGGTCGCGGTGGGGCTCGGGGGCGACGCCCGGGGGACCTTCCGGATCGTCGGCCCCTCTGGCGAGTGGCGGTGGTGCGACCTCTCCTGCCGGCTGGCGTCGGAGCCCGGGGTGCCCGACGAGGTGGTGGTGACCGTGCGCGACTCGCACGAACGGCACCTGCGCGAGCAGCGCTTGCTGGCCGAGACCGACCGGGACCCCCTCACTCGCCTCGCCAACCGGGGTGCGCTCGAGCGGTTCCTGGGCGAGGTCGCGTCGAGTCGGGCCAGCGCGGTGGTCGCGTTCTGCGACGTCGACGACTTCAAGGCGGTCAACGACCGACTGGGCCACGACCGAGGCGACCAGGTCCTCGCCGCGGTGGCCGGCGCCATCGGCGGCGCGGTGCGTTCGGGGGACATGGCGGCCCGCTTCGGCGGTGACGAGTTCGTCGTGGTCCTGGTCGACCCGGGCGACGAGGCCGGCCAGCTCGGGGCCCGTTTGGTCGGCGCCGTCCGGGCCTCGCTGGGCGGTGAGGTGAGCGTCTCGGTCGGGGTGTGCGGGCCGGGGCCGGCGGTCGAGATCCGCCGTCTCCTGCGCCTGGCAGACCAGGCGATGTACCGGGCGAAGCGGTCGGGGAAGGACGGCTGGGCCCACCTCCCGGCGCCTCCGGGCTGAGCCCGGGCCCCGACGACCCCTTGGCTATGGTGAGCGCCGCGGTGACGCCGGCCCAGCCCGAACCCACGATCGACCTCCCCCCGGGTGCCTCGGGCGTCCTCGCCCGCCATCAGCTGCTGGCGGCGATCGAGGCCGGGGTGGTCCGGGCCGATGACCAGATCCCACTGGCCAACGTCCAGCCAGCCAGCCTCGACCTGCGCCTCGGCCCGGTCGCCTACCGGATGCGCTGCAGCTTCCTGCCCGGCACCGAGCCAGTCCAGCGCAAGGTGCAGACCTACCTGCTCGACGAGCTCGACCTGCGCGGCGAGGGCGCGCTGTTGGAGACCAACCGGCCCTACCTGGTGCCGTTGCAGGAGCGCCTGGCCCTGCCGCCCGGGGTGCGGGCCAAGGCCAACCCCAAGAGCTCGACCGGCCGGGTGGACGTGTTCACCCGGGTCATCACCGACTACGGCTTCCGCTTCGACGAGGTTGCCGCCGGCTACCACGGGCCGCTGTTCCTCGAGATCGTCCCGCTGTCCTTCGCCATCGGGGTGCGCGAGGGGCTCAGCCTCAACCAGCTGCGCCTGTCGGTGGGCCGGACGTCGCTGAGCGACGACGAGATCCGGGCGTTCCACGCGCAGATCCACCATCTCTTGCTGCGCGACGGGGTCCCGGTCCCTCCCGAGGAACTGGCCCTGGCCGACGGCCTGTTCCTCAGCCTCGACCTGCGCGGCGACGCCGAGGGCCGGGTCGGCTACCAGGCTCGCCAGCACGCCCCCCGGCTCAACCTGACCGAGGCCGCCCCGATCGACCCCTCCCCGTACTTCGAGCCGGTGTACCGGGAGGGCGGCAACCGGATCGTCCTCGCCCCCCAGCGCTTCTACCTGCTCATGTCGGACGAGTCGGTGTCCATCCCACCCGAGCTGGCCGCCGAGATGACCGCCTATGACCCCACCAGCGGCGAGCTGCGGACCCACTACGCCGGGTTCTTCGACCCGGGGTTCGGCTTCGACGCCGGCCCCAACGACGGGTCACGGGCGGCGCTCGAGGTCCGGGCCCACGACGTCCCGTTCGTGATCGAGCACGGCCAGCGGGTGTGCAAACTGACCTTCGATCGGATGCTCGAACCCCCCGACCTCCTCTACGGGCCGGCGCTGGGCTCGAGCTACCAGAACCAAGCGGAGACCCTGGGGAAGTACTTCACCCGCCCCCCTCGGCGGTCCGGGCCGGGCGGGGACAGGGCGCCAGCGCGCGACGCGGGAGGCCAGCAACGTCTCCCGATCGACGTCGGGGGCTGACCAGTGGGCACCGATCGTCGGCGCCGGAACGAGCGCGCCGCCGGTTGATGGCGGCGACTGGACTCAGGGCACCAGCGTGAACGCCGAGGTGTGGCGAGGCCGCACGACGCCGAAGTGACGATGATCGAGCGTGGCGATCACGTCGGCGTGATGTCGTGCTGCCAGTGCAACCACTGAGGCGTCCACGATCCCGATCGGACGGTCCACATCCTCCTCGGTGAGGGTCGACCGGTGGTGGCGGGGGGCGATCGCCTCAGCGACGAACTCGTGGACGCGCTCGGCGGCGTCGGGTTGCCCACCGTCGCCGATCGCGAAGAAGCGGACCGGGCCGACCGGCCCGGGTCGGACCCGGTACTGCTCGAGAGCGTCTCGGGCGACATCGGCGACCGACGCGCCCCAGCGCGTCGCCTCCTGGCGGAGCCTGGCGTGAAGCTCGCCGGGGAGCATGACGGTCGTCCGCTTCATGGGGACAACCGGCCACGTCACACGTCGTGATGTCACCAGAGCGGGTGTCCACCGGCCGGGCGCCCCGAGGATCGGAGGGGCGCCCGGTCCGGGCGACCAGCACGCGGGGGCCGAGAGGCCCGAGGGCCCCGATGTGTGGGAACGCCCCTACCTGGGCTCAAGCGGGGGAGCCGGCTGGCGGCGAGCCCGGCGGCGACCAAGAGCGAACGCGGCCAGCCCGAGGACGATCAGACCGGAGCCGGCCCCAACCCACAGAGCCACCGGGAATCCGGTGAAGGCCAGGGTCGGCGGCGGAGGCCCGGCCCCGCTGCTTGGGACGGTCGCCGGGGGCGGGCCCGGGCCGAGGTCGATCACGTTCGTGAACGCGTTGGCGATGGCCCGGTACCCGGCGGCGTTGGCGTCGTCGCCAAACCCTTCGGGCCCTCCTGGAGTGCAGTGGACGTCGAGCCAGCTGCACACCAGAAAGACGTTGCGAGGCACGACGCCCCACGGGGAGGGGACCAGATCGGTGAAGTCGGTGCTATCGAAGGCGGCCGCGACGTCGGCGGTTGGGACCCCGAAGCTCGCGTCGACCGACTGGATGGCGGCGTTGAGCTCGAGCAGCGAGCTCACCGACTGCTGCGCGGCAGCCTGGCCGCTCGGCCCGGTCAGCCACTCGATCAGGAATGGGTCGAAGTAGTTCATCCCGTAGATGGGAAGCCCGGCTCCTCCGGCCTGGCGAAGGGCGGCCAAGATGGTGGCCAGGTTGGTCTCGATGGTGGCCAGCGCCTGCTGGACGCAAGCGGTGGCCGCTTGGCCGGTGCGGGAGCCGCAACCCACGATGTCGTTGCCGCCGATGTCGATGGTGACGAGGGCCACCTGCCCCGGGTGGGCGGCGAGGAACGACTCGGCCCCTGCCAGCTGGCCATCGTGGATGAAGCTGGTCGTGGTGGCCCCCGAGACAGCCAGGTCCACCAGCTGCAGGTCGGGGATGGCGACGCGCTCATCGGTCAGCAGGTCGTCGGCGTACCCCTGCCCGGGTGGGGCGGCAAAGCCGGCAGCGAGCGAGTCTCCGAGGGCCAGGTAGTAGCGGACGCTCAGGGAGGCCGGCGACGCCTGGATGTCCAGGGTCCCAGACAGGGTTTGGGTGGCCGATCCGGTGACGCTCGGGCTGGCCGAACGGGCGCTCACCACCCCTTGGAGCTGGGCGGTGCCTGGTTGGAGCGGGACACCGGCGGTAGGGCGCAGCGGGAGGGTGAACGTGCTGGGCGTGCTGGTGCAGGGAAGCGAGCCCAGCGTCGCGCTGGCACCCCCCGGGTGCTGGGTCAGCTGCGCGTTGATCGTGACCGTCGCCGCCTCGTTGCACGAGAGAGTCCCGCCCAGTGTGACCGAGCCGTCGGCCGCCAGCGAGAGTGGTTGGGATGACAGACGCACCGCGACCTGCAGCGGTGTCGGGGGGGCGACAGCGGAGTCAAAGGCGATCGGAACGGTGGCTCCGGCCAGGGTCGACAGGTCCTCGGCGCCGAGCACGCACGCTGCGGGCGCGGCGCAATCGATCAGCGGCGCGCCCGGAGCAGCGTCCGCGGCCTGGATCACCCGGGCGACCTCGAAGGAGAGTGAGAATGACCCGTCAGCAGCCACCGTGGTCTGCGCCCGGTCACTCAGGTAGCAGTCGCCCGGCGAGGTCGCGCCAGCCCGGCACTCAGCGACGGCGACCGGGTCTCCGGGGGTGAAGCCGGAGCCGACCACCTGGACCTGCTGGCCGTCCACCAGGCCAGTCGAGGGAGTGGCGGTGATCGAGGGGGAGCCGGCGGCCGCCGCCAGTTGAGGGCCCGCCACTGCAGCAGCAGCCATCGACGTGGCGAGGGCGAAGGTCGCGGCCAGTCGTACCAGCAAGGTGGGAGAGAGGCGAGCGAACGTGAGCCAACGGTACCGATGGCGAGGAGGTCGTGCTGGGTTCTCCACTGGCATTGGCGTGGGACGGCGTGGACCGCCACAGAACGATCGGTCCGCTGTCCAGGCCCCCGCCACGCCGAGCAGAGCCGGTCCGTGCGCACCACGCCGGTCGAAGAGGTGCCGAACGCCACGCCTGGCCCAACGCCAAGCCCGTCGCCCGAATCGGGGAACGGGTGGCGTCGTTTGTCGGATCGGCCAGAGCCGACCTCTGGAGAGGCCATCGGGTGGGCCGAGCGGACAGCTTGGCGGCGGGAACCGACGACCGCGACCGCAAGCCGGTGAGGGATGACCTGCCCGCCGTCTTGCCAGCACTGCCGATGCCGGGGCGGTGCCAGTCGCGCGCCGAGGTGCCGCGCGCTAACCTTGCCACCTGACCGTCACGTGGGTCCAGTGAGGCCCATACGGGAGGAGCGATGGCCGAACGCGAGCGCAGTCACACCCGCCCGCTCGGCGGTCGCTTCGTTCCCACCGCCCAGGTCCTTTCGGCCACCGACGTCCAACGCGCCCTGGTGCGGATGGCCCACGAGGTGGCCGAGCGCAACGGGGGCCTGGAGGGCGTGGTCCTGATCGGCCTGCAGACCGGCGGGGTGTGGCTGGCCCGGCGGATCGCCCAGGTGCTGGCCGAGAGCGAGGGCGAAGAGGTCCCGGTCGGGACGCCCGACGTCGCCTTCTACCGCGACGACATCGGCCTGCGCCCGGTGCTGCCCGAGGCGGCGACCGAGATCCCAGTCGACCTGACCGGCCGCTTGGTGGTGCTGGTGGACGACGTCCTGTTCACCGGGCGCACGGTGCGGGCGGCCCTCAATGCGCTGAGCGACTACGGGCGCGCCCGGGCCGTGCAGCTGGCGGTGATGGTGGACCGAGGCCACCGGGAGCTGCCGATCCGCCCCGACTACGTCGGCAAGAACCTGCCCACCCGGCGTGACGAGATGGTCGACGTGACCGAGGACGGGGTGGCGATCGGGACCCTGGTGCCTCGGTGAGCGCGACCGCCCACGCCGGCCCGGTGCCGGCCGGCCCGGCGCCAGTCGGCATGGGGCCCCACCTGCTCTCGGTGGCCGACCTGGGGCGCCAGGGGATCGCCGAGGTGCTCGACGTCGCCGAGGCCTTCGCCGAGGTCGAGCAGCGAGCCATCCCCAAGGTCCCCACCCTTCGGGGCAAGGTGGTCGCCACCGTCTTCTTCGAGGAGTCGACCCGCACCAGGCTGAGCTTCGAGACCGCGGCCAAGCGGCTCTCGGCCGACGTCCTGTCGCTGGCGGTGGCCCAGTCCTCGGTGGCCAAGGGGGAGTCGCTGCGGGACACCGTCCAGACCGTCGAGGCCCTGGGGATCGACGCGATCGTGCTGCGGCACCGATGTGCCGGGGCTCCGGCCCAGGTGGCCCGGTGGGTCCAGCGGGCCCGGGTGCTCAACGCCGGCGACGGCTGGCACGAGCATCCGACCCAGGCGCTGGTCGACTGCTTCACCGTGCGCCAGGTGCGGGCCGAGGCGGTCGGGGCCACGCCGGCAGCCCTCGGGACCTCCTGCTTCGAGGGCCTGCGGGTGCTCATCGTGGGCGACGTCCGCCACAGCCGGGTGGCCCGCTCCCAGATCCTCGCCTACCAGGCCGTCGGGGCCGAGGTGGCGGTGTGCGGGCCGGCCAGCCTGCTGCCGGCCGGCCTGGAGGACTGGGGGGTGTCGGTGGCGCCCGACTTCGACGAGGCGTTGGGCTGGGCCGACGTGGTCTCGCTGCTGCGGCTGCAGGCCGAGCGGGGGAGCGGGGCGTTCGTCCCCTCGCTGCGGGAGTACACCGCCGGCTGGGGGCTGACCGCCGAGCGGGTGCGCCGGCTGGCTCCCGGTGCCGTGGTCACCCACCCGGGGCCGATGGTGCGTGGGGTGGAGATCGCCTCGGCGGTGGCCGACCTCCCGTCGGTGGTCGCGACCCGCCAGGTGGCCAACGGGGTCGCGGTCCGCATGGCGGTGTTGTTCCTGCTGCTCGGCGAGCCGTCGGCCGGCGTGGTGGGGTCTGGCGGTGCCTGAGCCGCCGCCGGTGGTGGTCCGGGGCGGCCGGGTGGTCGCCGGGGGCCGGGCCCGCCGGGCCGACGTCGTGCTGATCGGGGGGGTGGTCGCCGCCATCGGCCCCGATGTGGCGGTGCCGCCCGGCGCCGTGGTCCTCGACGCCGGGGGCTGCCTGGTGAGCCCGGGCCTGGTCGACCTGCACGCCCACCTCCGCCAGCCGGGCCATGAGGAGGCCGAGACCCTGGCCAGCGGCTGTCGGGCGGCCGCCCTCGGCGGGTTCACTGCGATCGTGGCCATGCCCAACACCGATCCCCCGATCGACTCGGCGGCGGTGGTCGAGGAGGTGCGTGCCCTCGCGGCTGGCCAGCCGTGCGAGGTCCTGGTGGCTGGCGCCATCACGGTCGGCCGGCGGGGCGAGCGGTTGGCTCCGCTGCGGGAGCTGGCCGCGCTCGGGGTTCGCCTGTTCACCGACGACGGGGCCGGGGTGCAAGACGGGGGGCTGCTGCTTCGGGCCCTCGAGTACGCCCGGGGGCTCCCGGTGGTCCTGGCCGAGCACTGCGAGGACGCTGCCATCGCCGGTGGCGGGTGCATGCACGAGGGGGCCTGGTCGGCCCGCCTCGGCCTGCCCGGGGTGCCGGCGGCCGCCGAGGAGGCGATGCTGGCTCGTGACCTCGCCTTGGTGGCCGAGGCCGGCGCGCCCATGCACTTCCTGCACCTGTCCACCCGGGGCTCGATCGGGCTGCTGGCAGCCGCCCGGGCCCGCGGACTGCCGGTCACCGCCGAGGTCACCCCGCACCACCTGGCGCTGACCGACGCGGCGGTCCAGGGGTACGACCCGGTGTTCAAGGTCAACCCGCCGCTGCGCCCGGAGGCCGACGTCGACGCGCTGCGCCGGGCGCTCGCCGAGGGGACCGTGGACGCGGTGGCCACCGATCACGCGCCACATCCGCCCGAGGCCAAGGACCGCCCGTTCGAGGAGGCGCCCCCGGGGATGCTCGGCTTGGAGACCGCCCTGAGCGTGACCGTGACCGCGCTGAGCGGGCAGCTCCGGCCCGAGCAGGTGCTGGCCCGGATGACCGAGGCCCCGGCGGCCATCGCCCGGGTCTCGCCGGCCTGGCGACCCCGGGCCGCCGCGCAGGGCGGCCCGCTCGTGGTGGGGGCGGCCGCGCACCTGTGCGTGTTCGACCCGGCCGCCACCTGGACGGTCGATCCGGGCGCGCTGGCCAGCCGCAGCGCCAACACCCCCTTCGCTGGCCGCACCCTCACCGGCCGGGTCCGCCACACCGTCTACGCCGGCACGCCGGTGGTCGTCGACGCGGAGCTGGTCGGGTGAGCCGGGAGCCCGCAGTGCTGGTGCTGGCGGACGGCACGGCGTTCCGGGGCGAGGCCGCCGGCGCGCTGGCGTCGGTCGGGGTGGCCACCGGGGAGCTGGTGTTCAACACCGCCCTGAGCGGCTACCAGGAGGTGATCACCGACCCGTCCTACGCCGGCCAGGTGGTGGCCTTCACCTACCCCCACGTCGGCAACTACGGGACCAACCCCGACGACGACGAATCCCGCCGGCCGTTCTGCGCCGGGGTGGTGGTCCGGGACCTGGTGGAGGTCCCGTCCAACTGGCGCTCGACCAGGAGCCTGGAGGCGTTCCTGCTCGACCACGGCGTCCCGGCGATGACCGGGGTGGACACCCGCCGCCTGACCCGCCACGTTCGCCACGCCGGAGCGCTGCCGTGCGCCATGGGGACCGGCGGGCAGGAGGAGGTGGCCGCCGCCGCCCGGCAGGCGCCATCGACCACCGGGCGGGATCTCGTGCGCGAGGTCACCATCACCAGCCGGGCCACCCGGGCCGGTGGGGGGCGCCGGGTGGTGGTCCTCGACTTCGGGGTGAAAGAGACCATGCTCCGTCAGCTCTCGGCGCTCGCCTCGTTGACCGTGGTGCCGGCAGCCACCTCCGCCGAGGAGGTCCTGGCCCTCCAGCCCGACGGGGTGTTCCTGTCCAACGGGCCCGGTGACCCGGCCGCCCTGGGCGGCCCGGTGGCCACCATCGCCGAACTGGTGGGCAGGGTGCCGATCTTCGGCATCTGCCTGGGCCACCAGCTCCTCGGCCTGGCGCTGGGGGGGACCACCTACAAGCTGCACTTCGGCCACCACGGCACCAACCACCCGGTCCGCCGGCTGGCGACCGGGACGGTCGAGATCACCAGTCAGAACCACAACTACGCGCTGGACGTGTCGGGAGTGGCGGGTGCCACCGTCACCCACGTGAACCTGAACGACGGGGTGGTGGAGGGGTTCGCGCTCGAGCGGGCGGCCGCGTTCTCGGTCCAGTACCACCCGGAGGCCGGGCCTGGCCCCCACGATGCGCGGTACCTGTTCGACCAGTTCGGACAGTTGATGGCAGCTGGCGTCCGCAAGCGGGGCCGCTGAGTGCCCCGGCGCCACGACCTCGAGTCGATCCTGGTGGTGGGGTCCGGGCCGATCGTGATCGGCCAGGCCTGCGAGTTCGACTACTCGGGCACCCAGGCCTGCAGGGTGCTCACCGAGGAGGGCTACCGGGTCGTGCTGGTCAACTCCAACCCGGCCACGATCATGACCGACCCGGCCACCGCCGACCGCACCTACGTCGAGCCGCTCGACCCCGACGTGGTCACCGCGATCATCGAGCGGGAGCGGCCCGACGCGGTGCTCCCGACGCTGGGCGGCCAGACCGCCCTCAACCTCACCATGACCCTGGCCGAGCGGGGAACCCTCGACGCGCTGGGGGTGGAGGTGATCGGGGCCCGGCCCGAGGCGATCGCCACCGCCGAGGACCGGGAGCGCTTCAAGCAGGCGATGGGGGAGATCGGCCTCGAGGTGCCGCGCTCTGGCTTCGCCCACTCGGTGGAGGAGGCGCTGGCGTTCGGGGACGAGATCGGCTACCCGGTGATCCTCCGACCCAGCTACATCCTCGGCGGTTCGGGCTCCGGGGTCGCCCGCGACCCCGACCAGCTGGCCAGCTTGGCCCGGGTGGGCCTGGCGGCCAGCCCCATCGGAGAGGTGCTGGTCGAGCGGTCGATCGTCGGCTGGAAGGAGTTCGAGCTCGAGGTCATGCGGGACCGGGCGGACAACTGCGTGGTGGTCTGCTCGATCGAGAACCTGGACCCGATGGGGGTCCACACCGGAGACTCGATCACGGTGGCGCCGGCCCAGACCCTCACCGACGTCGAGTACCAGGCGATGCGCGACGACGCCTTCGCCTGCATGCGCCGCGTGGGGGTGGAGACCGGCGGGTCCAACGTTCAGTTCGCGGTGAATCCGGCCGATGGCACCCGGATGATCATCGAGATGAACCCTCGGGTCTCCCGCTCGTCGGCCTTGGCCTCCAAGGCCACCGGCTTCCCGATCGCCAAGATCGCTGCCCGCCTGGCCGTGGGCTACGAGCTCCCCGAGATCGCCAACGACATCACCCGGGCCACCCCGGCCTCCTTCGAGCCGACCATCGACTACGTGGTGACCAAGGTGCCCCGGTTCGCGTTCGAGAAGCTGGTCGGGGCCGAGCCCACCTTGGGCACCAAGATGCAGTCGGTCGGGGAGGCCATGGCCATCGGCCGGACCTTCTGCGAGTCGCTGCAGAAGGCGCTGCGCTCGATGGAGCAGGGCCGCGACGGGCTCAATGCCGACCGGGCGGAGGCCGCCCTGGCCGGGCTGGGCCGGGCCGAGCTGCTCGAGCGGGTCGCGGTGGCGACCCCTGAGCGGATCTTCGAGGTCGAGGCGGCGCTGCGGGCCGGCGCCAGCGTGGCCGAGGTGGCGGCGGCCAGTGGGATCGACCGGTGGTTCTTGACCCAGATCGCCCGCATCACCGACACCAGGGCTGCGCTCGAGGCGCACCGTCGGGCCTGGCCGCAGGACCCGGCCGGCTCGCTTGGGGCCGACGACTGGCGGCGGGCCAAGCGGCTCGGGTTCTCCGACGCCCAGCTGGCCTACCTGCTCGGCACCGACGAGCGGCGAGTGCGGGCCGCCCGGCTGGCGGCCGGGGTGGTCCCCACCTTCAAGACCGTCGACACCTGCGGGGCCGAGTTCGCGGCCGACACCCCCTACCACTACTCCTGCTACGAGGACGAAGAGGAGGTCCGCCCGTCCGAGCGCCCCCGGGTGGTGATCCTGGGCTCGGGTCCCAACCGCATCGGCCAGGGCATCGAGTTCGACTACTGCTGCGTGCACGCCAGCACCGCCCTGCGAGCCGCCGGGTACGAGACGGTGCTGGTCAACTGCAACCCCGAAACGGTCTCGACCGACTACGACACCTCGGACCGGCTCTACTTCGAGCCGCTGTCGGCCGAGGACGTCGTGAACGTGGTCGAGGCCGAGCGCCGGGCCAGCCGAGGGGCCGGCGAGGTGCGGGGGGTGGTGGTCTCTCTGGGCGGCCAGACCCCGCTCAAGCTGGCGGCCGCGCTCGGCGACCTGGTGCTCGGGACCCCGCCGGCCTCGATCGACCTGGCCGAGGACCGGGAGCGCTGGAACGCACTGTGCGCCGAGCTTGGGATCGCGCAGCCCCCGGGCGGGACCGCGACCAGCCTCGAGGAGGCGCTGGCGGTGGCCCGGTCGGTGGGCTACCCGGTGCTGGTCCGGCCCAGCTACGTGCTGGGCGGTCGGGCCATGGAGATCGTCTACGACGACGAGGGCATGCGCCGGGTCATGGCCTCGGTGGCGGCCGGGATGGCCCGAGAGGGCGGGGTCAGCGCCGAGCGCCCGGTGCTGGTCGACCGGTTCTTGGAGGACGCGATCGAGGTCGACGTCGACGCGGTGCGCGACCGCGACGGCGAGGTCCTGGTCGCCGGGGTCATGGAGCACGTCGAAGAAGCCGGCGTGCACTCGGGGGACTCGGCCTGCGCGCTGCCGCCGCAGTCCCTTCCGGCCACGGTGGTGGCCGAGCTCGAGGCCCATACCCGGGCCATCGCCGGGGCGCTCGCGGTGGTCGGCCTGCTCAACGTGCAGTACGCGGTGAAGGACGGGGCGGTCTACGTGCTGGAGGCCAATCCCCGGGCCAGCCGGACCGTGCCGTTCGTGGCCAAGGCGACCGGGCTCCCCCTGGCCCAGGTGGCCGCCCGCCTGCTGGTGGGCGAGACCCTGGCCGAGCTCCGGGCGGCCGGCCATCTGGGCCCGACCCGGCCAGGCCGGCATGTCGCGGTGAAAGAGGCGGTCCTGCCCTTCGACCGGTTCCCCGGCGTCGACAGCGTCTTGGGACCCGAGATGCGCTCGACCGGCGAGGTCATGGGGGTGGACACCACCTTCGGGCTGGCCTTCGCCAAGAGCCAGATGGCGGCCGGGACCCGTCTGCCGGCGTCGGGCACCGTGTTCTTGTCGCTGGCCGACCGAGACAAGCCGGCCGGCCTGGCGGTGGCCCGGCGCCTGGCCGAGCTCGGGTTCTCGCTCGTGGCCACCAGCGGGACGGCCGAGCTGCTCCGCCGCAGCGGCCTGGCGGTCGACGCGGTGGTGGCCAAGGTGGGCGAGGACGGCACCGGCCCCCATGCCCCCGAGCTGATCGAAGCCGGCCGGGTCCAACTGGTGGTGAACACCCCCCGGGGCCGGGGGCCGAGGGCCGACGGCGAGCACATCCGCCAGGCGGCGCTGGCCAACCGGGTGCCCTGCCTCACCACCCTGGCGGCGGCCCGGGCCGCGGTGGCCGGCATCGCCGACTGGGAGCGCCACCGTCTCTCGGTGCGCGCCCTGCAGGACCTCCACTCGCCCCCAGGGCCCCTGCGGCTCCTGCGGCGGTGGCTGTGGCGGACCGGCCGGCGCCTGCGCCACGCGGTGGCGCCGCGGCCGTTCCCGCCGTCGGCCGGAACCCGGTTCCTGGGCCCGGCCCGCCGGGCCGCCCCGGGTGGTGCGCCGGCGCTGGCCAACGTGGCGCCGCCGAGTGCGGCGGCCGGGCGATGAGCGGGCGGTGACCGACCTGGCCACCGCAGTGGGCAGCGTGGCCCTGCGCAACCCGGTGCTCACCGCCTCGGGCACCGCCGGCTACGGCACCGAGCTCGCCGCCTACGGTCCGCTCTCGGCCTTGGGCGCCCACGTGGTGAAGTCGCTCGCCGCCGAGCCGTGGCCGGGGAACCCGCCCCCTCGGCTGGCCGCCGCCGACGGGAACATGCTCAACAGCGTCGGCCTGGCCGGCCCCGGTGTTGGGTCGTGGCTCGAGCATCAGCTGCCGGCGCTGCGGGGGGCCGGGGTGCCGGTGGTGGTGAGCATCTGGGGCCGCACGGTCGAGGGGTTCGCGCAGGCGGCGGCGGCGCTGCGGGGGGTGGGGCCGCCGGTGGTCGCCCTCGAGGTGAACGTGAGCTGTCCCAACCTGAAGGACCGCTCGCGGATGTTCGCCCACGACCCGGTGGCCACCGCCGAGGCGGTGGCGGCGTCCGACTGCGGCCTGCCGCGCTGGGCCAAGCTCAGCCCGGGCGTGGCCGACATCTGCGAGATCGCGGCGGCCGCGCTGGGCGCCGGTGCGGAGGCTTTGACCCTGGTGAACACGGTGCCGGCGATGGTGGTCGACCCGGCCACCCGGCGGCCGGTGCTCGGCGCCGGCACCGGCGGGCTGTCCGGGCCGGCCCTGCGGCCGGTCGCCGTCCGGGCGGTGGCCGAGTGCCGGGCCGCGTTCGGGGGCATCGGCATCGTGGGGGTGGGCGGGGTCGCCACCGGCCGCGACGCGGCCGAGCTGCTGGTGGCCGGGGCCGACGCGGTCGAGGTTGGCACCGCGACGTTCCGGGATCCACGGGCGCCGTGGCGGGTGCTCGAGGGTCTGGCGACCTGGTGCGCGCACCACGGCGTCGCCTCGGTGCGCGAGCTGGTGGGTTCGCTGCATGACTGAGCACTTCTGCGAGCGGCTGCGACGCCGGTTGGACGAGCGCGGCCCGTTGTGCGCCGGCATCGACCCGAGCCCGGCGGCCCTGGCGCACTGGGGCCTGGCCGACTCGGCGCAGGGCGCGGCCGAGTTCGCGCTGCGCTACCTCGACGCGCTGGCCGAGACGGTGGCGGTGATGAAACCCAACGTCGCGTTCTTCGAGCAGTACGGCGCGGCGGGCATGGCCGCGCTGGAACAGTTCGTGGCGGCGGCCCGGGACGCCGGCGTGCTCACCATCCTCGACGCCAAGCGCGCCGACATCGGGTCGACCAACGCCGCCTACGCCCGGGCGTGGCTGGATCCCTCGGCGAGCTTGGCCGGCGACGCGCTCACCGTCACCCCCTACCTCGGCGTGGAGGCGCTCAAGCCGTTCTTTGCCGCCGCGGCCGCGACCGGTCGTGGGGTGTTCGTGGTGGTCCGCAGCTCCAACCCCGAGGGTCGCGGCCTGCAGCAGGCGGTGGAGGCCGACGGTCGCAGCGTGGAGGCATCGCTCCTCGACGCGCTGGCCCGGCACCCCGACGGGCCCGGCGCAGTGGTGGGGCTCATCGCCGGGGCGGCACCGCTGCCGCTGCCCGAGGGGATCTGCTATCTGGCTCCAGGGCTGGACAGCCAGGGGGCCGGCCTGGACGACCTGGCGGCCCAGTTCGGCGGGGTGGCGGCACCAGTCGCGGTCAACCTCTCGCGCGCGTTGGCTGGCGCCGGCCCGCGCCGTGGTGCGCTGGTGGATGCCGCGGCGCGGGCCCAGGAGCGCATCGCCGGGGGGTTGCGACCCCGACGGGGCTGAGGCGCTATCGTCGGGGCATGCCTCAACCGCCCGCACTCACCGCTGAGCAGCGTCAGGCCGCGCTGCAGAAGGCCGCCAAGGTGCGCCGTGAGCGTGCCGACGTGAAGGAGAAGTTGAAGCTCGGATCCCTCACGCTCGCTGAGCTGCTCGAGAAGGCCGAGGGCGACGAGACCGTCGGGAAGATGAAGGTGCTCTCGGTGCTCGAGTCACTGCCGGGCCTGGGCAAGGTGAAGGCACGGCGGCTCATGGACACCGTCGGGATCAGCGAGAGCCGCCGCCTCCAGGGGTTGGGCGCCAAGCAGCGCGCCGACCTCCTGAAGGCCACCGCACGCTAGCGGGGCAGGGACCCACTCCGGCGTCGCTGACCTTCGTCCTCGTCGGTCCCGGCGGCGCCGGGAAGGGCACCGTCTCCCGGGCGCTGGTCGACCGGGACCCCAAGCTCTGGCTGAGCCGATCCTGGACCACGCGCCCCCGGCGCCCGAGCGAGGACGAGGACGCCTACGTGTTCGTGGACGAGGCGACCTTTCGAGCCCGGGCCGAGGCCGGCGGGTTCTTGGAGTGGGCCGAGTTCCTCGGCCACCTCTACGGCACGCCCAATCCCGAGCCGCCCGAGGGCTGCGACGTCCTGCTCGAGATCGACGTCCAGGGGGCCCGCCAGGTGCTGGCCCGCCGGCCGTCGTCGGTGGTGATCTTGCTGTTGCCGCCGTCCGACGAGGTGCAGGCGGCCCGGCTGGCGGCTCGGGGCGACCCGCCCGAGCAGGTCGCGGCCCGCATCGAGACCGGCCGCGAGGAGGTGCGCCAGGCTCGGCAGTTCGCCCACCACGAGGTGGTGAACGACGACCTGGACCGGGCCACCACCGAGGTGGCCGGTATAGTTGACGCTGCCCGTGCTGCGCATCTCGAGCATTCCTGAGGGCACCGTCTCGATCGATCCGGAGGACCCATGGCCACGAAGGGCCGGCCGACACTGATGGACCCGCCCATCGAAGAGCTGCTGGACAAGGTGGACTCGAAGTTCACCCTGGTGGCTCTGGGGGCCTTGCGGGCCCGGCAGGTGAACGCCTACTACAACAGCCTGGGCGAGGGACTGGGCCGCATCGTCCCGCCCCAGGTGGCCTCGGTCTCTGGCAAGCCGCTGTCGATCGCCTTCGAGGAGATCGCCGAGTCCAAGGCCACCTACGTCCGGGTCGACCCCGACCAGCTGGCGGCCGAGGAGGCGCAGACCGAGGCGGCTCCGGGGGAGGCGGTCGAGGCCGAGGCCGCCGAGGCCCCCGACGAGGGCCCCGCCGCCAGCTGAGGCGGCACACCTTGCCCGACCGGCCCCAGCCGACCGTCGTCCTCGGGGTGACCGGGGGGATCGCCGCCTACAAGGCGGTCGAGGTCTGTCGGCGCCTGGTGGAGGCCGGCGCGCACGTGGTGCCGGTGCTGACCGCCGACGCCCGGCGCTTCGTCGGCGAGGCAACGTTCTCGGCGCTGGCGTCGGAGCCGGCCCAGACCGAGCTGTTCGGCGGACCGACGCCGATCCCCCATACCGCCCTCGGGCGGGCGGCCGAGGTGGTGGTGGTGGCCCCGGCCACCGCCGACTTCCTGGCCCGCTACGCCGCCGGCCTGGCCGGGGACCTGCTGGGGGCCACCTTGCTGGCCACCCAGGCGCCAGTGGTGGTGTGCCCGGCGATGCACACCGAGATGTGGGAGCACCCGAGCGTCCAGGAGAACCTGGCGACCTTGGTCCGCCGGGGGGTGACGGTGGTCCCGCCGGGCACCGGCCCTTTGGCCGCCGGGGACGTCGGCGTGGGCCGGCTCGCCGAGCCGGAGGCCATCGTCGAGGTGGTGCTGGGCATGCTCGGCGCCCACGGCGACCTGGCCGGGTACGCGGTGGCGGTGAGCGCCGGCGGCACCAGGGAGCCCATCGACCCGGTCCGGCACCTGTCCAACCGCTCCTCGGGCAAGCAGGGCCAGGCCCTGGCCCACGCCGCCCTGCGGCGGGGGGCCGAGGTCACCCTGGTCACCACGGTCGACCCGGTGCTGGCGCCCCATCCCCGCCTGCGGGTCGTTCGGGTCAGCACGGCGGCCGAGATGGAGGCGGCGATGGGCGTCGAGGCCGAGAAGGCCGACGCCATCATCATGGCGGCCGCGGTGGCTGACTTCCGGCCGGTCACAGTCGCCGACCACAAGCTCACCAAGGACCAGGGGGTACCCCAGCTGGTCCTGGAGAGGACCCCGGACATCCTGGCCGGCCTGGCCGCCCGGCGGCGACCGGGGCAGGTCATCGTCGGCTTCGCCGCCGAGACCGACGACCCGGTGGCGCGGGCCCGGGCCAAGCGGGCGGCCAAGGGTGTCGACCTCATGGTGGTCAACGACGTGAGCGCCCCGGGGGTCGGCTTCGACCACGACACCAATGCGGTGACCATCGTCTCGGCCAGCGGTGAGCAGGAGGTCCCGCTGAGCACCAAGACGGTGGTCGCCGACGCCGTCTTGGACCGGGTGGCCGAGCTGCTGGCCGCCGGGCACAGACTCACACCGGAGGGACACTGAGCATGCGGACCACCTTCACCTCGGAGTCGGTCACCGAGGGTCACCCCGACAAGATGGCCGACCAGATCTCCGACGCGGTGCTCGACGCGCTGTTGGAGCAAGACCCGATGAGCCGGGTGGCCTGCGAGACCCTCCTCACCACCGGCCTGGTGGTGGTGGCGGGGGAGGTCTCGACCGAGGCGACCGTCGACGTGACCGCGATTGCCCGCCAGGCGGTGTGCGAGATCGGCTACGACGACGACGCCACCGGGTTCAACGGGAACACCTGCGCGGTGCTGGTGTCGTTGGACAAGCAGTCGCCCGACATCGCCCAGGGCGTGGACCGGGCCTACGAGCTGCGTACCGGCAGCGGCGGCGAGGACGTCCGCAACGCCCAGGGCGCGGGGGACCAGGGCATGATGTTCGGCTTCGCCTGCGACGAGACGCCCGACCTCATGCCGATGCCCATCTGGCTGGCCCACCGGCTGTCCCAGCGGCTCACCCAGGTGCGTCGCATGGGCTCGCTGCCCTACCTGCGGCC
>JAJPJD010000051.1 GCA_021324355.1 Actinomycetota bacterium
CAACTGCCGGTCCTGAGCACCGCGCATCGAAGCACCCCCGATCTCGACGACGGAACCAAGCATGGCCCGCGCCGCTCGAAATCGCGAGCACTCAAAGGGGGTTTTTCAGCACCCTGCTTAGAGGCCGCGCGGATAGGGCGTGAGCAGGGATGTTGTCAAGGACTCATATGAGTAGCGATTGACCATCCACCGGTCGTGGGTGTGGTCCCCGAGACAATCGGGTTGCTCACAACCACCACCCAACGACCGAATGGAGGTCCCTACATCATGCGCGCGACGGAGCCCGAGGTGGTCGATATCGTCTGGGCAGCCATCGAGCCTTTGATCCCGGTCCATGCCGAGACCCATCCCCTCGGGTGCCACCGCCCACGAGCCGCCGATCGCGACTGCTTCGAGGTGATGTTGGTTCGCCTCGTGACCGGGTGCAGCTGGGAAGACGCCGAGCGACTCTGCGGGAACAAGGTGTCCGACACGACCGTGCGCCACCGGCGCGACCAATGGGAGGCAGCCGGGGTCTTCAACGCCGTCGCTGAGGAGGCGATCCGGGCCTACGACAAGATCATCGGCCTCGATCTCTGCGAGGTGGCGGTCGACGGGTCGCTCCACAAAAGCCCTGCTGGAGGCGAGGGAACCGGCAAGAACCCGACCGATCGGGCCAAGCTCGGGTGGAAGTGGTCGGTGCTCACCGAGAAGCATGGAATCCCCATCGGCTGGACCACCGACGGGGCCCACCGCAACGACTCCGTCCTCCTCGAACCAACCTTGGCCGACGCCGCCGAGCGGGGGCTCCTGAGCGCGGTCGAGACCATCTGGCTCGACCGGGGCTACGACTCCGAGGTCACAAGGACCCGCCTGGCCGAGTTCGGCATCGCCGACGCCGTCATCGCCAAGAAGCGCAAGCGGGGCGAAGCAGAAGGAACCACCACGCTCCCGATGGGACTGCGCTGGCCGGTCGAGCGAACCAACTCGTGGCTGTCCAACTTCGGGGCCCTGCGCCGCAACACGGATCGCAAGATTTGTCATCGCCTGGCCCAGTTCGCGTTGGCCGTTGCCTTCTTGCTCACTGCAAAGCTCATCGACTGGCGCAACCGTTGGTCACCAGGATGTGTCCCTATCCGCTGAGGCTCTAAGCGCTCCGCCACCGGAACAGCCATGGCAGCCAGCCGCTCTCGAGTGCTCCGGTACGGCCCTGGAGATGAGCCGGGACGGTCACGAGCTGCCCTCCTCCGTGGTCACCGCCTCGGACAGCCGCGGTGGGCGAGGAGCCTGCTTCAAGCTCGTCAGCCCTCCTCCTCGTTCCAGCGGCGGATCTGGCGGCCGGTCACGTCCCTGGGGGTGAGGCGGACCACGAGGTGGCGATCACCACTTGGCCACGGCTCGACGTTGAGAGGTCCGGTCTCGGTCAGCCCGTCGGAGCCCGAGGTCACCTGGGCTTCCCCTGAGGCCAGGACGCTCCAGCCTTCCCCAAGAGCTTCATCGATATGGTCGACTTCGATGCTGAGTGGCTTACCGGTACGGACTGCTCGTGCGATTGCCCCTTCACCTGTGCGGAAGACGATGTCGCCATCAATCACCCTGAAATTGACTGGGAGGGCAGTTGGCACCCCTCGTTCGTCGACGAAAACTGCTCTCCCCACTCCGCCGGCCTGGAGCAGTTGGAGGCACGTTCCTGGCTCGAGTTCGAGGAGGCGCGGGATGCCAGTAGGTGGACGCGCGTGGCCAGGTGGTAGGCCCACTCCGGCACCTCGGAGCCAGGCGACGCTGGTCTCGAGTGCACTGGCGAGCCGGGCACAGGCGGCAGGTGTTGGTCGGGCGCGCGCATGGTGTTCGAGGTATTCCAGGTATGCGGGGTGCATGCCGGCACGCTTGGCAACCTCCTCGATGTCCAGTCCGAGCGCCTTGCGGCGGGCCGCGACACGGCGGCTCAGGTCTCCGGGGTCGTCATGGTTCTCGGTGGGATCACTCATCCTCATCATTTCCTCGGGTCTCGTCGACTTCGCCCGGTAACGATCGCGAACCGAGGTAGCGCCGTACCCGATCGGCCAGCGCGGGCGGGATGACGCTGTCGGGATCGTGCAGATGGCCGAGCGAGGTCGTGGTGCCGACCAGAGCCTGGTAGAGGGGTGGGCAGGTGGCACACCTTGCGAGGTGGGCCTCCAAGGCCGCTCGCTTACCCGTTTCCAGGTCGCCATCGATGTAGCTGGACACCTGCTCGCGTGCCTCCCAGCAACTGAGCGGCACGCCGGCATTGGCCTCGTGTCGCCGCTGTCGCTGCGAGAGAGCGCTCACGAGCATCATCCTCCCTCGTCGGATCCGCTGCTTGGCGGCAGGAAGCGAAATCCCGAGGAAGTCAGCAATCTCGTTCGCCGACCAACCCTCGGCGTCATGGAGCACAACGGCGCTGCGGTAGTGCTGGGGGAGGTGAACGAGCGCGTCGCGCAGCTCTGCTGCCGATTCGGCTCGCTCCACCACAGTCTCCGCATCGACGCTATAGGTCTCGTCACGCCAGCGTGCTTCGACATCGCTGGAACGGAGTTCGTAAGCATGCCGCCGTCCTCGGTCGATCGCGAGGTGGTAGAGGATCTGGTGGAGCCAGGTGCGGAGCGATGCCTCCGCCCGATACTGCCCAGCACGCTCAAGGGCCCGTAACACCGTATCGCCGACGAGGTCCTGTGCCTCTGCTTCGTTAGTCGTGATGGAAGACGCGTAGCGATACAGCGCGGGGAGCTCGGCTGCCACCGCGGTGCCGAAGTCCTCGGTCGCTTGGTCAGTGACCATGTTGTCCAGTCTGCCGGATTGATGTGTCGCGGTCGGCACACTGGCTTCTCAGCTATCAAGCTGCTTGGTGCAGGTGTGAGATGTGGCGATCGCCAGGTTCAGCGTTGCCAGCACGCAGAGTTTTGGTGTGAAGCAGGCTGTAAAGGGGGCAGTAGCCGCTCATCGAAGTAACAATCATGATGGCTGCCACCACCAACAGCACAATTCCCCAGGCGGTGGTAAAACCGAGAACGCCACTCCCCGCCACCGCTCCAGCTGCGATCAGCAGCCGCAGACCTCGGTCGGATGTGCTCATGTTCTTCCTCATCGTTCGCTCCTTTGTCGAGGATTCATGCTCTATAGACGAGCAACCTTCCCCGAGCGATACAGCCCCTTGTTAGGAGGAGGACGGCGGTCTTGGGATCCGGCGGAGCTCGGTGACAAGGGAGCTCACGCCGACACCGGCCACTGAGACGACCACGAGCACAAGGGGGAGACCGAGATGGTCGAGGTTGTGAACGTGAAGACCGGTCGAGATGCTGAGCGAGGCCACGTGAGGGAAGGCCACACCGAAGACACCGCCGATGATGAAGGCGATGCCACCCACCCCAAGGGTGCGTGCCGCGACCCGTAGGCCAATTTGCCGGGTGACCTCGGGTGCTGCCCGCTTACGGCGTACGAGCCATCCGACGAGCCCGCCGACGAGAACTTGGACCGCGGTCGTCCCTAGACCGAATAAGGCGCCCGGTACCCATCCGGAGGCTGATGACGGCATCTGGGGCGCGAGCACGGTGTAGACGATCACCGCGAACGCACCGAACCCCCAACCAGCAATGAAACCGTGCACGGCAGGCATCCAGGGCCTTGGATCCATAAGGTCCGGCTCGTTGCAGTCAGTGCACGGATCCTCTGACCACCGGGGTGGCGGTGCGATCGTCACTCCCCCGTGAACGTGAGCGTGAAGGTGCGTGCCTTTTCCCTCCGTTGCGGCTGCGTCCTGGGTGCCGACCGTTGCCAAGCCTCCGGAGCGAACCCGAGCAGCATGCGCCGACCTCTCGTGGAGGTGAAAGTCGAAGTGCCAGGGCAGGCGGCCACCGTGGATGTAGCGAGCTGCCCAGATCATCGCCAGGCCGACAACGATATAGACGATGTAATCGCCCCTCGAGCCTAGGGTGAGGAATGGAGCAAGGGCGAGGTACGCGAGCTCACTTGCCAACGAACGCTGAAAGGTGAAGGCGAGGGAGAAGATCAGGGCGTTTCGCATCCCGGCCCGGCTCGAATAGCCACCGACAGCATAGGAGAAAGTGATCGGCCACGTGTGCTCGTCGGGAGTAATCCCGTGCACCATCCCCAACAAGAAGGCGGTGGCCAGAACAGCCCACAGAGCAAGTCCAGTGTGTGGGTTCCAAAGATTGAGCGCTAAGGTCGGCGCACTCGTCAGCATCATGCGGTCTGGCTTGTCTTGGTTCCAAGTGCGAGAGTAACCCGGCTCCGTCCCACCGACCACGTGACGTGACTCTCAGTATCGGAGGGCTGGCTAGTCCATGGGGTGCGGGACAGATTCGAGCGTTCGGTGGCCTTTCCTTGGTTGACTAGTACCGACGATGCCCTGTCCTGACGCGCGACTGGTTCGTACCGGCGTCGAGCTGGCCAACGATCCCGAGGCGGGACTGGCTCCCTGAGGGAGGGCCTATCACGTGATCCGGGTCGGGCGACTTCGACCCGGAAGGGCTGAGCGGGTCCTGAGGAGCGGGTGCTTCGGTCGCCAACCAGCCCGGTCGACGATCTTCAGAGCCCGAGCGGACCAGGAGCCTTCGCATCGACCCCGAACGAGTGAATGGCCTTGGTCACCTCTTCGGGGTCGCCATGGCCGTGGCGGGCGAGGGACGACAGGACGGCGATCACGGTGTGGGCCGCATCCACTTCGAAGTACCGGCGAAGTGCCGCTCGAGAGTCGGAGCGGCCGAAGCCGTCGGTCCCCAAGGAGGTGAAGGGCCGCTCGACCCACCGGCTGACCTGGTCCGGCACCGCGCACAGGTAGTCCGTCACAGCGACGACCGGGTCTTCCCCCCTGCCCAGCTGGCTGGTCACGAAGGGAACGGCGGCCTCGGCTTCGGGATGCAGCCGATTGTGCCGCTCCGACGCCAGCGCGTCGCTGCGCAACTCGGACCACGAGGTGACCGACCAGGTATCGCAGCCAACCCCGAACTGATCGGAGAGAATCGCCCGGGCCTCGTCAGCCACCTGCCACATCGGCCCCGAGAACAAGATGGTGGCCCGACGCCGGTGTCCCTCGACTGGTGGGCGGAATTGGTACATACCTCGCAGGACTCCAGTCCGAACTCGCTCGCCATCGGCGCCATCGGGGAGAGGAGGCATGGGGTAGTTCTCGTTGTAGAGGGTGAGGTAGAAGAACCGGTCCTCTTTCTGGTCCCCGAGGATTCGGCGTACCGCCTCTTCGACGATGATCGCGAGCTCGTATGCGAAGGCAGGGTCGTAGATGCGGGCTGCCGGGTTGGTCGAGGCAAGCAGCGGGGAGTGGCCGTCGTCATGTTGGAGGCCCTCTCCTTGGAGGGTGGTCCGGCCGGCGGTGCAGCCGGCGAGGATGCCGCGGCCCCGAATGTCGCCGAGCGCCCAGGTCAGGTCGCCGACCCGCTGGAAACCGAACATCGAGTAAAAGAGGTAGATCGGCAGCATCGGATGGGCCCAGGTCGCGTAGGACGTTGCCAACGCGATGAAGCTGGCCATGGCGCCGGCCTCGGTAATGCCTTCCTCGAGGACCTGGCCGGACTGGCTCTCCGCGTACCGCAGTGCGAGGTCGGCGTCGACCGGCGTGTAGCGCTGGCCTTCGGGGGCATAGATCTTGGACTCCGAGATGATCGGCTCGAGTCCGAACGTGCGAGCCTCGTCCGGCACGATGGGCACGACCCGTTCGCCGATGTTTGGATCCCGCACCAGGTTGCGGAGCAAGCGGACGAAGGCCATCGTGGTGGAGACCGACTGCCCCCCCGACCCGGCGATGAGGTCGGCGAAGGCCTTGGGGTCAGCGGTCACCGGGTGGGCCGGTCGGACCACCCGGGCGGGGAGCGGGCCGTTCAGGAGCTTGCGCCGGGCCATCAGGTACTCGTGGGCCTCCGAGCCCTCCGGGGGTCGGTAGTAGGGGGGGAGCTCGGCCTCGAGGGCCGAGTCCGGGATCTCCTCTTGGAGGTAGAGGCGATCGCGCAGGGCCAGCAGCTGCGCCTTGTTCATTCTCTTGATCTGGTGGGTGGCGTTGCGGGCTTCGATCTCCGGGCCCAGGGTCCAACCCTTGATCGTCTTGGCCAGGATGGCCGTCGGCGCATCGTGCTGCTCGGTGGCCAGCTTGTAGGCGGCGTAGAGCTTGCGGTAATCGTGGCCGCCTCTCGGAAGGGTGCGGAGCTCGTCGTCGCTCAGGTGCTCGACCAGACGCCGCAGGCGGGGGTCAGGGCCGAAGAAGTGTTCGCGGATGTAGGCGCCCGACTCGGTCGCGTACTTCTGGAACTCCCCGTCGACCGTGGTGTTCATCTTGTCCAGCAGCACACCGTCGACGTCTCGGGCCAGCAGCTCGTCCCAACGCGAGCCCCAGATGACCTTGATCACGTTCCAGCCGGCCCCACGGAACAGCGCCTCGAGCTCCTGCATGATCTTCCCGTTGCCCCGAACCGGCCCGTCGAGGCGTTGGAGGTTGCAGTTGACCACGAAGATCAGATTGCCCAGATGCTCTCGCCCGGCCACTCCGAGCGCCCCGATCGACTCGGGTTCGTCCATCTCCCCGTCGCCCACGAAGCACCACACACGGCTCTCGCTCGTGTCCACCAGCCGACGGAGGTGGAGATACTTGTTCACATGGGCTTGGTAGACCGCAGCGATCGGGCCAAGACCCATGGACACGGTGGGGAATTCCCAGAAGTCGGGCAGCAGGCGCGGGTGCGGGTAGCTGGGTAGCCCGTTCCCGCCGACCTCCCGGCGGAAGTTGTCGAGCTGCTCCTCGCTGAGGCGACCTTCGATGTAGGCGCGGGCGTAGATGCCGGGCGAGGCATGGCCCTGGATGAACACTTGGTCGCCGGCGGCCCCGTTCGCCTTGCCCCGGAAGAAGTGGTTGAAGCCGACCTCATAGAGCGAGGCCGAGCTGGCGTAGGTGGAGAGGTGCCCCCCGATCCCTTCGGAACGGGCGTTGGCTCGGGTCACCATGACCGCCGCGTTCCACCGGATGTAGGCCCGGATCCGACGCTCCAGGTGCTCGTCGCCCGGGAACCACGGCTCCTGGTCGGCCGGGATGGTGTTCACGTAGGGGGTGGAGACCGTGGCTGGGAAGTCCACCTGCAGGCTCCGGGCCCGTTCGAGCAGCCGCATCAGCAGGTAGCGGGCTCGGGGCCGCCCACGGGTGGACACCACCGCGGCGAAGGAGTCGAGCCATTCGTCGGTCTCGGTGGGGTCGGTGTCGGGGATCTGATGCGAGACGCCATCGAAGAGCATGGGTCCATGTTCCCACCATCACGCCGGCCCACCGGCCCGCCTCGGGCCGGGGGTCGACCGTCGGCGGCGGGGTCGGTAGTACACAGGAGGGGTGCACCCGCCGGCCGAGCCCCTCACCGTCTACACCGACGGCTCCTGCCTCGGGAACCCCGGGCCCGGCGGCTGGGCATGGGTCGTGCCCGAGGGACCGAGCGACAGCGGGGGCGAGGCCCGGACCACCAACCAGCGCATGGAGATCACTGCGGTGCTCGAGGCGCTGCGATCGCTCGGCCGGGACGACCCAAAGCGAGCGGTCCGGGTGGTGAGCGACTCGAGCTACGTGGTGCGCTGCTTCCAGGACGGCTGGTGGCAAGGGTGGCTCCGCCGAGGCTGGCGCAATGCCGCCGGCAAGCCGGTGGCCAACCGAGACCTGTGGGAGCCGCTGCTCGAGCTGGCGCTCCGGTCAGGCCGGACCGTCGACTTTGCGTGGGTGAAGGGCCACAGCGGCGACCCGTGGAACGACGTCGTCGACCAGCTCGCACTGGCAGCAGCAATGGCTGCTCGCAGCGGCGCCTGAGTTGGGCGGCGACGGGGCCAGCCCGTAGCATCGGCGGCCATGGAACTCACCAACAGCTCGGCCATCGTGACCGGTGGCGCTTCTGGCCTCGGGGCCGCAACCGTCCGTGCGCTGGCCGAACGCGGGGCCAGGGTCGTGGTGTTCGACCGCAACGAGTCCGGCGCCAAGCAGGTGGCGGCGGAGGTGGACGGCCACGCCCACGTCGGTGACGTCACCGACCCCGAGGACTGCCAGCGGGCAGTGGACGCGGCCGCCGAGGCAGCGCCGCTCAGGGTGGCGGTCAACTGCGCCGGGACCGGCTGGGCCGAGCGGGTCATCAACCGGGAGGGCAAGCCCCACGACCTCCGGGCCTTCGAGTTCATCATGCGGCTCAACGTGATCGGCACCTTCAACGTGATGACCCGAGCGGCGGCGGCGATGGCCCGGACCGAGCCGTTGGAGGACGGGGAGCGGGGCGTGATCGTCAACACTGCGTCGGTCGCAGCGTTCGACGGCCAGATCGGGCAGCTCGCCTACTCGGCGTCCAAAGGCGCGGTGGTGGGAATGACCCTTCCCGCGGCCCGCGACCTGTCGGTGGTGGGGATCCGGGTGCTCACCATCGCCCCCGGTCTGTTCGACACCCCGCTGCTGGCGACGCTGCCCGAGGAGCAGCGTCGGGCCCTCGGGGCCTCGGTGCTCTTCCCCAAGGTGCTGGGCAGGCCGGCGCAGTATGCACAGCTGGTGGTGGACATCGTGGGGAACCGCTACCTCAACGCCGAGGTGATCCGTCTCGACGGCGGTATCCGGATGCCGCCGCGCTGAGGGAGGGATCGTGCGGTACCGGGAGGCCGGGGGGGCCCGGGTCTCAGTGGTGGGCCTGGGGTGCTGGCAGTTCGGGTCGCGCGAGTGGGGTTACGGCGAGGCCTATGCCCGCGAAGTCGCCCCAGAACTGGTGCAACGCTGCCTCGACCTCGGGATCACGCTCTTCGACACTGCGGAGATCTACGGGTTCGGGCGCTCCGAGCGCATCCTGGGGGCGGCCTTGGGCGAGCGACGACCCGAGGCCTTCGTGGCGACCAAGCTCTTCCCGGTTCTGCCGATTGACCCGGTCGTCGGTCGTCGGGCCCGGGCCAGCGCCGAGCGGCTGGGGACCGAAGTGCTGGACCTCTACCAGCTCCACTGGCCCAACCCGGTCGTGCCCCTGTCGGCGACCATGGGCGCGTTGGCGCGGCTGCGCCGCCAAGGGCTGGTCGCCCACGTCGGGGTCTCCAACTTCAACCTCGCCCAGTGGCAGCAGGCCGAGGACCTGCTGGGGGTTCCGGTGGTGTCCAACCAGGTCCGCTACAACCTGATCGACCGACGGATCGAGCGGGACCTGTTGCCCTGGGCCCGAGAGCGTGGCCGGCTGGTCATCGCCTACAGCCCGTTGCAGCAAGGGCTCCTCTCTGCTCGCTACGGCCCCGACGATCGGCCCAGGGACCTTCGAGCGAACAGCCCGGCCTTCCTCCCCGAGAACCTGCGTCGGCTCGGGCCGCTGCTCGAGGTGCTGCGCCGGGTGGCGGCCGCCCACCAGGCCACTCCGGCCCAGGTGGCTCTGGCCTGGCTGCTGCGCCGCGATCCGGTGGTGGTCATCCCGGGGGCCTCCTCGCGCTCGCAGGCCGAGTCCAACGCCGACGCGGCGGAGCTCGAGCTGAGCGCGGCCGAAGACGAGGAGCTGACCGCCGCCTCCGACGCCTTCCAGCCCCTTCGGGGACCCGACGCCTACCGGGCGCTTGCTCGCCAAGGGGTCGAGCGGCTTGGGGCCCGTCTCCGAGGGATCGCCGAGGGTCTCCGAGCCTGAGCCAGGACGGCGGCCGCTCGACCGTCCGATGCCATCGGCCCCGCAGCCCGCCGGGCCGGTCGCCGCTCTGGCGATCCACCGCCTCGAGCAGGCCCGATGGCACAATTTTGTTCGTCCTCCTTCACCTGCGCGGTGATCGGGTGCTCCGGTGAGGCATGTCCATGGCCACAGTCCTGTTCGGCGGTCACCGGGGGGACGGTCCGAGGCCCGACCGACGCCCGGAGTCCCCGGCTCTGGCTGGGTCGGCCACTGGCGGCCCATCCAGGCGGCTGTGGGTTCTCTGCACCGCCCTTCTCGGGGTCTTGGGCGTGGTCGGGTCGGTCCTCGGTGGGAGCCTGTGGACCAGCTACCAGGACACCCAGAACCTGCGTTCGTTCACCAGGACCGCCTCGGGGTTCGCCGCGTCTGTGGCCGCGACCATCCGGCGCGACCTCGACTTCCAGGCGGCGGTCCAGGCGTTGGTGGCGACGACGCCCGGCCTCACCAACCACGCGCTCGCCCCATGGTTGGCGGCGCTCGACCCCGAGGCTCGGTATCCGGGCACGGTTGGCTTCGGCTACGTCGTCCCGGTGGCTGCCGCCGACCTCTCCGCCTTCCGGGCCACCATGAGTGCCGACCCTCTGGTGGGTTACCCGTCAGTCCCCTACGCGGTGTTCCCGCCGGGGGAGCGAAGCCAGTACTGCTTGGCCCGCTTCGGCTTCGTCACCTCTGCGGAGGTCATCCCGCCAGGGATCGACCTGTGCGCTCCCGAGCCGCTCCTCATCGCGGGCCAGCTCCGCCAGGTCGCCGATAGCGGCCATCGAGCGGTGCTCGTCTATGGCAAGGCGTTCAACCCTGCAGCCGCCAAATCGCTGGGGCTGACGTTGTCGTACCTCCAGCGGGTGGTCCGGGGGCTGTTCGCGATCGTCACCCCGGTCTACGCCGGGGACGTGGCGCCGCCCAACGCGGCTGCCCGCCACCGTCTGTTCACCGGGTGGCTGGTCGGGACTTTCACTGCTCCCAAGATGCTCGAGGCAACACGCCGCGCGCTGCCCTCGACCTCCTTGGAACTGCGGCTCGGGCCGAACACGGTCATCGACACGGTCGGGTCGATGACCGGGGGGCAGCGCATGGCGGTGACCCGAGAGGTCCTGTCCGACCCCAGCGTCTTCTTGATCGTCACCGCGCCGGCCACATCGGGGGCAGTCGAGCAGGGCGTCGTGCTCGGAGCGCTCGGGGTCGTGGTCGTCCTGCTGCTGTGCGGGTTCCTCCTCCACCTGGTGCAGGCCCGTGATCGAGCCCTGCGCCTGGTCGACCAGCGCACCGGGGAGCTGCGCCACCAGGCGCTCCACGACGCGCTCACCGGGCTGCCCAACCGTGACCTGCTCTTCGACCGGGCCGAGCAGCTTCTGGTCCGCTCCCACCGCTACCTGCTCGGGGTGGGGGCGCTGTACATCGACCTCGACAACTTCAAGGACGTGAACGACAGCTACGGCCACCAGCTCGGCGACCGGCTCATCTGTGCGGTGGCTGCTCGGCTGGTCTCGGTCCTGCGAGCCAGCGACACGGTCGGCCGGCTTGGTGGAGACGAGTTTCTCGTCCTGGTGGAGGGGGACAGTTTTGAGACCGGGCCCGAGCGAGTGGCCCAGCGGATCCTCCACGCGCTGGCCGAGCCCTTCGAGTTGCGGGACCACCGGACGGTCCGCTTCAGCGTCCAAGCGAGCATCGGGGTGGCAACCGGGGTGCGCGCCAGTGCCGAAGAGCTCGTCAGGGACGCCGATGTCGCGCTCTATCAGGCCAAGGCCGCCGGCAGGAACTGCTACGTCGTCTTCCGGCCCGAGATGCAGGCCTCCGTCCAGCATCGCCTCGAGCTTCAGATGGATCTTCGGCTGGCGGTCGAGCGGGGTCAGCTGTACGTCGTCTACCAGCCGATCTTCGATCTGGGTTCCCTCAGGCCCAAAGGTGTCGAGGCGCTGGTCCGCTGGCGACACCCGCAGCGAGGAGTGCTGGCTCCGGACGATTTCATCCCCCTCGCCGAGGAGTCGGGGCTCATCGTCGGCCTCGGTGAGTTCGTCCTGTCCTGCGCGTGCGAGCAGGGCGCGAGGTGGCGGGAGCAAGGAATGGCCATCGACATGTGGGTGAACATCTCGGTCACCGAGCTCGAGGCTCGGGGTTTCGTGGACCGGGTCGCGGCCGCCCTCAGCCGAGGCGGCCTCGAACCTCGGCACCTCACCCTCGAGATCACCGAGTCCACACTGATGCACGACTCCTCGCGCAACCTCGACATCCTGACCAGGCTGAAGGAGCTCGGCGTTCGGATCGCGATCGACGACTTCGGGACCGGGTACTCCTCGCTCGCATACCTCCGCCAGTTCCCGATCGATGCCTTGAAGATCGACCGGTCGTTCATCGCCCGAGCGACGCAGACCGCCGAGTCCGGAGCCCTGGTCCACACCCTTATCCAGCTGGGGGCTGCGCTCGGGATCGAGACCCTCGCCGAGGGCATCGAGGAGCAGTCCCAGCTCGACCGGCTCCAGTTCGAGCGCTGTGACAGCGGGCAAGGGTTCCTCTTCGCTCGGCCGCTGGAGGCGGCGGAGCTGGAGGCGTTCCTCGCCCGTCGGCCGCCCACGACGAGCACCTCCGCCCGCTGAGCCACCGGGGGGCATCGGGCGCGCCAGGGTCGGCGGGAGCGCCAGGGTGACCCCGGTAGGGTGGGGGGCGGAGCCGCCGGGACCGGCGGCTCCCGACGGGTCGATAGCGAGCTCGACGCACCGCTTCGCCCGGCGTCGGGGGAGGGTGGAGCCGACCGATCGACGAGGGGAGCGAGCGAGTTGACGACCGCGGGAGCCCAGTACGACATCGTGGTCATCGGCGGGGGCCCGGGCGGGTACGCCACCGCCCTCTATGCCGCCGCCGCCGGCCTCTCGGTCGCCATCGTCGAGCGCGACAAGGTCGGGGGAACGTGCCTGCACCGTGGTTGCGTTCCGGCCAAGGAGTTCTTGGAGACGGCTTCGGTCCACCGGACGGTCCGTCGCTCCTCGGAGTTCGGCATCAGGGTGGGCGAGCCCACGGTCGACTTCACGGTCAGCCAGGCACGCAAGAACGCGGTGGTCGACCGATTGTTCCGGGGCCTGTCGGGACTCCTGGCCGGGCGCAAGGTAACCGTGCTCCGGGGGGCCGGGACGCTGTTCCCCCAGCATCGGGTTCGGGTGAGCGAGGGTCCGGACGCCGGCACCGAGATCGTCGGCCGGGCGGTGGTCCTTGCCGCCGGCTCGGTCCCGCGAACGCTCCCCGGGCTCCCAGTAGACGGCCGCACCGTGGTGACCTCAGACGAGTTCTTGGACCTGGACCGGATCCCCGAGTCGGTCGCCGTGGTTGGCGGAGGGGCGATCGGGTGCGAGTTCGCGTCGCTCCTGTCGGACTTGGGGGCTCGAGTCAGCGTGGTGGAGGCGTTGCCAGCAATCTTGAATGGCTGCGATAGCGAGGTGGCGGCGGTCGTTCATCGGTCCTTCCGCCGCCGGGGCATCGAGATCCACGTCGGCACCGAGGTGAAGGGGTTCGTCCCACGCCCGGGCGGCACTGGTGGGGTCCTCCACCTGAGCGAGGGAGGAGAAATCGATGCCGACCTGGTGGTGATCTCGGTCGGCCGCCGGCCCCGCAGTGAGGGCCTGCTGGCCGAGGGAACGTCGGTGGTGATTGACGAGCGGGGCTTCGTGGTAACCGACCGTTACCAGCGGACCCACGAGCCGGGGGTCTGGGCGGTTGGCGACCTGGTGGCGGGTACGCCCCAGCTCGCCCACGTGGGGTTCGCTGAGGCCATCGTGGCAGTGCGCTGCATGCTCGGCGAGCAGGCGGTGCCGGTGGACTACGACCGGGTGCCCTGGGCCATCTATTGCCACCCCGAGGTGGCCTTTGCTGGCCTCACCGAGGAGCAGGCGAAGGCCCGGGGGTTCGACGTCGTGGTCAAGAAGGACCCATTCGGTGGCAACTCGCGCGCCCAGATCCTTGGGGACACTGAGGGGTTGGTCAAGGTGGTCGCCGAACGGGCAGCCGACGGCCTCAGTGGGCGGATCCTCGGCGTCCACATGGTCGGCCCATGGGTCACCGAGCAGCTTGGTGCCGGCTACCTCGCCGTCAATTGGGAAGCGACCGCGAACGAGGTCGCTCAGTTCATCCAGCCGCACCCATCGCTGTCGGAGACGTTCGGAGAAACCGTGCTGGCACTGACTGGAAGGGGATTGCATCTTGGCTGACGTCACGATGCCGCAACTCGGCGAGACAGTGACCGAGGGCACCATCACCCGCTGGATGAAGGCGGTGGGGGATCACGTGGAGCGCGACGAGCCGCTGTTCGAGGTGTCGACGGACAAGGTGGACACCGAGGTCCCCTCGCCGGCCACCGGCATTCTGACCGAGATCGTGGTGCCCGAAGGCGAGACGGTCGAGGTCGGCGCACGCTTGGCGGTGATCGGCGACGGCCAGTCGGCGCCGGCACCGGCGCCGGCGGACGATCGGTCGAGCGACCACGTACCTGGCCCGCCGCCTCCGGCTGCGCCGCCTCCGGCACCATCGCCTCCGGCACCATCGCCTCCGGCCGCGCCGCCTCCGGCACCGCCGGCATTCGCCGCCGGCCCTTCGGCGGGCCCCGAAGTGCCTGGCCGCGATGCCGAGCCTCCCCTGCTGTCGCCGATGGTGCGGCGCCTCCTGGCCGAACACGGGATCAGCCCGGCAGAGATCCAGGGAACTGGTTTGGGTGGCCGCATCACCAGGGAGGACGTCCTCGCGTACATCGACGCGCGGCACGGCGCGGCTCCTGCGTCCCCCGAGCCGGTCCAACCGGCTCCGGCATCGGTGCGCCCAGCGCCAGGTGCCGTGGCGGCGGCGCCTCCGCAGCCCGAGCCGACAGCCGAGCCGCAGGTCGAGGCACGGTCCCTGCCTGCGAGGGCGGCCGCTCCGGTCGTCCCCACCGCGGCCGACCGCGTGGTCCCGTTCTCGAACGTTCGGCGCCGGACGGCCGAGCACATGGTTCGGTCGAAGGCGACATCGCCCCATGCGTTCATCGCCGCCGAGACGGATTTCGAGAACGTCGAACGAGTCCGCCGTGCCCACGGCGAGCGCTTCGCAGCCGAAGAGGGATTCTCCCTCACCTACCTACCGTTCGTGGCCCGAGCGGCGGTGGAGGCGCTGCGGGAGTTCCCGCACCTGAACGCCTCGGTGGCCGATGAGTCCCTGGTCGTCCATAGCGAAATCAACCTGGGCATCGCAGTCGACCTCGACTACGAGGGGCTGATCGTGCCGGTCATCCACCGCGCCGAGGAGGTCACCCTGCGCGGGATCGCACGCCGAGTTCGCGACCTGGCTCAGCGCGCTCGCACCCGCCAGCTGAGCGCCGACGACATTGCCGGCGGGACCTTCTCGATCACCAACGACGGACCTTTCGGGAGCTATTTCACCGTGCCGATCATCAACCAGCCCCAGGTCGCGATCCTGGCAACCGACGGCATCAAGCGCCGACCGGTCGTGGTCACCGCCGAGGACGGGAGCGAGTCGATCGCCATTCACTCGGTCGGGTTGCTCGGCATGTCCTGGGACCACCGGGCGGTGGACGGCGCGTACGTCTCCTCATACCTGAGGAGGGTGGGAGAGATCCTCGCCTCCCGGGATTGGGCGGCCGAGCTCTGAGCCCGGTGCTGAGGGTCCGCCGCCTCGGGATCGTCCCCTATCACGAGGCGGACGCGCTCCAGCGAGCCCTGGCCGAGCGGTCCGATGACGACTACCTGCTCGTGCTCGAGCACCCCCCGGTCTTTACGTTGGGGGTGCGGGCTGACCCCCAGCATGTCCTGTGCGACCCCACAGCCCTCGGGGTGCCGCTCGTGCGGACCGACCGTGGTGGCGACGTCACGTTCCACGGCCCAGGGCAGCTCGTCGTCTACCCGGTCCTGACCCTGTCTGACCATCCGTCGGCCGGGAGGATCCATGTGGGGCGGCTCGAGCAGGTGGTGATCGACGCCCTCACCGAGCTCGGCGTGGCGGGGGCAGGCCGGCTCGCCGGGTTCCCGGGGATCTGGCTCGACCCGGAGGGCCTCAGGCCGGCCAAGGTGGCCGCGATTGGGGTCCGGGCCCGCCGGCGGCGCGATGGCCGGCGGCGAAGCCTGCACGGGGTCGCGATCAACGTTGACTGCGACCTGTCGATGTTCGAGCAGATCGTGCCGTGTGGGATCCGCGATCTGCCGGTCACCTCCCTTGCTCGAGCCGGAGTGGACGTATCGTTCGACCAAGTGGCCGACGCAGTGGTGGCCCGGGCGGTCGCCGAGTGGGGGGACGGGGAGATCGAGGAGCAGGCCGTGACCCCTCGTCGCCCAGCGTCCTCCGCTCCGCTCGCCCTCGGTCGCCGAGAGCCACCCGGCGCCGTCCGGCTGCGCCAGGCCGGCGTGGATCCGGGGGCGGGCCTTGCCCTCTCGGCCCGCAAGCCTCCGTGGTTGCGGGTCCAGGTCCGAATGGGAGAAGAGTTCCGAAGCACCTCTCGGACCCTCGGCTCCCTCTCGCTGGTGACCGTGTGCGAGGAAGCTGGGTGTCCGAACATCTTCGAGTGCTGGGCCGAGGGAACCGCGACCTTCATGGTGAACGGCTCCCGCTGCACCCGGGCCTGCGGGTTCTGCAAGGTTGACACCGGGCGTCCCTTGCCCCTCGACCCCGGCGAGCCCGAGCGGGTGGCCGAGGCGGTGGAGCGGCTCGGCCTTGCTCACGCGGTGGTGACCTGCGTCGCCCGCGACGACCTGCCGGACGGCGGTGCCGGCGCGATTGCCCGGACGGTCGACGCGATCCGGCGGCGTCGACCCGGCACTCGAGTGGAGGTCTTGGTGTCGGACTGTCGAGGCGACCAGGAGGCGCTGGCGCAGATCCTCGAGTCACGGCCCGACGTCTTCAATCACAACATCGAGACGGTGGCCCGGCTGCAGCGGGCGGTCCGGCCGTCGGCCGGGTACGCCCGGAGCCTGACCGTGCTGGCCCGGGCAGCTGACGCCGGGCTGGTGGTCAAGTCAGGTCTTATGGTCGGGCTTGGCGAACGGGAGGAGGAGGTGGTGGCCACGCTGGCCGACCTCGCCGGGGTCGGGGTCCGCATCGCCACGGTGGGCCAGTACCTCCGGCCGAGCCGAGCCCACCTCCCGGTGGCCCGGTGGTGGACGCCCGAGGAGTTCGAGCGCTTGCGCCGGGCCGGGCTGGACCTGGGGCTGGTCCATGTGGAGGCGTCACCGCTGACCCGCTCCTCGTACCACGCCCGGGCTGCGGCCGAGGCGACCGCCGCCCCGACCCGAAGGTCAGGCTGAGACCGGGGCCGCCCAGTTCAGCTGCGGGTGGCCACGTGCTGGGTCCAGCTGGTGCCGTCCCAATAGCGCAGCGTGTCCGGCGCACCGCTCGGATCAGGCAGCCACCCAGCCGGGGTTCCCGGGGGCGGCGCTTGGGGGACCGGCGGTGGGGGCGGGGCCGGGGCGGCAACCGGCGGGCTGGCAACCGGCGGTCCAGCAGTTGCCAGCCCGCCGAAGCCGGCGAACGGGTCATTCGGCTGGCTGCCGGCACCTCCGCCTGCCGGGACCTGCATGGTCCCCAGGTCGCTGTAGTAGGAGGCGGCCGAAGCCGGAGCGGCCGCGTGGCTGCCGCCCTTGGCCGGCCGGCTCTGCCGGCGGTACAGGACGAGGACGGTCGCCAGCAGGATGATGACGATCGCCAGAATCACCACCTCGATCATCTTGGTGGAGCTGGAGAGAGCGGCCAGCGTCACGGCTCTACCCCCAGGGTCGTTGCCCGGTGTCTTCCCACTCCCGAACGGTAGCCCCGGGGCGTCCGCGGATCGGGGATATCCGCTGGCCAGGGCGACTCCCGGCTCCCGACCTCCGGTTGTGGCCCCGACCGGGGCGGTAAGGTGGGGACGGGCGCACGGCCATGCACTCGGGCGGCCGTGGGTGCCGGTGTGAGAGGGGGTTGTGCGGTGAAGCGGTTCCTTCCGGTCGATCAGGTGGCGCGGGACTCGAGGTTTCGCTGGGTCCGGGATTCCGAGCGGGCCCAGGACCCGAGGGAGAGCGACGTCCTCGGCAACGGGAACTACCAGCGGGCCGGCCGCTTCTCGCCTGCCTCGGAGGAGGCACCTGAGCGGACCCGCCGCCTCATGCACGGGATCTTCATGGGCGAGGTCCAGGCCCTGGAGGGTGCCGGGCGCACCTGCTTTGACTTCGACACCGGCGACGGCGCCGACCAGGCGCCCTACGCACTGAAGCTGGACATGGCCCGGCAGTGCTGGGACGAGTCCCGCCACGTCGAGATCTCGGTGAAGTTGGCCGCCTGGATGGGCACCGAGATCGGAGAGTTCGGCGAGGGGCGTGGCCTCTACGAGGCCGCCTGCAACCGCGACCCGGCACTCCGCCTGACCGCGGTCAACCGAGGGATCGAGGGTCTGGCCATCGATGTCTTTGCGACCATGCGCAAGTTCGGCATCGAGGCTGGGGACCCGGTGCTCACCTTCTGCGAGGACTGGATGCTGGCCGACGAGGTCACCCACGTGAAGATGGGCTCCGACTGGCTCCGGCGGCTGACGGCCGACGACCCCGAGCGGCGGGAGCGGGCGCTTGAGTTCCAGCGGTTGGTCGACAAGATCTTCTCCCGGGCCGGTCGGGGCGACAGCGCCGAGGATGCCCGGCAGTACCGACGGCTGGCCGGGTTCACCGACGAGGACATCGACGAGGCCCACCAGGACCTCTCGCCTGAGGAAGAGCGTGCCTTCCGGCGGAAGATGACCGCCGACGCCCGCGCCGTGCCCGCCTAGGCAGCGCCCGCGGCCGAGCAGGGGACCGGGGGCTCGCGTTCTAGGTCCCCGGACGAGGGACGTGCCGATGCGCAGAAGACTCGTGGTATCGCTCGGTTTCGCTTGATCAGCGAGAACCCGACGGCGGTGCTCTCGCCAGCTGGTACGGGTTCCCCGTGGGGGAGCCGCAGTGGCTCTGTCGGATGACGTCCTCGGCGAGCCGTCACCTCGATGCCTCGCCCGAGCGCGCTGGTCGCGGGAGCCCGCCTCACCGTCGAGGTCTGAGGTCTGGGTCTCAGTGGGTCTCAGCGCTCCAGCCGACCGGCGCTCACCGCCCCAGCCACGACGCGCTAGACGACGAAGTACTTGGCGTCGGGGTGCGAGCACACGATGGCGTTGGTGGTCTGTTCGGGCTCGAGTTGAAAGTTCTCGGTCACGCTCACCCCGATCCGGCCGCCATCGAGCAGCTCAACCACCTTGGCGTTGTCCGAGAGGTCCGGGCACGCCGGGTACCCCCATGAGTACCGGCCGCCCCGGTACTGCTGGCGGAACAGCCCGATCAGGGTGGGGCCGTCCTCGTGGGCGAAGCCGAGCTCCTCGCGGATCCGGCGGTGCCAGTACTCGGCCAGCGCCTCGGTCATCTCCACCCCCAGGCCGTGGAGGAACAGGTAGTCCTGGTAGCGGTTGGCCTTGAACAGTCGGGCCGTCTCTTCCGAGACCGCTCGGCCCATGGTGACCAGCTGGAAGCTGGCCCAGTCGGGCTCCCCCGAGGCGATCGGACGGAAGAAGTCGGCGATGCACAGCCACGGCTCCTTGGTCTGGCGGGGGAAGTGGAACCGGGTGAGCTCCTCGTCCCGCCGCTCGTCGGAGAAGATCACCAGATCGTCCCCGTCGGCGTTGGCCGGGAAGTGCCCCCAGATCACCTGAGGAACGAGCAGCCCGGCCTGCTTGGCCCGAGCCAGCTGATCCCGGAGCACGGCCGAAACCCGCTCCTTGAACTCGGCGTCGGTCTCATTGCGGGACTTGTCTGGGCGGAACCCCCACTGGTTCCGGAAGAGCGAGGTCAGGTTGAGGTACTCGGCGATCTCGTCAATTGGGATCCCCTTCGCTACTCGGGTGCCGATGAACGGTGGGGGGAAGGTCGGGTTGTCGGTGGCCACCGCAGGCGAGCGCGCTGGCGCGTCCAGCGGCTTGGGCTTTGCGGTGAGCCCGGAGCGGGCCGGGACTCGCCGCTCGGAGACCACTCGCCCGAAGTCGGGGTCGTCAGTGCCGGCCTTGATCTCCATCAGCCGGTCCATCGTGCGCAGGCCTTCGAAGGCGTCGCGTCCGTAGAAGACACGACCGTTGTAGACGGTGCGCAGGTCGCGCTCGACGTAGGTGCGGGTGAGCGCGGCACCGCCGAGGAGGATCGGGATGTGGGACAGGTTGCGCCGGTTGAGCTCCTCGAGGTTCTCCCGCATGACGAGCGTGGACTTGACCAGAAGCCCGCTCATGCCGATGGCGTCAGCACCGCGCTCTTCGGCGGCCGCGATCATCTCGCCGATGCCGACCTTGATCCCGAGGTTGATCACGTCGTACCCGTTGTTGGTGAGGATGATGTCGACCAGGTTCTTGCCGATGTCGTGCACGTCGCCCTTCACGGTGGCGAGAACGATGGTGCCCTTTCCGCCCTGGTCGGTCTTCTCCATGTGTGGCTCGAGGTAGGCCACGGCGGCCTTCATGGTCTCGGCCGAGGACAGGACGAACGGCAGCTGCATCTCGCCCGAAGCGAAGAGGTCCCCGACCGTGCGCATCCCGGCCAAGAGGAAGTCGTTGATGATCTCGAGCGCCGTGAACCCCCGTTCGAGCGCCTCGTCCAGGTCGGCTTCCAGGCCGTTGCGGTTCCCATCGACGATCCGCTGCTCGAGCCGCCGCTCCACCGGCCAGTCCCGGTGCTCGTCGGGCGGCCCGGCGGCGACCGAGGCACCCTCGAACATCGACAGGAGCTCCTGGAGGGGGTCGTACCCGGGGCGGCGGCGGTCGTAGATGAGGTCCAGGCACACCTCCCGAGCTCGCTCGTCGATCCGGGCCAGCGGAAGGATCTTCGACGCGTGCACGATGGCGGCGTCGAGTCCGGCCTCGACGCACTCGTGCAGGAACACCGAGTTGAGGACCTGGCGAGCGGCGGGGTTGAGCCCGAAGGAGACGTTGGACAACCCGATGATGGTCGAGCAGCGGGGGAGCTCGGCCTTGATCTGCCGGATCCCTTCGATCGTCTCGATGCCGTCCCGCCGGCTCTCCTCCATCCCAGTGGACAACGGGAGCGCGAGAGGGTCGAAGAACAGGTCCTCGGGCGCGAGCCCGTAACGCTCGGTCGCGATGGCCGCGATCTGCTTGGCTGCCCGCAGTTTCCACGCCGCGGTCCGAGCCTGGCCCTCGGCGTCGATGCAGGTGCACACGACTGCGGCGCCATAGGTGCGGGCGAGGCGCAGGAAGGTGTCCAGCCGGGTGCCGGGCCCGTCCCCGTCCTCCAGGTTGACCGAGTTGAGCACCGGCCGGCCGCCGAGCCATCGCAGCGCGGTCTCGGCCACCGCGCCTTCGGTGGTGTCGACCATGATCGGCACGCTGGATTGGGTGGCCAGCCGGCTGGCGAGGGCCTCCATGTCAGCCACTCCGTCGGCCCCGGTGTAGTCGACGCACACGTCGATGAGGTGGGAGCCCTCCTTCACCTGGTCGCGGGCGATGGCGACGCAGGTGTCCCAGTCGCCCGAAAGCATGGCCTCCCGGAATTGGCGGGACCCGTTCGCGTTCGCCCGTTCGCCAACGACGAGGAAGGAGGTCTCCTGGCGAAACGGGGTGGCCGAGTAGATGGAGGCGGCCGCCGGCTCAGGATCAGGCCGGCGGGGGGCCGGTGTCGCCTTGGCGCAGCGCTCCACCACCGCGGCCAGATGGGCTGGCGTGGTTCCGCAGCACCCGCCTACCGCGCTCACGCCGAGCTCGGTGATGAAGCGGTAGTGGTGCTCGGCCAGCTGGTCCGGCTGGAGGTCGTAGTGCATCGCGCCATCGACCACGCTCGGCAGCCCGGCATTGGGCTGACAGGCGATCGGGACGGTCGCGTTCGCCGACAGGTGCCGCAGCGCCTCGCCCATCTCGGCCGGTCCGGTGGCGCAGTTGAGCCCGACCACGTCGACCTGCATCGCCTCGAGGGTGGTCAGGGCGGCGGCGATCTCGGTGCCAGGGAGCATCCGGCCGGTCAGTTCGATGGTCACCTGGACCTGGATCGGGACCTGGAGGCCCAGGGAGGCCATGGCCGCCCGGGCCCCGTTGATCGCTGCCTTGGCGCCGAGCAGGTCGTAGACCGTCTCGACCAGGAGCAGGTCCACTCCGCCCGCCAGCAGCCCCCGGGCCTGCTCTTCGTAGGCATCGCGGAGCTCGGCGTAGGAGATCTGCCCCAGGGTGGCGAACTTGGTCCCCGGGCCCATGCTCCCGGCAACCCAGATTGGCCGGTCCGGGGCCCGGTACTCGTCGGCGACCCTGCGGGCCAGCTCGGCGGCGGCGCGGTTGATCTCGGTTGCCCGCTCGGCGACGCCGTACTCGGCCAGGACGACGGAGAAGGCGCCGAAGGTGTTGGTCTCGATCGCATCCACCCCGACGTCGAGGAAGGAGCGGTGGAGCTGCTCGACCAGGGAGGGGGCCGAGAGGTTGAGGATCTCGTAGCACCCCTCGAGCTGGTGGCCGCCGAATGCGTCGGCGCCCAGGCCGAGGGCCTGGAAGCTGGTCCCGGCGGCACCGTCGAAGACCACCACCCGCTCGCGTAGCGCCTGCAGATAGCTCGAGCGGGCCGGATCGAGGCGTCCGAGCAGCGGGCTGGGCTCCGTCATGAAGATCCCAGGCTAGTGGCCCCTCGATAGCATCAGCGCTGGTGCCCATCTACACACGCCGGGGGGACGACGGCACGACGGGGCTTTTGTTCGGCGGCCGCGTCGCCAAGACCTCGGCTCGGATCGAGATCAACGGGGCGGTCGACGAGGCGCAGGCGACGCTCGGACTCGCCAGGGCCGAGGCCGAGCCCGGATCGGAACTGGATGAGCTGCTGGTGGCGTTGGAGCGCGACCTGTACGTGCTCATGGCCGAGGTCGCGACCGCCGAGGAGAACCGCCACAAGCTGGTCCCGGGGACCTCGTTGGTGACCCAGGCCATGGTCGAGGAGCTCGAGCGCCGGATCGACGAGCTCTCGGCCCGGACCGCGATGCCGACCGAGTTCATCATCCCCGGGTCCAACCGCCCCTCGGCTGCCCTGGACCTGGCCCGGACCGCCGTTCGGCGGGCCGAGCGGGCGGCGGTCGGATTGCCGGTCGCTGGGTCGCTGGTGACCACCTACCTCAACCGGCTTTCCGACCTGCTGTGGACCATGGCCCGCTGGCAGGAGGGCGACCAGCATCCGGCGGCCCGCGCCCCCAGTCGCGACCGATGACGCTCCAGGTCGAGGTGGTCGAGGCGGCCCAGGCGCCGGCGTCGGGCCCGGTCGGCGTGCTGGCGCTGGCGACCGACGGCGAGGGCCGTCCTCTCCTGCTCGGTGGCTCGGCTGCCGCCGAGCTCGGTGTGCCCCAGCAGCTCGACCCAGCCGAGTGCTCCCGGGAGGGCTTCGAGGCAAAACCGGGGCAGGTGCTGAAGGTCCCCGGGCAGTCGCAGCGGCCAGTGCTGGCCGTGGGCCTCGGTGCCGAGGCGGGCATGGAGCCCGACCGCTACCGCCGGGCCGCCGCTGCCTTCGTGCACGCCGCCGGGCGGGCCGACGAGGCGACGCTGCTGGTTCCGCCCGACGCCCCGGCGGCTGCCGTGGCCGAGGGGGCCATCCTGGCCGCCTACCGCTTCCACCCCTACCGCTCCAGCCCTCCGCCGGCCCCGCTCGAGCGCCTGGTCCTGGTGGCCGCCGAGCCGAGCACGGCTGAGGCAGTGCGCCAGGGCACCGGGGTCGGGATCGTCCGGGCGAACGCGACCAGCTTTGCGCGGGACCTGGTGAACACCCCACCGAGCGACCTCAATCCGAGCGTGTTCGCCGAGCGGGTCGTCGAGCACCTCCGCGGGCGGCCGGGGACGACCGTGGAGGTGTGGGATGCCGAGCGGATCGAGGCCGAGCGCCTGGGGGGTCTCCTCGGGGTGGCCCGCGGATCAAGCCAACCGCCCCGGGTGGTCTGGGCCCGCTACGAGCCCCCGGGCCCGACCCAGGGTCCGCACGTCGTGCTGGTCGGCAAGGGCATCACGTTTGACTCCGGGGGCCTGTCCCTCAAGACGGCCGAGGGAATGACGACGATGAAGACGGACATGACCGGTGCCGCGGTGGTCATGGCCGCTCTGGGGGCCTGTGCCGAACTCTCGATCGGCGTGCGGGTGAGCGCGTTCGCGATGGTCACCGAGAACATGCCCGGCCCCGGCGCGCTCAAGCCCGGTGACGTCCTGCGGGCTCGCAACGGCAAGACCATCGAAGTGCTCAACACCGACGCCGAAGGGCGACTGGTCCTTGCCGACGGCTTGTCGCTGGCGGTCGAGCAGGGCCCTGACGCCATCGTGGACGTGGCCACGCTGACCGGAGCCCAGGTGGTGGCGCTCGGTCGCTCGGTCGGCGCCCTGTTCGGCAACGACGACCAGCTGGTCGAGAAGCTCCGCAAGGCCGGCACCGAGGCCGGCGAGGCCCTGTGGCCGATGCCCATGCCCGAGGAGTACGCCACCCACGTCGACTCGGACCTGGCCGACATGAAGAACGTGGGGCGCGCTGGTGAGGCCGGGGCGGTGATCGCAGCAATGATCCTGGCCCGGTTCGTCGGCGACGTGCCGTGGGCGCATCTCGACATCGCCGGCCCGGCCCGAGCCCAGGACCCGACCGGGTACCTCACCCGGGGCGGGACCGGCTTCGGCGTACGGACGCTGGTCGGGTTCCTCCAGGAGCTGGGGTAGGGGTCACACCGGCGCGTCCGTGCGCTCGAGCGTTTCACCCGCGACATCGGGCTCGGACCACGCCCAGCGCGCGGTGTCGTAGGCGATCGCCGGGTGTACCCCCCGTCGGAGCAGGTGCCGCTCGATGGCGGCCTGGTCCACACCGAGCTCACGCAGGTCGGTCGCGACCAGCCTCGCCTGACGACGTCGTCGAGCCGTGGGGTCCGAGCAGGCCAACGCCGCCACCCAGTCTCGGTGCTCGGCCTGCAACGCCGGCGGGAGCCGGAGCAGCTGGCGGCGCCATACCAGCGGGACCCGGGAGCGTACCGCCAGCAGCTCCGGCGAACGCCACCGAGCGAGGCCGAAGTGGCGGCAACGGACCACGCTGCGCCACATCGGAGAGCGAACGGCATCGCTCCACTCGAGCCCCAGGCGCCGGGCGGCGTCTTGCAGGTCCAGTTGGGCCCCGGCTGGGTTGTCCTCCAGAAGATCGGCCAAGCGACGCAGGAGCCACGTCGCGGTCGGGCCAAGCACCGGCAGCCAGAACCGTTCGACGTAGCGCGAACGGGGATCGAAGCTCGCGAGCGGCGGGCAGAGGATCGGGTCGTCCCAGGGCTCGATCCCGATCACCCGTGCTGGCCGTACGAACGCAAGAGGTCCAGGCGCGTGCTGGTTCAGGGGCACGCCCCATGCTTCCGAGTCGTGCTTGCCGGGCACCTTGCGACGACCATCAGTTCTCCAGCGGCGGGTCCCGGGCTGCCGCCCGCGGCGGTGGCGTGACGGGCCGGCCTCACCCAACGGCATCGGAGGGCGCCGTCAGCGGACGCTCTGGTCACTGCTGGGACGCCAGGCCCGTGCTGTCGCACGCTGTGGCGTTCCAACACCTTGCATCGCACGGGCGCCGATCCCGACCGGGTTAGATCCGACGCGCCCGTCTTGGCCCCCAGCCGTCGGCCGGCATGACCGGAACCCGCCCAGCCGAGTACCGTGCTCGGCGGCGGTCCGGACAGGTCTGGCCAAGCGAGCGGCGCCGGGCGTCCGCAGTGCAGAACGGAGGGACCATGGAACGCTTCGAAGGGCGCATTGCCGTCGTGACCGGTGGCGGGACCGGGATGGGCCGGGAGCTGGTCCGCCAGCTGGCCAAGGAGGGCTGCCACGTCGCGTCGTGCGACGTCTTCGAAGAGCCGTTGGAAGAGACCCGCCAGACAGCCCTCGCCGGGGCGCCCGAAGGGACCAGGGTGACGACCTTCGTCGCCGATGTCTCGATCGAGGACCAGGTTCGGTCGTTTCGGGATGCCGTCGCGCAGGATCACCAGACCGAGCACATCAACCTGCTGTTCAATAACGCTGGGATCGGCGGCGGCGGCAGCATGATCGCCGACGACCGGGCCGACTGGGAGCGGACCTTCGCGGTGGACTGGGGCGGGGTGTACCACTGCACCAGAGTCTTCCTCCCGATGCTCATGGCTGCTGACGAGGGTCACCTGGTCAACACCTCCAGCATCAATGGGATCTGGGCCTCGATCGGGCCGAGGACGCCGCACAGCGCCTACAGCGCGGCGAAGTTCGCGGTGCGCGGGTTCTCCGAAGCGCTCATCGCCGACTTCCGGGTCAACGCTCCTCACCTGCGGGTCTCGGTGGTCCTGCCCGGCCACATCGGGACCTCCATTGTGCTCAACTCGGCCCGGGTCTTCGGCCGTGACGCCGACTCTCTCGAGGAGGAGGACCTGCGGCGGCTCCGGCGCCAGCTGCGCGGCCGAGGTGTCCAGGCAGACTCGATCTCCGACGAGGACCTTCGCAAGGGGGTCCAGCAGATGGGCGAGGCCTTCCGGGACAACGCGCCAACCAGTGCCGCGCAGGCGGCCACGATCATCTTGAACGGGGTTCGGGAGAACCGCTGGCGCATCCTCGTCGGCGAGGATGCCGAGTGGATCGACGCCCAAGTGAGAGCCGATCCCGAGCACGCGTACGACGTGGAGTTCTGGGAACGGCTGCGGGCGACAGGGATGTTCGGGGCCTTCGGGCCCTAGTCGGACACCGGGTCACCACCGACCCCGGTGGAGGCGTCCGGCCCCCGGGCCGGGTCGGCGGTCCAGCGATCGCGACCGGGTGTCGCCACCGTCTGGTTTCCCGAGCAGCACCGTCCCGAACAACCGCCACCCCGGGGGCACCCCGAGGACGCTGAGTACCTCGGTCTCTTGGCGGAAGTTGCCGAGGAACGCCGCGCCCAGCCCGGCATCTTGGGCGCCAAGGAGGAGCAGCATGGTGGAGAAGGCGGCATCGCCGAACCAGTAGGGGACGGGCCATGCCGCTTCGCCCCCCTCGCCCAGGTCAGGCGGGCCCAGTCCCGACCCGAGCTTGTCGGGCTCGCCGTAGCGGGTGACGTAGGCGTCGGGCGAGCACAGCGCCAGCGCGACCACCGGGGCCCGCGACAGGCCGGGGAAGCGGGGTGACCGGCGCCGCCAGTCCGGGCTGGTCGCGTGCTCCCAGTAGAGGGTGGTCTGGTCCCCTTGGAGCACCAGCCAGGCCACCCCTCGGGTGTTGCCGGCACTGGGGGCCCGCAGGGCGTCGGCGATCAGCCGCTCGACCAGGCCGGGCTCGAGGGGCTCGGCGGCGAAACTGCGAACCATCCGCCGGCTCCGGATCGCCTGGCTGAGCTCCACCGGCCCTCCTCCGGCCCGGCCGGCTCGCTCCGGTCGGGAATCATGATCGGACTGGTAGGGTTTTATCGCAATCCGTCCGTCCGAGCTTGGGGGTCCGATGCCCAGTCCGCGAGACCTGCTGAATGCCGCCAAGGCCGCCATCACCGAGATCGAGCCGGAGGAGGCCGCCCGCCGGGTCGACAGCGCGATCTTCCTCGACGTCCGAGAGCCGGACGAGTACGAGCAGGGCGCGATCGCCGGCGCGGTCCACCTGCCTCGCGGGAACCTGGAGTTCCAGGTCGAGGGCAAGCTTCCCGACAAAGACGCCCCGATCATCGTCTACTGCGCTGGCGGCGTGCGCTCCGCTTTCGCCGCCCAGACCATGGCCCAGCTGGGCTACACCAACGTCTCCTCGTTGATCGGCGGGTTCAACCGCTGGAAGGACGGCGGCCACCCGTGGGTGACCCCGCGGACCTTGACCCACGAACAGCGGAACCGCTACCAGCGCCACCTGCTGCTCCCCGAGGTCGGTGAGGCTGGCCAGCAGAAGTTGCTCGACTCCAAGGTCCTGCTTCTCGGGGCTGGCGGTCTGGGGTCCCCGGCGGCCCTCTACCTGGCGGCAGCGGGCGTGGGCACCATCGGAGTCATCGACATGGACGTGGTCGACGCGTCCAACCTGCAGCGTCAGGTCCTGCACAACACCGACCGGATCGGCGAACGCAAGGTTGACTCGGCCAAGAAGACCATGACCCTGCTCAACCCGGACGTCAATGTGTCCACCTATGACGTCCGGCTCGGGGCCGACAACATCTTGGACATCATTGACGGCTACGACGTCATCGTCGACGGGACCGACAACTTTCCCACCCGGTACCTGGTCAACGACGCCTCGCTGCTCAAGAGGATCCCGGTGGTGCACGGGTCGATCTTCCGTTTCGAGGGCCAGGTGACGGTGTTCGACCCCTACAACGGCCCCTGCTACCGATGCCTGATCCCCGAGCCGCCGCCGGCCGAGCTGGCCCCGTCGTGCGCCGAAGCCGGCGTGTTCGGCGTCCTGTGCGGCATCGTCGGCTCCATCCAGGCGCTCGAGGCGATCAAGCTGCTGCTGGGTCTGGGGGACAGCCTGTCCGGACGCCTCTTGGCGTTCGATGCGCTGGAGGAGACATTCCGGGTGTTCAAGGTCCGTCGGGACCCGAACTGCCCGGCCTGCGGGCCCGACGCCGGCGAGATCGTGATCGCCGAGTACGACGAGCTGTGCATGCCACACCCCAAGGAGGCTCCAACCGGCGTCCGGGCATAACCTGAGCCCGTGACCGAAGCACGCCGAGACGACGGGCGGCGGACCAGCTCGGGCATCGAGGTCCGCCCGGTGTACGGGCCGGCCGACCTGCGGGGCTGGGACCCTGAGGTCGCCCTGGGGGAGCCGGGCCGCGAGCCCTTCACGCGTGGGATCCGCCCCGACATGTACCGGGGCCGGCTGTGGACCATGCGCCAGTACGCCGGGTTCGGGACCGCCGAGGCGACCAACCAGCGGTTCAAGTTCCTGCTGGAGGCCGGCCAGACCGGGCTGTCGTGCGCCTTCGACCTGCCGACCCAGATGGGCTACGACTCCGACCATCCCCGCGCCGAGGGCGAGGTTGGCAAGGTGGGGGTGGCGATCGACTCGCTGGCCGACATGCGGCTCCTGCTGGCCGACCTCCCCTTGGACAAGGTCACCACCTCGATGACCATCAACTCGACCGCGGCCATCCTGCTGCTCCTCTACGAGCTGGTCGCCGAGGAGCATGGGGTTCCCGGCGAGAAGCTGGGTGGCACGATCCAGAATGACATCTTGAAGGAGTACGTGGCCCGAGGGACGTACATCTACCCGCCCCGTCCCTCGATGCGGCTGATCACCGACACCTTCAACTACTGCGCGGCCAACCTGCCCAACTGGAACACGATCTCGATCTCGGGCTACCACATCCGCGAAGCGGGATCGACTGCCGTCCAGGAGCTGGCCTTCACGCTGGCCAACGGGATCGCCTACGTCGAGGCGGCGATCGCGGCCGGCCTGGCGGTCGACGACTTCGCACCACGGCTGTCGTTCTTCTGGAACGCCCACAACAACCTGTTCGAAGAGGTGGCCAAGTTCCGGGCAGCCCGCCGGATGTGGGCCCGGATCATGACCGAGCGCTTCGGGGCCACCGACCCGCGCTCCAAGATGCTCCGGTTCCATGCCCAGACTGGGGGTTCCACCCTGACCGCCCAGCAGCCGGAGAACAACATCGTGCGGGTGGCGGTCCAGGCCCTGGGCGCCGTGCTGGGGGGAACCCAGAGCCTCCACACCAACGGCTTCGACGAGGCCCTGGGCCTTCCGACCGAGCGGGCGGCCCGCCTCGCCCTGCGGACCCAGCAGATCCTGGCCTACGAGTCCGGGGTGACCGACACCGTCGATCCGCTGGCAGGTTCCTACTACGTCGAGACCCTCACCGACCAGGTGGAGGCGGCCGCGCTGGAGTACCTAGAGCGGATCGACGCCATGGGCGGCGCGGTGGCGGCCATCGAGGCCCGCTTCATGCAGGACGAGATCGAGCAGGCCGCCTACGCCCAGGCCAAGGCGGTCGATGACGGCGAAGCGGTGGTGGTGGGCGTGAACCGTTTCGTCGAGGAGGCCCGTGAGCCGACCGAGGTCTTCCCGATCGACGCCGAGCTCCAGCGGGCGCAGGTCGAGCGGACCAGGCGAGTCCGGGCCGAGCGGAACCAGGCGGCCGTCGACGAGGCCCTGGGAAAGGTGGCCAAGGCCGCGGCCGGGACCGAGAACCTGCTCGTCCCCATGAAAGAGGCCCTGCGCAACATGGCCACCTTGGGTGAGGTGTCCGATGTGCTGCGGGCCGAGTTCGGCGTCTACCAACCTCACTGAGGACGGCGGCCGGAGCGTTCGAGCAGCCGGGACCGCAGGTGCGGGTCGGTGGCGGCATCGATCGCGGTCCAGGCGAGGGCAAGTGCCCCGTCGAGCAGGGCGCCGTCGGCCGACGGAGTCGTGCAGGCCGAGGCGAACTCGGGCTGATGGTTCACCGCGCCGCCGGCCTCGATCCCGATGAGCGGATGGATGGTTGGCACCTGGAGCGACACGTTCGCCATGTCGGTCGACAGGGTGGGGAGGGCCACGCCTCGGTCGTCGTCGTCGAAGCGCCGCCCCAGGGCTTCGGCGTTGGCTCGGTAGGCGGCGAGGAGGTCCCAGTCGGGCTCCATGTGGCTGTAGACCGGCGACAGGGTTTCGAACGACACCCGGGCCCCGGTGGCCAGGGCGCCCGCCTCGAAACACCGACGCACCCGAGGCTCCAGGCGTTCTAGGTCACGGACCACTGGCGCTCGGCACATGAAGCGGCCTCGCACCCGGGCCGGGATGATGTTGGCCGCCTGGCCGCCTTCGGTCACGAACCCGTGGACCTGGTCGCCGGGGGGGAGCTGCTGGCGGAGGAGGCCGAGGGCCACCTGGGCGACGACCATGGCGTCGGCCGCATTGATCCCCTCGTGAGGGGCAGCCGAGGCGTGGGCCTCCTTGCCGATGAACTCCACCGCGAAGTGGCTGACCGCGAGGCAGGCCGCGCTCAGCCGGTCGTTCGGCCAGGGGTGGACCATCATGGCTAGGTGGGCGTCGTCGAAGGCGCCCCGCTCGAGCATGAGCACCTTGCCGCCGCCACCCTCCTCGGCCGGGGTGCCGAGCACGTCGACGGTGACGCCCAGCTCGTCGGCCACCTCGGCCAGCGCCAGCGCGGCCCCGACCGAGGACGCGCCGATGATGTTGTGGCCGCAGGCGTGGCCGACCTCGGGCAGCGCGTCGTACTCGGCGCACAGGGCCACCACCAGAGGGCCATCCCCGAAGCGGGCCGAGAAGGCGGTCTCCAGCTGGCAGATCCCGCGCTCGACGGCCATCCCTGATGCCGACAGGACCTCGGTCAGCTGGTCGACCGCAAAGCGCTCCTCGAAGGCCAGCTCGGGACGGGCGTGGATGGCATGGCTCAGTGTGACGAGCCGGTCACGGTGTCGCTCGAGCGCCTGGCGGGCCCGCGCTTTGAGGTCGCCAGCCGTGCTCGCCACCGAGCCCGGCCTACTCGATGACCGCGACCACGTCACCCCCGCCGACCGAGGACCCCTCGGTCACTCGGAGCTCGGTGACGGTGCCGTCCTTGTCGGCCGCGATCGCGTTCTCCATCTTCATAGCCTCGAGGACGCAAATGGTCTGGCCTGCCTCGACCGTGTCGCCGACCGAGACCAGGACCCGGACGATGGTCCCCTGCATGGGAACGGTGACCGTCCCGGTGCCGGTGGCGCTGGGCGCCGGGCCCCGGTTCCGCCGGGGGACCGGTCGGGAAACCTGAGGCCGTGGCGCAGCCGGGCCGTCGGCCACCGGACCGCTCGCCGGCACCCACAGCTTCACCTGGTAGCGGCGGCCGTCCACCTCCGCCGTCACCTCGCGCAGGACCCGGCCGTCGTCGGCCCCGGCCGAGGCGCCGGCGGCCTCAGGCATCGCCGACACCGTGCTCAGGTCGAGGGACTCTTCGACCCAGCGGGTCGAGTGGCGGGCCTCGGCGAAGTCGGGGTGGCCCAAGATGGCCACGTCGGCCGGGATCGTGCTGGCGACTCCTTCGATCTTGGTCTCCTCGAGCGCCCGCAGCATCCGGCGCCGGGCCGACTCTCGGTCGGGGGCCCACACCGCCAGCTTCGCCATGAGGTTGTCGTAGTGCTGGCTGACCGTGTCCCCAGCTTCGTACCCGGCGTCGAACCGAACCCCGGGGCCGGCCGGGGCGCTGAAGCGCAGGATGGTCCCCGGCGTGGGCAGGAACCGCCCCCCTGCCGGGTCCTCGGCGTTGAGGCGGACCTCGATGGCGTGGCCGCGTGTCACGACCTGGTCCTGGGTGAAGTCCAACGGCTCACCGCTCGCCACCTTGAGCTGCCAGGCCACCAGGTCGAGGCCGGTGACGAGCTCAGTGATCGGGTGCTCGACCTGGAGCCGGGTGTTCATCTCCAAGAAGTAGAACTGCCCGTCCTGGTAGAGGAACTCGACGGTGCCGGCGTTGGTGTAGTCGCAGGCCCGGGCGACCCGCACCGCCGCCTCGCCCATGGCCCTGCGGACCTCGTCGGGGAAGTTGGGAGCCGGGCACTCCTCGATAAGCTTTTGGTGGCGGCGCTGGCAGGAGCAGTCGCGCTCGCCCAGCCACACGACGTTGCCGTGGCTGTCCGCCAGGACCTGCATCTCGATATGCCTCGGCCAGGTCAGGTAGCGCTCGAGGTAGATCTCGTCCCGCCCGAAGGACGCCTTGGCCTCCCGCTGGGCCGAGGCCATCGCGTCGGCCGCCTCGGCCGGCGAGCCGACCACCTTCATCCCCCGGCCCCCGCCGCCGAACGCCGCCTTGATGGCCACCGGCCATCCGTGCTCGTCACCGAAGGCGACGATCTCGGCTGGGTCGGTGACCGCCTCGGAGCGACCGGGGACGCCGCTCACCCCGGCCCGCTCGGCGGCCAGCCGGGCGCTGATCTTGTCGCCCATGGTCTCGATGGCCTCGGGCGGCGGCCCCACGAAGGTGACGCCCTTGGCCACGATGGCCCGGGCAAAGTCGGCGTTCTCGGAGAAGAAGCCGTATCCCGGGTGCACCGCGTCGGCCCCGCTGGCTTCGATGGCAGCCAGGATCGCCTCCACGTTCAGGTAGCTCTCGGTCGCGCTCTGGCCGCCGAGGGCATAGGCCTCGTCGGCCATGCGGACGTGCAGGGCGTCTCGGTCCAGCTCCGAGTAGACGGCCACAGTGGCGATGCCCAGCTCACGGCAGGTGCGGATGATTCGCACCGCGATCTCGCCTCGGTTGGCGATCAGTACCTTGTCCAGCACCCTCGTCCCTCTTGGTCGCCTGCCGACGGCTGAACAGGGCACGCCGCCACGACCTGACCGTTTCGGGCCATACACTGGCACGCCGCCACCGGTGGTCGCCACGTCGCTACGGGTCGGGTGCCGCCCGGGGGCCCGCCCGCCATGACCGCTTCAGCTCCCCGACGCAGGTTCACCGACATCTCGTGGTTCGAGGAGCTGGGCTCCACCAACACCTGGCTCCTGGACAGGGCCGCCCAGGGCGCCGAGGAGGGCACGGTGGCGGTGGCGGACAGCCAGGGCGAGGGGCGGGGCCGGCGAGGCCGGCGGTGGGACTCCCCGCCTGGCTCGGGCCTGCTGACCTCCATCCTGTTCCGGCCCCGGCTGGCGGCGAGCGAGCTGTTCAGCGTCTCGGCACTGGTCGCATTGGCCGCCCGGGACGCCGCCCTGGGCGTGGCCGGCGTCGCGCTGGGGGTCAAGTGGCCCAACGACCTAGTCCACGACGACCGCAAGCTGGCCGGCATCTTGGCCGAGACCCGGGGTGCCACCAGCGGCCAGCCGGTGGTGGTGGTCGGGATCGGGATCAACGTGTCGTGGCCGAGGTCCCCGAGCGACGCCCCGGAGCTCCACGCCACCTGCCTCGAGGTGGTGTGCGGCCGGCCGGTGGACCGGCGGGAGCTGCTCGAAGCGATGCTGAGCTCGGTCGAGCAGCGTCGCCCCTCCTTGGATCGGGCGAGCGGCCGGGCGTCGCTGGTCGAGGAGCTGGCCGCCTGCACGGTGACCATCGGCCGCCGGGTCAGGGTGGAGACCTCGGGCGGTCTGCTGGTGGGCACGGCAGTGGGCCTCGATCGACGGGGCGAGCTCATCGTCGAGACCGGCGGCACCCGCCAGTCCATCGCGGCCGGCGACGTGGTGCACCTGCGCTGATGCGCCGCCAGGGATCGCCGGAGGGCGCCGGTAGGCTGGCCGGCCTATGCGGCTCCTGGTGACCGGGGGGGCGGGGTTCATCGGGTCGAACTTCGTGCGCCACTGGGTCCGCGAGCACCCCGAGGACCGGGTGGTCGTCTACGACGCCCTCACCTACGCCGGCAACCGGGCCAGCCTGGCCGACGTGGAGGGCGAGATCGGTTTCGTCCACGCCGACGTCACCGACCTCGACCGGGCCCGAGCGGCGCTGGCCGAGCACCGCATCGAGGTGGTGGTCCACCTGGCGGCCGAGTCGCACAACAGCCGGGCCGCCCTCGACCCGGCAGTGTTCTTCCGGACGAACGTGCTCGGGACCCAGACCATGCTGGAAGCGGCTCGTCAGCACGGCGTGTCCCGCTTCCATCACGTCTCGACCTGCGAGGTCTACGGCGAGCTGGCCCTCGACGACCCCGAGCCGTTCACCGAGTCGAGCCCGTACCGTCCCCGCACCCCCTACAGCGCGTCAAAGGCCGGGGCCGACCACGCGGTTCGGGCCTACCGGGAGACCTTCGGGCTGCCGGTCACCATCACCAACTGCGCCAACAACTACGGCCCCTACCAGTTCCCCGAGAAGCTGGTCGCGATGTGCGCGACCCGGGCCCTCGACGACCGCCCGCTCCCGCTCTACGCGTCGCTCGGCCACCGCCGGGAGTGGCTGCACGTCCTCGACCACTGCCGGGCCATCGAGGCGGTCCTGCTCCGCGGCCGCCTCGGCGAGACCTACCTGGTGGGCAGCGGGGTCGAGGCGACCATCGAAGAGATCGCCGACCTGGTGCTGGCGGCTGCCGGCAAGCCGCCGTCGCTCAAGCAGATCGTTCCCGACCGCCCCGGCCACGACGCCCGGTACCTGCTCGACTCGAGCAAGCTCCGCTCTGAGCTGGGGTGGGCGCCACAAGTTGGCCTGGCCGAGGGAGTGGCGGACACCGTCGCCTGGTACCGGGACCACCGCCAGTGGTGGGAGCCGCTGGTGGGGGCGGTGGTGGACGAGCACGGCTGGGGCGGCGGGGGCGCCGGGGGCCGGTGAGCCGGCCCGGCGACCAGGGCGGGCTGCGGGCGCTGGTGACCGGGGCCGCCGGCCAGCTCGGCGTCGAGGTGGTCGCCCGCTGGCGGCTCGAGGAGCAGGGCGCGGTGGTGGCGGCCGACCACCGCCAGCTGCCGGTCGACGACGCCCAGGCGGTGACGGCGGTCCTCGAGCAGACCCGACCCCATGTGGTCATTCACTGCGCCGCCCTCACCGACGTGGACCGCTGCCAGCGTGAGCCGGAGCTGGCCCGGGCGGTGAACGCCGTGGGGACCGCCAACGTGGCCCGGGCCGCCGCCGCCACCGGCGCCCACCTGGTCTGCGTCTCCACCGACTACGTCTTCGACGGCCGGGCCACCCGCCCCTACACCGAGGCCGACCCACCCAACCCGATCTCGGTGTACGGGCAGACCAAGCTGGCCGGGGAGCGGGCCTGCCCGCCCGAGGCGACCATCGTGCGGACCTCGTGGCTGTCGGGGATCGGCCCGAGCGGGTTCGTGCCGGCGATCCTGCGCCGGGCTCACGACACCGGGTCGCTCCCGGTGGTCGTGGACCAGCGGGCGTCGCCCACCTACACCGCCGACCTGGCCCGGGCGATCGTCGAGCTGGCCCGGGATCGCCGGTCGGGGTGCTTCCATGTGACCAACGCCGGCCAGGCCAGCCGCTACGAGCTGGCCCGGGAGGTCCTGGCCGTGGCCGGGGGGGACCCGGACCGGGTGCGGCCGATCACCACCGCCGAGCTCGACCCGCCCCGCCCGGCCCCTCGTCCGGCCTACTCGGTCCTGGACAACTCGGCGTTCGCCGCCGCCGGCTACCGCCCCCTGCCCGACTGGCGGGACGCCCTGGTCCGGCTCCTGGCCCGGCTCGCCCCTCGATGAGCGCGCCCGGGCACTCGTGCGCGGCGGTGGTGGTCGACTACGACACCGGCGCCTACCTGGCCGAGTGCGTGCGCTCGCTGGCCGCCGAGGGCCTGGCCGAGGTGGTGGTGGTGGAGAACGGCGACCCGGCTGCGGCCCGGGCCGCCCTGGCGGCAGCTGGCCTCGAGCACACCCCGCTGCTCTCCACTGGGCGGAACCTCGGCTACGGGGCCGGGGCCAACCGGGGCCTGGCCGCGCTTGGTGAGACCGAGTACGTCCTGGTCTGCAATCCCGACCTGGTCGTCCATGCCGGCGCGGTGGGCAGCCTGGCCCAGGCGCTGGCCGAGCACCCCGACTGGGCGGTGGTCGGTCCCCGGATCCTCACCCCCGAGGGCGCCGCCTATCCGTCGGCCCGGCTGTTCCCCACGCCGCTGGTGGCGGCCGGCCACGCCCTGCTGGGGTCGGCCTTCCCGGCCAATCCGTTCACCCGCCGGTACCGGACCCCCGGTCCTGGGGAGCGGACCGGCGAGGTCGACTGGGTGTCGGGCGCGTGCTTCCTCGCCCGCCGGCGAGCCCTGGAGGAGGTGGGTGGTTTCGACGAGCGGTACTTCATGTTCGCCGAGGACATGGACCTGTGCTGGCGGCTCCGGCAGGCCGGGTGGCTGATCGGGTTCTGCCCGGCAGCCGAAGTCACCCACCACGAGGGGATCTCCCGCCGGGCCCACCCCTACGCCATGGCCCTGGCCCACCACCGCTCGGCGTTGCGCTTCGCCGCCACCACCCTGAGCGGGCCCCGTCGGCTCCTGCTGCCGGCCGTGGCCCTGGGCCTGGCGGCCCGGCTGGGCGTGACCTGGGCCACCACCTTCCTGCGGCGGGCCAACCCGGGGCGCCCGCCGGGCGCGTAGGATCCGAGGTGGTCGGGTGCGGGTCTGTGGTTGCAAGTCGAGGCCAGTCGCAGGCGAAACGACCCACGTAAGGCGACGCTTGGTCGCTGAGCATGGTGCGATTTAGGGGTAAGACCTGCCCGCAGCGTCCGACGGTCGGGCGCTGACGGAGACGGGGTGACGCGAGCCACCAAGCGGACCGAAGGGCCTGGTGCCGCCGGTCCCGGGCCCGCCAGCCCTGCAGCAGGCGAGTGTGGGGGCAAAGACCAGGTCAGCCGCACCCGGCCGGCCGCGGTCGCCCGGAACGCCACCGCCAGGGCCCCCAGGTACGATCGAGGGGTCCCATGAGCGTCCTGACCAAGGTCCTCCGCGCCGGCGAGGGGAAGAAAGTTCGCCGCCTGGCCGAGCTGGTCCCCATGATCAACGCGCTCGAAGAGGAGATGGAAGCCCTCGACGACGAGGCGCTCCGGCACAAGACGGTCGAGTTCAAAGAGCGCCTGGGGCGCGGCGAGACCCTCGACGACCTGCTCATCGAGGCGTTCGCGGTCGTGCGGGAAGCGGCCTGGCGCGTCCTCGGGCAGCGCCACTTCGACGTCCAGCTGATGGGGGGCATGGCCCTGCACTTCGGCTGGATTGCCGAGATGAAGACCGGCGAGGGCAAGACCCTGGTCTCCACCCTGCCGGTGTACCTGAACGCCCTGGAGGGCCGGGGCGTTCACGTGGTCACCGTGAACGACTACCTGGCCACCCGGGACGCCGCCTGGATGGGCCGGCTCCACCGGTGGCTGGGGCTGAGCGTGGGCCGGGTGGGCCCCGACATCGACAGCCCGGCCGCCAAGCGGGAGGCCTACGCCGCCGACATCACCTACGGCACCAACACCGAGTTCGGCTTCGACTACCTCCGGGACAACATGGCCCGCTCGATCGACGCCATGGTCCAGCGGGGCCATGTGTACGCGATCATCGACGAGGTTGACTCGATCCTGATCGACGAGGCCCGCACCCCGCTCATCATCTCCGGGCCGGCTGACGAGGCTGCCCGCCTCTACTACCAGTTCGCCGCGATCGCCCGGAACCTGATCCGGGACGAGGACTACGAGGTCGACGAGGAGAAGAAGATCGTCGTCCCCCTCGAGCGGGGGATCGAGAAGGTCGAGAAGCAGATCGGGGTGTCCAACCTCTACGACGCGGTCTCGGTCAACTACGTCCACCAGTTGATCCAGGCCCTCCGAGCCAAAGAGCTCTACCACCGGGACAAGGACTACCTGGTCGACCAGGGCGAGGTGAAGATCATCGACGAGTTCACCGGTCGCACCCTGGAGGGCCGGCGCTGGTCCGAGGGCCTCCACCAGGCGATCGAGGCCAAGGAGCGGGTGCGGATCAAAGAGGAGAACCACACCTGGGCCACGGTCACCCTGCAGAACTACTTCCGCCTCTACGAGAAGCTGGCCGGCATGACCGGCACCGCCGAGACCGAGGCCAGCGAGTTCGCCAGCACCTACTCGCTCCCGGTCGTGCCCATCCCCACCAATCTGCCGCTCATCCGCCGGGACGAACCCGACTTGGTCTTCAAGACCGAGGCGGCCAAGTTCGCGGCCGTGGTCGAGGACATCGCCGAGCGGCACCAGCGGGGCCAGCCGGTGCTGGTCGGCACCGCCTCGGTGGCCAAGTCAGAGCTCCTCTCCCGTCTTTTGTCCCAGCGAGGGATCAAGCACGAGGTCCTCAACGCCAAGCAGCACTTCCGGGAAGCCGAGGTGGTGGCCCAGGCCGGGCGGCTGGGAGCGGTCACGGTGGCCACCAACATGGCCGGGCGCGGCGTGGACATCATCTTGGGCGGCAACCCCGAGCTCCTGGCCCGCCAGGAGGTGATCGCCCGGGGCATCGACGTCGAGACCGAGGAGGGGGCGGCCGAGCTGGCCCGGGTCACCGCGGAGTTCACCGAACGGTGCCGCGAGGAGGGCGACAAGGTGCGCGAGCTCGGCGGCCTGTACGTGCTGGGCAGCGAGCGCCACGAGAGCCGTCGCATCGACAACCAGCTGCGGGGCCGCTCGGGCCGGCAGGGGGACCCGGGGGAGAGCCGCTTCTTCTTGAGCCTCGAGGACGACCTCATGCGGCTGTTCGCCACCGGGGCCATGAACTGGGTCATGTCCCGGGCCCTGCCCGAGGACGTCCCGATCGAGGCCAAGATGGTCACCAAGGCGATCGAGCGGGCGCAGAACACCGTCGAGGGGCGCAACTCGGAGATCCGCAAGGACGTCTTGAAGTACGACGAGGTCATGAACGAGCAGCGCAAGGTGATCTATGCGCATCGCTTGTCGATCCTTGAGGGCGAGGACCTCCACGACCGGACGGTGGAGCTCATCGAGGAGACCCTGACCGGTTTGGTCCAGGCGGCCTGCCCCAGCGACTACCCCGAGGAATGGGAGCTGGAGCGCCTGGTGAGCGAGGTCACCCAGTACTACCCGACCCAGTTCACCCCGGCCGATCTCGCCGAGGCGACCAGCGCCGGCCAGATTGCCGAGAGCCTGATCGCCGAGGCGCTCGAGTACTACGAGGCCCGGTCCCAAGCGATGCCCGGCGGCACCGAGATGGCGCGGCAGATCGAGCGCGACGTGATGCTCCAGATCATCGACCAGCGTTGGCGCGACCACCTGGCCGAGATGGACTACCTGCGCGAGGGGATCAACCTCCGGGCCATGGGCCAGCAGGACCCGCTGGTGGCCTGGCAGCAGGAGGGGTACTCGATGTTCGGCCAGCTGATGGAGGCGATCGACGACGACTACCTGCGCTACGTGCTGCACGTCGAGGCGGTGGTGAACCCGGTCGAGCCCGATCTCGCCCGAGCCACCTACGAGGCGGCCGACGACCCGGTGTCGGGCACCTTGGCTCTGGCCCCGATGCTGATGGCCGATCGTGGTGCCCAGGTGGACCCGACGGTCCAGGCGGTGCAGAGCGCCGGCAACGGCCAGGCGCAGGGCCGGGCCCCGTCCGCTGACACGCTGGTTCCCACGGTCAAGGCGCCTCACGAGAAGATCGGCCGCAACGCCCCCTGCTGGTGCGGGAGCGGCAAGAAGTTCAAGCTCTGCCATGGCGCCGTCTGAGGCGCCGCCAGCCGAGCGACGCGACCTCCCCGCCGAGCTCACCAGCCTGGAGGACCGCCTTCGCGACGCCCGGGGCTACCTCGGGATCGACGCGCTGCGACAGCGCCGTGACGAGCTGGAGGCCGAGGCCGCCCGGCCCGATTTGTGGGACGACCCCGAGCGCGGCCGCATGGTGACCACCGAGCTGGGGCGGGTGGTCGACGACCTCGAAGGGTTCGACGCCCTGGGCGGGAGCCTGGAGGAGGCCAAGGTCCTGCTCGAGCTGGTCCAGGAGGCGGCGGCGGCCGGCTCGCCCGACGCCGGCTTGGAGGCCGAGCTGGCCGAGACGATCGACCGGGTCTCCGAGCGGCTCGGTCGCCTGGAGCTGCAGTCCCTGCTCTCGGGCGAGTACGACGAGAAGGACGCGGTGGCCGAGGTCCACGCCGGCGCAGGCGGGACCGACGCCCAGGACTGGGCCGAGATGCTGTTGCGGATGTACACCCGCTGGGCCGAGCGTCGGGGCTTCGTCGTCGAGATCGACGAGGTGACCGAGGGCAAGGAGGCCGGGCTGCTCTCGGCGACCTTCATCGTGAAGGGCCGTTTCGCCTTCGGCCTGCTGTCGGCCGAGCGGGGGGTCCACCGGCTGGTCCGGATCTCCCCATTCGACTCCCAGAACCGCCGCCAGACCAGCTTCGCCTCGCTCGACGTCATCCCGTTCTTAGAAGACCTTTCCGACGAGGTGCAGATCGACGAGAAGGATCTCCGGGTCGACACCTACCGCTCCTCGGGCGCCGGCGGCCAGCACGTCAACAAGACCGACTCGGCGGTCCGCCTGACCCACCTGCCGACCGGGATCGTTGTGTCGTGTCAGAACGAGCGGAGCCAGCACCAGAACAAGGCCCGGGCGCTGCAGATCCTGGCGGCGAAGCTGGCCCAGCGCAACCGGGAGGAGCGCCAGGCCGAGCTCGACCAGCTCTCGGGCGACCGCACCGACAACGCGTGGGGCAACCAGATCCGCTCCTACACCCTGGCCCCGTTCCAGCTGGTGAAGGACGTCCGGACCAAGGTGGAGACCGGCAACGTCGAGGCTGTGCTCGACGGCGACATCGACCGGTTCATCGAGGCCGAGCTGCGCCGGCGGCGGGCGATCGCCTGAGCGCGCCGGGTGTCGCCGTCTCGTAACCAGGTTGTCGAACAACCGTCGCTCGGGACGTTGTCCCAGCTCAGGCTAGCGATCGGGGCCGTGGCCGGCCCAGCTGTGGCCCCGCTGGGACCGGGTTCCGGGCGCGCCGCCCGCTCACTGGCTAGTCTTGGCCGGTCCGATGCTCGTGCCCTGCGTGCCAGACCGTCGGCCGGTGACGTCGGCCCTCAGTCGGTGACGACACCGCTCCCATGATCCGCTTCGAGAACGTCACCAAGGTCTACAAGAACGGGACGGTCGCCGTTCGCAACCTCTCCCTCGACATCCAGAAGGGCGAGTTCGTCTTCATCGTTGGTCCCTCTGGGTCGGGGAAGACCACCTGCATCCGCATGCTGCTGCGCGAGGAGCTGCCGGACCGGGGCCGGATCTGGGTGGCTGGTCGGGAGATCATCCAGCTGCCCAAGTGGCGAGTCCCCTACCTGCGGCGCAACGTCGGCTGCGTGTTCCAGGACTTCCGCCTGCTCCCCAACAAGACCGTCTTCCAGAACGTCGCCTTCGCCCTCGAGGTGATCGGCCGGCCCAAGAGCGTGGTCGAGACCCAGGTGCCTCAGGTGCTCGAGCTGGTCGGGTTGGCCAAGAAGCGAGACAACCTCCCCGGTGAGCTCTCTGGCGGCGAGCAGCAGCGGGTAGCGATCGCCCGGGCCTTCGTCAACCGCCCCCTCATCCTGCTGGCCGACGAGCCCACCGGGAACCTCGACCCGGGGACGAGCCAGGGGATCATGCGGCTGCTTGACCGGATCAACCGGACCGGGACCACCGTGGTGATCGCCACCCACGACGCTGCCCTGGTCGACTGGATGCGCCGCCGGGTGGTCGAGCTCGACCAGGGCATGATCGTGCGGGACCAGGCCCGGGGCGTCTACGGGATCGATGCCAACACCGGACCGGTCCCTCGGACCGAGGTCGTGGCCCGCAGGAGCTCCTAGATGCCGCTGTCGGCGGACTACATCATCCGCGAGACGACGACCAACCTCTGGCGCAACCGCCTGATGACCATCGCCGCCGTGCTGACGGTCGCGGTGTCGCTGGCCCTCGTCGGTGCGGCCCTGTTGCTGAAGCAGGGGGCGGCCAATGCCGAGGTCGACTGGCAGCGGGGCATCCAGGTCACCGTGTGGATGAAGCCGTCCGCTAGTGCCTCAGAGATCAGCGCGATCCGCTCCGAGCTTGCCCAACTGCCCTATGTGCACGGCTGCACCTTCTGGAGCCAGCTGCGCGACTACCACGAGGCCTCGAAGCTCCTCCCGCCGTCGGAGTTCTCCGCCTTGACCCCGAGCTCCACCCCGAGCTCCATCCGCTGCACCCCGAACCAACCGCAGTACGCGACCGCCATCTACGACCGGTTCGTGCACCAGCCCGGCGTCTACGGCGTGGGCTCACCCAACTCGGCCATCCACGCGATGGAAGAGACCATCACCATCCTCCAGTGGGTCTTCGTGTCCGTTGCCCTGGTGCTCCTGCTCTCGGCCGGGGTGCTCATCTTGAACACCATCCGGATGGCCATCTTCGCCCGGCGGCGAGAGGTGTCGGTGATGAAGCTGGTGGGCGCGACCAACTGGTTCATCCGCCTGCCCTTCATGTCCGAAGGGCTGATCCAGGGACTGGTGGGCTCGGCGGTCGCAGCGGCAGTGGTCCTGGGCCTCCACGAGCTGCTGGACAGCCTGGCCAACCCCAATCAGCCGGGCTCGGTGCTGTCCCAGATGCGCTTGACCGGCTGGCAGCTGGTGGGCACCGACGTGGTGGTGGTGGTGATCGGGGTGCTCATCGGCTCAGTCGGCTCGGCCATCGCGATCCGGCGGTTCCTCGACGTCTGAGCGAGCGGCGCGGCGACCGGCTTCTGTCGGCCCTGGCAGCAGCGCCCCACCATCCCTGATCGGCGCGAGCCCACGCCCTAGCGTGTAGAGGAGACCATTCCGAGGGGACGCGGCACCCGCGGTCCTCGTGACCGGATCGGCGTCCGGCCGGCTGCATGCTCCATCGTCGGTTCTGAGAGAGAGGAACATGGTGAGATCACGGCACTTCGGCATCCGCAGGGTGATCGGGGTCGCGGCGGCAAGCCTTCTCGCCGCCGGGACCGCGGCGCTGGTCGGGCCAGGGCTGGCCGGCGCGGTCAATCCCGACATCTCAACCTTCGCGATCAGCCCGACGACCCCAGCCGTCGTCGCCCAGGGCCAGAGCGCGGTCGCGGTGCCGAGCGAGACCTTCACCTTGGTCAACGACTTCACCCTGGGCGCCACCATCACCTTCACCCTGGCCCCCAATGGCGCCACCGCCAACTGCAAGACCGGCACCACCGACTACGTCGCGTTCGCGGCCACCCCGACCGTCACCGCCACCGGGGCGCCGTCGACCGACACCGTGCCCAAGATCGCCGTCTCGGTCGGACCCAACACCGCCAACGACGGCGCCTGCGGCAGCACATTGAACGACGTGCTCACCCTCACCTTCCAGAACAGCGCCTCGCCCTCCAACGCCGACACGTGGACCGTCACCATCTCGGGCATTGCCTACAACGTCGGGTCCACCACCACCACCGGCCTAGTGAGCCTGACCGATTCGACGACGCTCACCAATGGCACGTCCAGCGCCACCGCGGCGTCGAACGCAACCGTGGCGAGCCCTGTCAAGGCCGGCGCCACCGGCAACAGCCCGCAGGCCACCGTCACCGTCAACACCACCGGCTCGGCCAGCAACATCGTGGTCACCGAGTCGAGCGCCGGCGCGGTGTCCGGGTCGATCTGCGTCACCCCAATCACCGCTGAGACCTCGTTCAGCTTCTCCGGTTCGCCCACGACCACCGCCAGCCCGACCGGGACCGGGGCCGGCACGGCCAGCGCGACTGCCCTCAGCGGTGGCTCGATCCTGGTGACCGTGACCGCTTCGACCTCGGTCGCCACCACCTACACCATCAGCGGGATCTCGGTGACCGACGGGGCTGCCTCGGGCCCGGCCGCGGCGGTGGTGACCACCGGGGGGGCCAGCTGCGCGGCCGATCTCAGCGTCGTCTCGACCTCGGTCCCGGTGTTCAACTCGGCACCAAAGCTCAATCCGGCGATCGCCGGGCCGGACATCGACGCCACCGCCATCGCCGAGCTGGAGGCGGCCTACCCGATCAACGGGGGGGCGGGCTGCGTGCCCAGCCACACGGTCGTGCTGGCGACCGATCAGAACTTCCCTGACGCGCTGTCGGCCAGCTACCTGGCCGGCTACCTCGGCACCGGCCTCCTCCTCACTCCGACGGCCCAGCTGTCCAACGAGACCCAGGCGGCCCTGCAGGCCGAGGGGATCACCACCGTGTACGTGGTCGGCGGCCCGCTGGCGGTGAGCCAGAACACCATCAACGAGATCACCGCCACCCCGGCCTTCACCTGCGGCGGCCCCGGCGTCGGACACACCACTGGGGGGAACATCTCGGTGACCGGGCCGATCTTCGGCCAGACCCAGTACGACACCTCCGAGCAGATTGCCGCCACCCCGCCGTCGTCGTATGTGGGGACCATCGACCTGGCCGGTGCCTACGCCAACCAGTACAACGACACGACCGGGAACGACTCGAGCGCCCCGGAGGCGGCTGGTGCCCTCAGGACCGCGATCGTGGCCTCGGGAGCCAACTTCCCCGACGCCTCCTCCGCCAGCGTCATGGCCTACCACGACAAGTTCCCGCTGGTGCTGACCGATCCGAACAGTCTGTCGACTCAGGCTGCCTCGACCCTCTCGGCTCTCGGCATCCAGCAGGTGATCGTCCTGGGCGGGCCGCTTGCGGTCTCCAACGCCGACGTGAGCTCGATCATGGGCATGGGGATCTCGGTGATCCGGGTTGCCGGCCAGGACGCGACCGACACCGCGATCCAGCTGGCCTCCTTAGAGCTGAACCAGCAGGGGACCACGTTCTCGGGCCTGGGCTGGGGCGCGCCAGGTACGTGGAACAACACCGTGCTGGTGGCCAGGGGTGACTTCTACTCCGACGCCCTGGCTGGCAGCGTGCTGGCCGCGATCCACGCCACCCCGCTGTTGTTGACCGAGAACCCGAGCACGCTCGGCGCGTACCTGCCGGGCTTCCTCAACGCCGGCGGGAGCGCGGGCGGGATCGACGGCTTGAACGCGGTGGTCGGCTCGAGCGGCAACATCCAGACGGTCCAACCGCTGGGTGGGCCGCTGGCGCTCAACGCCAGCACCCTGTCGTCGGTGGTAGTCGACGTGGCTGATGGCTGAGCACCGCGCACTGTTGCTGCGCAGTTGATCGAGCGTCACGGGGGCCCACAGGGCCCCCGTGACGCGTCAGTGGTTTCCGTGCCGGTCCGTGCTCGGTGGTCAGCCGGCAATGCTGCTGTGCCTGTCGCCGATGGGTCCGTGGACTGGTGCGAGCGATGCCAATGGGAGGTGGTGGTGGTCTTTCCCTCCCTCGCGGTCCTTCGACCGTAGGGCCCGATCGGTGGCGGTGCCCAGCCAGGCCGCACGCAGCTGGTGCGACACCGCAGCGGACCAGGCGGGCGAGCGCCGGCTGTCGCCGGCGCACAACTGTTCAGGCCCGCCCGGTGTTGAGCATCGCCGCCTGGGTCAGGTGGCCAGCCCCTTGGCCAGCATCGCCAGGGCCTGGTCGTAGGAGCGGGTTGCGGCTGCGTCGTGGTAGGCGGGACCGGGGACCGCGAACCCGTGATCGGCACCGGCGTGGACCTCGGCCAGCCCGCGGTCACCGAGCTTGCCGACCGCTTCGATGAGGGGCTTGTGCATCTCTGCCGACTGCATCTTGTCCTCGGCCCCGATCCCCACGTACAGGTAGCCACCGAAGTTCTCGACGACGTGGTGGGGCGAGTCCGGGTCATCGGTCACGCAGAACGACGGGTGCAAGAGGATCCCGACCCTGAAGGTGTCGGGATGGGCACCGATGATCCGCAGCACCGAGCGGGCCCCGATGCAGTACCCGATGCACCCCATGGGACCCCCTCGGGCGGCACTGTCCTGCGGCAGGTATGCCAGGACGGCCTGGACGTCTCGCTCCACATGCTCGTCGGTGGTCCCGTTGAAGATCTGCATCATGCGCTCGCGTTCGGCGGGGTCGGCGTCGGGAGCGGCCACCCGCCGCATGTCGAGCACGAGGAACCGGCCGAATCGGTGGTAGCGGTCGGGAGCGATGACGTAGTAGCCCTCGCGGCTGATCCGCTCGATGGCCTCTTTGGACCCCTCGTCCAGCCCTGGTCCGTGGTGGAAGAACAGGACGACCGGGAAGGGACCGGGACCATCGGGGTGGCTCACCACCACGCCCATCTCTCCGTCGTCGGTCATGATCGTGCGGACGTCGTTCACTGTGCACCCCCTGGTCGCTTCTCGACGCACCGTACCGGACGCCGCGCGCACCTTGTTCGCGGGCGCGCTGTTGGCAGGATGCAGTGGCTCGAGACCCAGAGGGGACCCCCCACCCCGCCGAGCGCGTCGCCACCGGGTGGTCGGACCCGGTGGGACACCGGGGTGCCAAGCGGGGCTGCTGGGACCCTTCCGTCGTCGACCCGGGGGTGGCGCAGTTCCGGACCTAGCGGGTCTCGCCCTCCGGGATGAACTCGAGGGCCAGGGAGTTGACGCAGTAGCGCAGGTGAGTCTCGGTGGGGCCGTCGTCGAAGAGGTGGCCGAGGTGCCCACCGCAGCGGGCGCAGCGGATCTCGGTGCGCCGCATGCCGAACGACAGGTCCAGGTGCTCCTCGATCGTCCCGTCGCGAATCGCCCGGTCGAAGCTCGGCCATCCTGACCCTGAGTCGAACTTGTGCTCGGTCGAGAAGAGCTCGGCCCCGCACCCGGCACAGTGGAACACCCCCTCGGTGTCCACGTGCAGGAGCTTGCCTGACCAGGCCGGCTCGGTCGCGCTCTGGCGCAGGACGGCGAACCGTTCTGGGCTCAGCCGCTCCTTCCACTCCTCATCGGTCAACTCGACGTCACGGGCCATCCGACACCGTCCTTCAGCTCGTGGTGTTGCAGGGTGCTGGCTCTCTCCCTCCGGACGGTATCGCCCCGGCGTCGTCGTCGTGTCCGGGGAGCGGACCAGGCCATTGACCAGGGGCGTTGCGGCGCTGGCTAGCGTGGTGGGGGTGAGAGGCGTGGTCCTGGCAGGCGGGAGCGGCACCCGGTTGCTCCCGCTGACCCGCATCACCAACAAGCATCTCCTGCCCATCTACGACCGGCCGATGAGCCAGTGGGCGATCGAGGCGGTGGTGAAGGCCGGGATCACCGAGGTGATGCTGGTGACCGGCGGGGCGCATGCCGGGGAGTTCCTCCGGCTGCTCGGGAACGGACGGGACGTCGGTCTCGACCTGCTCACCTACGGCTACCAGGAGCGCGAGGCGGGGGTGGCTGACGCGCTGGCGCTGGCCGAGCCGTTCGCCAACGGGGAGCCGGTGCTGGTGATGCTGGCCGACAACATCATCGAGCGCTCGATCGCCCCCACGGTCCGAGCCTTCGCCGCGGACCCGGTGGGGGCCCGGATTCTCCTCAGCCCGGTCGAGGAGCTCGACCACCTGCGCAACCTGGGCGTGGCCGAGCTCGACGAGGACCAGCGGGTGATCCGGGTGGTGGAGAAGCCCGAGGACCCGCCGAGCCGCTACGCAGTCACCGGCGTCTACTGCTACGACGCCTCGGTGTTCTCGGTCATCCAGACGCTCTCCCCCTCGGCCCGTGGCGAGCTCGAGATCGCGGACGTGAACAACCACTACGCCCGGCTCGGGCAGCTCCGATACGACGTGCTCGAGGGGTTCTGGGGGGATGCCGGCGAGTCGATCGACGTCTACTACGCGGTCAACGACTTCGTCCGGGCGCACGGCGCCAACAAGGGCTGAGGCCCGGGCGTCGCCCAGCAATCACGTCTGGCCCGGTTCGTCCCAGACCCTCGGCCGCTGTCCCTCGAGGCTGCCCTCGAGGACGCGGCGCACCGATGCCGCGATCCCCGGACCATCCAGTCCCAGCTCGGCCAGCAGATCGTCGGGGCGGCCCTGGGGGATGTAGGCCCGAGGGATGCCGAGCGCGCTGACCGGTGGCGGGACCTGCCCTTCGCCCCGAGCCCAGCTGGTCAGGGCGTCGGCCAGGTACATCCCCGCGCCCCCGAAGCGGAGCCCGTCCTCCACGGTCACCACCGCTCGGTGCGCGGCGGCGTCAGCGAGCATCTCGGGGTCGGGGGGGCTCACCACCCGGACGTCCCAGACGGTGGCTGAGATGCCGTCGGCCTCCAGCTCCGCGGCCGCCAGCTCGCATGCGGCGAGCATCTTTCCCACGCCGAGCAGGCACACCGAGCCGTCCCCGACCCGGCACCGGCGGGCGCACAGCCCCTGGCCGACCGGATGGGGGGCCGAGCAGCGTGGCGGGGGGGTGGTCGGGAACCTGATGACCGAGGGGCCGTCCAGGCGGAGGGCCTCGGCCAGCATGACCCCGACCTCGTCGGCACATGACGGGGTCAGCACCGTCATGTTGGGCATGGACAGCGTCAGCACCAGGTCCCACACCCCGTGGTGGCTGGGACCGTTCTCTCCGGTGATCCCGGCACGGTCGAGGACGAACACCACCGGGAGGTCGTGGAGCCCCACGTCCAGGTTGGCCTGGTCGAAGGCGCGGGAGAAGAAGGTCGAGTAGACCGCGACCACCGGTTTGAGCCCACCCATGGCCAGCCCGGCGGCAGCGGTGACCTCGTGCTGCTCGGCGATCCCCACGTCGAAGCACCGGTCGGGGAAGCGCTGCTGGAAGGGGAGCAGCCCAGTCGGTCCGGGCATGGCCGCGGTCAGGGCGACCACCCGCGGGTCGCGTTCGGCCTCGGCGATGAGTGCCTGGGTGAAGGCCTCGGTGTAGGTCGCAGCCGGTGCCGCCGAGCTGGGCGGCGCGGCCGGCTCCAGCGGCGGCGGGGTCCGCTCGACGGTGTCGGGCGGCGAGAGGCGGACCGCCTTCACGTCGTGCAGCCGCTGGACCTCGTCTTCCTCGGCCGGCGCGTAGCCGCGACCCTTCTGGGTGAGCACGTGGACCACGATCGGCCCGTCCCAGGCGGCCGCATTGGCGAAAGCCTGCTCCATCTGCGCGATGTCGTGGCCGTCGATCGGGCCGGCGTAGCGGACGCCGAGCGCCTCGAAGAAGACGTGGGGAGCCACGATCTCCCGCAGGGCGCTGGTCAGGCCGTGCACGCCGGTCGCGGCCATCTCGCCCAGCGCCGGGATGCTTCGGATGTGTCGTCTGACCCGTTCCCGGGTCTGCACGTACGCCGGATGCAGTCGGAGGCTGGTGAGGCTCTGGGACAGATGCGAGATCGTCGGCGCGTACGAGCGGCCGTTGTCGTTGAGGATCACCACCACCCGGCGGCCCGAGTGGCCCAGGTTGTTCAGGGCCTCATACGCCATGCCTCCAGTGAGCGCCCCGTCGCCCACCACGGCCACCACCCTGCGGGTCCCCCCGGAGCCGACCAGCTCGCCCCGCAGGGCGAGCGCGGTCGCCAGGCCGTGGGCGTAGGACAGGGCGGTGGAGGCGTGGGAGTTCTCGATCCAGTCGTGGTCCGACTCGGCACGGTTCGGGTACCCCGAGAGGCCCCCTTCCTTGCGAAGCTCGGCGAAGCGGTGCCGGCGGCCGGTCAGGATCTTGTGGACGTAGGCCTGGTGGCCGGTGTCCCACAGGATCGGGTCGTGTGGGGAGTCGAACACCCGGTGCAGCGCCAAGGTGAGCTCCACCACCCCCAGATTGGATCCGAGATGGCCGCCGGTCTTCGTGACGGTCTCGACGATGAAGGCGCGGATCTCGGTGGCCAGCTCGGCCAGCTGGTCGTAGCCGAGGGTCCGGATGTCGGCTGGCGTCTCGATGCTCGGCAGGATCATCGGGCGGCGGGACGGGCGAGCGGGTCGATCTGGCCAGGCTAGCCAACCGCTCCGGGTCCCTCGGGTGCACCCGGCCAGGGCTTCCTCGGACGGCCGCCGGCTGGCGTGGGCAGGTCGGTACGATACGGGCGCCATGGCCTCCTCCCCGCTCATCGACCCCGACGTGCTCGAGCGGGTCCTGGCCAGCGCGTTGCGCCGGGGCGGGGACATGGCCGAGGTGTTCGCCGAGGACCGCCGGAGTAGCTCGGCGGTGCTCGACGACCGGCGGGTGGAGGAGCTGGCCTCGGGCCGGGAACGGGGGGCCGGGGTTCGGGTGGTCGACGGGGACACCACCGGCTACGCCCATACCGCTGACCTCTCCCAGGCCGGCCTGCTGGCGGCGGCCGAGGTGGCGGCGGCGGTGGCTCGGGCCGGTGGCGGCGGCACCAGGACCGTAGCGCTGGGCCCGGTGGCCTCGGCCGGTGACCGGAGCCTGGTCGACCCGGCGGCGGTGGACAAGGGCCGCAAGCTCGAGCTCCTGGCCCGGGCGGACGACGCCGCCCGGGCCGCTGGTGGCGCGATCACCCAGGTTCAGGTCTCGTACGGCGACAGCCGGCGGCGGGTGCTGGTCGCGACCACCGATGGCGTCCACGTGGAGGACGACCAGGTCCGGACCCGGTTGAGCGTGAGCTGCGTGGCGACCGGGGACACCGGGATGCAGACCGGGTACGAGTCGGTCGCCCGGACCGAGGGCTTCGAGGTGTTCGACCGGGTGGCGGTGGCGGACCTGGCCCAGGTGGCGGCGAACCGGGCCCTGCGGAAGCTGTCGGCCCGTCCTGCCCCCTCCGGCGAGCTCCCGGTGGTGCTGGCCGGGGGCAGCGGGGGGTTCTTGTTCCACGAGGCCTGCGGCCACGGTCTGGAGGCGGACCACATCGTGAAGGACGCGTCCGTCTACACCGGCCGGGTCGGCGAGCAGGTCGCGAGCCCTCTGGTGACTCTGGTCGACGACGGCACGGTGGCCGGGGAGTGGGGCAACTTCGCCTTCGACGACGAGGGGAGGCCGGCCGCCCGCAACGTGCTCATCCAAGACGGCGTGCTCACCGACTACCTGTGGGACTGGCTGCGGGCCCGCAAGGAGGGCCGGACGTCGTCGGGGAACGGCCGCCGCCAGAGCTACCAGCACCTGCCGATGGTCCGGATGACCAACACCTTCCTCCTGGCCGGCACCGAGGACCCCGAGGAGCTGGTCGCGCAGACCCCCCGGGGCGTCTACATCGCCAAGCTGGGCGGGGGGCAGGTCAACACCGCGACCGGCGACTTCGTCTTCGGGACCTCGGAGGCGTACCTGATCGAAGACGGCCGGATCACCGCACCGCTGCGCGACGCCAATGTGATCGGCAACGGCCCGGACATCCTCCGCCGGATTGACGCCGTCGCCACCGACTTCGCGATGATGCCCGGGACCTGCGGCAAGGACGGCCAGAGCGTCCCGGTCGGCTGCGGGCAGGCCACCCTGCGAGTCACCGGGATCACGATCGGCGGGACGGCGACGTGAGCGACCTGGTCGCCCTGGCCGACCGGGTGGTCGACGGGGCACGAGCAGGGGAGGAGGTCGAGGCCTACGTGGCCCGGGGCCACGACGTGGAGATCCGCGCCTACGAAGGGGAGATCGAGTCGCTGTCCTCGGCGACCACCGGGGGGGTCGGGGTCAGAGTGCTGGTTCGCGGCGAGGGGGGAGCCCGGCTCGGGTTCGCCTGGGCCGGCTCGCTCGAGGCCGACGTGGTCGACGACGCCCTGGCCGAGGCTCGGGACAACGCCGCTTTTGCCACCCCCGACCCGCACCTGGCGCTGGCCGAACCGGACGGGGTGACTCCGGCCGAGTTGGACCTGTGGGACCCCACGGTGGCGGAGACCGCGACCGACGACAAGGTGGCCCTGGCCCTTGAGGTGGAGCGTCGGCTGCGGGCGGCCGACCCTCGGATCCGCCAGGTCCCCTCGGTCGACTACGCCGACGAGCGGGTGGAGGTGGCCCTGGCGTCGACCACCGGCATCCGGGCCTACAGCTGCCGCACCGGCGCCTACCTGGCGGCCGCAGCCATCGCCGGCGACGGTCCGGACAGCCACACCGGGACCGGGATCAGCGCGGCCCGTGGGTTCGCCGGCCTGGACGTCGAGCGGGTGTGCGCCGATGCGGTGGCCCGCTCGACCCGCATGCTGGGTGCGACCAAGCCGCCGTCCGGGAGGGTCACGGTGGTGTTCGACCAGCGGGCGGCCTCGACCCTGCTTGCCATCGTGTCGGGGGCACTCTCGGGAGAGGCGGTGGTGAAGGGACGGTCCTTCTTTGCCGGGCGAGTCGGCGAGCAGGTGGCCACCGGGTCGGTCACCCTGGCCGACGACCCGACCGATGCTCGGGCCTTCCGGGCCGCCGCCTACGACGCCGAGGGCCTGGCGTGCCGGCGCAATCTGCTCATCGAGTCAGGCGTCCTCCTCGGCTTCCTCTACGACACCGTGTCGGCCCGGCGCGCCGGGGTGGCCTCGACCGGGTCGGCCGTGCGGGGCGGCTACGCCGGAACCCCCGGGGTGGGCTGCCGGGCGGTCGTGCTCGTCCCTGGCCAGCTCGACCTGGAAGGGATCTTGGCCTCGGTCGAAACGGGCCTGTTCGTCCAGTCGATGATCGGTGTGCACTCCGGGGTCAACCCGGTGAGCGGCGACTTCTCGGTCGGGGTCGAGGGCCTCATGGTCCGTGGCGGCGAGCTTGCCGAGCCGATCCGGGAGGCCACGATCGCGTCGACCCTCCAGCGGATGCTCCAGTCGGTGCTCCACGTGGGTTGCGACCTGGAGTGGTTGCCGGGGGTGGCCGCCGGCCAGACGCTGGCCGTGGCCGACATGCAGCTCAGCGGCAACTGACGCTCAACGGGAGCTCGAGCCGGCGGGCAGGCGGAGCGGCAGGCCCGAAGGCGCGAGGGATTGGGGGGCGCTGGCTCGAGAAGCCAGCACCGGTCGGAGCGAGAGGGCCAGGGCGCCCACGACCAGCCCGGCCTGGACGAGCTGCGGGGCGCGCTCTTGGATCGGGACCAGGACATCGAAGGCCGGCGGGTAGAACGCGCCGGTGGCGACCAGCCAGGCGAGGGTCACAGGGCGGATCCGCCCACCGACGACGTCCAGGGTGACCAGGCAGACCCCGACTGCGACGAAGTAATAGGAGTACAGATTGATCTCGAAGGCCAGGCGGAGCACGAGCGACCCGGTCACCAGCCCGAGGAGGGGGACCGGACGGAGGATGGACGGGCCGAGCCGGTGGCGAGCGGCGCCAGCCAGGGCGGCGGCGCCGGCCAGCGGGAGTCCCCGGGCGACCAACGTCCGCAGCGCACCGTGGAGGCCCAGCCACCCGACCAGGGTGGAGCCGTTGCTGAGGGTCGCGTAGGCCCCCAACGAGCTGGTGAGCAGGCCGGTGCCCATGAGCGGCGTGAGCACCAGGAACAGCCCGCCCGCGGTCCCGACCGTGGCGCCCAGGATCCGGGACCGGGCGCCACGAGGCGCACTCGTCACGAGGGCGACTACGGCCAGGATGGCGTACTGCTTCGAGCAGCAGGCGAGGCCGCAGCACACTCCGGCCAGGATCCAGCGATGGCGGAGGCTGAGGCCGACGGCTGCCAGCACCAGCCCGAGCGCGAGCACGTCCTCGGGGTGGAAGTACTGAACATAGGCGCCGGCGAGCGGTGGGAACGCCGCGATCACCCATAGCCCCAGCAGCTCGAGCCGGGTCCGGTCCCGCTCAGCGGCTCGAACCACCACGATGTAACCGGCGAGGAGCACCGGCCAGGCGACCAGCCCCGTGAGGAGGAACGACCACTCGGGGTAGCCGGGGCTGCTGCCCCGATTGCCCGGGCACGGGGTGCTGCGAGTCCACGGCCCGATGGCTGGCAGCGGTGCGGTGGCAGTCAGGATCCCGGCGGCGACCAGCGGGTACAGCGGCGGCACCGAGGACTGGGCTTGCGCCGGGTAGGCGCAGGCGAGCATGCCGTGCTCGATCGCTGCCGCCGGGGTGCCGCTTTCCCACTCGTCGCCGGTTGGGGAGATCGGCCCGGTCGGTCCGTGCACCAACCCGAACCAGAGCACCAGGCTGGCGGCAAAGACCGCAGATCCGACGATCCACCCCAGTGTCCGCAAGCCCGGTGAGATCCGAGAGGACCGGGTACGCAGCAGGTGGGCGTGCGCACCGGCTCGTCGCCCACGCTGCCTGGTGAGGAACCCCAAGAGGCTCCCGGAGCTCGGTTGGAGCGGACGCACCTTCCCGTCCGACACGCCTGCAGCCTAAGGAGGTGCCGCTTGCCGAGCGGGGATGGTTATGGCCGTGCGGCGATCCCGCCGTCACCGGGGCGCTGGCCGGTCGGGCCAGCCGATCCTGGCCTGGTTCAGTCGGTGCTCGTGCCGGAGCCGGTCGCCGATGCCGAAGTGGCGGACGAGGCGGTCTCCGACGACCCGTTCGAGCTGGCCTCGGCTGGCTTGGCGGCACCATTGGTCTTGGCACTCGAGCCGTTCGAGCTGGCCCGACGGCTGTCGGTCCGGTAGAAGCCGCTTCCCTTCAAGACGATCCCGACGTTGCCGAAGACCTTGCGCAGCCTGCCCTGGCAGCTCGGGCAGCTCGTCAGGGCGGGGTCGGAGAAGGCCTGCACCGTCTCGAAGCGGTGTCCGCAAGCTGTGCAGGCGTACTCATACGTAGGCATCTGGGCTCCCGAGCGTCAGGTTAGCACTCAAGACCTTCGACTGCTAATCCTAGCGGTTCCAGCCCTCCAAAACCTCGCTCAAGGTCAACGGCCTAGAATCGCTCCGGTGACTGACCGAAGCCTCACGCACCTGGACCCACTGGAAGGTGCCCGGATGGTGGACGTCAGTCCGAGAGAACCCACCCACCGGCGGGCACTGGCCCGGTGCAGGGTGTTCATGCAGCCGGAGACCACCGCCAAGGTGGCCAACAACGCCATCACGAAAGGCGACGTCCTGGCAGCCGCCAGGATCGCCGGGATCCAAGCGGCCAAGCGGACGGCGGACCTGCTGCCCATGTGCCACCCGGTTCTCGTCGGATCCGTGGCGATCAACTTCTCCATTGGCGACGACCACGTAGAAGTCGAAGCCGCAGTCGAGACGGTGGATCGGACCGGGGTCGAGATGGAGGCCATGACGGCCTGCACGCTGGCCGCGCTCACGATCTACGACATGTGCAAATCGGCCGACCGGACCATGACCATCGAGGACGTGGCTCTCTGGGAGAAGTCCGGAGGTCGTTCCGGCCATTGGCAGCGCACGCCCAGCCCGGACGGCCAGCAGGTCTGAACTCCGCCGCCCCCCAGGTGCCGAGCTAGCGGCGGTTCCGAACGCTCGCTCGGGCGAAGAAGTCCGCGGTCACTGGCGGCATCTCGTCATCGGTCCGGTCAACGCCGGCGACCTCGGGCGGTGCCGCACCCTCCTTGTCAGCGCTGTCCACCGGTGCGAAACCAGGTGGGGGCGGTACCGGGGCGCCGGAGGCAAAGCCTGGCGGTGGGGGCGGTACCGGGGCGCCGGAGGCAAAGCCTGGCGGTGGGGGCGGTACCGGGGCGCCGGAGGCAAAGCCGGGCGGTGGGGGCGGTACCGGGGCGCCGGAGGCAAAGCCGGGCGGTGGGGGCGGTACCGGGGCGCCTGGAGTGGCGCCTCCGACGCGAACAGCCGGCGTTTCCATCGTCGTCCCGAAGGTCCCGAACCCTCGGGGCGGCGCGACCGGTTCGTCGAACTGCAGATCCGATGGCGAGGCTAGTTCGACGCGGGGGTCTGGATCGACGTGGGGGTCTGACGAGGACTGGTTGGCCATCGGATCTGCCTGTGCTGCAGTCGTTTCGAACCCGGCCGGTGGCGGAGGGGGCCCGGAGTTCTGGCTAACCGTGCTGTGCCACTCGAGTGGAGCGTCCGGACCTTGGTTGGGGAAGTCCAGCGAAAAGCCGCGTGGTGGTGGGGGCGCGACGGGAGTGGAACCAGCAGGCTCGGGAGCCGACGTCAACGGCGGGTCCGCCGCGGCGTGGGGCGGTGGAGGCCCCTGGGGGTCAGTGCTCATGAAGAAGCCCGGGGGGGTCGGCGGCGTCGAGAACTCGGCCGCGATGCGCGCTTTCACCTCTTTGGCGGCACGGCGGTTGCGGAAGAGCCGAATCCTCGGACGCGAGGGCGGACTGGCCGGCTCAGGAATCTTCTCCGGCCCTGCGGCGAGGGGTGGGCTGGTCGGAGTGGCCCACGGGTCGGCGATTTCGTAGCCCGAGGGCGGCGCATGAAGCCCTCGGGCGGCAGGCTCTGGCGGTAATGGTGGGGGAGGCCCCAGCAGCGGCTGGCGGTTGGTTCCCAACGCCGATGGGGTGCTGATCGGGTCGATGGGGGAACCCAGCGCGAGTGGACGGCCGATGGTCGCGGCGATCTCCGGTGGGAGCGCCTCATGGATGCTCGTGACGAGGCGGGCTAGCTCGGCATGGGCGCGCTCGAGCTTCGCGAGCCGGTCGAGGACGGAGTCCCAGGGTCCGGTCGATGCGACCTCCGGGTTCCGGACGAAGTCGGGCTGATCGTCTCGGCGACGACCAACGGGGAGATCCTGTATCGACATCGATTGCGCTCCTCCCGAACGGTCCCGGCCTGCGCCGTTGTGGTCGCCATCCCTGGCGGAGGCGTGGCTCGGGCGGACCAAGCCTCCGATGTCGACCTGCCTGGCAGCGTAGTTGAGGAGGCTCCCGAATTCGTGGTTATCGATCGCCCAAAGGCCCAGGTCCACAGGGTGGCCCACAGATCGCGACCATCCGCGACTTGCGCGTTCGGGCGGGTTAGCTTTCTCGGGCGAGCCGATCCGGCTCGTGATCATTGACAGATACGGAGCAGTAAATCCACCAGGGAGGATTTCCGTCATGCAAACCGGCAACACCCCGCGGCTCGTACGCGCGTTGCGTCGAGCCCACGATCGGATGAAGGGCCGTACCGAGCTGGAGGGGGCCGAAGCCGGCTTCACCCTCATCGAGCTCATGGTCGTGCTCTTGATCATGGCCATCCTGCTCGCCATCGCCATCCCGACCTTCCTCGGGGTGAAGGGGAGCGCCCAGGACCGTGCGGTCCAGTCGAACCTGACCAACGCGTTGACGTCGGCCAAGGCGTCGTACGCAAACAGCGACTCCTACGCCACGGCCGCCTCGCTCGAGGTCTCATCGCTGAGTGCCGATGAGCCCAACCTCACGTTCGAGACCGGGGCTGCCACCACTGGGTCGAACAACGTGGCGGTCAACGTCTCGACTGACGGCCAGCAGCTCTTGCTGGTGGCCTACTCGCAGAGCGGGACCTGCTGGGCGGTAGCCGACAACGAGGGCACGACGGCCGCCATCACCGGAACGCCGTCTGCTCTCGGGACGCAGTACACCAGCTGGGCTGAGAGCTCGAACGCTTGCAGCGCGGCGACCTTGCCTTCCAGCTTGACGTGGCGGTCGCACTACTAAACCGGTCACGAGGTGGCACTGCCACCTGAGCTGAGCGGAGGAGGGTCTCGCCGTCGTGCGAGACCCTCCTCGCGCTCGGCTCGCCATTCTTCGCTCCAGGAGCACACGAGTGATTGAAGTCCTCGAGCACTCATCTGCCCCCGAGTCGCCAGCAGCTCGGTCATCGGCCAACTGGATTGCTGATGGGCTCCGCCGCCGGCGAGTGCCGCTGCTCCTGGCAGTGGCGGTGGTGGCGCTGACGATGGCCTACAGCCTGCTGTGGGGCCCGCTGGTCCACCATGGCTCGTTCTGGATCGTCCCCGGCGACATCTGGGGCACCCTGCGCAGCGCGCAGTTCGTTGCCTGGGGCGACATCGGCGACGTCTACGGACACGGGAGTGGTCTGGTCACCCTGCCGGGGATCAGCGTGGTCCTGGCGCCAGTGGGTTTCGTGATCAGCCACTTCAACCTGTCGATCTCCTTCCCCTACGCCCTTGCGCACCCGACTGGCTGGCTCGTGCTCGGGCCCTACGAGGCGGCGATCGGGTCCATCGTGCTGGTGCCGCTGGACGCCTTGGCCGAACAGCTGGGTCTGGACCGGCGGGCCCGGCTGCGGGCGTCGGTGGCCGAAGCCGTCCTCTTGTGGCCCCTGGTCGGGATCTGGGGGCACCCGGAGGACTCGCTGGGCTTGGCACTGATCCTGTGGGCCGTCCTCGCCGCCATGGACCGCCGATGGCGCGCTGTCGGCTGGCTGGTCGGCCTGGCGTTGGCGGTCCAGCCGCTGGTCGTGCTGGTGGTCCCGTGCCTCGTTGCGGTGACCCCGAGGCGAGGGTGGCCGAAGCTGGTGCTGCGGGCCCTGGCACCGGCGGCAGCGCTGGTTGCCATCCCGTTGTGGCAGTCGTGGCGGGTCACCACCCAGGCGCTGTTCAAGCAACCGAACTACCCCCGGATCGACCACGCGACACCGTGGTTGGCACTCGCGCCGGTGCTGTCGAAGGCACACCCGGCTGTGGTGAAGCGGTTCTTCCTCACGACCTCGCCCGCCGGGGTGCGCGACTTCACCGCGATCTCCCTCCACACCATAAGTGGCCCGGTCGTCGCCGCCGGCCCAGCGCGGCTGATCGCGGTCGGTCTTTCGGTCCTCTTGGGCTTCTACGCCTACCGCCACCGGCCTTCTTCGGCCCAGCTGGTCTGGCTCTGCTGCGTCGCGCTGGCGCTGCGATGCGTGTTCGAGGCGGTGATGGACCCCTACTACCTCTGGCCCCCCTTGGCCCTGGCCTTTGTGCTGCTCGCTCGCTCGCTGCCCCGCCTGGCGGTGGCTTCGGTCGCCACCGCCGTCTTGACCTGGTGGAGCTACCGCCACCTAGGTCCGTGGGAGTGGTGGGTGCCGGTCGTGGCGCTCCTGGCGGTCGCGGTGGCCTTGGCGATCCCGACTCAGGCAGCCTGGGCCCAGGTGCCTGCTGGGCCCGACCGAGCGGGCACCGAGCCGCTGAGCGGACGGGCCGGTTCGGTCGCGCTGAAGGGACTCAACGCCTGACGCCGAGGTGACCCAGTCTCAGCAGTCGGGGGCCGAGGAGTCGGTCGGGTCCAGCGGGTCCCGGGTCGCCCCGCACTCGGGCAAGGTGCTCGACGTCGCCGGTGCGGTGGTGGTCGTGGTGGGGTGCTGGCCGCCCGTCGGAACGGCCGTGGGCGGCGTGACCGCCGGCGATCCGGCTGAGCAGCCGGCGGCCAGCACCCCGGCAAGCGCCAGCGCGGCCAGGCCGGCTGTGCCACGCCGCCATCGGGAAGGGGTGAACGCGGTCATCCGGTGCCCGCGGCGCTCGACGAGGCACCCCGGGTGGCGAAGATGTCCAGGTTGAACTGGTCAGTGAGCACGGTTCCCCGGTTCGTGCCGGTGCCTCCGCCGGTGATGGAGATCTGGCTGATGATGGTCAGCCGAGGGAGGGCATCGAGCGCCTTGATGAAGGCGAGCGTCTGGCTGTACGTGCCGGTTGCCGACACGGTGATCGGGATGACCTCGAGGTTCCCGCTCGCCGTCGGGGCCGAGGGGTTCACGCCGGAAACCTTGACCCCGGTCGCCGACGCGGCATTCGAGAGGGCGGTGATGTAGTCGTAGACGCCCGTCGAGGAGGGCACCGCCGCGCTCAATCGCTGAGCCAGCGCCTGGAACTGGCCCGACTCCCTCGAGTACGCCTTCAGCCGGTCGAGCCGGGCCTGGAGGGCGTTCTGCTGCTCCTGGGCGCTCTGGACCGAGGCGTTCACCGAGGCCAGCTTGTGGCCCTCGGGGACGAACAGTGCGAGCAGCCAGACCAACAGGACCACCAGAGCGATGGCAATTGAGAGCAGGACCGTGCGGGTGCGAAGGACCGCGACTATTTCGCGGTTCATGGCCCGGGCACCTCGTACTCGGATACGCGCTGCGACGCCGCGCCGTTCAGGACGTCGAGCGTCGTCGAAAAGCTGACCCCGCCGCCCTGGGTGGAGGTGGAGACGCTCGAGCTCAGGTCGGGCAGCTCGAAGATCGGGGACTGGCTGAGCGCCTGGCCCCAGGTGGTGACGTCATCCAGGGTTTGCGTGAACACCTGCGCGTTCACCGTGCCGAGGGACTGACCGGCAGCGCTGCTGGTGCCCTGGCCCGGGATCGACGTGGCGGCCATGGAGACGTTCTGGAGTGTGGCGTTGGGCGGGATGTACTGGGCGATCTGGTTGAGCACCACCAGCCAGTCGACCTCTTTCTTCAGGGTCGGCAGGATGAGGGCGGACTGGCGCTCGACCTGGTTGCGGAGCGCGAGGGCCTTGTCGTACTTGGGGATCTCGACGTTCTTGATCGTCGCGTTGGCCGCCTCGATCGCTTGCAGGTGATCCTCCGCGTTGTGCACTTGCACGAAGCGCAGGCCAGTCAGGCCGACGACCAAAACGCCGACCGCTACGGCGGCACGGGTGAGAGCTCGGTGCACTCGCTTCTGCACGGCTCGGGCCCGGACCGACTCGGGGAGCAGGTTGAAGGCCCGCCCGGAGGGATCGGGGAGCGCGAGGCCGACCGGCACGGCTGCCACCGTGTCGACCTCCGCGGCCTGCTGGGGGGTTAGGGGCAGCCCGGCGGCGTCGAGGGCCGACAGGGGCGAGGCGAGCGCCACCGGCACCCCGGTGGCCTGGCCCATCGCCTCCAGCAGACCGTGAGTCCGGGTGCCGCCCCCGGTCAGCAAGACCCTGCTGACCGGCTGGCGACCAGCCAGGGAGCCGAAGAAACGGACTGAGTTGTTGATCTCGTCCACCAGGGCTCCGACTGCTCGTTGGCAGGCCCCGGCGGCCAACGAGTCGTGGACGCCCGGTGCGCCGAGGCGCCGCTTGGCCACCTCGGCGTCGCGCAGCGGGATGTCGAGCGCACCGGCGATCGCGGCGGTGATCGTCTGGCCCCCCTTGTCGAGGGTTCGCACGAACTGGAGGGTCCCGCCCTGGTGCACGACGATCAGAGTCAGCGTGGCGCCGATCGAGACCACCGCTTCGGGTGATTGCTGCCCGGTGGCGAGCGCTCGGGCCAGTGCGGCCGTCTGGAGGTCGATCGACACCGGTTCCAGGCCGGCTCGTTCGAGTGCCTCGATGAGTGACGCGAGGACCTCGGCATGAGCTGCGGCCACCTGCACCCGCAAGGTCGGGGGACCGTCGGCCCCGGCCACCTGTGCGATCACCTTCGACGAGAGGACTGTCTCGTCGAGGGCGAACGGTAGGACTTCGTCGGCCTTGAAACGGACGGCCGACTCGAGCTCGTCGGGGGGCAGGAGCGGCATGTCGATGTCTCGCACGATGGCCCGGAGGCCGGCCACGCCCACCCGGACCCGGCGGTTGCTGAAATGGCCTTCCCGCCACAGCCGACGCAGGGCATCGGCCAGCCCAGCGCGATCGCGAACCTCGCCGTTGGCGACGATGCCAGGTTGGAGCCCGACTTGGCCAAAGTTCGTGATCGCCGGGCGCTGACCCCCATCGAGGGTGAGCTCGACCGCCCGTACGGCGGTGGTGCCGATGTCCAGACCGATGCTTTGGTATGCCATTCGGCCCTTCCAACACCCCCGGGGTTCCCTGGGCGCCGTATGCAGCTGGGCCGGGCCGATTCGCTCGGCCGGCTCTCGTGGCTGGCGCTCGTGACCAGCCAGCCCGACGACTGCAGCACTCTACTGGCGGGAGTTCTCAGATCCGCGGATGGAGGATGTCCCCTCTGGGGTGTCTAGCGTGGTGTCCCACGGGAGGTGGTCCATGGCGGGTTTGTCCCTCCACCGACGGCCGGGGACCGACGGGTCGATCGAGATCTCGCTGGACGAGCTGGCCGGCCGCCAGACGGTCCTGGTCCGGTCGTGCTCGGACCACCGACGCGGGGCACTGGGTCGGCTCGACGGCGAACGACTGGCCGAAGCGGCGAATATGGCCCTGCGCCATCGCCTCCCGCTCATCTTGGTGCTGTCGTCCAGCGGTGCCGATGTCTCCGAGGGCGTGGACGCGCTTCACGGCTGGGGCATCGCGGCATCGGCAATCGCGGCGTGCTCGGGGGTTGTTCCGGTGCTGGCCGCCGCCACCGGCCCGGTCCTCTCAGGCCCGGCTCTGCTGCTCGGATTGTGCGACGTGGTGGTGATGACCCCCGACGCGTTCGCGTATGTCTCCGGGCCGTCGATGGTCGCCCAGTTCACCGGGGTGACGCTCAGTCCGGCCGCGCTCGGCGGTGCTGGGATCCACGCCCGTGCCAGCGGGCTGTGCGCACTGGTGACCGAGGACCCGCTGTCGGCTCTCGCCGACGTCTCTTCGTACCTCCCACCGCACACCGACTGTCCGCCACCGTCGGGCACAACGGATGACCCCTGGGATCGACTGGCCCCCGAACTGCGCGACCTGGTCCCGGTTCGCTCCTCGGCCTCGTACGACGTCCGCGAGGTGATCGCCGCGGTGGCCGACCACCGGGACCTCCTCGAGTTGTGGGCGCGCTGGGCCCCCCAGCTCGTGACCGGTCTCAGCCGGATTGCTGGCCACCCGGTGGGCGTGGTTGCCAACCAGCCCCAGTCGCTGGCCGGGACCCTCGACATCGCGGCGTCGCAGAAGGGGGCCAGGTTCGTCCGCTTCTGCGACGCCTTCAACCTGCCCATCGTGACCTTCGTCGACACTCCCGGGTTCCTCCCGGGCAAGGACCTCGAGTGGCGGGGGATGATCCGGCACGGTGCCGAGCTGGTGTTCGCCTATGCCCAGGCCACGGTGCCCCGCCTAGCGGTCATCCTGCGCAAGGCGATGGGCGGTGCCTACATCGCCATGGACTCCAAGGGCCTGGGGAGCACGTTGTGCCTGGCCTGGCCCGGAGCCCAGCCGGCGGTGATGGGGGCCAGGGAAGCAGGGCAGATCCTCTACCGTGCCGCCAGGGCCGAGGACCGGCCCCGGCTCGAGGCCGAGTACGCAGACCGGTTCTTGTCGCCGTGGCCGGCGGCCGAGCGGGGGTATGTCGACATGGTCATCGACCCGGCTGAGACCAGAAGGGAGCTGGCACGGGCCCTGGTCAACGTGTGGAGCCGCCGAGAGCGACTGGTCGGGCGCAAACACGACAACGGGCCGCTCTGAGATCTATTGCCGACCCCCTGACCAGGGAGAACGATCGTCGTCGGAGCGCCGGTGGGCTTGGCGGGGTACTCCGTCATCCAATCGCAATGACGCTGCGGTGGATTTGTCGTGCCCCTGGGGCAAGATCTCTGCGTGGAACAGACCCCCGATGTCCCGCTCGTTCTCGAGTCGTGTCACAGCACCTGGCTCTTCGACACCAGGCGCATGCGGTTCCGGCGCATTCTCAAGGGCCTGAACCTCGATGCCCGCACTGCGTCGACGGCGTGGCGCCCGTACTTCGGCCTGGAGCTCGATCCCTACTCGGAGTCGTTCGTGGTGATGCTGAACCCCGAGGGGACCCGGCTGCTGCGCTCCTGGCGGCACGTCGAGCACTGCCCGCAGTGCGGAGGGGAGGCGACGGCCGAGCTGTCGATCGACGAGCTACGCGCCGCAGCTTCGGGCTGAGGTCCCCACACCTCGCGCACTGGAAGTCCTCGGTGGCCAGGAGGTCCCAACCTAAGCTAGGCGGCGGTGACCCCGGCCGAACTGGAACGCCTTCTCACGCTGCTCGACCAATGGGACGGGTCGGACCTGCATCTGAAGGCCGGCGCTCCGCCGAGGATGCGGATCAACGGCGAACTTCGCACCCTCGTCGACGAGCTGCCCCTCACTCCTGAGGACACGTCCGCCATCGTGGCCGCGATCGCGCCACCTCGGGTGGCCGAAGCCTTTCTGCGCCACCATGAGGTCGACTTCGCCTACTCGGTTCCCCGGTTGGCCCGGTTCCGGGTCAACGCCTTCTACCAGCGCAGCACGGTCGCCCTGGTGTTTCGACGGGTCCGATCGGCCCCAGCCAGCCGCCAGGAGCTCGGTCTCCCCGAGGTGGTCTACGAGCTGGCCTCCGAGCAGCGGGGCCTGGTGCTCGTGACTGGGCCCACCGGCTCGGGCAAGACCACCACGCTGGCGTCGATGGTCGACCACATCAACCGCACCCGGCCCTGCCACATCGTGACGATCGAGGATCCCATCGAGTACCTCCATCGGGACCAGCTGGCCGCGATCGAGCAGCGCGAGGTGGGCTTCGACACCGACTCATTCGCGAGCGCGATGCGGGTGGTGCTCAGGCAGGACCCCGATGTCATCTTGGTCGGGGAGATGCGCGATCAAGAGACGGCCTTTGCCGCGCTGACTGCGGCTGAGACCGGGCACCTCGTCATGACCACCCTGCACACGATCAACGCCACCGAGACGATCACCCGGATCGTCGACTTCTTCCCACCCCACCAGCAGCAACAGATCCGAGTCTCGCTGGCCGGCTCGCTCAGAGGGACCATCGCCCAGCGCCTGGTGCGTAAGGCAGACGGGTCGGGGCGAGTCGCCGCCCTCGAGATCATGGTGGCCAACGGACGGATCCGTCAGTGCATCCTGGATCCCGACGCCACCGCCGACATCGAGCAGATCGTGGCCGAGGGCGAGTACTACGGGATGCGCACCTTCGACCAGTCGCTGGCCACGCTCATGGAAGAAGGGGTGATCACCCTGCAGGAGGCGCTGGAGAGCGCCACCAACCCTCACGACCTCCGGGTCGTGCTGGAGCGTCGGGGCCTGGTTCGGACCGGCGGCTCCCAGGTGTTCTGAGCGCTCAGCCGGCTCGCCTCCCGACCAGCGCGCACCCGACCAGGACGCACGCGAGCGCCACGGAACCGACGATGGCGGCCCGGCTCCGGTCCGAGCGACCCGACGGGACCGCGGACACCAGGAGCAATGCCGCGGCCACGCTCAGCCCACCGCCCAGCGCGCACCAGCCGGCCGACCACCCCCAGGCGGCGCAGGTGACCGGGGTGCGCGCCCGGTGGAGCTCGTTCCGGCCGGCTCCCCGCTTCGGGATCTGCCCAGCGGCCATGGCCGTCCCCCCGCTGATCGCGGCCCAGGCCAGCCGGCCCGGGCTCCCCGCTGCGAGGGCCACCGGCACCAGGGCCGCCGATCCCGCCGCTGCGACCCACCCGAGGACCGCCGGCGGTTGGCAGCCGTCGAGGGCAATCGCACCGATGGCAACGGTTGCCCCGGCCACCACGTCCAGCGGAGCGAGCGGGGCCAGGGTGGGGACCGCCGCCGCCAGTCCTGCGAACAGCGCCGCGCCGAGCAGCTCGACGAGGGGGTAGCGGATGGAAATCGGTGCCGTGCAGTGGCGGCAGCGAGCCCGCAGCACGACCCAGGAGACCAGCGGGACGTTCTCGATCGCGCCGAGAGGGGCCTGGCACGCGGGGCACCGGGAGGCCGGCCGCAGGAGGGACTCGCCGCGGGGGAGTCGGTAGATGACCACGTTGAGGAACGACCCGACGGCCAGCCCGGCGGCCGCGCTCACGACGATGGCCAGCCCGCGGGCGGCTGCAGGGTCCACGGAGCCGACTGTAGTGGGCAACGGCGCAAAGACCCTGGTAGCAGCTGAGATTTGTGGCCGACGATCCCCCAGTTCGCAGGGGTCGGGTCCTAAGCTGAACCAGCACGGCCCTGCCCGGGTCCAGGGTCCGGGAGGGCCCCTCTTCGAGGGGAGGCCATGGCGGAAGCATGCGGCCTCGGCTGGTTCCCCGAAACCCAAGCGGGGCGCCGCAGAGACCACGAGCACATGAGGACCGGACTGGAGTGACCGACACGGCGACCGCGAGCGCCCGTCGGTTGGCCGAGGACCACAACCTCCGGTTCGTCGACCTCACGGACACGGCGCTCGCCCCCGGTGCCGAGACCATCCTGAGCGAGACGGTGGCCCGACGGCACTGTGCCGTCCCGATGGGGCGGCGGCTCGGCACCCCGGTGATCGCGGTGGCCGATCCGAGCGACATCGTGGCCATGGACGACCTGCGGGCCGCGCTGGGCCGGGAGTTCTTCGCGGTGGTGGCCAGGGCCGACCAAATCGAACGGGCGATCGACCGCCTCTACCACCCAGAGCTGACCGAGCCCCCTTCTCCGAGCGAGGCTTCGAACAGCGAGACCCGCTCCGACGCCCGGCCTGCTGCTGAGAGCCTCCCGGCACCGTTGCCCGAGCCGCCCGGCCCGGCGGTGCCCTCAGTCGGGCAACCCCAGCCCCGCCACACCTGGGGCAGCACCCAAGGGGACCAGGTGACCGAGTCGGCCGGCGGGCCTCCTCCGGCGCCGTCACCGCCCCCTGGGTTCGGCTCCTTCGGCACCGAGCCGGCCGGGACCCAGACCCAGCCCTCACTGCCGGCCGACGCCCCGCCGCTCGCTCGCGACCTCGTGCGATCCGGAAGGGTCAGCGAGGCCGAGATCCTCGCTGCCCTCGACGCTGTGCGCCAGAGCGGCGAATCGCTGGCTCGGTACTTGTTCAGCCGCGGTCTGGCGACCGAGGACGACATCGTGCGGGCGATGGCAGCGGAGGCCGGGCTCGAGTTCGTAGACCTGAATCAGGTCAACATCGACCGAGCCGCGGTCGCGCTCATCCCGCAATCCACTGCCGAGCACCACATGGTGCTGCCGATCGCCTTCGAGAACGGCGTTCCGGTCGTCGCCATGGCGAACCCGACGGACGTCTTCGCCATGGACGACCTCCGGACGATCATGGGAAGCAACTTCAAGCCCGTGGTCGCGACCCGCTCGCAGCTGGCAACGTTCAACCGGATCGTCCGAGACACCACGGAGCAGGCTTCGGCGCTCGCGCAGGACGCGGCGGCCGCGTCCAACGCATCGACCGAGCTCGAGAACATCCAGACAGTCGTCGAGGACGCCCCGATCGTTCGGTACGTGAACCTGCTCATCCTGCAAGCACTGAACCAGCGGGCCTCCGACATCCACATCGAGCCCAAGCCCAACGAGCTCAAGATTCTCTTCCGAATCGACGGAGTCATGCACGAGGCATCCACCGCGTCGCCCACCATCGCCCCGGCCGTGGTCAGCCGGCTCAAGGTGATCGGGGACATGGACATCACCGAGCACCGGATCCCCCAGGAGGGCCGGGTCTCGCTCTCGGTGAGCGATCGACAGATCGACCTTCGGATCGTCACTCTCCCGAGCGTGTGGGGCGAGACGGTAGTCATGCGGGTTCTGGACAAGTCGCAGAGCCTCCGATCGCTCCCAGAGCTCGGGTTCGCGCCGGACACTCTCGAACGATTCGCGCACGCCTACCACAAGCCCTACGGCGTGATCGTGGTCACTGGTCCAACTGGAGCCGGCAAGACCACCACCTTGTACTCGACGCTGATCGAGATCCTCACCCCCGAGAAGAGCGTGGTCACGGTGGAGGACCCGGTCGAGTACCAGATCGAGGGCGCAACGCAAGTCCAGATCAATCCGAAGGCCGGGCTGACCTGGCCGGTAGCGCTGAAGTCGATTCTCCGGGCCGACCCCGACATCGTGCTGATCGGAGAGATCCGCACGACCGAGACCGCAGTGATCGCGATGGAAGCAGCACTGAGCGGACACCTGGTCCTCACCACCTTGCACACCAATACCGCCGCCGCGACGCCGCTTCGCTTGACCGAGATGGGGATCGAGCCGTTCCTGGTGACCTCGGCCGTCGGGACCGTCCTGACGCAGCGGCTGGCTCGCGTGCTGTGCAACGTCTGCAAGGAACCGTTCGAAGCCTCGGAGAAGGACTTCTATGCAGCCGGCTACACCGAGTCCGACATCGAGGGGCTGGACATCTCCACTCTCTACCGTGCTGTCGGTTGCAGGACCTGTGCCAACACGGGCTACTCCGGGCGGATGGTGTTGGCCGAGGTCATGAACGTCACCGAGGAGATCGATCGGATGATCATCGAGCAGGCCTCAATAGCGGATATCGAGCGAAAGGCATGTGAGCAAGGCATGCGGACATTGCGCGCCGACGGACTGCGCCGAGCGGTCCAGGGCTATACCACGTTGGAAGAAGTCCTCCGGGTGGTCATGTGAGCCCGGTCTCTAGTGCGACCAGGGCTGAGTGGTCCCGGCGGTTGGCCCGAGCGCTCGTCGCCGGTGGCTTCCTCAACGAGGTGACGATCAACGCCTACCTGGTGCAGGCAACTGAGCACAACATCCCCTTGAGCGTCATCCTCGTCCAGCGCGAGCCGGGCCTCATCGAGGTAGTCCTCAACACGCTTGGCCAGCTTGCACGGATGCGAGTGGTGGACCTCGAGGTCGAGCCCCCCGTCGGGGAGGTGCGCCAGCTGCTTCCGCCGATGATGGCTCTCGAGCACCGGGCCATCCCGTTGCGCTTGTCCGGCGGTCAGGTGGTGACGGCGTTCGCCGAGCCGCCGGAGCCCGACGACGTTGCGGCGATCTCAGGAGTTCTCGGGCACCCGGTCGTGCCGGTGCTGGCCAACCCGTTGACCGTCGACCGGATGGTCCAGCCGGCCGAAGCCGCCGTGGCCGGTGGCCGGCCAGCCGCGGCCCGGGGCCAGACCGCAGCCCAGATCATCGGCCTCCACGAGGGTCGGGAGCGGGCCGTCTCGCCCGATCTGACAGCGCCCCGACACGCTCGGGTGGACGAGGCTGGTCCTGCGCACCCGGCCGGGCAGCGTTCGACCGGCCGGGCTGTTGACACCGAGCCACCCATCGTCCCACCGCCGCCGCCGGTGCTGACCACGGTGCCTCCGGCTGAAGATCGGGGTGAGCCGGTCCCGCCGCCGCCGCCGCCGGTGCTGACCACGGTGCCTCCGGCTGAAGATCGGGGTGAGCCGGTCCCACCGCCACCGCCGACCGTTCGGCCAGAGGCCGGTGCCGAACCCGGTCCGCCCTCACTGGCGGACACCTTCGGGTCGTCGGCGTCCTTCCGGCGCCGTCGGGCGGCCGATGTGGGATTCCGGCTCCACATCGATGACCTGTTGCGCTATGTCGTGAACGTCGGCGCTTCCGACCTGCACCTCACGGCCAACCTTGCACCAACCGTCCGGCTTCATGGCGCGCTGCGGGCAATGGAGGACGTCGAGCCCCTCGACGCCGAGACTCTCCAGGAGATGATCTTCGGGGTCCTCCCACAGGCAGCCCGCGAGCGTTTCGAGGCTGAGCACGAGCTCGACACCTCGCACTCTGTGGCAGGGGTCGGTCGGTTCCGCGTCAACGTGGCGCTGCAACGCGGGACGGTGACCGTCGCCATGCGTCCCATCCCGCACGACATCCCGCAGTTCGACGACCTGGGGTTGCCCGAGTCGGTGAAGTCGTTCGCCGAGCTGCGCCGAGGGCTGGTCCTGGTCACCGGGCCGACTGGCTCGGGAAAGTCGACGTCCTTGGCATCCCTGATCGACATCATCAACCGGACCAAGCCGCTCCACATCGTGACCGTCGAGGACCCAATCGAGTTCCTCCACAACCACAAGCGCTCGGTGATCACCCAGCGCGAGGTCGGGGCCGATACGGCCTCGTTCTCAGAAGCCCTGCGCCGCGTCCTGCGACAAGACCCCGACGTCATCTTGGTCGGCGAGTTGCGCGACCTCGAGACGATCGCGACTGCTCTGACAGCGGCCGAGACTGGTCACCTTGTCTTCGCAACGCTGCACACCCAGGACGCACCGTCGACTGTCGACCGGATCATCGACGTCTTCCCGCCCAGCCAGCAAGAGCAGATCAGGATCCAGCTCGCGTCATCGCTGCGGGGCGTGGTCACCCAACAGCTGGTTCCCGTTGTCGATGGGACCGGACGGGCCGTTGCGGCCGAGGTACTGGTGTGCACGCCGGCCATCCAGAACTTGATCCGCGCCGCCAAGACCCATCAGATCTACTCGCTGATGCAGACTGGGTCCCAGTTCGGGATGCAGACCATGGATCAGAGCCTGGCCAAGCTCGTCCAGACGGGCGTCATCTCCGTCGACATGGGGCTTGATCGCTGCCGTGACGAGGAGGACTTCCGCAACCACATTCGAGGGATCGCATGACCCCGATCACGGGTGAGCACGGAGGGGCGACCGCGTGAGCACCACCTTCGACTACAAGGTGCGGGATCAGATGGGCAACCTTGTCGAGGGCACGCTGCAAGCCGACAGCATCCCGGTGGTCGTTCACCGACTCCGCGAGATGGGCTATCTGCCGGTCTCCGTCGTCCCGGCGAAGGGCAAGGGCCTCAGGACCGAGATCATCATCCCAGGGTTCTCCGATCGGGTGAAGCCCAAGGAAGTTGCGGTGTTCACGCGGCAGTTCGCGACCATGGTGGACTCGGGGCTCTCCATCAGTCGGTCCATTGCCGTGCTCGCTGCCCAGGTCGAGAACAAGCACTTTGCGCTCATTCTCCGGCGAATCCACGAAGACCTCGACTCCGGCACCAGCCTGTCGGCGGCCCTGGCCAAGTTCCCGAAGCTGTTCGACAACCTCTACGTGGCCATGGTCGCTGCCGGCGAGGTCGGCGGAAGCATCGATCTCGTGCTCAAGGACATCGCCAGCAACCTCGAGAAGCAGGTGGAGCTGAACCGCAAGATCCGGGGCGCGATGACCTATCCAGTGATCGTCGTCTCGGTGATCGCCATCATCGTCACCGTGATGATGGTGGTCATCGTCCCCATCTTCAAGAAGCTCTTCACCAGCTTGGGTGGCCAGCTCCCGACGCCGACGCGGATCTTGATCTCAATCTCTGACACCCTGGCCAGTTGGCGAGTCGGCCTGGTCATCCTGTTCGTCGGCATCGGGGTCGTGCTGTTCCGGCGATGGATCAAGACGGACAAGGGGATGCGGGCGTGGGATCGCTTCAAGATGCGACCACCGGTGTTCGGCCCCCTCAGCCACAAGGCAGGGATGAGTCGATTCGCGTCGACCCTGTCGTCGCTGCTCTCGGCTGGCGTCCCGGCCCTCGAGGCGCTGGACATCACAGCAAATGCGTCTGGAAACTCCATCATCTACGACGCGGTGATGGAGGTGAAGGCTCGAGTTCGAGAAGGCAGTGCCTTTGCCGATCCGATGAGCCGCCTCGAAGTGTTCACGCCTCTCATGGTCCAGATGGTCGAGGTCGGCGAGCAGACCGGTGCCCTCGACGAGATGTTGCAGCGCATCGCCGACTTCTACATGGGCGAGGTTGACCAGACCGTCGACAACCTGACGTCGATCCTGGAGCCGTTCCTGGTGGTCGTGATGGGAGTGGTGATTGGGGCCATCATCATCAGCCTCTACCTCCCGATGTTCGACTACATCAAGCTGATCCACTGACCATGGCGCCGGCCGGTGAGCTCAGGCCGGTGTAACCAAGCACCCGGCCAGCGGGTTGGTCGGTTCGGGTTCGGGCGGGAGCCCAGGGCCGACCGCCGGAGCGGGCTGGCCGAACCGAACCGAGGCGCCGAAGGGTCCGAAGGTCGTGACGACTGTCGTGATCACGCTTGCGGTCGCCGGGCTGCTCGAGCGGGTGACGAGTTTGAACCGGACCAGGCGTCCACCTCCGTCGACCCAGGCCTCGGCGCTCTCGCTCCGGGTCGCCGGGGGTCCCGACCCCGAGTCGCAGCTGATGTCAATCGAGCCCAGGACATACTCGGTCAGCCCGGCCCGTTGCGCTCGAGTCGCTGGCAGTGCCGGCTCGGGAAGCGTCGGCTGGACGACCGGTCCGGCGAGCGCCCCGAGCGGGGGGATCGAGAGCCCGGCCGACCGCAACCAGGGGCCATGGAACCGTGGGTGACCGGCCTGGTCGGATCCGAACCGGGCGAAGGCGTGTCCGTGGACCACGACCGACTCGACCCACTGGTCGGGGACCCCGGTGCTCATGCTCACCGTGACGGCACGGGCGTCGCGACCGACGAAGTCGGCGACGCCAACCGTGCGGCTGGTGGAGAGAGCGCCGGAGCCTCCGTTCGAGCTGAGCACCATGGTGAAATCCAGCGGTCCGCTTGCTTCGGTGGTGCGCAGGACCGCTGGCCATGGGGCGGCCTGGGGTACCGGCCCGGTCGGCGCCTGCCACGCGCCCAGCCACGCCACGAACCCGCTGGCCACGACCACGGTCGCAACCGAGGCTGACGAGCCGATGGCTCGACGTCGCAGCGCCACGGCGGTCATCATGCCCGAGGCCGTTGCCGCTGCGACGAACCGGCCGGTGCCGACGTGACTTCCCGGTCCCGGCGTGCTGCAGTGGCGCCGGTGTCCGGGCCGAACGGCGACTCGTGGGAGGACCCGGCCGGATCGGTTACGGGCGGCCAGTCGCCTCCAGTCTCTCGACGAGGACGACTGGTCGCGCTCCGGCGATGGTGGCCGGGTGTGCGGGTGGTAGTGACCCTGGGCGGGGCGGCCCTTGTCGTCTGGGTGCTGAGCAGCCACACAGACGAACTGTCTGGACTGTCGTCGGTCGCTCGCCACTTCTCGTGGGGCTGGCTGGTTCCGGCCACACTCGTTGAGGCTGGCTCGTATCTCGCTCTGGCCATCCTGCAGCGTCGACTCCTTGGGGTGGGTGGGGTGCGTCCTCCGTTGACGACGCTGTCGGCGGTCACCTTGGCCTCGCAGGCCATCGTCAACTCGATGCCGGCCGGTGGAGCAGTGGCCGCGGTGTACGGGTTCCGGTGGTTCCGCCGTCTTGGCGCCAGTGACTCCTTAGCGGTGTGGTCTCTCGTCGCCACGGTCGTCGTCGGCGTCCTCTCCTTGGCGGTGGTGGCGAGCGCCGGCCTGGCCCTTGCCACCGGGGAGGGTGCCAGCCTCGACCTGGTGCCGGTCACGGTTGGCGTGCTGGTTGCGACGGTGGGAATCGGCGCCCTCTTCCTCTACCACCGTCCTCAGCGGGCGGTGGCGGTGTGGCTGTTGCGAGCGTCCCGTCGATTGACCGGGCGACCCCTGGCCGGCCTCGAGGCGCGCGCTGCGGCGTTCATGGCCCGGGTGGCCGAGTACCGGCCCTCCCCGCTGGACGTGGTGTTGGTGATCTCCTGGGGCGCCGCCAACTGGGTCCTCGACTGCGCCTGCTTCGCGCTGAGCTTCCCCGCGGTGGGCGCCGGGATCCCCTGGAAGGGGCTCCTCCTCTCCTATGGCGCCGGCCAGCTGGCCGCCAACCTTCCCATCACCCCCGGCGGGCTGGGCGTGGTCGAGGGAAGCATCACCATCGCGCTGGTGGCCTTCGGCGGGAACCGGGCCTCGACCGTCGGCGCCGTGCTCGTCTACCGGCTGATCAGCTTCTGGTGTCAGCTGGTGGTGGGCTGGGCCGCGGCCGGGTGGCTCGCGGTCAGGGCGGGACGAACCCGCCGGCAACTGGCCGGGGACCGTCCCAAGGACGAGCTCCTGGCCCCGGTGGTGGCCGGCCGCCATGAGGAGGACCGGTCGCCGTGCTGAGCACAGCGGAGCGAGCGAGCCGAGCGCGGCGGGCGCGCCGCTGGCTCGCCGCCGCCCTGATTGCGGCGTCGTTGACCACGCTGGCCGGCTGCTCGGCCGGCCGAGCCAGCCTGGGGACGAGCGATGCCCCGTGCTACGTCGCCCTGCCCACCGCGGCCCGTGCCGTGGGGTCCCACGGCCGGTTGCTCGGGGTCCGACTGCTGGCCGTCTCGTCGGTCACCTACCGACGGCTCGACGCGGCGATCGATCAGGCCGGGCTCAGTTCCGGCCGAGTGTGCCTGGTCGCGTTCAGCGGCACCTTCAGCGCGAGCTCGGTCGACAAGCCGGCTGGTCGGCGGTTCGGCCACCTGGCGGTGGTGGTGCTGCGCTACCCGTCCGGGTCCCTCGTGGCGACCGTTCTGTTCCGGCGGCTCCCGACTCGCTTCGGCCACCCCCACCTGGGCTGAACGTCTGGTTCAGGCGCGGTCCTCGCGGCGGTGCTGTCGGTCGGGGTCGACACCATCGTTCAGCCCGGTCCAGTGGTCGTCGGCCCGAGGCGGCAGCCAGGCCCGCCGGCGGGCCCGTCGCTCGGCCCGCTCGAGGTGCCGCTCCACGTCGGACCACAGGAGCGGATCCGGGTCCTGTCCTTGGGACAGGGCGTGCTGGGCCTTGGCCAGACCGACGAACGCAACGCCCCAGAGGACCGCGATCGTGACGAACTTGGCCACGAACCCGGCCAGCTGCTGGTCGAGGAGGGGCGACACATGAAAGATCCGGGGGCCGGCGGCGAAGTGGGGGTAGAGGGGGTGACGGGCAAAGATCCACACGATGGCCAAGAAGGAGGGCACCACCGACTGCACGATGAGGTAGCCCGCCCGCCCGAGGGCAGAGGGACGGTCGGTCGCCGGCAGCTGTGGGGAGACCGGGGCCCACAGCACTACGCCGGCCGCAAGCAGGACCAGGTCGAGGCCGGCTCGGGCCCACCCCGAGGATCCCTCGGCCTCGACTGCCGGGGTGGTGAGGGTGGCCACCGCGACCAGTGTCACCACGACCACCGCGACCGTCGGCCGCGAGCAGCGGCGAAGGGTCCAGTCGAGCGCAGCCGGCCGGGTCAGCCGAGCCATGAGGGGTGCCGGCACCGCCGCCAAGGCGAGCGGTGGGACGGCCAGCAGGAGCAGCACCCGCTGCACCACCAGGGCGGTCAACGACGTGTGGGCAGCCAGCTCGGCCAGCGGCCAGGACAGTGCGACCAGGGCAAGCACGAAGGCGCCGACTGCCGAGGCGATCTGGCGCCGAGTGGCTCCGCCGTGCCTGCCCACGCTGTAGCCGTAGGCGAGGGCCACCAGGGCGAGCACCGTCCAGGCCCCCACGTCAGGGTGGAAGCGCCATGGCGAGACGGTCAGCACCGCCCCGAGTCCCCCGCCCTACGCTGAGCCCGATGCCCACGCTCGATCGGCTGGAGCGCCTGACCGACCTGGTGCTGGTGCTGCTGCAGGCCACGCGGCCGCTGACCCTGAGCGAGCTGGCCCGGGACGTGCCCGGGTACCCAGAGGGCCGCGATGCCCGGCGGCAGGCCTTCGAGCGGGACAAGCGGCTCTTGCGCGAAGAGGGGATCCCGGTGTTGACCGAAGCGGTGGAGGGGCCCGAGCAGTTCGGGTACCGGATCGATCCCGACACCTTCTACCTGCCTGATCTCCACCTGACCCCCGATGAACAGGCGGCGCTGCAGCTCGCCGTCGCCGGCGTGCACCTGGGGGATCCTAGTGGTCGGGATGCCCTGGCCAAGCTGGGCGCCTCGGGCCTGGCCGATGCCCGGCCACTGGCCTCGTTGGACCCGCCGCCGGCGTTGGTCCCCCTGTTCGAGGCGGTCAGGCGTCGTGCTCTGGTGCGGTTCCGCCATCGCGGCGTCCAGCGTCAGCTGGCCCCGGCCGGGCTGTGGTTCCGGCACGGTCACTGGTACGCGGTGGGCTGGGACCTCGACCGGCACGGGCCCCGGAGCTTTCGGGTCGACCGGATTGCAGCGGACCCCGAGGTCGGCCCCGACGGCAGTGGGGCGCTCCCGGAGGGCTTCGACCCTGCGGCGGCGGTTCCCGACGAGCCCTGGCTGGCCGGCGGCGAGGACGTCGAGGAGGTGGAGCTGGCCGTCGACTCGGTGGAAGCCGGGCGGGTGCTCGCTGAGCTCGGCGACGACGCGCTGATAGGACGGGAGGCCGACGGATCAGTCCGGCTCCGAGTGCGGGTCACCAACCGGGTGGGCTTCCGGTCGTTCGTGCTGGGGCTGCTCGATCATGCCGAGGTGCTGCAGCCGCCGGCGGTGCGCAACGAGATCGTGGAGTGGCTGCAGGCGATCGCCAGCGCGCCGCGCCCGGGTGGCCGCGGGACGGCTCCGCCCACGCTCAGCCCTGGCGGCGATGACCGGTCCGCACCCTCGCGCCCGCCCGGGCGCGATGTCCGTCAGCGGCTTCGCCGCCTGCTCGCCATCGTGGGGTGGCTGGCCCGGGTCGGGGCCGCCCCCATCGACGAGGTCGCCCAGCGCTTCGGTCTCAGCCGGGACGAGCTGGTGCGGGAGCTCGAGCTGGCCGCCTGCTGCGGGGTGCCTCCCTACTCGCCTGACGTCCTGATGGAGATCGTGGTCACCGAGACCACGGTGGAGGCCTTCTTGCCCGAGGGCTTGGCCCGCCCGAGACGGCTCACCCCGGCCGAGGGGTTCGCGCTGGCCGCCGCCGCCCGGACCATCCTCGCCGTGCCGGGCGCCGATCCCGATGGGTCGTTGGCCCGGGCGGCGGCCAAGCTCGAAGAGGTCCTCGGGTCCCGGGGCAGCCTCACGGTCGAGCTCCCAGTACCGCCGTTGCTCCCCGAGGTGACCCGCCTGGTCGACGAGCAGCGCTCAGCCGACATCGTCTACCACTCCGGGTCTACCGACGAGGTCACCGAGCGCCGGGTCGACCCGGTACAGGTCGTCTCGCTCGACGGCCGCTGGTACCTCGATGCCTTCTGCCACCGGGCCGGCGGTATCCGGCGGTTCCGGGTCGATCGCATCCAGCGAGTGCGCGACGCGGGCCCGGTACAGGAGCGGGTCACGCCCGCAGAGCCCCCTGACGACGCGTTCGTCCCGGGGCCAGGGGCGCAGGTGGTCGAGCTCGAGCTCGACCCGGGGTCGGCCTGGGTCCTCGAAAGCGTCCCGGTCCTGGGGTCGACCCGGCGACCTGACGGCGGCGCCACGGTCACGTTGGCAGTCGGGGGCAAAGCGTGGTTCGAGCGCCTGTTGCTGCAGGCCGGCGCTGGCGCACAGGTGCTCGGGCCGCCCGAGTGGGTCGACGTTGGGCGGGCGGCGGCCGAGCGGGTCCTGGGCCGGTACCGTCGCTGAACGCGACCGTTGTCCTCTGGGACAACGACGGCGGTGCTGCGCGTTTCCACGGTGCACGATCCGAGGCTCGACTACTACCTCACGGACCTCGGCGACGAGCTGCGTCGGGTCGCGCCCGGGCTGCTGGTCGACGCCAGCCGGTGGCTGGGTGCCGGCGCGGCCCCGCTCGGGCTCGACCGGACGCCGGACCGCTCCACGGTGCTGGCAGTGTTGGAGGGCCGCCATCCGCGCACCGGTCGGGTCCTTGCCTCGGCCCGCCGCTCGGTGGTCGCCTACGACCTCACCTTTTCGGTCCCCAAATCAGTCAGCGTCCTGTTCGGTCTGGGCGACCGGCACGCAGCCGAGGCGGTGGCACGGGCGCACCACGACGCGGTCGCCGCGGCACTGGGCTACGTGGAGCGCCGCGCCGCCGCCCTGCGGTGGAGCGGCCCCGACGGGCAGGTCCTGGTGGGATGCGACGGGGTGGTGGCCCCGGCCGTCACCCACTGCCTGAGTCGGGCTGGCGACCCCCACCTGCACACGCACGTGGTGGTGGCCAACCTTGCCCATGGCGTCGACGGGCGATGGCGGGCGCTCGACGGACGGAGCCTGTTCGCCCACGCCAAGGCGGCCGGGTCGCTGCACGACGCCCACCTGCGGGCCGCCCTGTCCGAGGGCCTGGGTGCCCGCTGGTCGTGGCGGGGGCGAAGCGGTTGGGAGCTCGAGGGCAGCGATCCGGTGGCCCTCGCCGCGCTCTCCGGCCGGGCCAGCCAGATCCGCCAGGAGCTGTGGGCCCTGGGCGGCACCTCGAGGCGAGCTCGCCATGTTGCCTGGGCTGCCACCCGGGAACCCAAGGCGGCCGGGCCCTCGGGGGCGGTGCTGCGGGCCGAGTGGGCGGCACGCTCGGGCTGGGCCGGCATCGACCTCGCGGTCGGCCACCGTGATGCCGACCCGGCAACGTTGGACGAACATCGGTTCGCGGCGGTCATTGCCGGTGCTGCGCCCTCAGGGGTGTGCCGGCGCGACGTGGTCGCGGCCTGGGCCACCGGAGCGGGGCAGGGGGTCGACGGCCACCAGCTGCAGCTGGCCGTCGATCACTGGGCGCCCGCCACGGCTGACCTCGGCGTGGCCGAACCCCGCCGAGCGCCCGCTCTGGTCCTCCCCCCACGGGCGGCGCTCCGGGCGCTCGGGCCGCGCCCGGTGGGGGTGGCCGGGCAGGCCGAATGGCGGGCGGCCGCGGCGGCGATCGATCGCTACCGAGCGCGCTGGGGGGTTGCCTTCGACCCCAGCGAGATCGGCGGTGCGTCGCTGGTCGCCTTCTCACCGGCACGCGTCGCCGACCATCTGGAGGTCTCTCAGTTGATCGGCGAGGTGCGTGTCCGTCTGGGGCGTCACCATCGCTCGGCGCTCGAGCGCGACGGGCACGTGCTGGGGCGCTGACGGGCGTCGCTCAGCTCCCCGGCTCGAGCGCGAGGGGCGGGGGGCCAGACGGGCGATGCCCACTGAGGCCTGCTCGCGTACGATCCAGTTCCATCCGATCCCTCGGTCGCCGCTCCGGAGGTTCCAGCCAGGTCTTGGCCCGCGGTTCGCATCCTGGTCCCTCCGGGCAGGCTGATCCCCGGTTCGGTCCGTACCGCGACGTCGGGTCGCCGACGAGGAGGTGACCGGGTGGCTGACGGAGTGACGCTGCACATCAGTCGCCGGGCGATCCGGGCAGCCGGCATGGTGGCTGCAGCGGTCGTGATCGCCGGAGGCGCCTTCGCCCTCGGGCACTTCACCGCACCTTCTGTCACTGCAGGGCATCGCCCTCTTGCAACCCGCACCGGGACGCGGGCAACCTTTTTCCCCGCGTCACCTCCGAGCCCACCGACGACCGTCGCGCTGCCAGAGGTCGCGTCCTGCGCCGGCCCTGACAGTCCGCCGGTGCTCCGTCCGGCGCTCATCGGGTTCGGTTGTGCTGGGCTGAACAGCGGGGTGCGCAACATCACGTGGACGTCGTGGGGGAGTGAGGCCGCGTACGGGATCGGCACCCTCTACGAAGACAACTGTGTGCCGGACTGCGCCGCAGGCTCCGATGCCATCTACCCGAACACCAGGATCGAGCTCGATCTCCCCGTCACCTTCGACGGGGCTCTCGTCTTCAGCCAGATCCTCGTGACCCCGCCCCCCGGCGCGAGTCCTCTGTACAACCCCAGCCAGACCGGCAGTGAGGGAGGGGGATGGGGTGCAGGCGAGCCGTGAGACCTCCGACCCGGCTCCGCTCCAGAGGGGCCCGCGTCCGCACCGCCCAGCCGAGACGTCTGGTCGTGGCGGCCCTGCCGCGCCTGCGCTTCCCAAGCCGCCGGTGCGCGCGGCGCTGGGCGCCGCCCAGGGGTGCCCCGCCGAGGCAGTGCCGGTGCTCGGCGCTCGAGCGCGACGGTCAGGTGCACGGGTGCGGCGCGTCGTTGCTCAGCGCTCAGGGTTCGAGCGGGTTCGGGCCGGGGTGACCAGGGCCCGCCAGGGGAGATCGCGGTGGGCCGGGGTGAGCTGGACCCATCCCATGCGCCGCCACGCGTCCATGGCCAGGGCGCTGCCCGGTCGGCCGCGGGCAATGACGTCGGGTGGCAGCCGGCGGCGGAGCACGGCCGAGGTGGTGACCGAGGCGACCACCGTGCGTTCGCCTTGGGTCAGTCCCCGCGTGTGCATCTCGAGCTCCACGTCCCCGGCCAGCACTGACAGCGCCTCGAGGGTCCTTGTGTCAGCGATTCCCGGGAGCACCACGGTGGTGCCGAACAACGACAGGAAGCCGTCGGCGTCGGCCCCCCAGCGGCTGCGGGCCTGAGACAGGTCCTGGAGGCAGGCCAGCACGAGCAGGCCCTGCCCGGCTCCTTCGCTCACGATGGAGGGGAGATCGGGGAGTGGCGCGATGTTTGCCACCTCGTCCAGGGCGAAGACGACCGGAGGGCCAAGCAGGCCGGCCCGGGCGCGGTCGTAGGCGGCCTCCTTGATCTCGCTCAACAGGCCGACCACCAGTGGTGCCAGGAGCTGCTGCTGACGCCCGGGTGCGCACACGTACAGGGTGTTGGCGGACTCGCAGAAGGCGACCGGGTCCAGGTAGGGGGGCTCAGTCGAGGCGAGCGCGGCCGTCGAGCGGTAGGCGGACAGCACGCCGGAGGCGGTCGACCAGATGCCGGATTGCTCTCGCTCGTCGGTGGCCAGGATCCCAGCGAGCACGTCGCGCGCTGCAGGTGGCGCGCCTTGGCGTTCCAAGGCGCGCAGCGGCGGGCCGCCATCGTGTCGGTCGACCCAGGCGAGGACCTCGCGCATCGAATGCGCGTCGAGTGCCGCGGCATGGAGGACCGGCGCCAGCAGGGAGGCGGCGCGCTCGGTCCAATGGTCCTCTCCCGGTGCGCGCGCTGCGCGGTTAGCCCGGCGGTGCGAGTCGACCATCGCGTCGGCCATGGCGAGAGCACCGTCCCAATCCTTGGCTGCGTTGAGCGGTGACCAGCCGATGGGGATGACGCCGTCGGGCGGATCGACCGAGCCGCTCGGGTCGAACAGCATCGTCCAGCCCCTCTCGGTGCGCGCTCGGGCCGTGGAGAAAAGGACATCGGGCTTGGTCGAGGTGGTCACGACCGCACCGGCGCACGCCAGCACGTTGGGGACCACGAGCGACGAGGTCTTTCCCGAGCGCGATGGTCCGAGGACCAGGCTGGAGCGTTGCGCGCCGCTCCACGCCCAGCCGCCGACGCCTTTGCCCAGGTAGAGGCCATGCTCAGAGGCTGCGCCCGCTCCTGCGCCCCAAGCCGGTCGGTGGTTCGGCATCACCGGGCGCAGCGAGTCGCAGCACAGGGTGGGAGCGGCGGTGTCTTGGCCATCGGAGCCGAATGGTCGCTGACCTCGCGCATGATGACCGACCGGCGCTCGGTTCCAGTCTCGCGGTCGTCATGGTTCGTGTGACCGATATCGAATCGAACGTGTCTGGTCGTCGTTGCGCGCTGTTTCTACGACAACCACGTGTAGTGGCGAGCGCGCGCAATGACATCTGGGATGTGCGCGTGTTGGCGCGTCTGCAGAGGAATTCCTTCAGTTGCGGACATCGAACAGGTAATCTGAGCGCGCTGCTTCGCGTTGTGGTTGTGCAACGCAAAGCGGTTCACAACACGTCGTTGTGACGGGGAGCTCGGAGCGTGGGTGTCAAGACGAACGAGACACGGTCTGGGTCGACACTCCACCTCGCTTCGAGCGAGGCAGCCGGTGCAGCGATGCGGCTCCCGATGACGTCGGTCGTCGGCGGCTCGCAGGCTTCACCTCGAGTCAACGATGAACCCTCAAGGGAGGTACATCTGTGGTAACGGCAAAGAAGCGGGCTCCGGCCAAGAAGGCGGCCAAGCGGGCTCCGGCGAAGAAGGCCGCCAAGCGGACCACCGCCAAGAAGGC
>JAJPJD010000033.1 GCA_021324355.1 Actinomycetota bacterium
ATCGCCAGTGAGGTGGGCCGACCGCTCGGGGAGTTGCCCGACCGGGTGACGGTCTCGGTCGTGACCATCGGCGAGCTCGAACTGGGAGTGCTGAGCGCTGCGGACGAGACATCGCGCGCCCTCCGAGCGGGCACGCTGAACCTGGCCCGGCGAGTGGATCCCGTTCCGATCAGCGAGGCCGTCATGGCCGCGTGGGCTCGTCTCGTAAGCGACTGCCGGAACGCCGGCATCCAGCGAGCGGTCAAATTGACCGACTCCCTGATCGCTGCCACCGCCATTGACCTCGGGTTACCGGTGGTGGCGCAGGACGACGACTACGACCAGATGGCACGAGCCCATTCACCGCTTCAGGTCCGCAAGGTATGAGCGCCGCATCACAGACAGAGCTACCAGATGAAGGCCATGATCATCATCACCAAACCTCAGGTCTGGCGACGACGGCTCGCTCCCAAAACCGCGAGCCTCTTCGCCTCGCCAGCAGCTGCAGGCGGCGTTCGGCTGGTGGAACTGCTCAACTCTGTCCGACGAACAATCGGCAAATGAGTCACGCGATGTTGAAAGATGATTGCAAGATGCGCACGTCTATGGACTTCAACGGTCTGCACTTCCGGCCCACACGTGGCCGAGCGAGCCGAAGCCGCAACCTTGATAGAGACGGCCTCGTTGGAGTCGTCTCACAGCCCGCCAGCACCGCAACGCGGCCGAACGCGGGTTCTTGACGCGCAAGCTCGCCAAGGCCGAGACCGAGCGGCGCAAGCTCCTCGACGCGTACTACGCGGACGCCATCGAGGTCGCGACCTTGAAGGTCGAGCAGGCCCGTATCGCCGCCGATGTTTGCTCAGCCGAGGAAGGCCTCGCCGCCGTCGACGCGCATCATGCCGAGTGGCAGGAGATCTTCGGGATTGCCATGCGCTTCGCCACCAACTGCGCCAAGGCCTACACCCATGCGTCGGCTCGGTGCCGACCAGGCGCCGGTTCAACCGAGCCGTGTTCACTCGCATCGAGGTCCGCGACGGCAAGATCACCGACGTGGGGTACCACCGCCGCTCGACCTGCCCTTTTCCTCGAGCGAGTTTGAATATGGCGATCTGGTGGAGGCGATGGGACTTGAACCCACGAACCTCTTGACTGCCAGTCAGACTCCCGCCGTGACGGTTACTGACGGCCGGTGACGTTTTCCCTGCTCTAATTCGGTGTCTGCGGACTACGCTCGGGCCTACATGACGGCTGGTGACGGCCGATGCCGGGCGGTTCGGTTGCAGTTTGGGTTGCAGTTGCGGCCGCCCCTGGAGAATGGGAGACGCGATGGTCGACCTTGGTTACTGCGACGTAGAGATTTGTCTGGAAAATCCCCTTAAGTACGAGCTAGGTCTCGGCGACGAGGTCACGGTCGACGGGTTCCCCGGGCCCCTGGTCGTCTCGGCCGTTGTAGGGCCTCAGAGAATCAGAATCACCAGCGGCCACCTGCGCTATGAACCTCGCCACGTTGCAATGCGCGAACTCGAGGGGCCGGAAAACCGGTGCAAGGCCGTGCATGCCGTGGCGATCCTCGACAACGGCGCCCCCGCCACCCAGTCGATGTGCGGTCGGGGCGCGGTGCCGGGCGAGTTGACTCGTTTCCCGCGGCCCGATTGGCGGCGTGCTGACCTTGGTCAGGACTTCACTGGGTGCCCGCGATGTTCGACGTGCCTACAGCTCGCGGGTCCTTCCCGCGGACCTACACCCCTCCAAGGATGAGCGCAGCCACCTGATCCGCGGCTGCTTGGTCGACCTCGGGTCGAACGTGGGTGTAAAGGTCGGCCGTGATCGAGAGGCTCGAGTGGCCGAGTCTGTCGGAGACCACCTTCATGGCGATGCCGGCTTCGAGCGCCGCTGAGGCGTAGGAGTGACGGAGCCCATGGACCACAATGGGCGGAAGCCCAGCTCTCGCGGCTAGCCGCTTGAACATCCGCGTGATGAGATCCGGGTGAAGCGGGGAGCCATCCTCCCAAGTGAACACGAGGTCGGTCGCATGGTACTCGGGTCCCCATGCAAGCCTTTCCTTAGCTTGCTGGGCCCAGTGAGCTCGCAGAGCGCGAACCGTGGCAGAGTCGAGTCCGATGGTGCGCACGCTCTTCTCGGTCTTGGGGGTGGAGTCGATGACCCGGTGGTTCACGACGACTCGGGCCCGGCGGATGGTGAGACGCCCGGCATCGAGGTCGATGTCAGGCCAAGTAAGCGCTGCAGCCTCTCCTCTCCTAAGCCCAGTGGTGGCGAACAGCGTCCACAGGGCCGACAGTCGGTGATCGTTCACGCTCTCAAGGAAGGTTCGAAGCTGCGTCGGGGTCCATAGGCGCTCGGTCATCTCCCGCCTCTGTGCCCGAGGAGCGTCCGCGCTGGCAGCGTCGGCCACGTTGCGGGCGACGAGTCCCCACCTTTGGGCGTCCTTCAGGGCTCGGTGGATAGCGACGTGGACCGCGTGGACCGTGCCGGCACTCAGGGCAGCGTCCTCGCCGCCGACGACCCGGCGTCGACCATCCTTCAAAAGCGTCGCGTAGAACCGAGCGAGCTGATCGGCCGACAACTTGACAAGCAACGTCCGACCAAGTTTCGGGATGACGTAGGCCGTCGCCAGACGCCGGTAATGGGCAACGGTTGACGGCTTGAGCTTGCCTGCTGCGACCAGCCCGTCGAGAGCTGGCAACCAGCGATCCTCGAGGAACGCCTTGACCGTGACCTTCGTGGGGTCCACGTAGGTTGCCTTGTCGATGGATGACAGCAGTTCCGTACGGGCACGCTCCGCCTCGTCGCGGTCGGTATATCCGCTATGCCACCTCCGAATGCGCCGACCGTTCTCGTCGAGGCCGAGATCGAGCACGACGCTCCACCTGCCCCCTCTGCGGATGATGGTCCCCCGTGCTCTGCTCACTTCTTCCTCCTTGCTTGTGCTCCCACGATCGCCGCCGCCCCGCCCCTGCCTCGCCCCGGCCGAGGAGGCAGCAGCGGCGGGTCGGCCTCTCGACACCTCCTGACCAGCCCTGCCGCAGCGTTGTATGTGATGCCGAGTTCATCCGCTACGGCCTTCGTCGCTGGGCGCCTACGTCGCGCTGCCCGTTTGTAGATATCCGCGGCCGCCAGGAGCCGCGTTAGGCCCCCGGCCTTCGCAGCCTCACGGATCATCTGCTCGTAGCGACGACCGGCGTTCTTCGCTGGGGTGGCAATGGTGCGCTCGTGCCAAGCCTTCACGCTCTCGTCGACGAGAGCCCAGGGCACGCCGTCGACTGTGTCGGGAGGGGTTCCCTCATTCGTGACGCTCAAGGCCATGGTTTGAGCGATGCCGGTGCGCTCCAACCAATCGCTGACCTCTCGCACAAGCTCCGCTACCCGGACCCTGCGGAGCACGTCGCCATCGACCCTTTGGTGGCCCTGGCCGCGCAGCCCGAGACCGACGCATTCGAAGAGCCCGAACCTTTCAGCTAAGGCGATGTCCACGTCGTACGTCCCGCGCGTCCCAATTTCGACGCCCCGGCAGGTGACCGCCACGTCGCAGTCAAACGGGGGGTCAGTAATCGGGACGATATTCACATGTTGACGTTACCCTTCGTGGCAAGGCAATGTCAAGACATGTCGTCTCTGACCGTATGACAGCCAGGTCAAGGACATGAAGCATCGCAAAATCCCTAGATAATGGGCCAGCACTGCTCGACAACGTGTTGACGGTGCCTGACCATTATGGGATTCTTGGAGTCATGGCAACGACGCTCCAGGAAGCGATCGAGCACGCGGCACTAGTTCGCCTCATCCGAGATGGGGTGGCTCGACGCGTGCGGATCCAGAGCGACCTCCCTCTCCGGGTGCCAGCGGAACTTTGCGGGGTCTCTGAGTCTGCGATCCATCGCTGGGAGATGGCCGAGCGGCTACCTCGGCCAGGCCCCGCTGCCCGGGCGTACGCCGACTTCCTCCGAAGCCTCATGGAGCTCGCCGAGGGGCCATGGTGATGGCCCCCACCGCAATCGACCTGGCCCACCTCGCAGGGCGCGCGACGATCACGGTCGAGGAGGCCGCGTCCCTCCTCGGTGTCTCGCGGGGCGTGGCGTACCAGGCAATCAGGCAGGCTGAACTCCCCGCCCTGAGGCTCGGGCGCCGCATCTTGGTGCCAGTTCCCGCCCTGCTCACCCTCCTGGGTGTCCCTTCGGACGGTGTGTCGTGACCTGGCTGCATCGCCTCGTCGTTCGCATGCTCGTCGCCGTCGTCGACCATCTCGGGGCAGCGTGCTTGGAGCCTTGGGTTGTGACGGCCTACGAGCGGCTTGTCGCGGCGGAGGCGCGTCGAGCATGCTGAGCGCTGCCCTTGAGCTGGCCGCCGCCGGTTGGCCGGTATTCCCCTGCCATGGGAAGGCGCCCTTAACGCCCCACGGCTTCAAGGACGCCACGACCGATCCCGCGACCATCGACCGATGGTGGCACCGCTGGCCGGCGGCCACCATCGGGGGCGCCATCCCAGAATCGTTGATTGTGATCGACGTCGACCCGCGGGCGGGCGGCCGTGAGTCTTTGGAGTTGCTCGAGGCTTATCACCGCCCACTGCCGACGACACTCCGTTCGTTCACCGGTGGTGGGGGCGAGCACCTGTTCTTTATTCGCCCCCCGGGGCCGCTTCGCAATGGCTCCCACAAACTCGGCCCCGGCATCGACGTGAAGCTCGGAGGCAAGGGATACGTGGTCTTGCCACCGTCGGTCCACCCGAACGGCACGCCCTACCGCTGGGACGATCCCGAAATCCCCATCGCCGCTATGCCCGGATGGATGGCAGCTCTTCTGCGCCCGGAACCGATTCGGCCCCAGCCAGAACAAGAACCGGTCTCAGGTCTCGACGGTCCGCGCCCGGGCGACCTGTTGGCCGCCGAGGTCACCTGGGCCGAAATCCTCGAGCCTTTCGGTTGGCGCCTTGTTGGGCGCCGGGGTGAGATCGAATACTGGCGTCGGCCCGGAAAAGACGACGAGGGTATCTCGGCAACCGTCAACGCACTCGGGACCGACCGGTTGCACGTCTTCTCCTCGTCGGCGTACCCATTCGCGCCGGACGAGAGCTACAGCAAGTTCGGCGCCTGGACAGTCCTTCACGCGGGAGGCGACTTCGCCGAGGCCGCTCGCCGCCTTCGGAAGCGGAGCGTCGAGGCATGACCGTCCCCACTGTGCCCGCGGTAGGGCTTCGTACGGCGGTGCTCGACGAAGTTGAGTACTACGTTGCTCGGTTCATCAGTTACCCGAGCGAGCACGCACGCGTCGCACATGTGCTGTGGATCGCACACACACACCGCATGGACGCGTGGGAGTCGACCCCCCGAATCGCGTTCCTCTCGCCGGAGCCGGGAAGCGGAAAGAGTCGGGCACTTGAGGTCACCGAGCCTCTCGTGCCGAACCCGGTGCACGCGGTGAACACGACGCCGGCCTATTTGTTCCGCAAGGTCTCCGACGAGGGGGGCCCCCCGACGATTCTTTTCGACGAGATCGACACCGTATTTGGACCACGCGCCAAGGACAACGAGGACATCCGCGGCATGTTGAACGCCGGCCATCGCAAGGGTGCCAAAGCTGGACGATGCGTCGTCCGAGGAAAAGAGGTCTTTACCGAAGAGCTGCCCGCGTACTGCGCGGTGGCACTCGCCGGGCTCGATGATCTTCCCGACACCCTGATGTCGCGCAGCGTGGTCGTTCGGATGCGTCGTCGAGCACCTCAAGAGCCGATAGAGCCCTTCCGGTATCGGATCCACGCTGAGGAGGGCCACATCATTCGCGAGGCGTTGGCTGACTGGGCGACGACCATCCCGCTTGGCCAATGGCCAGCGATGCCGTCCGGCATCGAGGACCGGGACGCGGACGTGTGGGAACCACTCCTGGCCGTAGCCGATGCTGCCGGCGGCGACTGGCCGGAGCGCGCCCGGTGTGCCGCTGTGACGCTTGTGACGGCTGCTAAGGCAGCCCCTCCCAGTCTCGGTGTCCGACTGCTCGCCGACATCCGCTCGGTGTTCGACAGCGATGGTCGGGATTACATCTTCAGTGAGGACTTGGTTGCTGCCCTCGTCGGGATCGAGGATGCCCCTTGGGCTGACATGAGGGGAAAGCCTCTTGATCCCCGGGGACTCGCTCGAAGGCTCGCTCGCTTCGAGGTCAAGCCACGGACCGTGCGCGTCGGTGAACGCACGGCGAAGGGCTACAGCCGGGACGACTTTGTGGACGCATGGTCTCGGTACGTGCCGGACGTGACGGCTGTGACGCCTTTAGCAGAGCCGCTTGGTGGTGTCTCTCGGTCTCACATAGGGAACGTCACAAGCGTCACAACGTCACAGGGAGAGATGCCTGGGGGGAAGGGTTGTGAGAGCTGAACTGGAAAACCCCCGCTCTCGTCCCTCCCCTTGGCAGCCGGGAAAATCGATGCGCGAGGCCGCGATGACCACGACCATGCCGACCACGTATCGCCTCGTCCATCGCGCCCGCCCCTGGACCGCCAACACTGAACGCCGCGTGAGCTGGCCTGAGCGGGCCGTCCTGGTCCGTGAGTGGCGCCAGGCGTTCAGGGCCTTCGGGTCCCACGACGCCCTGGTGCTCATTGTGGAGGTCCTGCCGTGAGCGCCCGCTCGGTTGCAGCGATGGTTGCACAGGTCGTTCTATCTGCGAGTTTGTGCCCTTGGCTTGAGGCGAAGTCAAGCGCGGGGCCGCCGCTGAGGGGGCGAAACGTTCCCAAACGAGCGCACCGTGTTATCGCTTGCCCCCAAAAATCCCGACTACGCGTCACGGGCTGCCCACGCAGAGGTCATCGCCGCTGGCCCGTAGCCCACCGGGCGGCCTCGACGCCCAGCCTGGGGGCGTACGGGCCGGTCCGGCGAACCCCCCAGAGGTCCACCATTGCCGCGCTGACCGTGTACACAGCTTCGCAAAGGCATTCGAGGGATGCGAGGTGACATGCTGACCCCCGCCCAGCGCTACGCCCGTGAGTGCGAAGGCAAGCGTTCCTATCGTTCGGCCGCAGCTGCCCGCCGCTGGCAGCGAGAGAACGATGGGCGCCACCCCGGGACCTCCCAGCGCCTTGAGCCGTACCTGTGCACGTGGTGTGGCTTGTACCACCTCGGCCACAAGAACCGCCCAAAGTGGGTGGTCGAAGAAAGGAAACCTGATGAGACTGTTTGAGGACGACCTGCGGCGGCAGCGCCGTGAAGCCAAGGAAGCCGACGAAGCCCGGCACCGACGGGACCGTGATGCCTTCCGCGAGGCTCGCGCTCGAGCTGAAGCCGCTGAGCGGGAGCGCCGGGAGGCGACTGCGAAGGAGCTCCCGGCGCCACGGCCGTGGCCTGGCACCGAGCCCGAGGCGGTCGAGGCCCGCAGGCAGGCTGCAATGGAGCGCGCTGCCGCCGCGCAGGTCGCCCGAGAAAAGGCGCTTGCCTTCCGCAGCGTGGTCGCAGAGGCGGTGGTAGCGACGACTGCGAGGCTGGAGGCCGCCTACGCGGCCCACGACCTTGAAGGCTATGTCGAAGCCCACAGCCGCCACGAAGCGCTTAAAGCGCTGCTCGGCCGCCTGGATAAGGAAGAGGCTGATCGCCGCCGGCGCGCCGCCATGCCCATCCTCGTCGGCGCGGTGAGGATCTGAGATGCCGCTCCCCCCGCACCTCCGGCCCCTCGAGAGCGACCTGCACCGATTCTTGGAGCAGGAAACGCGCAACCCCGTCCATGGCCACGCGGCCAAGAAGCTCCTCGGAGCCATCAGCAACAACAAGAAGGAGGCATCCACAATGAAGAAGTCCCAACTCAAGGCGCGCCTTGCGCAAGTCGAAAAGCAGCTCAACGGACGCGTCTATAAGGGGGGCGTCAACCCGGCAGCGGCGAACGATGTCTTTGCCAGCGTCGTCCGGGGTGTGCCGTCACTGCAGCAGGTCGAGCTCGCGATGAAGGCCGCCGCCACGGAGGCCGATCGCCAAGGCGACGCGCAAAAGGCACGTGAGATCCGCAACGAGCTGGCTGTCCTGAAAATGCAGATCGCCGAGCGCGCTCGGCAGCTGCGGCCCTCGCCGGGTCCCATGGGGCCCGGCAGCGTGGAACTGTTCGCCCGGACCGGCACCCTGGGCGACGATCCAAGTGTCGAGGGAATTTGACATGGCTGTCCCATCGACTCCGAGCCAGCACGCCGAGACGATCGCCCGCCAGCTCCGGGCAGTCGACCTGTCAGGCGGTGCGTCGACCGCGGACCGGCACTCGAACAGCGCTCGAGCCGTCGCGAGCGCCTTCACCCCCCTGAACACTGGGGGGAACCTGCTCGCGGCGTATGCCGCGTGGAAGGCACGCCAGGCCGAGCTCGATGCTGCAGGCATTGGTCGGCCTCTCGATGCCACTGCACGGAAGCTGGATGTCACCGCGGACGATGTGCGTCGCGTTCGCACCAAGCACGCCCGAGCAGCTGCTCGCCACCTCGCGAAAGCCCGCCGGGAAGCACTGTTGGCCGGTCCGGCCCTCGAAGACCACGCGATGAGGAAAGCTCGCAAAGCGTACAGAAAGCACCTTCCCGCTGGGCGAGAGCCTGCTGTCCACCGGGCCCACGTGAAGTACCAAAAGGCCGGCGGCAAGCTCGGTTTGGCTGCATTCCGCAGGAGGCTCGGCGCATGATCCGCCGGTTTCGCCAGTGGCGCAGGTTTCGCCACGCGCTCGTCCATGAGAACCCCAGGCGTCTGAGCCCGAGGGAGTACCGGGCTGCACTTGTGGCGCAAGAGAAGGCCCTTGCCGCCGTCGAACGTGAACAGCGGGTCCCCTGGCCCCACGAGCTGATTGAGCGACGCCGGGCTGCCTTGCGACACTGGGCAGCACATCAGGGATTCGTCTCGAAGGACCAGATGGCCGCGTTCTTAGAGCGGCAGCTCCGAAGGGGAATGAGACCATGACGGGCAAGCGCCGTCGGGATGGAACGCCCACCAGTGACCGACAGGACGCCCGCGGGTATTCCTGGCCGCCGTTTGAGCCTGGGAACACTGTCTCAGTGCGCCATGGCGGGTTCTCCGACAGGCTCGTCAGCGAGCGTGCCAAACAGGTGCGCGCCCTGCTCTTTGAGAACTACCCCTATCTCGCCGACGATGTGTTCGCGGAAGCCCTCGAGCGTTACTGCCGGGCCGAAGCCCGGGCCCAGATGCTCCACGAGTGGATCATGGCCGTCGTCGAGGGGTCTGTTGAGGTAGCGCCCAGGAACGGTCGACCTCGGACAGGGGTCGAGGCTGTCCCGCCCTATCTGTGGTCCGAGGCGTCACGTGCCGAGGCGAACGCACAGAAGTTCGGCCAGGACATCGGGCTTGATCCGATCGGTCACGTGCGTATCGCCCGCGATCTCGGGCTTGTGGCCCGTCTGCGCGGCCAGCCCGGCGGCGGCGTGGAAGCCCTTGCCCGCAAAGGCAATGCCCTGCGCCTGCTCCAGGCCGAAAAAGGCCCATGAGCATCCTCGAACCGGGCGGTTCGATCATCGGGGCACCGTCCACGCGGGCCGTCATCCGCCATGCCGCCTCCTTCGACTTGGCCCATCCCCACTTCTCGCCCATTGGCTACCCGGTCCAGGTGGCAGAGGCGCTGTGCGGCTTGGCGCGGGCGCTGGGCACCGTGTTCCCCGCCGGCGAGACCCTCTAAGCTGGGCTGATCGTCGCCCAGCCGTGGACCGAATCCACCCCAATCGCTGCCGGCGCCTACGCGGTCGCCCAATACATGCAAGACTTTGAGACGTTCAACCGGCATGTCTACGTGTGCACGACGGCAGGCACCACCGGGGCGAGCGAGCCTGCGTGGAACATGACGCCCGGGGGCACCACAAGTGATGGCACCGTCGTGTGGACCGAATGCAGCCGTCAGTTCAGCTCGTGCATCTTCACCGGAGCCGAGCCGTCGACGCTCGGCTACGCACGCGCCTCGTTCGTGAACGACACCATCAACTTCCAGGACCCGAGCACCCCGAACCCCATCATCTCCTGGCCGGCGCCCTCGGGAAGCGCCAACGCCGCGTGGTCCATGGTCGTCGGGTTCTTCATCGCCGATGCCCCCACCGGAGACGTGACGGACGGCGTGAATGTGTACGCGTGGGGACTGACCGCGCACGAGACCATGGCCGTCGTCCCGCCCACAGGGCCCGCGCAGGCCCCGTTCTTGTACCTCGGGTCGAATGCCATCCACACCGGGCTGTACCTGAACCCCACCGTCGCGGACTTCACGAGTACCAGTCCGTTAGTTCTCACGCGGGACTGCGCGGACTACAGCGCACGTCTGCTCTGTGTCGTGATGGCGAACCCGTCGAGCAGTGCCGACTGCTCGGTGAGCGACAACGCTGGTGGGACCTGGACCGAGGTCTGCACCGAGTACAACTCGACGGTCGGGACTCGCATCTCGTGGTTCGCCTGTCCACCCAATGTCGCAACCGGCGGGTCGGTGGAGTTCACGATCACATGGTCCGGTGCTGGCGCGAGCGGGACCTTCGGGGCGACCGTGTACGAGTTCGCCGGCGTGAGCGCCGACAGCGGCCGCCCGTGGACCTTCACCCCCGGGACCCCCGTGAGCGGCCCCGGACTGCTCTTCGCCGCGCAGCCGGTGATCGTCCCCCAGAGCGTGGTCATCGTTGGGTCGAACTCGAACTTCGCCGAGCAGTCCGCGCAGACCGGCTACCCGGTCGGCCCCTGGCAAGCCATCTCGGGGCCGACCGCGTCGGGACGCTCGGTGGCGAACGCCGTCTTTCTGGTCGCCGACGCCCCGACGCCGGCGGGCTATTTCCCACCCGGGCCCTATCCCGCTGGCATCGTCTACGGGGTAACGGCCGGGGTCGTCGCCGCGCCGTACTGAGCGTCAAGGATGCCGATACCACCCTTCCCGGCCTGGGAGACGGCCACGCTGGCGCGCCCCAGGCGCTTGCGAGTGGCGCGCCTTGGCGGCTTCCCCAGTACGTCGAACAGGAGGGCCCCGAAAGACCCTCCCGTTCGTTCGCCGGCAGCGTGGGGCGTGCCCCAATCAGGACGACAGGACTTCGCTCCTCGCTCGGCCCGGGCGTGGCAGGCCCACCCGCGCCTCGTACTCCTCGTCGGTCCACTCGTCGGCCCCGCAGGTGAAGTCCCGGTCCGCTGGGAGCGCCTCGAGGTATTCCACCACCTCACCGATCCGATCGTCCACGGCATCTTCGAGAAGGTCGATGAACTCCTCGACTATCAGACCACCGCCAAGTTGCTCCTTTAACACGTTGATGCGGCGAGCGAACGCTCGTTCGGCGTGGGACTCTGGGCCCCCGAAGTAGTGCGGTGGTGCGATGGGCAACCGCCGCGTGGCCATGCTGCCGTAGTCCTTCGTCATACGCCTCCCTCCTGAGAGAGTGACTACTTGTCACATGCCTAGCATTCACCTAGTCTTGTCATATGTCAAGTACCTTCGAAATCATGCCGCACCATCTTGTCGGAGCCGCCGAGATCGCCCGCATGTTCGGTGTCTCCCGCCAATACGTCGACCAGCTCAGTCGTCGAGACGACTTCCCTAAGCCCGAGGTGGAACTGGCGAGCGGTCGAGTGTGGAAACGCGAGGCGGTGGAGAAGTGGGCTCGAGCAACCGGGCGCAAGATCGTAAAAGGGACCTGAATGACAATCAGACTTCTTGAGCATCGGCCTTCCGCACGGGACCCCGGTCGGTCGCCCTGTCTGCCACAATCGGGCGTGATCGAGCCCCAGCCATGGCGGTGAACGGTATCGAGCAACTTTGTCATCGCTGCGATATCGTCCTTTGCGGCTCAGCAAGGGGAGGGGCAGGTGAACGGGTGGGAACGCCACGCTCGGGCATCGTGGAAACTCGCTGCGCAGATATGGAGTGGGATTGACAACTACCACCGCTACCGGAGGAACCGCCCGACAGCCCAGAAGGTCAAGCTCGGATGTCTCGCCTTCGTCGTTCTTTGGATTCCATTCGTAATCCCGTTTATCGTCTATTCCTACGTGGCCCTCGCGGCTGCCGTTGTGTCCACCTACGCCCTCCTCGTGAGCATTCCTTGGGGTGTTAGCGCCATCGTGGCGAGGATTCAGAAGGAGGGCGTCTATGCCATCCATAGGTCTCGGAAGAGGCAATAGTCCCTACGTCATGACAAAAGTGGCTAGCAACTGCGCTGGTCGCACTTTTTCTTGTCACGATTGGCGGCGAGTCGGCATCAGCGGAGACGACTGCGCAGAGAGGGTGGCTCCATCGTTATGGCCCACTCTTCAACGGGCTTGTGATTGCCACCATCAAAGCTGAAGGAGATTCGCAAAACTACGCGATCGTACCGCTGCTGAAGGAACGCAGACAGGTGTCCGCTGATGTCGTTGACCTTCGAAGAGACCCTCCATTCCCCCGGGGCCACGGATGGACTAATGATCTGTCACGCTTTCAGTCGGAGTCTGCGTCCTGTATTAGCGAGGCCGAGGCTCAGCAACCCGCCGACACCCCGATCAGCAACATATCTACAAAGCAAGCCCCGTTAAGCCTTGCTATCAGCGCCCCGGCCGCGACGAATGCACCGCCCCAATCCAAAGCAGCTTCACCACCGACGACTGCGGCATCGGCCCAGGGCGCTTACTTTGCCTGCACCGGCTCGGCCCCCGAGGGTGTGGACATCACTTACGGGACCGACAGTTCAAACCTGAACGGTGGCGACCTGCCATGGTCAGCCGTGCTCACGCTGGACCCCAACGCTCAGTACTACTACGTCGATGCCCAGCTGCAGGGTCCCGACGGGGATATCACCTGCACAGTAACCGTCGTCTACAAAAAAGGTGGAGTGACTCAGACGGCCACGCGGACCGGAACTGCCCAGGGCGACTACAACATTGCCAGTGCCGAGATCTGTTCGGACCTCACAGGCGGTTGGACGCCGTGCTGAGCTGAGTTTGGTTGCATCAAATGGCCTGCGGGGCGACTCCAGGGCCGAGCACGCCCTCCGGCAGCCGTGCAGCGGCGCCAGCGGCTCACGACTCAAACCGGGCCCCGGGTAGCACCGCCGAGTACTACACGATCGGGCGGGCGCCCTACTTGGGCGAGCTCGCCTCCGCGCTTGCCCGAGCTGGACGGCTCGGGGCACCTCGTCGACGTAGGCTGCGGTCCGGGTGTCCTGCCGCTGGCGCTAGCACAGCTGTTTGATCGGGTGGTGGCGCTCGACCCCGAGCCCGACATGCTCGAGGTTGGCCGGCAACGCTGCGAGCAGGCTGGGATCACCAACGTGCGGTGGGTCGAGGCCGCCGCTGAGGACCTGGCCACGCTGAGCCTCGCCCCGTGCAAGGTGGTCGCCTTCGGCCAGTCATGTTCATGCCGACTCCTTCCGTGCCGTCCTAGCCTGGGCCGCGATCTCACGTCTACGTTCTGCCTCTTTGCCCTTGTCAGGCCCCCTTTTCGGCCGCGCGCTACAGCGGCTGGGTCCTTCTCTTTGGTTTCGGGAGGGCTCGCTTGCCCAGTAGCCTCCTGGACCACGGCCCAGGCGACTTGGGACGCGTCCCCGCCCTAGGACTGCGCTTCATGCGGCTCCCACTACCTGGTGACTGTCCTATTGGGTAGGACATTCGTGATCCTAAGCGCGCGTGGTACCACGGTGGTGGTAGGTTTCCTATACCCCAGGGTTGAATCTGACCCTACCCCGGGGTATAATCGTGGCATGACCAAAACCGTTGACGAACTGTTCGAAGAGGTCCGGCAGGCCAAAGCACAGATGGACCGCCTTCGGGGCCTCATGGCCCAGATGGCCCAGTGGCGAGCACAGTCCCTGGCACAGCTTCGGGGATTAGGCATTCCGGTCGCCGACATCGCCGCGCGCCTGGGGATCACCCCAGCCGCGGTCTACAAGGCCCGCGAGGACATGGGGGTGGGTGTAACGACCATCTCGACCCCGACCATTGACCTTGATGACCTCTGGGGTCGTATCGCTTCTCAGTTGTCGATAGTGCGCAACATCCGTGCTGGACGGACCCCCTTGGCGATGAGCCCTCATGGGTTGCAACTGTTAGAGAACGATCTAGCGGCGGTGCTTGAAGTTCTCACCTTGTATCGCTGACTCCTTCACTCTCCGTGAGATCCTGGACGTTCGGGTCAAACTGACCGACTACCGACACCCAAGCCTCAATATCTTGCTCGGTTGCAGTTTTGGTTGCACTGGCCCCTGTCGGACCCGACCCTACTCGGCGCCACAGCCCCTGAACTGGGAATTTCGGTGGAGGCGATGGGACTTGAACCCACGAACCTCTTGACTGCCAGTCAAGCGCTCTACCAGCTGAGCTACGCCCCCGTCGGGACAAACAGGCTAGCAGCCGGAGGCGATCCGAAAGCCGGCATCACCTCGAAGTCGAGGCCCCGCTAGCGTCGTCGCCCTGCTCGGAGCCTCCTTCGGGGATAGGCCGTCCGGAATCGCGCCAGGCCACGGCCTCATGGAAACCCTGCGTCGCTGCCAGCTGTTGGAACCAGCGGCCTTCGGGAGTGTGTCGGGCGATCCCGTCGAACAGTGTCGCCAGCATCTGGCTCCCTTCCAGGCCCATCTGGTCGTAGGCCTGGTTGATCAGCAGCTTCTGCATGGCGAGCTGGTTGGTCGGCACACCAGCAATGCGTTCTGCCAGCTCGTCGACCCGGGCGTCGAGCTGGTCGCCGGGGACCGACTCGAGCACGAGCCCCCAAGCGGCAGCCTGCCTGCCGTCGATCGTGTCTCCGGTAAGAAGCATCCGTTTGGCCCTCTCGGCCCCAAGTCGGTAGGCCCACATTGCCGTGGTCGGGCAGCCCCACACTCTGGCGGGCATGTACCCGATCCTGGCATCGTCGGCCATGACCACGAGGTCGCAGCACAGCGCGATATCGCTCCCACCGGCCACCGCGTGCCCTTGAACCTTGCAGATTGTCGGTTTGAGCGATCGGAACAAGCTCATGAAGTCTTCCGTCGTCCGTTTCATGACGCGGTAATCCTTGATCGGGTCCCACACCGCCCGTTGTGTCCCACGTCCTGCTTCGGCATAGTCCTTCAGGTCGTAGCCAGCGCAGAAGGACCTCCCGGCGCCGGACACCACGATGACGTGCACGCCGGGGTCGTCGTTCGCCAGTTGCACCGCGTGGCGGATCTCGCCTGGCATCGCCTGGTTGATCGCGTTCAACCGTTCCGGCCGGTTGAGCGTCAGACGGGCCTTACGACCGGTCACCTCGTAGGTGATGGCGGTGAACTCGCTCAGCGCCCTACCTCCTTGTTCTGAGGTCGCGGGCCGTCTTCGCTTGGGGGCAGTGACTGGGACCTCGGCCCTTCGTCCTGGCACCCAACGCCGAGACCGCCGGAGACTCGGTGCCGCCAATCGACCTCGTCGGCACCCTGGGATTGTCGCGCCATTCGGCTCTCAACGATGCAGCCGGCCCAGTCGGGGTCGCCCCGGCGCGACAACTGCCCCCCTGGAGGAGCTGGTCGGTCTATGGACCCGGCCCAGGGCAGATAGCCTGTCCTCCTCACCTTCCGGGTCCCGAGTGGCCAGGGGCCCCGTTGGCTTCATTACGATTTGACGATGGCGCGGGCCTACGACGTCGGAGCTGTCGAGCGGAAATGGCAGGACCGCTGGCAGGCCGAGGGCACCTACGCAGTGGACAACGACGACCCCCGGCCGCGCTTTTACTGCCTGTGCATGTACCCGTACCCGTCCGGACCGGCCCACCAGGGCCACGTGCGCAACTACACCTTCGGTGATCTGGTGGTTCGGTACCGGACCATGAACGGGTACGCGGTGCTCTCGCCCATCGGCTTCGACTCGTTCGGCCTCCCGGCCGAGAACGCCGCCATCCGGACCGGCACCCACCCCAGGGTGTTCACCGACGAGCGCATCGCCGAGCTCAAAGAGTCCCTGGTCCGGCTGGGAGCGGTGTACGACTGGCGGCGGGAGCTGCGAAGCCACGACCCCGAGTACATGCGGTGGAACCAGCTCATCTTCCTGCGGTTCCTCGAAGCTGGCCTCGCCTACCGGGCCAGCGCGCAGGTCAACTGGTGCCCTGGGTGCCAGACCGTGCTCGCCAATGAGCAGGTCCTCTCCGACGGGCGCTGCGAGCGGTCGGGGGACCTGGTCCAAAAGCGGGACCTCGAGCAGTGGTTCCTGCGCATCACCCGCTACGCCGACGATCTCCTGGAGGCGCTGGACGACCTCGACTGGCCCGAGCGGGTGAAGGTGATGCAACGCAACTGGATCGGCCGCTCCGAGGGGGCCGAGTTCGACCTGGCGGTCCAAGGTCCTGACGGGCGGCCGACCGGCCGATCGCTGCGAGTGTTCACCACCAGGCCCGACACCAGCTTCGGGATGACCTACGCGGTGGTTGCCCCGGAGCACCCGATGGTGGAAGAGCTGACCACTTCTGAGCAGCGACCGGCAGTCGAGGCGCTGGTCGCCCAGGCCCGAGCGACCAGCGAGATCGAACGGATGCGGGCGGCCGAGCCGGGAGCAGAGCTGGCCAAGCGGGGAGCCTTCACCGGCAGCTACGTGATCAACCCGTTCAACGATCAGCCGGTGCCGGTCTACGTGGCCGACTACGTCCTCATGGGGTATGGGACCGGGGCAATCATGGCCGTGCCGGCGGAAGACGAGCGTGACTTCGCCTTTGCTCAGGCCTACGACCTGCCGGTGGTGCGGACGGTACGGCCGCCCGAGTCCTTCCGGGGCGGCGCGTACACCGGGGAGGGGGAGAAGGTCAACAGCGGATTCCTGGACGGCCTGGACGTGCCCACCGCCAAGGAGCGTGCCATCGAGTGGCTGGAGGCCCGAGGGATCGGCACCCGCAAGGTCAACTACCGGCTTCGGGACTGGCTGGTCTCCCGTCAACGGTTCTGGGGCTGTCCGATCCCGGTCGTCTACTGCCCCGACGACGGCATCGTCGGGGTGCCCGAGGAGGAGCTCCCGGTCCTTGCTCCCGACGATGTCGAGTTCCTCCCAAGCGGTCAGTCGCCACTGGCCTCGCACGAGGGGTTCTTGCGTACGACCTGCCCGAAGTGTGGGGGACCAGCTCGCCGTGAGACCGACACCATGGACACCTTCGTCGACTCCAGCTGGTACTTCCTACGCTTCTGCAATCCGTGGTGGCGCGAAGGCCCGATCGACCCGGAGGCTGCCCGCCGGTGGATGCCGGTGGACGAGTACATCGGCGGCGTCGAGCACGCGATCTTGCACCTGCTGTATGCCCGCTTCTACCAGCGCGCGCTCATCGACGTCGGTCTGCTCCCGGACGTTGGGCGAGAGCCGTTCCGGCACCTCTTCGCCCAGGGGATGATCCGCATGGACGGGACGAAGATGTCCAAGTCCAAGGGCAACCTGATTGCCCCGTCCACCTACTACGAACGGGTGGGGGCCGACGCCCTGCGGCTGTTCCACCTCTTCGTCGGCCCACCGCAGGACGACGTGGACTGGAACGACCAAGCCGACGAGATCATCGACGGCTGCGGCCGGTTCTTGGACCGGGTCTGGCGGTCGCTGCTGGAGGCTCCTGTCCCGGCAAGGTCGGGGGATCCGACCAAGGGCGACCTCGAGCTCCGCCGGGTTGTGCACCGGACGATCAAGGCAGTGTCCGAAGACATCGAACGGTGGTCGTTCAACACCGCGGTTGCCCACTGCCAGGAGCTCTCCAACGCCCTCATCCGTTACCAGCGGTCCGAGGCCGGCCCCCACCGGGAGGTCTTCGACGAGGCTGCCGACGCGCTCGTGCTGCTGCTCGCGCCCATGGCACCGCACGTGAGCGCCGAGATTTGGGAGCGCCGTCACCCTGGGGGTCCCGAGGTGCACCGTCAGCAGTGGCCGACCTTCGATCCCGAGCTGGTCGCCGAGGAGCGGGTCACGATGGTGGTCCAGGTCAGCGGGAAGGTGCGCGACCGGATCGAGGTCTCCCCTTCGATCACCCCCGCCGACGCCGAGGCCCTCGCGCTGGCCTCGCCTCGGGTCCGGGCGGTCTTGGGAGACCGAGCGCCCCAGCGGGTGGTGGTGCGTCCACCGAACCTGGTCAACGTCGTGCCATAAATAGAGCGCCATGGGCCTCGGCCAACAGCCGCTCTTCGAGATCGACCAGGACCGGGCGCCGGCTCGCCATCGGCCCCCCACCGTCGCCGCTCCAGGCCCGGCCGGCGATGGGCCCGGGGTCGCGGTGGAGGTTCGCACCTCGAACCGGCGGCGCAAGACCGCCACCGCCTACTGGGACGCCGGGCGGGTGGTGGTGCTCCTGCCCAGCCACCTGCGGGGCAGTGAGCGCGCCGCCATGGTCGACTGGCTGGTGGCCCGGGTGGTGGCCCGGCGCGGGGTCCGGGCGGCCGACGACGAATCGCTCCGGCGCCGGGCGCTCGAGCTGGCAGCCCGGTACGTCCCCAATGCGGTCCCGGCCTCGGTCCGCTGGGTGACCAACCAGCACAAGCGCTGGGGTTCGTGCACCGCCGAGTCCGGGGAGATCCGGATCTCCCACCACCTCCAGCAGGTCCCCGACTGGGTCCTCGACGCGGTCTTGGTCCACGAGCTGGCGCACCTGATCCACCCGGACCACTCGCCGCGCTTCTACGAGCTGGCCGAGCGCTTCCCTCGGCACCAGGAAGCCTCGAGCTTCCTCGAGGGCTACGCGCTGGGTCTCGGTGCCGGGGCCGTCTTGCCTACGGGATCTGCTTGAAGGCCGCCAGCACCGCTCCGAAGTCCTCGGCCGCCATCGGGTAGGGCGCGTAGAAGCTGAATCGGTCGACCAGCCCGCCGAACCGCTCGGCAACCTTGGCCGGGACCTCGTCGATCGGGCCGACCACCGCGAACGCGTCCAGCATCTCGTCGGTGATCAGCTCGCCCATCGCTTCCCACTCGCCCCGCTTGGACATCGTGTTCAGGCGGTCGCCGACTTCGCCCCAGCCGTGCAGCTCAAGAACGCCGCGATAGGCCGGTGTCGAGCCATAGAAGGCGATCTGTCGTTTGGTTGCCTTCTTGGCCTCCTCGAACTGGTCGCCCTCCCCGGTCACGACGAAGCCGGGGTAGGCCACGGTCAGGTCCTGACGGGTCTTGCCGGCCCGCGCTGCGCCTCGCTCGAGCGCCGGGATGGTCACCTCCCGCAGGTACCGGTAGGTGGTGAAGCCGTGGACGATCATCCCGTCACCGGCCTCCCCGGCCACCTCGGTCATTCGCTCGCCGACCGCGGCCAGGATGACCCGGGGCCGCCCGTAGGGGTTGGGGCCCGGGTTGAAGAACGGAGTCATGAGGGTGTGGGTGTAGAACTCCCCTCGGAAGTCGAGCTTGGTCCCGTTCTCCCAGCAGTCCCAGATGGCTCGGATGGCAAGCAGCATCTCGCGCATCCGCGCGGCCGGACGCGACCACTCCATGGAGAACCGCTTGGTGATGTGGGGCTTGATCTGGGACCCCAGGCCGAGGATGAAGCGGCCCTTGGAGATGAGCTGGAGGTCGTTGGCCACCATGGCCAGGTTCATCGGGTTGCGGGCGAAAGCCACTGCGATCGCGGTTCCGAGCTCGATGCGCTCGGTCGCCTCGGCTGCGATGGCCAGCGGCAGGAAGGGATCGTGGCCGGTCTCGGCGGCCCAGGCGCCGTCGTAGCCGAGTGCCTCCACCTCCCGGGCCGCGTCAGCGATCCCACTCGGGCTGAACCCGATCCCGCCGTCAATCTTCATGCTCCGCTCCCTTCTGCGGCGCCGCCACTGGGCGCATCCTCACCGCTCCTCGCCTCGGAGGAACTTCTCCAACTCGGCAGCCAGCTCGTCCCCCGAAGGCAGCGTCTCGATGCCGAGCGCGTTCCCCTCCGAGGCATCCACCGCCTGCTCGAGCTTGCGCACCATCTCCGCGTGGTCCCGGTTTGACGCGATGACCTCGTCGATCTGTCGACGGGAGGCGTCCGCCGCTCGCCGGAGCTCAGAGGTGTCATAGGCGAGGCCAGCGATTCGGCACAGCCCGTCGATCAGGGCGGCCGAGGCCTCAGGGAAGGCCATGGCCGCAAGGTAGTGAGGCACCCTCGCCCACAGCGTGACCATGTCGATGCCCGCCTCGGCGAACCCGATCTCGAGGGCAGCACCGATGCCGGCAGGGACCTCGAGCTCGCCCCGGGTCCGACCGACCCGGTCAATGAGCTCGGAGGCCGTCGGGGGAGCGGTGGCCACCAGGCGGACCGGTCGGGTGTGGGGGGCGGGCGCCGGGAACGCCCCGAGGCCGACCACCAACCGGACCCCGAAGTGGCGGGCCAGCTCGACGCAGGCGGCGACGAAGCTGCGCCAGCGAAAGTCCGGCTCCGGTCCCACCAGGAACATGACGTCATTGCCGGCCAGATCGTGCCCAGCCCGCAACTGGGTCTGGGGCCACGTCATCTCGGTGGTGACGCCGTCAAGGAGGCGCACCACCGGGCGCCGGGCCCGCTGGTCCAAGAAGTGCTCGCCGTCGAAGGTGGCCAGCAGCTCGCTGTCGCCGGCCCCCACCATGGTGGCCACGGCGGTCGCCGCGCCCAGCCCGGCGTCCACCCAGCCCTCCAGTGCGACGACGAGCACGGGACGATCCAGGAGGCGTTCGTGGTGCAGCCGGTAGAGGGTCTCGTCCTCCGGGCTCATCGGCCCCGGCGTCCGGTCACCAGGCCGCGAGGTTCTCGGCCGCGGTGGTGGCGAGCCGTCGGACCGTCTGGGGGTATCCCTCGAACCCACCGGTGTCGCCACCGCCGGCCCCGCCGAGGTACCGGGCGTAGACGCTCTGCATGATGCAGGCGAGCTTCCAGTACCCGAAGGCGGTGAAGAAGGGGAGGTCCGAGACGTCTCGACCCGAGACCGTGGCGTAGCGCTCGACGAGGTCCTGGCGCCGAGCCATCCCCGGCGCCATCGTGGCCGAGCCACCCACCGCCCCGCCCTCGTCGGTGCGGTCGTTCCAGTAGACCATGAGCAGGCCGAGGTCGGCCATCGGGTCGCCGAGCGTGCACAGCTCCCAGTCCAGGATCGCCCGTACCCGGGCGTCGTCGTTGAACACGGTGTTGTCCAACCGGTAGTCGCCGTGGACGATCCCGACCCCCCGCTGCTCGGGGATGCGGCGGGCGAGCTCGCTGCCGACCCGCTCGACCAGTCCGTCGTAGTCGTCGCCGCCGACGATGCCGTTGCGGAACTGCTCGCTCCAGCGCCGGATCTGGCGCTCGATGTACCCGTCCCGCCGGGCCAGGTCGCCCAGTCCGACCTCGTCGGGGTCGATCCGGTGGAGGGCAGCCAGGGTCTCGGCCAGGTTCATGCCGATCTCGAAGCGCTGGTCCGGGGCGAACGCCGCCACCACCTGCTCGGCGGTCCGAAGGATGTGGCCCTCGACGAACTCCATGACGTAGAAGGGCGCCTGGTTGACCGCCTCGTCGGTGCACAGTCCGATCGCGGTGGCGACCGGGATCCCGGCCGGCCCGAGGGCACTGATGATCCGGTGCTCTCGCCCCATGTCGTGGGCGGTGGGCAGGACGTGGCTGACCGGTGGTCGTCGCAACGCCCACTGGTGCCCACCGGCGTCACGAACCCGGAAGGTCAGGTTCGACCGACCCCCGGCGATCAGCTGGAACTCGAGCGGGAGGACCACCCCGTCCACGTGCTCCACGAACCAGTGCGAGACCTTCTCTTCGTCGATTCCCCTGACCGCCACGGTGAGAGACGATAGTGGGTCCCCCAAGATCGGTCCCAGGCTGGGGTGGCCCATGGTCCGGGGCCGCCAGGTAGCCTCCCGGGCATGGTCGACGTGACCGATGCCACCTTCGAGACCGCGGTGGTCGAGCGATCCCGGGAGGTGCCGGTGGTCGTCGACCTGTGGGCGCCGTGGTGCGGCCCCTGTCGGACCCTGGGGCCGATCCTCGAGAGGACGATCGAGGCCACCGGGGGCGCGGTCGAGCTGGCCAAGGTCAATGTCGACGAGAACCCGCGGGTCGCAGCCACGTTCCAGGTCCAGTCGATCCCCGCGGTCTACGCGCTGAAGGACGCCAAGGTGGTCGACGGGTTCGTCGGGGCGCTCCCAGAGGCCCAGGTGGCCCAGTTCGTCGCCCGCCTGGCCCCGGCGCCGAGCGAGGCTGACCTCCTGGTCGCCAAAGGTGACGAGGCCTCCTTGCGTCAGGCCCTCGAGCTCCAGCACGACCATCCGGGCGCGGTGGCTGCCCTGGCCAGTCTGCTGATCGACCGGGGCGAGGCCGACGAAGCGCTCTCCTTGTTGGCGCGAGTTCCGGAGTCCGCGCAGACCCGAAATCTCGCTGCCCGGGCCCGGCTGGCCGGGCGGGCGGTCGATGTCGAGGACCCCACCAGCCTGCTCGACTCGCTCCTCGAGCGGGTCCGCGACGACGAGCATGCCCGCCAGGAGTTCCTCGACATCCTCGAGGCCCTCGGCCCCGAGGACCCGCGGACCTCGCAGTACCGCAAGGCGCTGTCGGCCCGGCTGTTCTGATCCCATGGTCGAGCTGGCCCTGGGACCGCGCATTTACGACCTCACCCATCGCGCCCTGGTGATGGGGATCTTGAACCGCACCCCCGACTCCTTCTACGACCGGGGGCTCACCTTCCAGCTCGACGCCTTCTGGCGGCGGGCCGAGCAGCTGGTGGCCGAGGGAGCGGACATCTTGGATGTCGGCGGGGTCAAGGCCGGACCCGGGCCCGAGGTGAGCGAGGCCGAGGAGCTCGACCGGGTGGTGGGCCCGATCTCGACCTTGGCCCAGCGCTTCGACGTCCCGATCTCGGTTGACACGTGGCGGGCCTCGGTGGCCAAGGCCGCCTACGACGCCGGGGCGGTCCTGGGCAACGACATCAGCGGGTTCGCTGACCCTGCGTACCTGGAGGTCGCGGCGGCGGCCGGGGCGAGCGTGGTCGCCACCCACATCCGCCTGGCACCGCGGGTCCCCGATCCCGAGCCGGTCTACACCGACGTCGTGGCCGAGGTGGCCGCGTTCTTGGAGGCCCGGGCGGCCGCGGCACGGGCCGCCGGCATCGAACCCAACCGGATCATCCTCGATGCCGGCCTCGATCTCGGCAAGACGGCCGAGCAGTCCCTCGAGCTGCTGCGGCGAAGCGACGTGCTGGCGGGCCTCGGGTACCCGCTCTTGCTGTCGGCCTCCAACAAGACCTTCCTTGGCCGGCTCCTCGACCTCGAGATCGATCAGCGACGAGAGGCCTCCCTGGCGGCGTGCGCGCTAGGCATCGCCCGGGGGTGTCGGGTGGTGCGGGTCCACGACGTGGCGGCGACGGTCCGAGTGCGCGACGTGCTGGCCGCCATCGTCGAGGCCACCTGATGCCGCGCAGCCCGCGTGCCCGGCCCGCCGTGGCCCAGGTGGTCCTGGTCCGCGGCGACGACCCGGCGTTGGTGGCCCAGGAGGCCCGCGGCGTCATCGACCGCCTGGTGGGTGAGCGGGAGGCCGGTCTGGTGGTCGAGGAGCATGGGGCCTCCGGTGCCGAGCTTGACGCGAAGGCGGTGGTCGACGCCTGCCTGACCCCGCCGTTGCTGGCCGACCGGCGGGTGGTGGTGGTCAGGGAGGCCGGCCGACTGGGGGCCGCCGACGCCGGGACCCTGGCCGAGCTGGTGGCCGACCTGCCGGCGACCACCTTCCTGGTCCTAGTGGGCGGCGGTGGCACGGTGCCCCAGGTCCTGATGCGGGCGGTGTCGGCGGTCGGTGAGCTGGTCGAGGCATCGGCTGGGACCGGCCGCGACCGAGCCAGCTGGCTGGCCGCCCACCTCCGGGACGCCCCGGTCCGGCTCGACGCGGCCGCCCGAGCCAGGATCCAGACCCACCTCGGCGACGACCTCGGCCGGCTGGCCGGGATCCTCGACTCCCTGGCGGCCGCGTACGGCGCGGGGGCCACGGTGTCGGTGGAGGAGCTCGAGCCGTTCCTCGGCAGCGCCGGGTCGGTGCCCCCATGGGAGCTCACCGACGCGATCGATGCCGGGTCCACCGCGTCCGCCCTGGCCGCCCTGCGGCGCATGTTGGACGCCGGCGGCCGGGCGCCCACCGAGGTGCTCGGGGTCCTGCACCGTCACTACGCCGCCATGCTCCGGCTGGACGGGCTTGACGAGGTGGACCCCTCCGAGGCAGCCGAACTCCTCGGAGTTCGGAGCTCGTTCGTGGCGAAGAAGGCGATGGAGCAGGGCAGGAGACTGGGGGGCGACCGGATCGCTCAGGCGCTCACCCTGCTTGCCGACGCCGACCTCGATGTGAAGGGGAGGACTGCGCTGCCGCCGGAGGTGGTGCTGGAGGTGCTGGTGGCTCGCCTCAGTCGGTTGGTCAGGGCCCGGACGGTACCCGTGCGCTGAGCGAGCCTCAGCCCTCGCCAGCCTGGAGGGCGGCGACCCGCCGCATCAGCCGGGACTTGCGGTTGGCCGCTTGGTTCTTGTGGATCACGCCGCGACTGGCAGCCTTGTCGATCCGCTTGACCGCCAGCCGGAGCATCTCGGCGGCGTCCTCGGAACCGTTGGCCGCCGAGGCCAGGGCGGTCTTGGTCCGAGTGCGGACCTCCGAGCGGACCGCCTTGTTCCGGAGGCGCCGCTTCTCGTTCTGGCGGTTGCGCTTGATCTGGCTTTTGATGTTGGCCACGTGCGTTCCAGGATCGCAGGAGCGAGGGATCCGGGCGCCGCCCGGAGCTGCCGAGCCTACCAGCCCCGGCCGGCGCTGCCGACCTAGGAGACGCTGGACGCAGCCGGCGCCCCCAACGGCCGCAGGGCGGCGGCCTTGGGAACCTCGCGGAAGGGCCGGTCGTGGTCGACCGAGATGTCCTTGGGTAGGCCCAGGATCCGTTCGGCGATGATGTTGCGCTGGATCTGGTCCGAGCCCCCCCCGATCGAATTCATGAAGGCCATCATGAGGGCGTGGTTGGCGCTGTGGGCATCGGGGACCTGTTCGCCGTAGAGGGTGCCGGCCATCCCGAGCAGCCGGTCGGCCAGCCCGGCCGACTCGTGGAGGAGTCGGGACATGGCCAGCTTGCCCAACGAGGCCGCCGGCGAGAAGCCACCACGTTGGGCGATGGCCGCCGCCCGCCGGGCGTTCCAGCCGATCACCGTGCGCAGGATGTACAGCTCGACCAGCGCTTGGCGGACCAGGGGGTCCCGGTCCCGGCCGACTCGGGCCGCCAGGTCGAACAGATCGATCGAGCCCCCGACCGGGAGCCGCCGGTCGTCCCGGCTCCGGGTCCCGGTCGAGCCCATGACCAGGCGTTCGAAGCCGAGGGCGGTGCGCAGCACCCGCCAGCCGTCGTTGCGCTCGCCGACCAGATGATGGCCGGGCATGCGGGCGTCGGTCAGGAACACCTCGTTGAACTGGGACTCGCCGGTCATCTGCCGGAGCGGTCGCACCTCCACCCCAGGCTGGTGCATCGGCAGGATGAAGTAGCTGATGCCCTGGTGCTTGGGCTGGTCCCAGTCGGTGCGGGCGATGAGCAGCCCGAAGTCGGCGTGCTGGGCCGCGGTGGTCCACACCTTCTGCCCGTTCACGACCCACTCGTCGCCGTCCCGCTCCGCCCGGGTCTGGATCGAGGCCAGGTCGGATCCGGCCCCCGGCTCGGAGTACAGCAGGCACGCTCGCAGGTCGCCCATCAAGATGGGACGGAGCAGCTCGGCCTTGAGCCGATCGTTGCCGTGCGCGATGAGGACGTTGGCCCCGATCTGCAGCTCGATCTGCCCGGCTCCCGGCACCACGTCGAGGGCGCCGAAGGGCGCGCCCACCCGGGCGAACTCGGCCGCCACGACGGCCGAGCCGTCCCGGTCGAGGCCCCGGCCGTACCAGTCGGCCGGCCAGCTTGGGTAGGCCCAACCGGCGTCGACCACCAAGCCACGCCAGTGACGCCGCTCGAGCGACGGGTCCCAGTGCTCGGCAAGCCACCTCTGGACCTCGGCCCGCACGGTCTCGGCGTCAGCCGGTCGGGAACTGGCCATCGTTGCTCCTCCGTCCTGACCCGGCCCGACTCTACCCAGCTCGCTGCGCAGCGGCCCGGAGCCCGCTGGAGGCTCCGAAGGTCGGGAAGAGCGGGCGACGCCGTGGCGTTGGTCCCGCGTCGCAGGGGGGAGGAACCTCCACGGAGTCGAACCGGACGGTCGAGCGACACGGATGCGGGTGGTTCGAGGGCTGCGGGTGTACGGCGCCCGTGAGCTGGGGGTGGACCAGCGGGTGTGCCGGGGGGTTGCGGTGGGGGGCTGTGTCGCCCGTCCCCACGCCGACCGGCGGTTCACCAGCGGATCGATCAACGCTCACGCGCACAACTACCGAGAGGACGACGCCTTCGGCTGGGCCTGCTTCGACCACGAGCGGCATCTGTTCACTCCGACCGGGCGTTTGAGCCGGGTGTTCTGGCATGAGTACGCGCACCTCCTGGTGCCGAACGCTGACCACGGGCGCCGATGGCAGCAGGCAGTCACCGCCCTCGGCTGGCCGTCAGAAGCGGTGCGCTACCGGCCCAGCCGCCGGGCGGGGCCAGCAGCCGCCGGGCGGTCGGGGTCGACGGCGCGGCGGCGTCGCTGATCGGACCCGGACGACCTGGTCGGGCCCGGGTCTCGATACGATTGGCCCACCGTGACCTCCGCAGCGCCACCTGGACCGGTCGCGACGGAGCGGATCCGCAACTTCTCGATCATCAGCCACGTCGACCACGGCAAGTCGACGCTCTCGGACCGGATCCTCGAACTGACCGGCGCCGTCGACCCGAGGCTCATGCGCGAGCAGTTCTTGGACTCCATGGACCTCGAGCGGGAGCGGGGCATCACCATCAAGGCCCAGAACGTCCGGGTCCGCTACCGCGACTACGTCCTGCACCTGATCGACACCCCCGGCCACGTCGACTTCGGCTACGAGGTCAGCCGCTCCCTGGCCGCCTGCGAAGGCGCGGTGCTCCTGGTCGACGCGTCCCAGGGCATCCAGGCCCAGACCCTGGCCAACTGCTACCAAGCGATGGAGCACAACCTCGAGATCGTTGCCGTGCTCAACAAGATCGACCTGCCGGCCGCCGATCCCGAGCGCTGTGCCGCGGAGATCGAGCAGGTCCTGGGAATCCCCCGGGAGGAGGTGCTGCGCATCTCGGCCAAGACTGGCGAGGGGGTGGAAGCCCTGCTCGACGCGGTGGTGGCGCGGATCCCACCGCCGGTCGGGGATCCCGAGGCTGCCCTGCGCGCCCTCATCTTCGATTCCGCCTACGACCAGTACCGGGGGGTGGTGAGCTCGGTGCGGGTCGTCGACGGGACCATCCGTGCCGGTGAGCGGCTGTTGTTCATGCAAGCCGGCGGGGTCTACGAAGCCGAGGAGCTGGGGGTGCGGACCCCCGAGGCCCGACCGGTCGAAGCGCTTGGCCCGGGGGAGGTCGGTTACCTCATCGCCGGCATCAAGGACGTCGGCTCGGCCCGCTCAGGTGAGACCGTCACCAGTGCCCAGCGGCCGGCGACCGAGGCCCTTCCCGGCTACCGCGACCCCAAGCCGATGGTGTTCTGCGGGCTCTACCCGATGGATGGGGACCGGCTGCCCGAACTCCGAGACGCCCTCGACCGGCTGAAGCTCAACGATGCCAGCTTCACCTACGAGCCCGAGTCGTCCCACGCGCTGGGCTTCGGGTTCCGCTGCGGCTTCCTCGGACTGCTCCACATGGAGATCGTCCGGGAGCGGCTCGAGCGGGAGTTCGATTTGTCGCTGGTCGCCACCGCCCCGTCGGTTGCCTACCGGGTATGGCTCACCGACGGCACCGCCCTCGACATCGACAACCCCACTGATCTGCCGGACCAGAGCCGCATCGAGCGCATCGAGGAGCCGATGCTCGCGGCCACCATCCTCACGCCAGCCGAGCACACCGGGACCGTGATGGAGCTGTGCCAGCGCCGCCGGGGTGAGCTGCAGAAGATGGAATACCTCTCACCCGAGCGGGTGGAGTTGGCCTACCGGATCCCCCTGGCCGAGGTGGTGGTTGACTTCTTCGACCAGCTGAAGAGTCGGACCAAAGGCTACGCGAGCTTGGACTACGAGCCGGCCGGTTACGAGGCGGCCAACCTGGTTCGGGTCGAGATCCTCATCAACCACGTCCCGGTGGACGCGTTCTCCACCATCGTGCACCGCTCCCAGGCCGAGGCCTACGGGCGGCGAATGGCCGAGCGGCTCCGCCAGATGATCCCCCGCCAGCTGTTCGACGTGCCCATCCAGGCGGCGATCGGCGGTCGGATCATCGCCCGGGAGACGGTAAAGGCCAAGCGCAAGGACGTGCTGGCCAAGTGCTACGGCGGCGACGTGACCCGCAAGCGCAAGCTGCTCGAGCGCCAGAAAGAGGGGAAGAAGCGCATGAAGAGCATCGGCCGGGTGGAGGTGCCCCAGGAGGCCTTCATCTCGGCCCTGCGGATGGACGAGGGTTGAGGCGGATCCCGGCGACCTGGGGCGTCGGCCCCTCCGCCGGGTCGAACTGGCAGTCGGTAGAATCAAGTGCCAGTTGAGATGTCGACCAGGACCCGTGCCTCCAAGGGGCCCCAACGGGCCTCCACCGGCGAGCTCGACCCCCGCCGCGCCGCCATCTTGGACGCGGTGGTGACCGAGTACGTCGGCACTGCGACCCCGGTCGGGTCGGCCTACGTGGCCAAGGCACCCGGGGTCAACGTGTCCTCGGCCACCGTGCGGGCCGACATGGTGGCCCTCGAGCGGGACGGATACCTGGTCCAGCCGCACACCAGCGCCGGGCGGATCCCCACCGACAAGGGGTACCGGTTCTTCGTCGACCACCTGGCGCCGGCCGGCGTGCTGGGCACCGCCCAGCGCCAGCGGGTGAAGCGGTTCTTCGACCGGGTCCACGGCGAGATGGAGGACATGCTCGAGCGGGCGTCCCGGTTGCTCTCGGAGCTCACGCCGTACGCCGCGGTCGTGGTCAGCCCGTCGCACGGGTCAGCGACCATCCGCTCGGTGCAGCTGGTCTCTCTGGCTCCCCGGCTGGTCCTGCTGGTGGTGGTGCTCTCCGACGGGGCGGTGGAGAAGCGGACCCTCGAGCTCGACCAGGAGCTGACCGACGAGGAGCTGGCCGGCTTGAGTGGACGGTTGGCCGCGGCCCTGGTCGGCTCCGAGCTCGCAAAGGCCCCCGCCCGAGTCCCCACCGAGGACCCGGTCCTGCCGACAGTCCTCGAGCCGGTGGGCCGAGCGCTGCGGGAGATCGCCCGGTCCGAGCAAAACGACGAGGTCTACATGGGTGGCCCGTCCCGGCTGGCCGAGGCCTTCGACGCGGTCGAGACGGTTCGTTCGGTCCTGAGCATCCTGGAGCAGCAGCTGGTGGTGGTCACCTTGCTGCGCGATGTGCTCGACCGGGGCCTGTCGGTCGCGATCGGCACCGAGCACGGGTACGAGCCGCTGTCGTCGTGCGCGGTGGTCGTGGCTCCGGTGAAGGTCGGGGACAACGAGACCGGGGCGGTGGGCTTGCTCGGGCCAACCCGGATGAACTACCCACAGGCGCTGGCAGCGGCGCACGTGGTGAGCTCGGAGCTCAGCGAGCGGATGAACGAGGCCTACGGGCATCGCCGCTCCGACAAGGGAAGGGGTCGCCGTGGCGGCCATTGACGGTCTCGACCTCTACGAGCTGCTCGGGGTGTCCCCCGACGCGACCGACGAGGAGATCAAACGCGCCTACCGCCGCAAGGCCCGGGAGCTGCACCCCGACGCCAACGGCGGCGACCCCACCGCCGAGGCCCGGTTCAAAGAAGTGAGCCTGGCCTACGAGGTCCTGCGGGACCCCGAGCGTCGAGCCCGCTACGACCGCTACGGGCCCGACGGGGTGTTCGGCCAGGGCTCGGGTGGGGTGACGTTCGACTTCGAGGCCGGCCTGAGCGACATCTTCGAGGCGTTCTTCGGCTCGATGGGTGCCCGTTCGAGCCGCCGAGGGCCGATGCCGGGGGCCGACGCCGAGATCGGGCTGCGGCTCACGCTCGCCGAGGCCGCCTTCGGCGTCGACAAGGAACTGAGCGTGCGGCTCCCGGTGCGCTGCGACGCCTGCGGCGGGTCAGGGGCCGAGCCCGGGAGCCGTCCCGTCCCCTGCCCAGACTGCCGGGGGGCGGGGGAGATCCGCCGCGTCCGCCAGTCCCTGCTTGGCCAGGTGGTCACCTCGGTGGCGTGTGGTCGCTGCCAGGGCTTGGGCGAGCTCACCCCCGATCCTTGTCGAGCCTGTGGCGGCGAGGGTCGGCGGATCGAGCAGCGGACCCTCACCGTCGAGGTGCCCCCCGGCGTGGAGGACGGATCGACCCTGCGGCTGGCCGGGCGGGGCCCGGCCGGGCCCCGGGGCGGGCCCAGCGGCTCCCTCTTCGTCCAGCTCCAGGTGGAACCGGACCCCCGGTTCGAGCGCACCGGCGACGACCTGCACACCACCGTGCACGTGAGCATGGTGCGGGCCGCCCTGGGGACCACGGTCTCGGTCGACACCTTGGAGGAACCGGCCCAGGTGGTCATCGAGCCCGGCACCCAGAGCGGCGACATCGTCCGCCTGAAGGGCCTCGGCATCCCCCACCTGCGAGGCCGCGGCCGGGGGGACCTCTACGTGCACGTGGTCGTGGACACCCCGACCGGGCTCACCGCTCGCCAGCGAGAGCTGCTGGTCCAGCTGGCGGCGGAGCGGGGTGAGGAGCTGGGCCCCGATGAGCACGACGGGGTCCTGTCCAAGATCAAGTCGGTCTTCTCCTGAGCGAGCTGGCCAGGGGCGGGCCGCGGCCGGCGGCGCAGGTGTTCGTGGAGGACCCGACGGCCCCCGAGCTGGCCGCTGAGGACCGCCACCACCTCGTGCGGGTCCTGCGGCTGCGCCCCGGTGAGGTGGTGGTCGCGAGCGACGGGCGGGGTCGCTCGGTGACGTGCCGGTTCACCGGTTTTGGCTCGCTGCTCGAGCCGGACGGCCCGCCGGTCCTCGTCCCCCGGGCGTCCCCGGCGGTCACGGTCGCCTTCGCCCCGGGGAAGGGGGAGCGGCCCGAGTGGACCGTCCAGAAGCTGACCGAGCTGGGCGTGGACCGGATCGTCCCGGTCGCCACCGAGCGCTCGGTGGTGCGATGGCGTGACCAGCGAGCCCGGACGGCAGCCGACCGGCTCCGCCGGGTGGCCCGCGAGGCGGCGGCCCAGAGCCGGCGGGCCTGGTTGCCCGAGGTGGCCGAGCCGACGACGCTGGCCGAGCTGGTGGCGGCCGAGCCCACCCTGGCGCTGGCCGACCCCGGCGGGGACCCGCCGTCGCTCGGGCACCCGGCGATCGCGGTGGGGCCGGAGGGCGGCTGGAGCCAGGCTGAGCAGGCGCTCGGCTTGCCAACGGTGGCGGTGGCCGACGCAACCCTGCGGTGCGAGACGGCGGCCGTCGCAGTGGCCACGGTCCTCGGGGCCCTGCGCGCCGGGCTGGTGGCGGCGGTCGCGGCCCAGCGACCGACGCCTGGCGCGGTCTCGTAGGCTGTGGCGGGATGGAGCCGGTGGAGCGTGGTCCGGGGTCGGCCGGTGAGCGACGAGCGCTGCGGAGGGCGCCCGCCCGTGGATGACTGCTTGTTCTGCGGGATCGTCGCCCGCAAGGTCCCGGCAACGATCGTGCACGAGACGGAGCGGACCGTGGCGTTCCGGGACATCAATCCGGTTGCCCCGGTCCACGTCCTGGTGGTGCCGCGCGCCCACGTGACCAACGCCGCCACGGTGGGACCCGAGCACGCCGAGGACCTGGCCGAGATGGTGGTGGCCGCCCGCCAGGTGGCCGAGGCTGAGGGGATCGGCACCGAAGCGCGCGGCTACCGCTTGGTGTTCAACGTCGGCCGGGACTCGGCCAACTCGGTCCCGCACCTCCACCTCCACGTCATCGGCGGCCGCCAGATGTCCTGGCCGCCGGGGTGACGCCCGCCGGCCGCCCCTCGGGCGACCCGCTCGAGGGGACCCTCCCAGTCCTCGAGGACGGCCGGGCCGAGCTCCTGGTCGCCCACAACCACTTGATGCCGGGCCTGCTCGGCGCCCACGACGAGCTGCTGCGGCTGGTCGAATCGGGCTTCCCCGGCACCACCATCGCCGTGCAGGGGAACCGGATCGTGGCCAGCGGGCCGGAGGCTTCCCGGGTGGTTCGCCTCTTCGACGAGCTGGTCAGGGTGCTCCAGTCCGGTCAGGGCCTCGACCCGGCCAAGGTGAGTCGCACGATCGACATGGTGCGGGAGGACCTCTCGCCCTCCGAGGTGCTCAACGCCGAGGTCCTGAGGGCAGCCCGGGGACGCACCGTCCGCCCTCGCTCGGCCGGCCAGAAGCGCTACGTGGACGCCATCGCGGCCAACGTGGTGACCGTCGGGATCGGCCCGGCCGGGACCGGCAAGTCCTACCTCGCCGTCGCTCTGGCGGTGCAGGCCCTCCAGTCCCGCCAGGTGAAGCGGATCATCCTCACCCGCCCGGCGGTCGAGGCAGGCGAGCGGCTGGGCTTTCTGCCCGGGGACCTCATGGCCAAGGTCGACCCGTACCTGCGCCCCCTCTACGACGCCCTCTACGACCTGTTGGATCCCGAAGGGGCCCAACGGCTGCTCGACCGGGGCACGGTCGAGGTGGCCCCGTTGGCGTTCATGCGCGGCCGCACCCTCAATTCCTCGTTCATCATCTTGGACGAGGCCCAGAACACCACGCCCGAGCAGATGAAGATGTTCCTCACCCGGATCGGGTTCGGCTCCAAGTGCGTGGTGACCGGGGACGTGACCCAGATCGACGTGCCCGGCGGCCGCTCGGGGCTGGTGGGGCTGGAAGAGGTGCTCGGCTCGGTGGAGAACGTCGCCTTCGTGCACCTCGACCGGCGGGACGTGGTGCGCCACAAGATCGTGGCCGACATCATCGATGCCTACGAGCACGCCGAACGGTCCGGTTCCCCCGGCAATGGCGGTTGATGTCTTCGCCGCCGACGAGCAGTCGGCGGCCCCGATCGAGCTCGAGCGCTGGAGCGAGCTGGCCCGCCTGGTGCTCGAGTCGCGCCATTTGCGCGGTGACGCCGAGGTTTCGCTGCTCTTCGTCGACGAGGACACCATCGCCGCCTTGAACGAGCGTTTCTTGCAGCGGCAGGGATCGACCGACGTGCTCGCCTTCCCCTTGGAGGACGAGCCGGTCACGCCGGGGCGGTTCCCCGACATTGGCGGCACCGGACCGGGGAGCGACGCCGAGGGCGAGCCGCCGCTGTTGCTGGGCGATGTGGTGGTCTGCCCGGCGGTGGCCGAGCGCAACGCGCTGGCCCGGTCCGTCCCCTACGACGACGAGCTGGCGCTCTTGGTCGTGCACGGGCTCCTGCACCTGCTCGGGATGGACCACGAGGTCGAGGAGGAGGCCCGCGCCATGGAGGCGCTGGAGCGGGAGTTGCTCGACGCCTTCTTCCACCGGCGGTGATCCCGGCCGCCACCGGCTGGCGCCCGGTCGACGGGGCGCTGGTCGCGGTGGTCGTGCTGCTCCTCGTGGCATCAGGGGTGCTGGCCCTGGCCGAGACCAGCCTGGTGCGGACCAGCCGAGTGAAGGCCCGGGCGCTCCTCGACCAGCGCCGGCGGGGCGCGAGGCCGCTGGTGCGGCTGGTGGAGCGGCCCGAGGCGTTCTTGAACCCGATCCTGCTGCTGGTGCTGGTGTGCCAGCTGGTCTCGGCGACCCTGGTCGGGGTGCTGGCCGAAGAGTGGTTCGGGCCGATCGGGGTGGTGGGGGGGACCATCTTCGAGGTGGTGGTGATCTTCGTCCTGTTCGAGGCGGTGCCCAAGAACTGGGCGGTGCACAACCCCGAACGAGCCGCCTTGTTCAGCGCGCCGTTGGTCGCCACCGTGGTCCGCTTCCCCCCGGTGCGGGCCGCCTCCCGGGTCCTCATCGGGCTGGCCAACCTGCTCATCGGCCGCAAGGGGAGCGAGCCGGGCCAGCAGGTGACCGAGTCCGAGCTGTTGGCCATGGCCGACGTCGCCCACGCCGAGGAGGTGATCGAGACCGAGGAGCGGGCCTTCATCCATTCGATCATCGATTTCGGGGACACGGTGGTGCGCGAGGTCATGGTGCCGAGGACCGATATGGTCACCGTCTCGGACTCGGCCACGGTGTCCGAGGGGCTGCGCGACGCGCTGGCCGCCGGCTACAGCCGACTGCCGGTCTACCGGGAGAACCTGGACGACATCGTGGGCGTCGCCTACGCCAAGGACCTGATGGTGGCCGAGCAGGCCGGCCAGGGGTCCGAGCTCGTGGCCGCCCACGTGCGCCCGGCCCACTTCGTGCCCGAGCAGAAGCGGGTCGCCTCGATGCTGAAAGAGATGCAAGACAAGAAGTTCCACCTGGCACTGGTGGTCGACGAGTACGGGAGCACCGTCGGGCTGGTCACCCTGGAGGACCTGATCGAGGAGCTGGTCGGCGAGATCGTCGACGAGTACGACGTCGAGGAGCCCCCAGTCGAGCGGCTGGAGGGTGGTGGCGTGGTGGTGGCTGGCCGCATGGCGCTCGACGACGTGGCCGAGCTGCTCGGCGCGCCCTTGCCCGAGGGGGGCTGGGACAGTGTTGGCGGCCTGCTGCTCGACCTGGCCGGGCGGGTGCCCAGCCAGGGGGAGTCGGTGACGGTCGACGGGTTCCGGCTGGTGGCCGAGCGGGTTCAGGGACGGCGGATCGCGCGGGTCCGCATCGAGCCGCTCCCGCGCGCCGAGCTGCCTCGGACCGAGCCGGTGGACTGAGGTGCGCAGCGGTTTCGTGGCCATCGTCGGGCGTCCCAACGTCGGCAAGTCGACGCTGCTCAATGCCATGGTCGGGACCAAGGTCTCGATCACTGCACCGCGGCCCAACACCACCCGGTTCACCGTGCGCGGCGTCGTCCATGCCCCTGGTGCCCAGGCGGTCGTGGTGGACACCCCAGGGCTGCACAAGCCCCGCAGCGAGCTGGGCAGTCGGCTGAACGCCACCGCTCTGGGGGCACTGGGCGACGTCGAGGAGGTGGTGGCGGTGCTCGACGCGACCGCCCCAGTGGGTCCCGGCGATCGGCTGGTGCTCGAGCGGACGGCCGAGGGGCTGGCCGCCGGTGGCCGCGTGCTGGTGGCGGTGAACAAGCGGGATCGGGCCCGACCCCGCCAGGTGCTGGACCGCCTGGCCGAGGCAGCGCGGACCGTCGAGGCGATCAGCCCCGGGCTGGCCGGGCGGACCGAGTACTTCCCGGTCTCGGCCCGCACCGGCCAGGGGGTGCCTGCGCTGGTCGATGCCCTGCTCCAGGGGCTGCCCGAGGGCCCGCCCTACTACCCGGCAGGGACGGTGAGCGATCTCCCCCAGGCGGTGGCGGTGGCCGAGCTGGTGCGCGAGCAGCTCTTACGCAGTGCCCGCGACGAGCTGCCGCACTCGATCGCCTGCGTGGTGACCGAGTGGGAGTGGCCCCGGATCCGCTGCGAGATCCTGGTCGAGCGGGAGTCTCAGAAACCCATCGTCATTGGCCGGGGGGGCGAGCGGCTGAAGGCGGTCGGCAGCGCGGTCCGAGCCCAGCTCGACCCGGCCGTGTACCTCGAGCTGTTCGTCCGGGTCGAGCGAGATTGGCAGCGCCGGGGGGACGCGCTGGACCGCCTCGGGTACTGACCCGCCGGGCCATGGGATCGTTCCCGTGGCGCGCCGGACCAGGATGGTCGACAATGGACGGCGGCGTGGTGTCGCACCGCAGCCGGAAGGGGACCGCCCATGGCCGGGGGGAGTGCGCTGGATGACCTCAGAGCGGAGGCGTCGGCCTTTGTGGACGAGCACTGGGACCTCGACCTCACCTTGGGGGAGTGGTGGGAGCGGCTGGCCCGCTCCGGCCTGGGCTTTCCGACCTGGCCCGAGCAGTGGTTCGGCCGGGGTCTCGGCGCCGACGCCCTGAGCGCCCTGAGCGAGCTGTTCCGGGCCCGTCGGGTGGTGGGGGCGCCCGGTGGGCTCGGCCAGATGATGGGCGGACCGGTGCTGATGCGCCACGGCAACGCCGACCAGCAGCAGCGTCACCTGTGGCCGCTGGCATCGGGAGCCGAGTCGTGGTGCCAGTTCTTCAGCGAGCCGGGGTCGGGTTCGGATTTGGCCAGCGCCCAGACCCGGGCGGTGCGGGACGGCGACGAGTGGGTCGTGAACGGCCAGAAGGTCTGGACATCGGGGGCCCGCACCGCCGACCGGGGGATGCTGCTCGCCCGGGTGGACATGGACGCGCCCAAGCACCGCGGGCTCGGCTACTTCATCATCCCGGTCGAGCAGCCCGGCATCGAGATCCGGCCGCTCAAGCAGATGACCGGCGACGCCCACTTCAACGAGGTGTTCTTCACCGACGCCCGGGTGGCCGACGCCGACCTGGTCGGCCGGCCCGGCGACGGCTGGGCGGCCGCGGTCACCACCTTGGCCTTCGAGCGCAGCGGTCGGGCCGGCGTGGTGGGCGTGCCCATCGCCCAGGGCACCGGGGTTCGCCGGCGAGACCTGCGCCAGCGCAAGCTGGGCGAGCTCGTCGAACGGGACCGGGTGTTCGCGGTCGCACCCCAAGATGCCCGCAACCCCGGCCCGAGCGGTCCGCTCAGCCCGGTGTCCTTGATCGTCGAGCCGGGCGCCAACCGCACCGACCCCCTCCGCCAGCAGGTGGTTCGGTACTACGTGCAGTCCCGGGTCAACTCGATGACCCAGCAGCGGGCCCGGGCCGACGTGGCGGCCGGCCGGGGGGCCGGGCCGGCCAGCTCGATCACCAAGCTGGCCCGTTCGGTCGCAACCCGGATGAATCGGGACCTGGGCCCGGCGATCCTGGGGGCGGCCGGGATGCTGGTCGGCTCGCAGGCCCCCCATGGCGGCGCGATCGCCCATGCCACGCTCCAGGCGCCCTCCACCTCGATCGCCGGGGGGACCGACGAGGTCCAGCACAACATCCTGGGCGAGCGGGTGCTGGGGCTGCCCCGGGAGCCCCAGGTGGATCGAGACGTGCCGTTCCGGGAGCTCAAGGTGGGGACGGTCCGCGCCGAGGCAACGAAGGGGAACACCAAGGAGGAACGATGACGACCGAGCTGACCAAACCAACGGTGGTCGACGGCTTCTATGTCGGTCCGGTCCGCGCGCCGCGCAACCGGGCCAGCGCGGCGTTCCGGGCCCAGACTGGCGGTCCGGCGGCCGCGGCCGCCCGAAGCATTCACGACGACGAGACCGCCCAAGCCCTCGGGTTCCGTGGCGGGACCGTCGCCGGCTCGATCCACCTCGACCAGTTCCCGCCGCTGTTGGTGACGGCGTTCACACAACGGTGGTTCGAGGCCGGGTCGATCTCCCTGCAGTTCAAGAACGCCACCGTCGACGCCGAAGAGGTGGTCGCCTTCGTCGGGGTCCCCGAGGCCGGGACCCGCCAGGTGCCGGCTCGCATGGAGCGCACCGACGGCCTCTTGGTGGCCGAGGGGACGGCCGGGCTCGACGAGGTGGAGCCGACCCACCTGCACGCCATCGACCTGCGACAAAGCCCGCCCGAGGAGCTGCGAATCCTGGCCGGGTTGCGGCCCGGGGCGCGGCTGGCGCCGCGGACTTTCACTGTCGACCCCGAAGCGCAGCGGGAACGGATCGAGCAGAGCGCGATGACCGAACCGCTCCCTTGGTACACCGGGCCGTCGCCGTGGGGGCCGCCGATCGTGCCGCCGTCGTCGATCGTCCAGTTGATCCGCAACGGGCGGGACGACTTCGGGCCGAACATCGCTGACGCGGTTGGCCTGTTCAGTGCGATCGAGCTGCGCTTCGGCGCCGGCCCGCTGCGCTGTGGGACCACCTACCAGGTGAGCGGGGAGGTGGTCGCGGTGGGGGCGAGCCCCAAGACCGAGTACGTGTGGTACGACAGCCGGGCGACCGACGACGCCGGCGCGGTGGTGGTCTCGATGCGGATGCAGCTGCGCTGGATGAAGGCCTCGTCGCCCCTCTACCAGCCGGCCACGTGAGCGAGGGCGCGCTCGCCGGGGTCCGGGTCCTCGAGTTCTCCGAGATGATCGCGGCTCCCTTCGCCGGGATGCACCTCGGCGACCTGGGGGCCGAGGTGATCAAGGTGGAGCCGCCGGAGGGGGACCCCTGGCGCCACTCGGTCGAGTTCGCGCCCAACGAGAGTCGGACGTTCCTCTCGCTCAACCGGAACAAGCGAGGGATCACCCTCGACCTCAAGCGGCCCGAGGCGCAAGCGGTCGTCCACCGGCTGGTGCCGGCGATGGATGTGGTGATCGTCAACTACCGGCCCGACGTGCCGGCGCGCCTTGGCATCGACTACGAGACCCTGCGCGCGCTGAACCCGCGGCTCATCTACGTCCAGAACACCGCGATGGGCACTCGGGGCGAGCAGAGCCACCGGCCCGGCTACGACCTGATCGCTCAGGCGGCAACCGGGCTCATGCGCACCGGCGGCCGGGTGGACGCCGACGGCGTTCCCCTGCCCCTCACCCCGGCCATCGGCGACTACGCGACCGGTCTGGTCATCGCGCTGGCGACCTGCGCTGCGCTGGTGGCCCGGGAGCGCACCGGCCTCGGCCAGAAGGTGGACACCACCCTGCTCGGAACCTCGCTGGCCCTGCAGATCTCGGCGTTCATGCGGATCGCTCGCAGCGCGCCGAGCGCGGAGGCGAGCGCGTCGAGCACCAGCGCCGACGCTCGGGCGCTCAACGCCTACTACCGCGTGTATCCGACCAAGGACTCGATGATTGCCGTGGCCTGCCTCACGCCGGCCCTGCGGCGCAAGATGGCCGACGCGATCTCGGTGCGCGACGTGCGCCACGAGCGCTCGATCCCGCGGGACTCCGAGGAGGGCCGGGAAGCTGCCCGGGCGTTCACCGCCGCCGCCATCGAGCGGTTCGCTGCGCGCACCACCGACGAGTGGCTCGAAGTCTTCGACGCCGCCGGGGTCCCGGCGTCACCGGTGCGCACCGTGACCGAGCTGTTCGACGACCCGCAGGTGGTGGCGAACGACCTGGTGGTCCACTTCGAGCACCCGGCGGCCGGCGCGGTCTCCATGGTCGGCCCGGTGGTGCAGATGACGCGGACTCCGAGCGCGGTCCGCCGCCCGCCGCCCACGCTGGGCCAGCACAACGAGGAGGTGCTCCGCGAGTTCGGCTACAGCGACCAGCAGATCGCCGACCTGCGGGCGGGCGGGGCCGTGGCCCACTGAGCGGGCATGGCAGGGGCCGACGGCCGGGAGCCGGCCACCGACCATGAGAGCGGTGGCGACCTGCACATGGTCAACGTGGTGGTGTCGGACATGGCAGCCAGCCTGGCCTTCTATCGCCGCCTGGGCGTGGAGCTGGTGGCCGGCGACTCGGGGGCCGAGCACGTCCAGCTGCGAGCCCGCGGCGGGCTGAGCCTCGAGCTCGACACCGCCGAATCGGTCCGGCGCTGGCACGCCGGGTGGCGAGCCGACCCGTCATCGGCTCGAGTCGTCCTCGGGTTCGCGCTGGGCTCGCGCCAGGCGGTCGACCGCCTGTACGCCGAGCTGACCGCAGCCGGGCACGCCGGCCGGCAGCCGCCCTTCGACGCGTTCTGGGGGGCGCGCTACGCGATCGTTGCCGACCCTGACGGCAACGACATCGGGCTGATGAGCCCGGTGGAGCCGGCCCGGCGCACCTTGCCATCGGAGCCCTCGCCCGATCCCTGAGGCCGGCCCCGCCGATTTGACCCGAGCCGCCCTGGTCGCGAGAGTGCCGAGGTGAGCCCCAACAAAGCCGAACCCCGACCAACCCCACAGACCCAGCCGTTCTGGGACGGCTGCGCCCAGGGCGAGCTGCGGCTCCAGTACTGCCCGAGCTGCGCCGCCTACTACTTCCCGCCGCGCGCCATGTGCCCCCGCTGCTGGTCGACGGAGGTGGAGTGGCGCCGGGTGAGCGGCCGGGGGGTCCTGCACACCTACTTGATCAATCACCGGCCGGCGCCCGGCTTCGAGGAGGACGCCCCCTACGCGATCGCCGTCGTGCAGCTTGAGGAGGGCCCGCGCATGATGTCGAACATCGTCGGGATCGAGAACACCCCCGAGAACCTGGTCCTCGACATGCCGCTCGAGGTCACCTTCGAGCCCCGGGGCTCGGTCATGCTTCCGCTGTTCCGCCCGGCCAAGGGGGCTCGGCAGTGAGCCCGACCAACGGGCGTGCCGCAGTGGCCATCGTCGGGGCAGCCGAGACCACCCGGCTGGGGGTGATTCCCGACGTGGCCGAGATCGAGCTCCATGCCGACGCGGTCCGCAACGCCCTCTCGGACTGCGGGCTGAGCGTGCGGGACATCGATGGCATCGCCTGCACGGCCAACCCGGTCGCGCTCGCCCACTACCTCGGCATCACCCCGACCTACCTCGACGGAACGAGCGTCGGCGGTTGCTCCTTCATGCTCCACGTCCGGCATGCGGCCGCCGCGCTGCGAAGCGGCCTGTGCCAGGCGGTCCTGGTGACCCACGGCCAGTCGGGGCGCTCCCGAGTGGGGGTGGGCGGCCGAGGCGGCGACCCGTCCTCGCTGCAAGGCCAGTTCGAGGCCCCCTACGGCCCGACCGGTCCGCCGACCCTGTTCCCGATCGGCGTCCTTCGCTACATGAAGGAGTTCGGCCTCACCCATGAGCAGCTGGCCTCGGTGGCGGTGGTCCAGCGTCAGTGGGCCGCCCGAAACCCCCGGGCGATGATGCGGGACCCGATCACCGTCGACGACGTCTTGTCGTCTCGGATGATCGCCTACCCGATCCACCTGCTCGAGTGCTGCCTGGTGACCGACGGCGGGGGCGCTCTGGTGCTCACCAGCGCGCCGCGGGCTCGGGACCTCCCCCAGCCGCCGGTCTACATCCTGGGGACCGGCGAGTCTTCCGAGACGCCGATGGTCTCCCAGATGGAGGACTTCACCAGCTCGCGGGCGTTCCGGGTGTCGGGGGCGAAGGCCTTCGCCGAGGCCGGGATCACTCCGGCCGACGTCGACCACCTGATGATCTACGACGCCTTTGCCCACCTGCCGATCTACGGCCTGGAGGACCTGGGCTTCGTGGGTCGCGGCGAGGCCGGAGCGTTCATCGAGGCCGGCAACACGGCCCCGGGCGGCCGGCTGCCGCTCAACACCAACGGTGGTGGCCTCTCCTACACCCACACCGGCATGTACGGGATGTTCGCCATCCAAGAGTCGGTGCGCCAGCTCCGGGGCACCGCTCCGGCCCAGGTCGACGGGGTCGAGGTGAGCGTCGCCCACGGGGTGGGCGGGATGTTCGCGGCCGCCGGGACCCTGGTCCTCTCCAACCGGGAGCCCTGACCCCGCCTCAACGCTGGGTCAAGACGTCGGCCAAGAAGCGCTCGACGACCCGGCGATCGGTGGTCCGGCGCATCGGCGGCAGGGCGGCGAGGAGGCTGTCGCGGTAGCGGGCCGTGGCCAGGCGAGAGTCGAGGATCGCGACCACCCCCCGGTCCTCGGCACTGCGGATGAGGCGACCGACCCCCTGGGCGAGCAAGGTGGCCGCCCGGGGCAAATCGACCAGGAAGAACGCAGCGTCGCCGGCTCGCTCCCGCCGGGCGTCGGTGACCGGGTCCCCGGGCCGAGGGAACGGGAGGCGGTCCAGCGTGACCAGACTGAGCGACCGGCCCGGCACGTCCACCCCCTGCCAGAACCCCAGGGTCGCGAACAGACACGAGGACTCCTCGGCCGCGAACGCCTCGAGCAGCCGCGGCTTGGGCAGCTCCCCCTGGACGTAGATCCGGTGGTCGAGGCGGCCGGCCAGGGCCGCCGCCGCGGCCTCGGTCGCCCGTCGGGAGGTGAACAGGGCGAGGGTGCGACCGCCGGCGGCCTCGATGAGCCATCCGAGCTCCTCGATCAGGGCCCGCTCGGCGTCGGCCCGCCGGCGGTCGGGCAGGTGGCGGGCCACGTACAGCAGGGCGTGAGTCGCGAAGTCGAACGGGCTGGGCACGGCCAGGCGCCGGGCCCCCTCCAGTCCGAGGCCGGCCTCGAGCCCGGTCGGGATGGTGGCGCTGGTCAGCACCGCTCCCACCGACCCCCAGAGGCGCTGGTTGAGCTCGGTCGAGACGTCCACCGGCGAGAGCCGCAGGACGGGGGATCGCCGGTCCCCGTCGACCCAGACCACGTCGCCGTCCCCCCCGGCGAGCAGCCGTGCCAGGTCCTCCGCCAAGTGGCCGGCGGCCCGGAGCACCCGGTTGAGCGCCGGGTGGTCGTCCCGGCCGGGGTCCCGCTCAGCCGCCCGGAGCCGGACGCTGAGCTCGTCGAGGCGGCTCCGGGCCAGGCCGACCAGCCCCTCGAGGTCCCGCGCTGGTACGCCGGCGCCGCCGGTCAGCCAGACCCGCTGGCCGAGGCGGACCCCGAGCAGCTCGGCCATCCGGTCGGCGACGTCGGCCACGCCGGCCGCCACCGGCGCGTCGTCCGCCGGGAGCAGGGCTCGGGCCGCCGCCCCCAGGGCCCGGAACCGCCCCGGGGCCACCTCCACCCCGAGACTGGCCGTCATCACCGCTTCCAGTTCGTGGGCTTCGTCGAACACCACCACCTCGTGCGGGGGGAGGACCTCGCCCCCGGCTGCCAGGTGGGCGCCGTAGAGGTGGGTGTTGACCACGACCACGTCGGCCGCCTCGGCCCGGTCCCGAGCCGCCTCGGCGAAGCAGCGGCCGCCCGAGGGGCAGCGGAACGCCCCCGGGCACTCGCGCGGCCCGACGCTCACCATCCCCCAGGCCTGGGCCGAGGGCTCGAAGGGCAGGTCGGCGCGGTCACCGGTCTCGGTGCCGGTGCTCCAGCGCAGGATCCGCCGGAGCTGCTCGGCCAGCCGGTCGGGGTCGGGCGGGGGACTCTCGGGCTCCTCGGTGGCGGCGGCCAGTGCTCCGAGCGCGGGCTGGGTGGCCCCGCCGCCCAGCTCGCTGGCCCGCTGCGCGCAGAGGTAGTTGGCCCGGCCCTTCAGCACCGCCCAGCGGAACGGCCGCCCGACGGCCGAGGCCACCAGGGGGAGGTCCTTGGTCGCCAGCTGGTCCTGCAGGGCGCGGGTGGCAGTGGCCACGACGACCTTGCGACCCGAGGTGGCCGCCGGGGCGAGATAGGCGAGCGATTTGCCGGTCCCGGTGCCGGCCTGGACCACCAGGTGGGCGCCGCGGGCCATGGCCCGGGCCACCTCGGCTGCCATCTCCAGCTGGCCCGGGCGCTCCTCGCCGCCGCCGGGGAGGGCAGCCACGATCCGTCGCAGCAGCGCGGTGGCCGACCGGGCCGGGTCCGGCGCGCCGACCGGACCTTCGCCTCGCACCGCCCCCGTTCCGCTCACCGCAGCGACCGTACTGCCTCGCCGAGGCCCCGAGGCCGGGACCGGCACCGGGGCTCGGGCCCCCGGCGGTAGTTTCGCCACGGTGATCCGCCGCTCGAGCTCTGCCGCCGCTGCTCGCCCGGTGGCCGGCGCCAAGGTCCATCCGGTTCCGCCGGAGCTGGACCGCAGCCGCCTCCCGGTGCACGTCGCGTGCGTCATGGATGGCAACGGACGCTGGGCCGCCCAGCGCGGCCTGCCCCGGACCGAGGGTCACATCGCCGGCGAAGAAGCGCTGTTCGATGTGGTGAACGGGGCGCTTGAGATCGGGCTGCGCTGGTTCACCGTGTACGCGTTCTCGACCGAGAACTGGCGTCGCCCCCCCGACGAGGTCCGGTTCCTCATGAACTTCAACGAGACCCTCCTCGCCCGGCGCCGGGACGAGCTCAACCGTCGGGGGGTCCGCATCCGCTTTGCCGGCCGGCCGGACCGCCGCATCCCCCGGCGGGTCCAGCGAGCGATGGACGAGGCGACCGCCTTGACCGAGCGGAACCGGACCATGACCCTCACGTTGGCCTTCAACTACGGGGGACGGGCCGAGATCGTCGACGCGGTGCGGGCCATCGTCCGGGACCGAGTGCCGGCGGAGCGGGTCAACGAGCGGACCATCAGCGCCAGGCTGTACTACCCCGACATGCCCGACCCGGACCTGGTGATCCGCAGCTCAGGCGAGTACCGCTTGTCCAACTTCTTCCTGTGGGAGCTCGCCTACAGCGAACTGGTGTTCTCCCCCCGCTACTGGCCGGACTTCACGAGCGCCGACCTGTACGCCGCGATCGTCGAGTTCCAGCGGCGGCACCGCCGCTACGGGGGGGTGTCGTGATCTTCACCCGGATCGCCTGGGTCGCCGGCCTGGCAGCGTTCGCCGGCCTGTGCTGGCTGGCCGTGCTGGGCTTCCCGCCGGCCGGCCCGCTGGTGGTGACCGCGGTGGTGCTGGTCGCCCTCATCGCCGGGGGGAGCGCCCTGCGCGGTCGCTCTGCGCCCAAGGGCCCGGGGGGTGGACACCCCCGGTGACCCTCTACCGGGACCGCGGGGTGGTGTTGCGGACCCACAAGCTGGGCGAGGCCGACCGGATCGTGGTGCTGGCCACCGAACACCGGGGCAAGGTCCGGGCGGTGGCCAAGGGAGTCCGTCGGACCTCGAGCCGGTTCGGGTCGCGCCTCGAGCCCCTCAGCCATGTCCGCCTGCTGTGTTGGCACGGCCGGGGCGAGCTCGACACCGTGGACCAGGTCGAGGTGGTGGACCATTTCCGGGCGGTCCGGGAGAACCTGGAGAAGATGACCGCCGGCCTGGCACTGCTCGAGGTGGTGGACCAGCTGTCCCAGGAGGGCCACGCCGATCCGGCGCTGTACACGATGCTGGTCGGGGCCCTGCGGGCCCTGGCTGACCCGGCCACCGAGGCCGCGGTGGTCCCGCCGGCCTTCTTCCTGAAAGCGCTGGTGCTGGAGGGGGCCGGGCCGGTGGTCGAGGCGTGCGCGGCCTGTGGCCGGGCGGAGCCCGAGGTCGAGCTGGTGGCGTTCGACCTGACCGAGGGGGGCGTGCTGTGCCGGGGTTGTCGTCGCGGCCGGCCGATGAGCGCCGATGCGCTCGCCTTGCTCCGCCGCATCCTGGGTGGCGGGCTGGGAGCGGTCCTGCGGTCGCCGCCGGGGGCCGGGGCAGCCGAGCTGGCCCAGCTGGCCACCGAGGCCATGGAGGCGCACCTGGATCGCCGGCTGCGGGCGGTGCGCTCGGCGCCCAACCCGTGAGCGAGTGGCCGCTGCCGGTCGACCCCGAGGCGCTCGGGGTCTACGTCCACGTGCCGTTCTGCCGGCGGCGCTGCGACTACTGCGCCTTCGCGACCTACGTCGACCGGGACCACCTGATGGCCGACTACGTCGGCGCGCTGCGGCGCGAGCTGGCGGCCGCGCTCGACGCCGGTCGGCTCCAGCCGGCCCGGGCGGTCTACGTCGGCGGCGGCACCCCGTCGCGGCTGGCGGCCGAGGAGCTGGCCTCGGTGCTGGCGGCCATCCCTCGCCAGCCCGGGGCCGAGGTGAGCGTGGAGTGCAACCCCGAAGACGTCACCCCGGCCCGCCTGGCGGTGTACCGCCAGGCGGGGGTCACCCGGGTGTCGCTCGGGGCCCAGGCGGTTGCCCCCCACGTGCTCGCCTCCCTGGGGCGCCACCACCGCTTCGAGGAGGTTGTGGCGGCGGCGGAGGCCCTGCGGGAGGCCGGGCTCGCCAGTTGGAACCTCGATCTCATCTTCGGCGCGGCGGCCGAGACCGACCGGGACTGGGTCCGAGCCCTCGAGGCAGCCCTCGAGCTCGAGCCTCCGCACGTGAGCGCCTACGCGCTGACGGTGGAGCCGGGGACCCCGCTCGCCGCCGACCCGACCAGGCACCCCGACGACGACGTCCAAGCCCGCCGGTACCGGGTGGCCGACGCCATCCTGTCGGCCGCCGGCTACCGCTGGGAGGAGATCTCCAACTGGGCCATGCCCGGCCACCACTGCCTGTACAACAACATCACCTGGTGGGGCGGCGACTATCTGGGCTTCGGCGCCGCCGCGCACTCCCATCGGGGCCGGGCGCGCTGGTGGAACGTGCGCCGCCCGGAGCGCTACATCGCGCTGGTCGGCGCGGGCGCGCCAGTGGTTGCCGGCTCCGAGACCCTGACCGAAGCCCAGCGAGCGTTCGAGACCCTGAGCCTTTCCCTTCGCACACCCCGTGGGGTGCCTGCGGCCGCCCTCCCGCCGAGCGAGGAGTTGGCCGGCCTGGTCGAGTGGGCCGACGGCCGGGCCGTCCTCACCGTGGCCGGCCGACTGCTGGCCAGCGACGTGTCCCTACGCGTGCAGATCCCGGGCTCCGGTGCCCCGGTTCGGTGAGGGGCGGGGACTGCCCTATCCTGCCCCGATGAGCTCGGGCACCCCTGGCGAGACCAGCGCCGCCGACGCCGTGATGGACAAGGTGGTGAACCTGTGCAAGCGGCGCGGGTTCATCTTCCCGTCGGCCGAGATCTACGGCGGCTTCCGGTCCACCTACGACTACGGGCCGTTGGGCGCCGCCATGCTGCGCAACGTGAAGGAGGCGTGGTGGCGGTCGATGGTCCGCCTGCGCGACGACGTGGTGGGCATCGACGCGGCCATCTTGTCGCCGGCGGCGGTGTGGGAGGCCTCGGGCCACCTCGAGAGCTTCACCGATCCCTTGGTCGACTGCCGCTCGTGCCACGAGCGCTGGCGGGCCGACCAGATCGAGGGAACCTGCCCGCGCTGCGGCTCGACCGATCTGACCGAGGCCCGAGCCTTCCATCTCATGTTCAAGACGCACGCCGGCCCGGTCGAGGACGAGGCGACGGTCGCCTACCTGCGGCCCGAGACCGCCCAGGGGATGTTCACCAACTTCGCCAACGTGCTCACCACCACCCGCAAGCGACCGCCGTTCGGCATCGCCCAGGTCGGCAAGGCGTTCCGCAACGAGATCACCCCGCAGAACTTCGTGTTCCGCACCCGGGAGTTCGAGCTCATGGAACTGGAGTACTTCGTGCCGCCGGCCGACGCCGAGCGATGGTTCGACTACTGGGTGCACGAGCGGCTGGGGTGGTTCACCGATCTCGGGATCCCCGGTGAGCTGCTCCGGGTTCGCGAGCACGAGGCCGACGAGCTCTCCCACTACTCAAAGCGGACGGTGGACATCGAGTTTCGGTTCCCGTGGGGCTGGGGCGAGCTGGAAGGGGTGGCCAACCGCGGGGACTACGACCTCACTGCGCACGCTCGAGCCTCCGGCCAGCGCCTCGAGGTCTTCGACCCCGCAACCGGCGAGCGCTACGTGCCCTACGTCATCGAGCCGGCGCTGGGCGCCACCCGGGCAATGATGGCCTTCCTCCTCGCCGCCTACCAAGAGGACGAGGTGGCGGGGGAGGCCCGCACGGTGCTCCGCCTGGACTGGCGGCTGGCCCCGGTCCAGGTGGCCGTGCTCCCGCTGTCCCGCAAGCCCGAACTGGAAGGCCTGGCCCGCCAGGTGCTCTCCATGCTCCAGCCGAGCTACCAGTGCGACTACGACGTCACCCAGTCGATCGGCCGCCGCTACCGGCGCCAGGACGAGGTGGGCACCCCGTGGTGCGTCACCATCGATTTCGACACGCTCGACGACCAGGCGGTCACCGTGAGGGACCGCGACAGCACGGCCCAGGTCCGGGTGCCCATCGCGGAGCTGCTCGAGGAGCTGGCCGGCCGGGCTCGCCGGCCGGAGCTCAATCGGTCCTGACGTACCGCCGGACCGCCAGCGGGACCAGCACCACCAGCAGGCCGACGCTCCAGGCCAGCGCTCCGAGCACCGGCCGGACGGTGGGCCCCCCGCTCATGAGGGCCCGGCAGCCGTCGACCACCCGACTCACCGGCTGGTTGGTGGCGAAGGCCTGGAGCCATCCAGGCATCCGGTCGACCGGGACGAATGCCGACGAGGCGAAGGTGAACGGGAGCAGGACCGGGAAGGTGGCCAGCTGGGCGGTCTCCGGGCTGCGCACCGCCAGCCCGATCAGGGCGAAGCCCCAACTGATGGCCCAGGAGAACAGGAGCAAGATGGCGAGGCCGGCCACGAACGCGAGGCCGGTGGTGTGGATCCGGAACCCGACCGCGAAGCCGAGCCCGGTCATGAGGAGCACCGAGCCGAGGTTGCGGGTCAGGTCCGACAGCGTCCGGCCGGTGACCACCGCGGCGCGGGCCATCGGCAGGGCTCGGAACCGCTCGATGATCCCTTTCTGGAGGTCCTCGGCCATCCCCACGGCCGAGATCACCGAGCCGAAGGTCACGGTCTGCACGAAGATCCCCGGCATCAGGTAGTCGACGTAGGACCCGCGCACCCCGGAGATGGCCCCGCCGAAGACGTAGCGGAACAACAGGACGAGCATGAGCGGCTGGATGGCCGAGAAGACCACCGACTCGGGCAACCGCACCATGGCCACCAGCCACCGCCAGGCGATGGTGAGGCTGTCGTCGACCAGCCAGCGCAGCGAGGACGCCCTCCGCTCCTCGTGGACTCCCGGCAGCGTCCCGGCGGTCATCGGCCCAGCACGCCCTGGGGCTCGGGGGGCGGGACCGGGTGGAGCGGGCGGTCGAGCGGCTCGGGACCGGTCTCGGCCCGATGGCCGGTCAGCTGGAGGAAGACATCGTCGAGGCTGGGCTCCCGCAGCACCAGGCCGGTCACGAGGAGCCCGGCGGCGTCGAGGGCCCGCATCGCCTGGCTCCCGGCTCGGGCGCCGTCGGCCACGTTCATCTCGACTCGCTCCCCCTGGACGGTCGGCGGGTGGGTGCCCAGTGGTGCGACCACCGCCGCCGCTCGAGCGGCGTCGTCGGCGTTGGCCAGGGTGACGAGGAGCACCGTGGTGCCGATGTCGGCTTTGAGGCTGGCCGGGGTGCCCTGGGCGATCACCCGTCCGTGGTCGACCACCACCACGGTGTCGGCCAGACGGTCAGCCTCCTCCAGGTACTGGGTGGTGAGGAGCACGGTGGTGCCCCCGGCGACCAGGCGCTCGGTCCAGGCCCACATGTCTTGGCGGGTCTTGGGGTCGAGTCCGGTGGTGGGCTCGTCGAAGAACAGCACTGGCGGCTCGGCCACCAGCGCGGCAGCCAGGTCGAGACGGCGGCGCATCCCGCCGGAGTAGGTCTTGAGGGATCGGCCGGCCGCCGCCGTCAGGTCGAACTGCTCGAGCAGCTCGTCGGCCCGGCGGCGGGCGGCTCGCCGGGACAGGTGGCTCAGCCGGCCGATCATCACCAGGTTCTGGCGGCCCGACAGGTTCTCGTCGACTGCCGCGTACTGGCCGGCCAGCCCGATGCTCCGGCGGACCTGGGCCGCCCGGGCGACGACGTCGAGCCCCAGGATCGAGGCTCGGCCGCCGTCGGGGCGCAGCACGGTGGAGAGGATCCGCACCGCGGTGGTCTTGCCGGCCCCGTTGGGTCCGAGCACCCCGAGGACGGTCCCCTGCTGCGCCTCGAAGCTCAGCCCGTCGAGGGCGCGGACCCGGCCCCGGGCGAACACCTTGGTCAGCTCGTGGACCGCGATCGCGGGCTCGCCGGCCATGGGACAAGACACTATGGCCCGGCTGCCGAGGTGCTGGGCGAGAGCCCCGCGCCCCCCGAGGGGTCGGAGTGGTCCTTGTAGGCTGGACCTCCCGACCGGCCACGTTGGCAGGAGGCCTCATGCCCTACGTCTTCGACTTCGACCACGCGCATCGGCGCCCGCCCATGGAGCTCCGAGACCTCCTCGGTGGCAAGGGAGCCAACCTGGCCGAGATGACCTCGGTCCTGGGGCTGCCGGTGCCCCCGGGGTTCACCATCTCCACCGAGGCCTGCCGCGCCTACCTGGCTGAGGGGTGGCCCGAGGGGCTCGACGAGCAGGTCGGGCGGGCCCGGCGCCGGCTCGAACGGGCAATGGGCAAGGTCATCGGCGACCCCGACGACCCGCTGTTGGTCTCGGTCCGCTCGGGGGCCAAGTTCTCCATGCCCGGGATGATGGACACCGTCTTGAACCTGGGCCTGAACGACCGCTCGGTGCTCGGTCTCGCTGCCCAGACCAGTGACGAGCGCTTCGCCTACGACTCCTACCGCCGGTTCGTCTCCATGTACGCCCGCATCGTCCTCGATCTCGATGGCGAGCCCTTCGAGCGTCGCTTCGAGGAGGTGAAGGAACGGGTGGGCGCGACGTCCGACGCCCACGTCCCGGCGACCGCCCTGGCCGACCTGGTGGTCGAGTACCAGCGCATGGTGGAGGATCAGACCGGGGCCCCGTTCCCCCAGGACCCCGACGCCCAGCTTCGGGGGGCCATCGAAGCGGTGTTCCGCAGCTGGGACGGGGCCCGGGCCCGGGCCTACCGCGAGCGCGAGCGGATCCCGCACGATTTGGGCACGGCGGTCAACGTCCAGGCGATGGTGTTCGGCAACCGAGACGAGCGCTCTGGCACCGGGGTCGGGTTCACCCGTGACCCCGCCACCGGGGCCAAGGGCGCCTACGGGGACTTCCTGGTCAACGCCCAGGGCGAGGACGTGGTGGCCGGGATCCGCAACACCGAGCCGCTCTCGGCACTGGCCGAGCGCTTCCCGGCGGTCTACCGCCAGCTCCTGGCCATCTTCGATCGCCTGGAGCGCCACTACCGGGACATGTGCGACACCGAGTTCACCATCGAGCAGGGGCGACTGTGGATGCTCCAGACCCGGGTGGGGAAGCGGACCGGTCGAGCTGCCCTCAAGATGGCGGTGGACATGACCAAGGAGCGGGCCATCCGGCTGTCCCGGGCCGAAGCGGTCCAGCGGATCTCAGAGGACCACCTCGAGTCGGTGCTCCACCCCCAGTTCGCGCCGGGCGCCGGCACCGACGTGCTCACCCGCGGCCTGGGCGCCTCGCCTGGTGCCGCGGTGGGCCGGGCCTACTTCACCGCCGACGCCGCGGCGGCGGCCGCCGCCGGCGGCGAGCCGGTGATCCTGGTGCGCTCGGAGACCTCGCCCGAGGACGTCCACGGGATGCTCGCCGCCCAGGGCATCCTGACCGCCCGGGGCGGCCTGGTGAGCCACGCCGCGGTGGTGGCCCGGGGGTGGGGGAAGCCAGCGGTGGTCGGGGCCGAGGCGCTGCGGGTCGCCGAGCGGTCGGCCTCGGTCAACGGGGTCCGCATCGAGGAGGGGGACTGGCTGTCGATCGACGGAACCGACGGGTCGGTGGTGTTGGGGAAGGTCGAGCTCACCCGAGCAGCGCCACCCGAGGAGCTGCGGACCATTCTCCGGTGGGCCGACGACATCCGGCGAGGGCGCCTCGGGGTGCGAGCCAACGCCGACACCGGGCCCGACGCCGCCAACGCCCGGGAGATGGGTGCCGAGGGCATCGGCCTGTGCCGGACCGAGCACATGTTCCTGGCCGAGGACCGGCTCCCCATCGTCCGCCGGATGATCCTGGCCGACACCCCCGAGGAGGAGCAGGCCGCCCTGGAGGAGCTCCGAACTGCCCAGCGGGACGACTTCGTCGAGATCCTGGCAGCCATGGACGGCCTCCCGGTCACTGTCCGGCTGCTCGATCCGCCCCTGCATGAGTTCCTCCCCTCGACCGAGGAGCTGGCGGTGAAAGAGGCGACCCAGGGCCTCGACGACGAGGAGCGCCGCCTCTACCGGGCCGCCTTGTCCTGGCGGGAGGCGAACCCGATGCTCGGGACCCGCGGCGTCCGGCTCGGGGTCCTGAAACCCGGCCTCTACGCGATGCAGGTCCGGGCCCTGCTCCAAGCAGCGCGCCAGCGCATCGAGGACGGCGGCCGCCCCATCGTGGAGGTGATGATCCCGCTCACCGTCTCGGGACCGGAGCTCGCACTGGCTCGCAGCTGGGTGGAGGAGGCGATCGCAGCCGAGCTCGACGGCCGCACGCGTCGACGGCTGGCAGTGAGCATCGGCACCATGATCGAGACGCCCCGGGCTGCGTTGGTGGCCGGGGAGCTGGCCCGGCACGCCGAGTTCTTCTCCTTCGGGACCAACGACCTCACCCAGATGACCTTCGGGTTCAGCCG
>JAJPJD010000017.1 GCA_021324355.1 Actinomycetota bacterium
GCAGGGAGGCGTCCGGGTCGCCGTAGAGGGTGCCGCCGCTGGCCGCGAACACCACTCGCTCGGTCCCGGCGAGCCGGGCTGCCTCCAGCACGTTGAGCGTCCCGAGCACGTTCACCTGGGCGTCGAGCATCGGGTCGTGCACCGATGCCGGAACCGACGCCTGGGCAGCCAGGTGGAACACCACCTGGGGTCGCCGTCGGACGACCAGCTCCCCCAGCTCGGGCAGCCGGATGTCGAGCTGGTGGATCCGCAACGCCTTGCCGCCGGCAGCACGAGCCTCGGCCAGGTTGTGCAGCGACCCGGTGGAGAGGTCGTCGACCACGTCGACCTCGTGGCCCTCGGCGAGCAACCGGTCCACCAGCGCCGAACCGATGAACCCGGCCCCCCCGGTCACGAGCGCCCGCATCGCACCGCCCTCCCGCTACTCCGGGACCCGTTCCCCGGCCACCACCCGGCCAGGCTCCAGCCGCACCCCGAAGCCGATCACCGAACCGGCCTGCACGTCGCACCCCTCGCCGATGCGAGCGCCGCCGCCGACGATCGCTCCGCTGACCCGAGCCCCCGGCCCCACCGTCACACCGGAGAGCAGGACCGAGGAGTCGACGACCGAGCCGGCGGACAGGGTCGTCCGAGAACCCAGGACGGACGAGCGGGCGGTGGCCCCCTGCTCCAGGCTGACCCCCTCGCCGAGGAACCCGGGCCCGATCACCTCGCCTTGCACCCGAGCCGTGCCGGCCCGCCACACGCCGTCGTGGAGCAGCGCGCCTGGGTAGGGGACGCCGCCACGGCTGCCGTCCACCAGGTCGAAGTTCGCTCGGAGGAACGCCTCGGGCGTGCCGGCATCCAGCCAGTAGGAGGCCTCGGGCATCGCGAACAGGGTGCCGTCCCGAGCCATCTGGGGAAAGGTCTCCAGCTCGACCGAGACCCGGCGGCCGGCGGGGACCCGCTCGAGGAAGGCCGGCTCGAGCACGTAGGTGCCGGCATTGATGAGGTTGGTCGGCGCCTGGTCGGCCGGCGGCTTCTCGATGAAGTCGCGCACCCTGCCGTCGGGGTCGGTGGTCACCACGCCGAAGCGCGACGGGTCGGGCACCGGGTAGAGGCGAATCGTCCCCTCGGCCCGGCGAGAGCGGTGGAACTCGACGAGCGCCCCCAGATCGAGGTCGGTGAGCACGTCGCCGTTCACGACCACGAACGTGCTGTCGATGCCGGCCTGCTCGGCCGCGTAGCGGATCGCGCCGGCAGTGTCCAGGGGGGTGGGCTCGATCACGTAGGTCAGCCCTACCCCGCCGGCCACCCCGTCAGGGTACGCCTGTTGGAACGCGCCCGGCAGGTACTGCAGCGAGAGCACCGCATCGTCGATCCCGTGGGCACCGAGGTGCTCGAGGGTCCGCTCGAGCATCGGCCGCTCCACCACCGGGAGCATCTGCTTGGGGACCGAGTACGTGAGGGGGCGCAGTCTGGTCCCCTCCCCCCCGACTAGGACGATCGCCCTCACCCGGTGGAGCTGGTCCTGCCCGAGGTCGTGGTGGTGGTGCTGGGCACCGTCGTGGTGGTGGTCGTGGAGATGGGCACCGTCGTGGTGGTGGTGGTGCCGTTCACCACCGAGCCGTTGGCGTCGAGCATCTGGTTGATGGTTGCCTGCGGTGGCCGCTTCAGAGTCGCGCCTTTGGGCGCGAAGCCGACCGTGATCAGTGTCCGGGCCTTGATCTTGTAGGCCGCCGGGTTGCCGCGCAGCGGCGTCCCCTTGGTGGCCACCGCGTTGGGCCAGGTCATCGCGGTCACGTACCCCTTCTGGCCGGCATCGGGGGTCTTGGCCCCGCACCGCTGCCCGTTGCGGTAGGTGCCGTGGCCGGGCACCGTGATCTTGGTGGCCGACAGGGAGGCTCCCGGGTACTCGGAGAAGAAGAGGCCCAAGGTGGCGTTGTTCCCGGCCTGGGCGGCAGTGTGCGGAGAGACGTTGAGGACCCCCGCGCCCGGCGTGCTCACCCCGGCCGTGGCGGCATTGGCGCTCGGTGCCAAGGGCGGGATCACCGTGCCGCACAGCTCGATCGAGTAGCCGGCAAACAGCGTCGTCCCCACTGCCGGCTGCACCGTGGTGGCGTGGTGGGGGTGCTGGTACTCGTAGCGGGAGTAGACCACCGAGACCAGCCCCAAAATGACGATGACGACCAGGGCCGCGTACCAGTTCACCGGGACCTGGCCCCGGTAGGTCCGCCCCCCGCCGGTGGCCGCGGCGCGGCTAACCCATCTCCCACTGGCGGTCGGTGGCATTGCGGGAAGGAACCCTACCCGGTGACGGTGGCCGCTCCGGGATCGTGACGCCGTCGCCGGCTCAGCGACGAGTAGAGCTCGGCGGTCTCGGGGTGCACCGCCTCCAGGTCGAACGCTCCGTCTCGGACAACCGAGCCCGGGTCGAGGTGGCTCAGTAGCTCGCCCATGACCCGCTCCACCCCGGCCGGGTTCCCGAGGAGGTCGGCGCAGCGGAGCAGCCGGCGGTAGAGCCGCTCGTCGTAGGGGCTGACCAGCAGGCCCCGCCGAGCAGCGAGGGCGGCCGCCCGAACCGAGCCTCGCCCAAGGTGGCGATCGGCGATCCGGCAGGCGAGCTCGGCCACCCGCTCCTCCATCTCGGCCACGATCCCCTCGAAGACGGCCCATTCGGCATGGACCAGGCCGTCGAACGGCCGTCCTCGGACCAAATCCAGCGCCGACGTCCAGTGCACCGGGTCGGTCGAGGCCGCGAGCACCCGGAAGCGCTGCCAGTCGGTGGTGACACTGGGACGCAGCTGGAGCCGACCGTGGGAGCGGGGCAGGTGGTCCAGCCCGTCAGCCGCCCGGCCGAGCGACCGCCGGGCCGACGAGGCGGTCGAATGCAAGGTGGCCGGAGCCATGAGGCGGTCGGGCCACAACGCAGTCGCCCACACGTCGTTGCGAACGCCACCGGGATGCAACGCGAGGTACACGACGAGCTCGAAGGCGGACGCCCGCGCGAACGGCCGGCACGCTCCCCGGATCCGGGCCGGACCCAGCACCAGGACCTCGACCTGGCCCGGCCGATCCCGGGCCGGCGGGGCGGACGGCGACTCGGTCGCGCCCGTCCCGAGCCCGCCAGCCCGCTCCCGCTCCATCGACCCCGGAACGGTCGCCGCGCCGCTGCGGCCGGCACCGCTGCGGCCGGCGGGCTCGAGACGACCCCCGGGCGGTCCGAGCCGGCAGGAGACGGACCGGCTCGGACCACCGCGAGGCGTCGTCGCGAGCCACGTGCGGCAGCGCCATCGTGGCCAGCAGACCTGCCGCCGACCTTGCCGCCTCGCCCCGTCGACCGGTACGCCGCATGCCAAGCTCTGGGCGTGGCCGACGGGCTCGGGACGATCGTGGTGGTCGAGGACGACCCCAACATCGCCGACCTGGTCGACATGTACCTGCGCCGAGACGGGTTCCGGGTGGTCCAGGCGTCCTCGGGCGAAGCCGGCCTGCAGGCGGTCGAACGGGAGCGCCCTCGCCTGGTGGTGGTGGACATCGGCCTGCCCGACCGGATGGACGGCCTCGACCTGTGCCGCTCGCTGCGCAGCTCGAGCAACGTGCCGATCGTGATCCTCACCGCCCGAGACGGCGAGGTGGACCGCGTGCTCGGCCTGGAGCTCGGTGCCGACGACTACGTGACCAAACCGTTCTCGCCCCGCGAGCTGGTGGCTCGGGTCCGGGCGATCCTGCGCCGCACCGGGTCCACCGAGCGCGCCGCGACCGCAATCCTCGAGGTCGGCGACGTTGCCATCGACGTCGAACGGCGGGAGGTGCGGGCCGCCGGGACGCTGGTCCCGCTCACGGCGCGCGAGTTCGACCTCCTCACCTTCCTGGCCGAGCACCAGGGCCTGGTGCTGAGCCGGCGCCAGCTGCTCGATGGGGCGTGGGGGCCCGGTTGGGTCGGCGACGATCGGACCGTCGACGTCCACGTGCGCCAGTTACGCAAGAAGCTGGGCAGTGCCCTGTCGTTGTCGACGGTGTGGGGCGTTGGCTACCGGCTCGGCTGAGACGGTGAGGATCCCGCCGTGAGAACCAGGCTGATCCTGGTGCTGGTGGGCACGGTGGTGGTCATCACGGTGGCCGCCGGCGCCGGGACGTGGGTGTTGGCGGCCCGCTCGGCTCGGGCCGACGCGGTCAGCGAGGTGCTCGCGAGCGCGAAGTCCTTTGGCGCCTTTGACTCGGGGGAGATCACGGTCGGTCGCCCCAACGCCAAGCCGGGCGCCCTCGCAGCCGAGGTGCGACTGGTCCAACGGTTGATCCGGCTCAGTTCGGATCTGACCAGCGCCCGGTTCCTCAACGCGTCGCAGCCGGGCGCCCTGGCCACCGGTTTCGTGCCCGCCTCCGTCCTGCGTTCGGTGGCGACCTCGGCCGCAGTTGGGCCACCCTCGGCCCGAGCCGGCTCAACCGGCACGACCGCCTGGGCAGCCGAGGCCATCGCCTTTCGCCTTGAGGGCGAGACGCGCCTGGGCCGGCCGGTCGACACGGTGCACCGGTTCGTGCTGGTGATCACCCGCGCCATCGGGAGCCCGTCGGTGGCCGGCGAACTCGTCCTCGCCGGCGCCATGATCCTGTTCGCACTGGTGGTGAGCCTGGCCCTCAGCCGCCGGCTCACCCGGCCGCTCCGCCGGGCGGTGGCGGCCACCCAGCGGATCGCGGCCGGCGACCTCGACGCCCGGGTCGAAACCCACCCGGGGGACTTCCCGGAGCTGAACGCCCTGGCGGCGGCGATCGACGCCATGGCGGCCAGCCTGGGCCGGCTCCGCCATGCCGAGCGCCAGTTCCTCCTGTCGGTCTCCCATGAGCTCCGCACCCCGCTCACCTCCATCCGGGGGTACTCGGAGGCCATCCTGGACGGGACCGTGGCCGACTCGGCTCATGCCGCGGCAGTCATCGGCAACGAGTCCCGCCGCCTGGAACGGCTGGTGGGCGACCTGCTGGACTTGGCCAAGCTGGACGCTCGGACCTTCTCGTTCAACGTCCGGACGGTCGACGTGGGCGAGGTGCTCGACGAGGTGGCCGAGGAGCTCCGGCCCCTCGTCGACTCGGCCGGCCTCGACCTCCAGGTGGAAGGCGCCGGTCGGCCGCTCTTGGCCCAGGTCGACCCGGATCGCCTGGACCAGGTGCTGGCCAACCTGGTGGAGAATGCCGTCCGCTACGCCCGCACCACCATCTGGCTCCGCTGCAACGCCGAGGGCTCCCAGGCCCAGCTGGTGGTGGAGGACGACGGGCCGGGCATCAGCCCAGGCGAGATCGGCCGGATCTTCGAGCGCCACTACAGCGTCGACCGCCATGCTCGACCGGGGCGGCCGCACGGGTCGGGTCTGGGGCTGGCCATCGCGTCCGAGCTCGCCGCGGCCATGGGCGCCACGCTCACGGCCTCCTCGCCGGTCGGCTCGCACGGCGGCACTCGGATGGTCGTGCGGGTCCCGGTGCTGACCGGCTCCCCGGTTGCCGCCTGAGGCCGCCGACCGGTGACCGGTGGCGGCGCCAGCCGCCCGGTGCCCTCACAGAATCCTCACACCAGCCACACACCTCTCTCATCCTCGCCTGGCTGACTGGGGGATGGCCGGCGGTTCCGGCCCGGACAGACAGACCGGGACGGTGCCGCCCCGAGCACAGGAGGACAGCATGGGCACCAGGCTCAGCAGGACGACCAGATGGGTCATCGGGGCTGGCGTGGCCCTCGGGTCTCTCGGGATCGGCGGGGCCGGCGACGCCCTGGCCTCGGGCGGCTCGGCCGCGGCGGCCACGACGCCGACGACCACCACCGCCAGCCCGACTCCGGCCCAGAGGATCCAGATGTTCCTCCGCCGCCACGCCGTCGACGCAACGGTGATCCTCAAGACCAAGAACGGCTACCAGACCCTGTCGGCGGCCCGAGGAACGGTCACCGGGTTCCAAGGCGGCCAGGTCACCGTCACCCCGCCCGCCGGTCCCGCCCTCACCGCCACCATCACCGCCAGGACCCGGTTCCGCAACACGAGCGCCCAGCAGCTCGGCGTGGGCCAACGGCTCGAGGTGGTCGCCCTGGACGGCAACGCGCTGGTGGTGGTGGCACCCAAGCCATCGCCGGCCAGCTGACCGAGACCGGCCGGTGATGGGGGCCCTTCAGGCCCCGGTTCCGCCCGACCGGGTCCGGTGGCGTCGGACGCCAGTGGTGGTGGTCGTGGTCGGTGGCGCCACCGGGAGGGACTGGTCGGGGCCGTAGGCGGAGGACATGGTGATGAAGTCCCGCCCCCACCAGGACTGGAAGTAGCGGTCCGGCCCTCCGGTCATCGTGGGCAACAGGGTTGCGCCGTTCGAGGGGGCCGCCAGCTGGCCCGGCGGGGGGTCGTAGGTGGCCAGGTTGACCCAGTCGGTATTGATGTCCAGCTCCATCGCCCGAACGCAGCCTGCCGCGACCAGGACGTTGGCCAGGCTGGTGATGTTGAGCGAGGGCCCCCCGACGTAGACCAGCGCGCCGTCGGCGGTCACCCCCAGCCCCGAGCGCCAGACGTAGATCTGGTTGCCGAGCGTGAACCCCCACTGCGTGGTGTCGTTGGCATTCAGGCCCGGCACCGGCTGGCCGTTGTCGACCAGCAGGTCCAGGTTTTGACGGACCGAGACCACGTCGGGGGTCATGGTCACATCGCGGCCCCACTCCCCCACCGTGGCAGTCCCGTTGGCGTAGACGACGAAGGACGCGGCGCCGTCGCGCAGCGGGACCTCAGTCCGGCCGTCGGTGTAGTAGCCGCCGTTGGCATTGGACATCAAAAAGCCCGAGTTGAACGCCACCACGAGCGAGATCGCCGCCGCCGAGCTGATGGGAGCGGTGTGGGTGTAGGGACCCCCACCAGGGATGACACTGCCCGAGTACAAGGTGGCATGCAGCAGCTGGGTGTCCATCCAGGCCACCCCGACCACTTGGCTGGTGTGGACCGGGTCAGGGCGGAGCTCGGTCTCGTAGACCGCCGGCAACCCCTCCACCGGTCGCCCGGCCGGCGACCACTGGCCCTCGCCGGGAAGCGGCGGCGAGGCCAGCGGGGTGATGGGCGGAGGCGGAGGCAGGTGAGGCGGCAGCACGGGGGCCGGGGGCACCGTGACCTGGTGAGTGGGCACTCGGATGGCGCCCTTGGGCGGCTCCCCGCCCACCGGCGGCTGGTGGTGCGAGTACCAGAGGTTCTCGATCCAGTTGACCGGGGTGGCGGCGCCGTGGTCGCGGAACCACTCGGCGGCCCGGGAGAAGATGGACGACCCGTTGGCCGGGTTGTTGAGCGCCAGGCCAAAGGAGACCGAGAACGGAATGAGCACCGCCACCGCGACGACCAGTGCTCCCCGTCTGACCCACCGCCGCCGCCGGAGATGGGCTGGCGAGCGAGCAGGCCTGGGTTCCTCGGCCGGGATCACCGGGGTCGCGGGCTCTTGCGTCCCCGACCGCCGCGTCACGGGTGTCGAGGATAGAAGCTTCGGTGGGGCCCGACGTATGGCACGGGCGAATCCCTGCACCTGTCTAACCTTGGCCTGTGGCCCGGCGACTGGCGTCCCAACCGACCGGCGAGTCGCTCGGCGAGGCGAGCGGGAGACCTGGCGCCCAGCGGGCCGGCCACCAGTGGTCGCCGGCCGCCATCGTGCGGTCAATCCGTCCCCGCCAGTGGTTGAAGAACCTCCTCGTCCTGGTAGCCCCGGCGGCGGCCGGACGGCTCGGCCACGGGGCGACGTTCGGCCGCAGCGTGGCCGCCCTGGCCATCTTCTCGGCGGTCGCCTCGGGGCTGTACCTGCTCAACGACGTCGTCGACATCGAGGCCGATCGGCTCCACCCCCGCAAGCGCCACCGGCCGGTGCCGTCGGGGCAGGTGAGCGTGGCGATGGCCCTGTCGGTCGGCTCGGTGCTCGTGGGCGCCGGCCTGGCGTCGGCGTGGCTATTGGCTGGGTGGCGACTCTTCGTGGTGATGGCGCTGTACCTCGCGATCAGCGTCGCCTACAGCCTGTGGGTGAAGAGCCTGGCCGTCGTCGAGCTGGCCTCGGTCGCGGCCGGGTTCGTCCTGCGGGCCATCGCCGGTGGAGTCGCGACCAACCTTCCCCTGTCGGACTGGTTCCTGGCCGTCACCTCGTTCAGTGCCCTGTTCATTGTGACCGGCAAGCGCTTCGCCGAGCATCGGACGCTCGGGACGCAGCGTGGGGGTCACCGGACAGTGCTCGGGGAGTACACGCCGAGCTTCCTCCAGTCGACGCTCACCCTCACCGCCACCGCGGCGGTCACCACCTACTGCCTCTGGGCCTTCGATCACTCCGGCACTGGGCTCGGCTCGCCCCACGCCGGCCACGACACCATCTGGATCCAGCTCACCGTGGTGCCTTTCGCCCTTGCCGTCCTCCATGTCTTGCGGGTCCTCGATGCCGGCGGGGGCGAGGCGCCCGAGGACTTGGCGGTCCACGACCGGTGGCTGCAGGGCTTCGGTGCCGTGTGGGTGGTGCTGTTCTTGGTGGGCATCTATGCCTGAACGCTGGCCTCGGGCCGCGGCGACCCGGCGACGGCCCGAGGGTCGGTGCCCGACCCCGGAGACCACGCCGGTCTTGCTGTCGGGTTGGGGGCGCACCTCGCCCAGCGCGGCCCGGGTGCTCGTGCCCACCGACGACGACCAGGTGGTCGAGGCGCTGAACGAGCGAGCGAGCCGAGGCGACGAGGCGGTCATCCCTCGGGGCCTGGGCCGCAGCTATGGGGACGCCGCCCAGTGCGCCGGCGGCCTGGTGATCCAGACCACCGGGCTCGACCGGGTGGGCGAGATCAGCCGGGACGGGACGGTGGAGGTCGGGGCCGGGACTAGCCTGGCGGCCCTGCTGCGGGCGGCTCTGCCGGAGGGCTGGTTCGTGCCGGTCACCCCGGGAACCCGCCAGGTCACACTGGGCGGGGCCATCGCCGCCGACATCCACGGCAAGAACCACCACCGCGATGGGAGCTTCTGCCGCCACGTGGTCTCGATGACCCTGGCCACCCCGACTGGGGTGCACGAGGTCTCCGCCGAGTCCGATCCCGACCTGTTCTGGGCGACCGCCGGCGGCATGGGCCTGACCGGCGTCGTCCTGCGGGCCCGAATCCGGCTGCGGCCGGTGGAGACGGCCTGGATGTGGGTCGACACCGAGCGCCACCGCCGCCTCGACGACGTCCTCGAGGCCCTCGTCCGCCTCGACACCACCCACGCCTACTCGGTGGCGTGGCTCGACTGCTCGGCCCGAGGGGCCGCTCTGGGTCGAGGGGTGGTGGATGCCGGGGACCACGCGCTCCTCGCCGAGCTTGGCCCGGCCGTCCGGCGAGACCCACTCGCCCCTCCAGCCGAGGCTCGGCTGCACGTGCCCACCCTCCCGACGAGCCTGGTCAACCGGGCAAGCGTGGCGGCGTTCAACCGGCTCTGGTACGCGACTCACCCGACGCGCCCGGGCCGGCTCCAGCATCTGGGCGGGTTCTTCCACCCGCTCGACGCGGTGTCCGGCTGGAACGGCGTGTTCGGCCCTCGCGGTTTCGTCCAGTACCAGTTCGTGGTGCCGCCTGAGCGCCCTGAGGTGATCGGGCGTGCCCTCGAGCGGTTGCAGCGGGCGTCGGCCCCATGCTCGATGGCGGTGTTGAAGCGCTTCGGGCCCGGCGACCCTGGGCCGCTCAGCTTCCCGATGGCCGGTTGGACCCTGGCGCTCGACCTTCCGATCGGTCCCCCCGACCTCCGTCCCGCCCTCCGCACGCTCGACCACCTGGTGCTGGAGGCAGGCGGCCGGGTCTATCTGGCCAAGGACGCCCGTTTGGCGCCGGCCACCTTCGCCGCCATGTACCCCGCACTCAGTGCCTTCGAGGCCACCCGCCGACGAGTCGACCCCCAGGGCCTGCTCCAGTCGGACCTCTCCCGGCGGCTGCGGATCGGGCCGGGAACCCGGTGAACGACGCCTTCGCTCGGCCAGCCTCGGTCCTGGTCCTCGGAGCCACCTCGGACATCGCCCGGGCCCTGCTCGATCGGCTGGTCGAAGACGGCTGCACCCACGCGGTCCTGGCGGCTCGGGACGAGCGCCGGCTGGAGGAGGTGGCGGCGGAGCTGCGAGCGGCCGGCCCCACGGTGTCGACCCTCGCCTTCGACGCGACCGAGGTGGGGAGCGCTTGCTCGGTGGTCGATGCAGGGTTCGCCGGTGGCCGGATCGACCTCGTGGTGGTGGCGGTGGGCCTCCTGTGCGACCAGCCAGAGGACGAACGTGACCCCGAGCGGGTGGCCCGCTGCGTGGCGGTCAACTTCGCCTGGCCGGCGGCCGCCCTGGCCCGGGTGGCCGACCACCTGGCACGCCAGGGCTCGGGCCGAGCGGTCGTCCTCTCCAGCGTGGCCGGGGTCCGGGTCCGGCGGTCCAACTTCGTGTACGGCTCGGCGAAGGCCGGGCTCGATGCCTACGCCCGCACCTTGGACCAGACGCTGGCCGGGACCGGGGCCGGCATCACGGTGGTCCGGCCGGGCTTCGTGGTGTCCAAGATGACCGCCGGCCGGACGGCCCCCCCGATCGCGACCACCCCAGAGGCCGTGGCCCGGGACGTGGTGGCCGGGCTGGAGCGTCGGTCCGCCGTCATCTGGTCGCCCCGCTCTTTGGCCGCGCTCTTCACCGCCCTGCGGCTGGTCCCAGAGCCGCTCTGGCGGCGCCTGCCGTTCTGATCTGGTCGTCTGACCTGGTCGAGCGAGCGCGAGCTCAGCGAGTCGAGGCCCGACGTGCCCGGGGCCGGGGGATCCCGGTGGCCGACCGGCACAGCCGGGCATCCGAGGAGTCCAGGCGTCGAGGGAGCGTCGGGACCACATCGATCGGGCTGCCCAGCGGGACCGGCCGCAACCGGTCCAGGGCACCCAGCGCGAGCTCGATGCTGCCGGTGGTGGTCCCGACAGCCGAGCCCAGCTTCGAGCCGGCGATGGTGACCATGGCGGTGCCTGACTGCTCCCAGTCGGTCACCCCCTCGGTGACCGCCGAGGTCAGGATGGCGAAGGAACCGGCGTCGGACGGCGGCGGGTCGATCAGCAGGGCGACGAAGTCGTGACCGGTGGGGGTCGGGTCCTGCGCCGCGCCCAGCGCCACCGGTGGGCACATGGCGAGGTGAGCCCGCACGAAGACCAGCAGCCTTCGCGTGGTCAGATCCACCACCAGGTGGTAGGGGGTCCGGGTGAGGACCACCTGGTTGGCGGGGACCCACGCCAGCGCCGGCTCTGGCGGCCTGGCCACCACCCGCACCTCGTCCCACCCAGGCGCAGTGGCCACCACCGGCATCGAGCGGAACTGGGCCGCCCAGGCTGGGGGGATGCTCACGGCGGTGGCGAGCGGCGTCGGGCTGGCGTACCCCGGGACCGATCCGGACACCGTCGCCACCAGGCTCCACGCCGGGACCGCGAACACCGGCGGCCGGCGCGGCGGGCCGGCGGCTGGCCTCCGGCCCCCGCCCGAGAGCCACCACCCGACCCCGGCCCCGGCCAGGCCGAACACCACGATGCCGAGGAGGACGGCGAGCCGCACCCATGACCGGCGGCGGTGCATAGGTCCCACGGTGCCTATCCTGACGTCGTGGCGGAGCGGGGTCCGTGCCCCAGCTGTCGAGAGGCCGAACGGCTCGGCCGGCGACGCTTCCTCCAGTTGCTGGCCGACGGCACCGCGCTCCTCCTGGCCGGATGTGGTGCGCCAGCCAAGGCCCTGTCCCGGCACCGCCGTCCCAGCCACCAGGTCCCGATTGCCCCTCCGGCGCCGGTGGTCGATGACCAAGACGGCGGGCCGCCGGTCCCGCTGGGCGAGATCCCTCCACCGCGCCCGGGGCCGCCCGAGCTCCTGTGGTCCGGCCCGCCCGGGACCTCCCAGGTCGCCTGGACGGTCGACGACGGGTACTGCCAGGAGTGCATCGCCCAGTACCTGGCGTTCGCCGAGAGCTCAGGGGTGCACCTCACCTTCAACCCCAACGGGGTGTTCGGGGACCTGTGGACCCCGTCGGTCGTCGCTGAGGCCCGGACCATGGTGGCCAACCGTCAGATCCAATTCGGGAACCACACCTGGGACCACAAGGACCTGACCAAGCTGCCCACGGCGGCAATCGCCGAGGAGCTCACCCGCAACGAGCGCTGGATCGAGGACACCTTCGGCGTCACCGCCCGCCCGTACTTTCGCCCCCCTTACGGCAACTACAACGCCCGGGTCCTGTCGGTCGCCGGAGACCTCGGCTACACCAAGGTCCTCATGTGGAACGGCACCTTCGGCGACGCGACCGTGGAGACCCCCGAGCAGATCGTGTCGCTGGCCGAGCAGTGGCTGCGCCCGGGAACCATCATGCTCGGGCATCTCAACCACACCCCGATCCTGTCGGTCTTCGGGCAGATCCAGGCGATCATGGCCCAGCGCGGCCTGGACCCGGTCACCGTTGACGAGATGTTCGGGACCTCGCGCACCACCGGGTGAGCGATGCTTAGGAGCCCGGCGGCGTCACGCTCGACCAGTTCGGCTGGGACGGCTCCAGCTGGCCAGCCGGCCCCTGGCCGAAGAGGCGCAGCACGTTCCCGGTCAGCCGCCGCATGATCGGGGCCGGGCACCCCGGCGCCGAGGGTGCACAGGGCTGGAGCGTGGCCACCCAGATGTTGTCGCCGCTGTCGAACACCCCGGCGCCGTTGCCCCCCACCGTGTAGTACGTGGCGTCGGAGTAGGTGTAGCCGCCCCAGGAGCCCTGGTTCGTGTACGCCTCCGACAACGGGATCGGCGAGTGGGCGAGCACCTGGAGGTTCTGGGGGAACGGTCCGCTCGGGTCGAGGTGGTCGATGTCGGAGTTGATCACCGAGGGGATCACGCTGCCGTCGCTGAGCCCGGTGCCGGCGAACAGCCATGACTGGGCGTCGTAGACGACCATCGGCGCGTTGGGGGCACCAGGGACCAGGTAGCCGCTGTAGATCTGACCGAGAAAGGTCTCCGCGTCCCAATCCGTCGGCGGAGACGCCCAGGTGTTGCCAGTCACCTCGAGGGGGTTGCCGCCGTTGCTGAGGGGGTCCTCGCTCGCGTTGCGGTAGTCGACTTCTTCGCGGTCGTTGCCAAGCGGCGAGGGCTGGAGACGGGCGTGGCGTACGAAGGTGGCCGCTCCGAAGAAGGCCACGTTCACCCCGGCGTTGGCTGCATCGAGGACTGCCTCCCGCTCGGAGTTGGTCCAGGTCTCGTCGTGGTCCAGGGCGATCAGGGCCTTGTGCTGCTCCAAGAAGCTCGGGTGCTCCGAGATGCAGATGTCCGTGCAGTAGGTGACGTCCAGGCCGTGCTGCTCCATGAAGGCCACCATCGGGTACTCGTTGGTGAGGAAGTCCGATGCGCCGTCACCGGAGTATGGCCGGTCGAAGGACACCACTCGGGCCCGGTTGCAGGGCGGGTAGGTGTCGTGGTCGAGGATGCACGGCCCCATGCCTTGGTAGAAGTCGTAGCCACCGAAGTCGTTCCAGCCCTGCTCGACCAGCGAGCGGTTCATGACCAGGTACGTGGCCGTGCTGGTGGGCTGCCAGATGGTGAGCGGGATGTAGGCCGAGTTGTCCCCGGCCACCAGCTTGAGCAGGTAATCGCCCGGAAAGAAGGCCGAGGTGATCCGCATGGTGAGCGACTCGGTCCAGTTGTCGCAGCTCACCATGTTGGTCGTCGGCTGCACCGGGCAGGGCGGCTGGTCGACGCCGGGGACGACGGCCGAGTGCCACACCTCGCGCCCGCCCAGGCCTTGGTACCAACCCATGCGATACGCGATGACCTGGAAACTAGGATGGTCGGTGGAGACGTACAGGCCGACCAGATCGCCCTGCTGCGCGTAGTTGTGGTCGGCGAACCCCTCGACGAACCCGGGCCCCTCCGAGGTGATCTGCCAGGACGAGGTGCCGGGCTTGCGGTTCTCGGCGATGATCGCGCTGGACTCGACCCCGTCGGGGCCCAGCCAGGTGCGCACCCGCTGGTGCTTGGTCGCTGGCGTGCTCGGACTGCCGCTCCGCCGTTTGGCCGCGTGGTGCACCGCGGGCGCGCTGCACGCGACGAGCCCGACGGCCATGGCGAGGAGGACCACCGGTCGGACCACCGACGCGGCCCGGCGGGCCACCGGGGCTGGTCGGCCGGCACGCCGCCACCCAAGGGGTCTTTGATGTGCCGAAGGTGCCAGCGCGCCGTCCCTCACCCGACGAGTCCCAACCGGCGAATCTATCGGCTCCGGCCGATGTCCCAAGGTCGACTGGGTGGCCCGACCGACGGGCGAGATGCTGTCAGGGAGAGCGCCGGCCCAGCTGAGAGGCCGGTCTTCTGCTGGAGCGGGATCCGGGTCGTGCCGGCCCCGCTGGCTGAGCCCAGACGAACGGGATCAGCCCTCGGCCACCTTCTGCACCACGCTCACGCCGTCGCCGATCGGCAGCAGCACGACGCGGACCCGCCGATCCTGGCAGATCGCGTCGTTGGTCCGGCGGATTGCCACCACGCTGGGGTCGGTGGCCGAGGGGTCGATGACCCGGCCGTCCTGCAGGACGTTGTCCAGCAGGACCAGGCCCCCGAGCCGCAGCCGGGGGACCACTGCCTCGTAGTAGGCGGGGTAGTTCTCCTTGTCGGCGTCGATGAACGCGAAGTCGAACTGCTCGGCACCCTCGAGGGCCTCGAGGGTACGGAGCGCCGGCCCCAGGCGCAGCTCGATACGGTCGGCCACGCCGGCCGCCTCCCACGCCTGGCGCGCGATCGAGGTCCACTCCTCGCTCACGTCGCAGCAGAGCAGTCGGCCACCGGGACCGAGGCCACGGGCTACCGCCAGCGCCGAGTACCCGGTAAAGGTCCCGATCTCGAGCGCCCGCCGGGCTCCCATGGCCCGGACGATCAGCTCCATGAGCACCGCCTGATCGGTGCCGATCTGCATCCCGGCCGCCCTGCCGGTGCGCTCCCGGGTCTCGGCCTGCAGCCAGAGCTGGTGCTCGTCGGGCCCGCTCGAGTGGGCAGAGGCGTACTCCTGGATCGCCGGGTCGACGAAGCGGCTCCTGGTCTGAGGGTTCGGCATCGTCCTCGCTCCAGCGCTCGGGCAGTGGCCAAGCGACGTCTCGCAACCATAGATCGTGCGGCCCGGAGCTCCCGCCGGCCCGCTGCTACCGTCGGACAAGGCTGGCGGCGACGCCCCAGATCCGCCGGCGGGAGGGGAGGACCCGTGACCGACTACACCCGGCTCTACATCGACGGCTCCTGGGTCGATCCGGTGGGCACCGGACGCTTGGAGGTGATCGATTCCACCACCGAAGCGGTGCTCGCCACGATTCCAGAAGGGACCGAGGAGGACATCGACCGGGCGGTCTCAGCCGCCCGACGCGCCTTTGCGGGCTGGTCCGAAGAACCCCCGGCCGAACGAAGCAAGCAGCTCCGCCGAGTTGCCGACGCCCTCGAGGCCCGCCGGGACGAGATCGCCGACATCGAGGCGCACGAGATCGGGATGCCCAGGCCGCTGGCGGCTGCGGTCCAGGTCGGACTGGGCATCCGGGCGTTCGCGACCGCGGCCGAGGTCCTCGAGCAGTTCGAGTTCGAAGACACCAGCTCGGGCGGGTTGGTGGTCAAAGAACCGATTGGCGTCGTCGGCGCCATCACCCCTTGGAACTACCCGCTCAACCAGATCGGGGCAAAAGTCGCCTATGCCCTGGCCGCCGGGTGCACCGTGGTGCTCAAGCCCTCCGAGGTCGCCCCGATCAACGCGTTCGTGCTGGCCGAGATCTTCGACGAAGTCGGCTTTGCTCCCGGCGCGTTCAACCTGGTCACCGGAGTCGGGCCGGTGGTCGGCGAGGCGCTGGCCCGTCACCCCGACGTCGACATGGTCTCTTTCACCGGCTCGACTCGGGCCGGCAAGCGGGTGGCCGAGCTGGCGTCCCAGTCGGTCAAGCGAGTTGCCCTCGAGCTGGGCGGGAAGTCCCCCAACGTGATCCTGGACGACGCGGACCTACCCAGCGCGGTCGCCGACGGGGTCGCGTCGGCCTTCGCCAACTCCGGACAGACCTGCAGCGCGCTGACCCGGATGCTCGTCCCGAGCGCTCGACTGGCCGAGGTGGAGGAGATCGCCCGCCAGAGCGCGGAGCGCTTCACGGTGGGCGATCCCTTCGCCGACGGCACCCGGTTGGGCCCGCTGGTGTCGGCCGCGCAGCGAGAGCGGGTCCGCGGCTACATCAACCAGGGGATCGCCGAGGGAGCGCTGCTGCTCACCGGCGGCCCCGAGGCCCCCGAGGGACTGGAGCACGGCTTCTTCGTCCGCCCCACCGTCTTCTCCCGGGTCAGCCCAGACATGACGATCGCCCAGGAGGAGATCTTCGGCCCGGTCCTGGTCATCATCCCCTACGACTCCGAGGACGAGGCGGTCGAGATCGCCAACGGCACCGTCTACGGGCTGGCGGCGGCGGTCTCAGGCAGCCCGGAACGGGCCCAACGAGTAGCCCGGAGGATCAGGGCCGGCCAGGTCCGGGTCAACCGGGGCCGGGGTGGGCCTGGTGCGCCGTTCGGCGGCTACAAGCAGTCCGGGCTCGGACGTGAGCACGGCCGCTACGGGCTCGAGGAGTTCTTGGAGGTCAAGGCGCTCTTCGTCTAGCTGGATCCCCGGGCTTGACCCGAGCGCCCTCAGCCGGCCGGTGAGCCGGCCCCGAGCACGACGTCCTTGGCCCAGCCGTAGTCGGCCTTGCCGTTCGGCGCTCGACGAACGGCATCAACCACCACGACTTGCTTGGGGATCTTGTACCCGGAGAGCTCGCCACGCAGGAACTCCCGGAGCTCCTCTTCGGTTGGCTCCGACCCCGGACGGCGCTCGGCCACCGCCACCACCCGCTCGCCGAAGCGCTCATCGGGCACGCCCACCACCAGGCAGTCCTCGATGTCGGGGTGCCGCTTCAGCGCCTCTTCGACCTCCTCGGGGTACACCTTCTCGCCACCGGTGTTGATGCAGTTGGACCCCCGGCCATGGAGCACGATGGTGCCGTCAGGCTCCCGGCTGGCCCAGTCACCGGTGATCACATACCACCGCCCGTCGATCTCGGCGAAGGTTCGGGCGGTCTTCTCGTCGTCCTTGTAGTACCCCCGAGCTGCTGTGCGGCTGGCCAGCAGGCCGGGACCGGGAACGTCGGGCGGCAGCGGGACGCCGGACTCGTCGACCAGGAGGGTGTCGGGGGCCGGGACGAATCGAGCGGTGCGGCCAGCGGCGCCCGAGCCGGCCACCTGGGTGGCGTACCCGCCCCCCTCGGTTGAGCCCAGCGCGTCGATCAGGGTGGCATCGGGCAGGAAGCGACGCATCCCGTCCTTGACCTCGGCACTCCACATCGCACCCGAAGAGATGACCTGGCCCACACTGGAGAGATCGGGAAGCCGGCCCGCCGCGTCGGCCGCCTCCAGGGCCCGCAGCAGTGGACGGGCAAAGGCGTCGCCCACGATCACCACCCGAGTGACCCCTTCGCGCTCGATCGTCGCGATCAGCTCGTCGGCGTTGAAGGACCGGCCCTCCAGCAGCACCACAGTCCCGCCAGTCAAGTGGGCTGGCATCACCCCTACCCACATCCCGGTCCCGTGCATGAGCGGGCAGCAAGGAACCGAGACAAGCTGCGTGCGTTCGCGCACCGCCCGGACGAACGGCTGGACTTGTTCCAAGGAGCTGGGGATCGGAGCTCCCCAATCCACCACGGCGAACTGCTGGTAGAGGCCGGCGACGAAGTCGTGCTGGTCGTACAGCACTCCCTTGGGCATCCCGGTCGTCCCGCCGGTGTAGAGCATGTAGTGCGGGGGGTGGGGACGATCCCTCCTCGGCTGTGGAGCTGCGTGCTCGAGCACCTCGGCCAGGTCTTCGGCGAAGTCAGGGCGATCACCACCAGCGTCCACCGAGAACCATGTTGTGACGGCCGGTAGTCGATCGCGCACCGCGGCCACTCTCGAGGCGAGCGAGGTGTGGAACACCACCACCTCGCTGTCACTGTTCTCGATCAGGTAGCGCAGTTCCTCGTCGAGGTACCGATAGTTCACGTTGATCGGTATGCAGTCGTGCTTGAACGCGCCGTAGTGCGCGATGAGGTACTCCGGCGAGTTGAAGAGGTAGAGGGCGACCTTGGAGCCGGGTCGAACGCCGTGAGCGTCGAGTGCACCGGCGAAACGTGCCGCCCGGTCGTCGAACTCAGCCCACGAGAGGCGGGCCGAGCCCATGACAACGGCGTCGACATCAGGAACGACCTGCGCGACTCGCTCCCAAACGCTGGCAAGGTCGAGCTTCATATGCAACTGCTCCCGGGGCTCCAAACGATCATCGGGGGAGTATTCCATGCCTGGCCAGGGCCCTTGGGCTGTTCGGCCACGAGACTCCAGGTTCGGGCCTCGGCTACGGACCTACCAGGGGGAGTGACCGGCGCCCTCGCTCGTGGTTCTGCCGCAGCTCCTTCGGTCTCCCTCGTGAGCCTCGGCTTGACCCTCGATCGAAAGCCACCGAGTTGTGGAAGGCTTGGCAGGCGCGACGCCGGCACGAAGAGGAGAGCAATGGAGGACGGCACGGTCGAACGGCAGGGCCAGCGGTTCCTGTTCCGGTATGAATGCCTGCTCAACCAGGCCCAACGTCGGGTGTGGGACGCGATCACCGACCCCATCGAGATCGAGCGGTGGACCGGGAACCGGCCCCAGCTCGACCTACGCCCCGGCGGGGAGTACGTCGTCAGTCATCGCAACGGGATGCACGTGGTGGATCACGTCCTCGAGGTCGATCCACCAACGCGGTTCGTGCACACCTTCTGGGAGGCGACCAATCCAGACGCCCAAGTCACCTGGATGTTGAGCGCCAGGGTCGAGGGGAGCATCCTCAGGCTGACCCACGTCATGAGCGAAGCGGACATTCGTGCAGCTGCGAGCACGGTCGCTCGGCGAGCGGCCAGCGGTCATCGTCTCGCGTAACGCCGCCGGCTGGCACCGGCTCCTCGTCCAGCTCGAGGCCTATCTCGATGATCGCGACTCGGACTGGTCACCAGCGCAGCAGACTGCCCTCCAACAGCGCTACCTCGCCAGGTTGGAACCCTTGGATCTCTGTTCCGAGTAAGAGGCTCAGCGGATAGGCACACATCCGGGAGACCACTGATTGCGCCAATCGATGAGTTTGGCGGAACGAAGGAACACGACCGCCAGGGCGAACTGGGTGAGGCGATGGACGGTCCTACGGTCCGTGTTGCGACGCAGCTGATCGAAGTTGGAAAGCCAGAGCTGGTGCCCTCGACTGGCCAACGGAGCCCCATCGGCTGGTGACACGCTTGGGCTCGCCGGCAGCGCGCTTGCGCTTCTTGGCGACGACGTCGTCGGTGATGGCGAACTCGGCGAGGGACTCTCAAGTGACGTCGGAATCGTAGCCCCGGTCAGCCAGACGGTCCCGATGTCCCCGAGAAGCCCCTTGGTCTTGACGTCATCGAGGGTGGGGGCGAGCACGACCGTTGCGATTGGGCCCGTCGACGGCCAGCCCGATCGAGGTCCCGTGTCGATCGGTAAGGATCGACCACTTCCAGCCGAGCTTCGCTCGGTCAGTGGGATTCTTGCCCGTTCCCTCGCCACCAGCTGGGCTTTTGTGCACGTGCCGTGATTGCGCTGCCTCCCTGATCGGGTCGAACTAGGTGGGCCAGGGCCTGAGGGAGGGCACCCTCTATGTCAACTCGGGATGGGCCAGAGCAGTGGAGCGGCCCTGGTACTCGGAGTGCCAGCCTCATGGGCCGACTCGGAGCGGGCTCGCACTACTTGGTAGCGTCCGCCAGCACATCGTTCAAGATGGCTGAGCACCAGATATGATCCCGGGCCGGCAAGGTGCAATCTCCCTGGTAAGCAACGCCATACCAGAAATAGTCCGGGCTACCTGGTGGGGCGGCCTTGTAGGTCTTGCCGTCAACTTTGTACGACGGCGGGGGTGGCACAAAGACGACGACGCCACTGTCTGAGTTCCAGCCCCCTGAAGCCGGCCCGTGCCCGTGGACCCCGGGTGGATCTTCATACCCGATTCGCCATTGGCCGATGACCTTTACGGATTCGCCCGGGTAAGCGATTGGGTGACCCGCGCCGGCGCAATCGGGCAAAAGCTCTTCGCGAAGTATCTCCAAGCACAAAGGCTGCTCACCATATTGCCGAGGTCAAGCAAATGAACCAAGACGCTTTGGGGCCGGATGGGAGGAACGTCTGAGGCCTGGTCACAGCGCCCGTTGACGCGCGAGGTGCACCACTGAGCCATAGGGACGATGGTCAAGCTGGCGTTGCCATCGGCGCCCTCGGCACCGGAGCAGTGCCAACCACGGGGGGCCAGGACGCTTAGACCCGGAACAACGGTGTTATTCGGCCCCACGGCAGCGCTTACGTAAAGCGCTAGCCTGGCAAGCACGACAGCGTCAGCTCGGTCCACCGTTATGCGTTTGCGAACCGGCACCGTCGGGCTAACGGAGCCTCCGATCACTGCTGACGTGCTGAGGCAGCCAACTTCCGGGATAGTGACAGTTGCTGAGTCTGTCACTGCAGCGCTGCTCACGGGCATCGAGAGGTCGATCAAGAGCACCAACAGCAGCGTCGCCGAAAGACGGACGACCGGCCCTTTGCCATGTCGACAGACCCTCTTGAGGTCGCTGTGGCAAGCTCGCGCGGCTCGAGCCATGAGGCTCTTCTCGGTGTCGGTCTTGATCACCATGAGGACCCCTTGAGCTAGGAAGGCTAGCCATGGAGTTGCACCGCCGCGATCTGTTTGTGGTCTCCCTTGCCGCCCACCACCAGCGCAAGCAGGCCACCCGTCGAGAAACGTCCGAACGGGTCTGACTCTTGCCGCAATCGGCCGCTGAATTGCGTTGATCTGCCGCTGGTGGCGGACCGTCCCTGGTGTAAATGGACGACGGGCGTAGGTTCCTTCAAGAGCAACCAACTCACGAAGGAGGACCCACACCCGTGTCTACCCGAGTATCACCCAC
>JAJPJD010000043.1 GCA_021324355.1 Actinomycetota bacterium
CCCGTTGACCAGGGCGGTCCCGACCACGACGCCCTCCAGGCCGCGCCCGTCGGCCGAGCGCACCGCCGCCAGCGACCGGAGGTGCTCGAGGGTGCCGACCCCGCCGGAGGCCACCACCGGGAACGCACTGGCCTCGAGCACTTGGCGGACCGCGGCCACGTCGGGGCCGGTGCCGGTCCCGTCCCGCTCGATGGCGGTCGCCACCACCGCCCCGAGCGGCACCTCCCGCCACCGGGCCAGCTGGTCGGCGACGGTGGTGCCCGATGGCTCCAGCCACCCGGACACGGCGGGCTCGAGCGCGCCGTCGGGTCGGCGCCGGTGGTCGAGGGCGAGCGCGACCATCCCCGGGAACCGCTCGGCTGCCGAGCACAGGACCTCGGGCCGGCGGAGCGCGGCGGTCCCGAGGACCACCCGAGCAGCCCCCAGGCCGATCAGCGCGGCCACGTCGTCTTCGGTCCGCACCCCCCCGCTCACCTGCACCGGGACCCCGGCCTGCTCGATGATCGCCGACACCACCGCCCGGTTGGCCGGAGCCCCGGTCGCTGCCGCGTCCAGGTCGACCACGTGGAGGTGGTCCGCTCCCTCCCGCACGAAGCGGCGGGCCAGCGCCACCGGGTCGCCGTAGCGGCGCTCCCGGCCGAAGTCGCCCTGGACCAGGCGGACCGCTTGGCCGCCCCGCACGTCGATCGCGCAGTACAGCCGCATCACCGCTCGACGCCGGTTGCCTGCACGAAGTTGGCCAGGACCGCGAGTCCCATGGCGCCGGACTTCTCCGGGTGGAACTGGGTCCCAAAGACGCTGCCCCGCTCCACCGCGGCAGCCACCGGCCCGCCGTAGTCGCAGGTGGCGACGGTCTCGGGCCCGAGCGGCGGGGCGTAGGAGTGGACGAAGTACATCCAGGGGTCCTCGGGCAGCCCGGCCAGCAGCCGGGCCGGCCCCTCCCCCCGGCGGTGCAGCCGGTTCCACTGGATCTGGGGGCACTTCACCCCGGCCGGCAGCCGGCCGACCGTCCCGGCCAGGACCCCCAGCCCGGCCACCCCCGGTGCCTCCTCGGAGCCCTGGTAGAGCAACTGGAGGCCGACGCAGATGCCGAGGAAGGGCACGCCGTCGTCGATCGCCCGGCGGGCCAGGATCCCGAGCCCGCTCGCCTCGAGCGCCCGGGCGCACCGCCCGAACGCCCCGACCCCCGGCAGCACCACCCCGGCCGGCGCCCGCACCTCGGCCGGGTCGGTCACCAGCCGGGCCGGGGCGCCAAGGTGGATGAGGGCGCGCTGGGCCGACGCGAGGTTGCCGATCCCGTAGTCCAAGACCGCGATCTCGGGGCGCCGAGCGGTCACAGCCTGCCCTTGGTGGAGGGGATCCCCTCGCCCTCCACCCGTGCCGCGTCCCGCAGGGCCCTGGCCACCGCCTTGAACGACGCCTCCAGAATGTGGTGGGTGTTCCGGCCGTGGCGCAGCCCGACGTGCAGGGTCATCCCGGCCCCGCCGACCAGGGCCCGCCAGAACTCCTCGGCCAGTTGGGGGTCGAACGGCGGCGAGCCCAGAGGGGGCGTGTCGGGAGCGAAGGGGACGTCGTAGGCGAGGTAGGGCCGGCCCGAGAGGTCGAGCGCGACCTCCACCAGGGCCTCGTCCAGCGGGACCAGCGTGTTGGCGAAGCGGCGGACCCCGACCCGGTCGCCCAGGGCCTCGCCCAGACAGCCCCCGAGCACGATGCCGACGTCCTCCACGCTGTGGTGGGCGTCCACCTCCAGGTCGCCCGCAGCCCGCACCACCAGGTCGAGGCCACCGTGGCGGCCCAGCTGCTCGAGCATGTGGTCGAAGAACGGCAGCCCGGTGGCTACCGAGACCTGCCCCGAGCCGTCGAGGTCGACCTCGACCTCGACCGAGGTCTCCTTGGTGGCGCGGGACCGGGTTGCCCGTCGCACGCTCATGCCAGGCACTCCGCCAACGCCGCCAGGAAACGGTCGTTCTCGGACGCCGTGCCCACGGTGACCCGCAGGCAGCCCGCCAGCTCCGGTCGGGTCGAGACGTCCCGCACCAGGACCGAGCGCTCGAGGAGCCCCCGCCAGACCGCGCCGGCCGAGCGGCCCCGGGGCCGGAACAAGATGAAGTTGGCCTGCGAGGGCCACACCTCGACCTCGAGGGCCCCCAGACCGGCGGCCAGCCGCTCCCGCTCGGCCACCAGCTGGGCCACCCGGTCCTCCATCTCGGCCCGGAACCGCAGGGCACACAGCCCGGCGGCCTGGGCGTAGGCCGACAGGTGGTAGGGCAGGGCGACCGCCTGGCAGGCCGCCACCACTTCAGGGTCTGCCAGCAGGTAGCCGACCCGGGCCGCGGCCAGGGCCCAGGTCTTGGAGAAGGTCCGCACCACCACCAGGCCGTCGTCGCCGGGCCGGCGGGTGACCGGGACCGGGGCGAACTGGCCGTAGGCCTCGTCCACCACCACCAGGCCGGGCGCCAGCCGCAGCAGCTGGTCGACCAGCTCCGGTGGGTCGGTGTTGGCCGTCGGGTTGTTCGGGGAGCACAAGAACGTGATCGCCGGCTGGGTCCGAGCCAGCAGGGCCGCCGCCGCCTCGAGGTCGATCCCGAACCGCTGGTCGCGCGCCGCGCTGTGCACCTCGGTGCCGGTCAGCCGGGCGATGAAACCGTGCAGGCTGTAGGTGGGCTCGAAAGTGGCCGCCCGCCGACCGGGCCCTCCGAAGGCCAGCAGGAGGCACTGGAGCACCTCGTTCGAGCCGTTGGCGCAGAACACCTCGGCCGGCGACACCCCGTGGAGGTCGGCCAGGGCCTGGCGGAGCGCCCCGGCCTCTCGGTCCGGGTAGCGGTTGGGGGAGATCCGGGCGATCTCCTCGGCGAATGCCTCCGCCCACCCGGGCGGCGGCGGGAAGGGGGACTCGTTGGTGTTCAGCCGGACCTCGGCGTCGACCTGGGGCGAGTGGTAGGCCTCCAGGGACACCAGGTCGTCCCGGCGGGCCACGAGCGGACTCATCGCCGCAGCTCGATCGATCGGGCGTGGGCGTCGAGCCCCTCGGCCCGGGCCAGCGCGACCACCGAGGGACCCAGCCGGGCCAGGCCCTCGTCCTCCGCCTCGACCACCGCGATCCGCCGACGGAAGTCGGCCACTCCCAGAGCCGAGGCGAACCGGGCCGTGCGGTTGGTCGGCAGCACGTGGCTCGGCCCGGCGACGTAGTCCCCGAGCGACGCCGGCGAGCGGGGACCCACGAACACCGCGCCGGCCGAGCGGACCAGCTCTACCAGGCCAGCCGCGTCGTCGACCAGCAGCTCGAGGTGCTCGGGGGCAACCACGTTGGCCACCGCCACCGCCTGTTCGGGACCCTCCACCAAGCAGCCATACCCGCCGTCGCGCAGGGTGGCTGCCAGCTCCTGGCGCCGGGGGGAGGCGGCCACGATGGCCGCAAGGGCGCGCTCGACCGCCTCCAGGGTCTCCTCCGACCAGGTCACCAGCCAGGCCAGGCCGTCGGGGCCGTGCTCCGCCTGCACGGCGAGGTCGATCGCGGCCAGCTCGGCCGGGGTCTGCGGCCCGGCGACCACACACACCTCCGACGGACCGGCGGTCGCCGCCGGGATCCCCACCACCCCCGAGACCTGGCGCATCGCCTCGGCCACGTAGCGGTTGCCGGGTCCGACGATCACCTCGACCGGCCGGACGGTCTCGGTGCCGTACGCCCTGGCCGCCACCGCCTGGGCGCCGCCAACCCGGTAGACCCGGTCGACCCCCGCGATGGCGGCGGCGGCCAAGGTGGCGTCGTCCACCTCGCCGTCGGGCCCGGGCGGCACGCAGAGATCGACCTGCGCCACCCCGGCGGCACGGGCCGGCGTCGCGCACATGAGCACCGTCGAGGGGTATCGGGCCCGGCCTCCGGGCACGTAGCACCCCACCCGGCCAACCGGCCGGACCAGCTCGCGCACCCGGAGCCCGTCGGTGTGCAGCTCCCGGGGCGGCTCCGACTCCAGCCGGTGGTAGGCGGCGATCCGCCGGTGGGCCACCTCGAGCGCCGCCCGCAGCTCCGGGTCCACCCGGTCGAGGGCGGCCGCGAGCTCGGTCTGCCCCAGCGCGAGGCCCTTGACCCGCACCCCGTCGAAGCGCTCGGTCAAGGCGCGCAACGCCCGATCGCCATCCCGCCGCACCTCGGCCAGGATCGCCGCCACTGCCTCGGCCACTGCCGGCGCCGCCGGCGGGCGCGGCAGGACCGACTCGAGCTGGTCGGACAGGCCGCGCACGTCGAGACGCCGGAGCACCATGGGCCACAAGGCTACCTGGGCGCCTCCGGGGTCCTACGAGGCGGCACGAGCGGTCCGGCTGCGCCATGATCGAGCGGTGGCCGCCCGTCCGGAGATCTCCTCGATCGCCACCACCTTGGAAGAGCTGACCCGGCGGATCGGCGGCCTGGCCGAGACGGCCGACGACGAGGAGCTCGCCGGCGAGCTCTACGGGGTCGAGCGAGCCCTCACCGGCGCCCTGCGACGCCTCCGCAAGCTCACCGATCCCCGCGGCTGAGCCGCCGGCTCACAGCGCGTGCAGCACCAGGGTGTGCCCGAGCAGCCGGGCCGCGCTCACCAGTGCGTTCTGCCGGGCCGCCACCACCGCGCAGTTCCGCCGGGCCGCGGTCTCGGCCACGCTGGCGGCCACCAGGTCGGTGGTCGCCGCCTTCACCGCCAGCTCGCCGACCCGGCGGGCCTGGGAGGGGTCCATCACCTCGACCTCGGCCCCGTCGAGCAAGGCCTGGATCCGATCCCCCCGGGCCTCGGTGCGAAAGCCCTCGGCGATGACCGTGACCGGGACCACCGGGACGATCCCGTGCACCAGGGCCGCCCGGTGGACTGCCCAAAAGGCGCGGTCGCCTCGAGCGGCGGCGCGCAGCGCGCCCACCCCGTAGACCAGGCCCGACCGGGTGCCCACGCTCACCGCCGGCGGACCCTCGACGCCATGCCCGAGACCCCCGAGAGCAGCCGAGCCAGCAGGTCCTCGCCGGCGGCGATCTCCTCGGCACTGAGCGAGCCGGCTTCAGCCTCCCAGGAGGCGACGCCCCGCAAGCCCTGACGGATCCGAAGCTGCTGCTCGGCCGCCCGGGACAGCCACGCACTGAACGAGAGGCCGTCCTCTTTGGCGGCCTGCTCGACGGCCGCCGCGACCTCGTCACCGAGCGAGACCGAACGTTTCACCACCATGCCCAAAAAGTAGCACCTCTAGTACTACTCATGCCCGGCCCCACCCGGCACCGCCGACGACGGGCACAGATCGGCCAGCACACACTGCTCGCAGCGCGGCCGTCGGGCCACGCACACCGCTCGGCCGTGCAGGATCAGCCGCAGGCTGAAGGCACCCAGCTGCTCGGGCGCGAGCAGGCCGGAGACCTCGGCCTCCACCTTGACCGGATCGCTCGCCGCAGAGAGGCCGAGCCGCCGGGCCAGCCGGCCGACGTGGGTGTCCACCGGCAGGCCGGGCAGGTCGAAAGCGACGCTGCGGACCACGTTCGCCGTCTTGCGGCCGACCCCCGGCAGGGTGACCAGGTCTTCCAACGCCGTCGGGACCTCTCCGCCGAACCGCTCGACGAGCGCGGCCGCCATCCCAATGAGGTTCCTGGTCTTGGCCCGGAAGAATCCGGTCGAGCGGATGATCGCCTCCAGCGCCTCGGGCTCGGCCGCGGCCAGCGATGCCGGGTCCGGATAGCGGTGAAACAGCTCGGGGGTGACCAGGTTGACCCGGACATCGGTGCTCTGGGCCGACAGGATGGTCGCGACCAAGAGCTGGAAGGGTGTCTCGAACCTGAGCGCACACAGGTCGCGGGCCTGGCCCGGGTAGGTCCGGGCGAGGCGCGCTGCCACCTCGCCGGCTCGAGCCCGCAGGTTGCCGCTGCCCCGCCGCTGCTCCGCCATGCCCGAGGGACGTTACCCCCGCCCCTACCCGAGCATGAGGCTCGCAGGCACCGTGGGTGGCGCCGCAGCCGCAGGTCGAGACCGGATTCCGCGGTGGCCCGACGACCGCGGGCCGCCCCGAGCACCGAGACGCCGTGCACCCGAAGCCGGCGCCCCGGCCAGGGCTTGGGTCACCGAGATCCGAGTCATCTAGGGTGCCCACGTGCCCCCCAGCACTCGGTCCACCCAGGTTGAGGACCTGGCGCCCGGCGACCACGAAGTCCGGCGCGCCGTCGAGGACCTGCTCGTCCGGGTGGCCCGGGCCTCCGGCCACCCAGCCATGGCAGAACCGAGCATGCTGGCCTGGCAGGACGGGCAGGGGTTCTCGGGCCTCATCCACCGGGCCGAGCGGGTCGACGGCTACGCCCAGATCGACCATCGGGCCGGCACCGCCACCATCGAGGTGGTGACCGACCCGGACCGCATCGAGGTCCGGCGCGCCCTGCTCGCGACCGCCCTCGAGCGGCTCGCCGGATCGGGCATCCGCGAGGTCCGAACCTGGGCCTACCGACACCGGCCGGCCGACGACCGTGCGCCGCTCGACCTCGGCTTCGCCGTGGAGCGGGACCTGCTGCAGCTGCGGGCCCCGCTCCCGCTGCGTGTCGACCGCCCGGCGCTGGGTGCGGAGGTGCAGCTGCGGTCCTTCCGTCCAGGGGTGGACGAGGAGGCCTGGCTCGAGGTCAACAATCGGGCCTTCGCCACCCACCCCGAACAGGGTGGCTGGGACCTGCCCACCCTTCGCCGACGGGAGGCGGCGCCATGGTTCGACCCCGAGGGGTTCATCCTCCTCGAGGTCGGCGGCCGACTGGCCGGGTCGTGCTGGACCAAGGTGCATCGGGAAGCCAGGCCGGTCCTGGGTGAGATCTACGTGATCTCGGTGGACCCCGACGCCCAGGGGCGCGGGTTCGGGCGGGCCCTCGCCATCGCCGGCATGGACTGGCTGGCCGGTCGAGCCGAGGTGGGCATGCTCTACGTCGACCGGGACAACGACCCCGCCCTCGCCCTCTACCGGTCCCTGGGCTTCGCGGTCGACCACCTCGACCGCTGCTACCTCTGGCGCAGCGGCCAGACCCCTGATCCTGGGAACTAGGCGACGAACAGCGGCGTCGTCACCGCCGCGAACACGTTGTTCGAGCCACCGAACACTGTGACCGTCGGCGTGGTCCAGATGCCATAGACATCGTCGCGGCTCACGTTGCCAGTGCTGGTGATCCTCAAGGAAGCGACGGATCCCACGAACACGCCGGTGGTGGAGGGGTCGACGAGCGGCGAGAAGTCGTCATCGCGCCACCGTCGTCGGGCCAACCGGGCACCGCGTTAGGTACCGACCCCCACGCCCACGGCCCGACCGATGCCGAAGGTGACGGCGGCTGCCACGGCCGCCACCACCAACTGGCGCAGCGCGGTGCGCCAGCGGGAGCGACCGGTCATCACCCCCACCAGGACCCCGACCACCAACGCGGTCACCCCACCGATCGCGATCGAAGCCACCGTGGCCGCGGTCCCCGAGCCGACCAGCCATGGCAGCAGCGGCAGCACCGCCCCTACGGCGAAGGAGACGAACGAGGACGCCGACGCCTGGATGGGCGAGCCGATCGCCCGGGGGTCAAAGCCCAGCTCCTCTCGGGCATGGGTCTCGAGGGCCAGTTCCGGGTCGGCCATGATCTCGTCCACCAGCTGCTCGGCCACCTGGCGGTGGATCCCCCGGCCCTCGTAGATGGCCACCAGCTCGTCGCGCTCGTCGGTGGGCGAGCGCTTGAGCGCCACTCGCTCGACCTCGAGCTCTCGCAGCATGAGCTCGCTTTGGGCCCGCATGGAGACGAACTCCCCGGCGGCCATCGAGAACGCCCCGGCCACCAGCCCGGCGACCCCGGCCAGCCGCACGAAGGGGCCGCCGGGATGGGCGCCAGCCACCCCGAGGATCAGCGACACGTTGGTGACCAGGCCGTCGCTCATCCCGAAGACCGCCGCCCGCAGGCCGCCGCCCGAGACGTTGCGGTGGTGGTCCTCGTTGTGGCCGGCCGGCTCCTGCGATGCCATGGTCTCGGTCCCCCCTCGTCGATCGGAGCGTAGGCGATCCACCGGCCGGTCCTCGCGGCTGGCAGAATCGGCAGGTGCCCCAGACTCCCCGCAAGTGGTTCGACCAGAGCCAGCCCCAGACGCTCCAGGCCGCGGTGGTGCTGTGCTACCTCAACGCGGCGCTGGCGTTGCTCGGGGTGATCGTCTTCGGGGCCGCCCTCCCGCTGCTGCTGCTGGTCGCGGCGGTCGGCGCCAACGGCATCGCCAACGAGCGCCGGTGGGGCTACTGGGTCGCGCTGAGCGCCGCCGTCGCGTACGTCCTGGCCCAGTTGGTGCTGTTCGTCGCGGTCTCCCAGAGTCTCGGCCAGATCCTCAACCTGGCCTTCGCCGGGGTGCTGGTCGCCTTGTTGCTCCATCCAGAGAGCCGCCACTACCAGCGCATCTGGTTCCGCTGACCCCGGGCCCGGACGGGCCGGGCAGGGGACGCCACCCCGTGGTCTAACGTGCCACCGGGACGACCCCCAACCCGAGACCTCCCCCCAGGGATCGAGCGCGTGAGCACCCTGACCGACCGCCACCACCGGCCCGCCCGGGCCGAGCGACTGGGCCCGCCCGGCAGCGCGATCCCGGCGCCGCCATGACCGTGGCGGGCCAAGGGGCCGACCTCCCCCACGGGCCCCACAAGACCGAGGTGGTTCGGACCATCTTCGACACCATCGCCCCCCGTTACGACCTGGTCAACCGGGTGATCACGGTCGGCCTGGACCGGCGGTGGCGCCGCCTCTGCGTCCGGGCGCTTGGGCTCCCAGCCAGCTCACGCGTGCTCGACCTCGCCTGCGGCACCGGCGACCTCGCGGTGATGGCGCGCCGGGCAGGCCTGCGGGCACTGGGCGCCGACTTCTCCCGCGGCATGCTGGCCGCCCGCCACCGTGGGTTCCCGGCGGTGCAAGCGGACGCCTCCGCCCTCCCTCTGCCCGACGGGGCGCTCGACGGGGTGGTCTGCGGCTTCGCGCTGCGCAACTTCACCGACCTCGAGGGGTCGCTGGCAGAGGCCGCCCGGGTCCTGCGCCCCGGGGGTCGGCTCGCGGTGCTCGAGGTGGCCGCGCCCGAAGGCCGCCTGCTGCGGGCCGGCTTCGACCTGTGGTTCGGCCGCTGCGTGCCGGCGATCGGTGGGGTGCTGTCGGACCGCGCCGCCTACGGCTACCTCCCCCGCTCGACTGCCTACCTTCCCGCTCCCTCCGAGCTGCGGGCCCTCGTCGCACGAGCCGGCTTCTCCGGGGTCGGCCGCCGGCTCCTCGACGGCGGGCTCAGCCAGCTGATCACCGCCACCCGACGGGGCATGCCGCCGGAGACCCGGTGAAGGCGATCACCCGGGCACTGGAACCCGGACCCCCCATCGACCCGATCGCGGTCGCCGGGGATCACGGGGTGCTGATCGCCGGGTGCTCCCTGACCGTGGCGGGCCAGGGTCGGGCGGCTGTCCTCGGCCTCCCGGCCGGCCTGCACGACCCCGCCGCGGCGGCTGGCGTCAGCCGCGCCCTGGCAGCGATCGAGCGCGACGACCCGGTCGGCCTGCCCGGGACCGGCCCGGTCGCCGTGGGGTCGCTGCCCTTCGAGCCCGGCGCCCCGGCCGCCCTGGTGGTCCCGGCCCTCCTCTACGGCCGGGACTCGACTGGGGCCGAGTGGGCGACCGTGGTCGCAGAAGACCCGGTCGAGCCAGACCGGGCCCTGGTGCTGGCCGGCCTGGCCCACCCTGAGGGCGCCGCCGGGGCGCCACCCCGGCTGGTGGCCTCGGACCCGGCCGACTATGCCGCTGCGGTGGCCCGGGCACGGGCCGAGATCCGCCGCGGTGCGCTGGCCAAGGTGGTCCTGGCCCGGCGGCTGGTCGTCGACCTGGGCCGGCCGGTCGCCCCCACCGCCGTCCTCGGGCGCCTCGCCAACCGGGAGCCGTCGGCCACCGCCTTCTTGGTCCGCCACCCGGGGGCCGGGGTCTTCGTCGGTGCCTCGCCCGAGCTGCTGGTCTCCCGACGTGCCCGCCAGGTGCGCTCCCACCCGCTGGCCGGCACGGCGGCCGCCGGCGACGGCGCCGGGCTCCTGGGCTCCCCCAAGGAGCTCGAGGAACACCGGCTGGTGGTGGCCGACATCGTCTCGGTCCTCGAGCCCCGCTGCCTCGAGCTCGACGTGCCACCCCCGTCCCTGGTCCCGCTGGCCTCGATGACCCACCTCGGGACCGCCATCGCCGGGACGCTGCGGCCGGCGGCCGGCGCCCCGCCCAGCGCGCTGGAGCTGGCCGCGGCACTCCACCCAACGCCGGCGGTGGGCGGCGTCCCCCGCCAGCGCGCCCTGGCCCTCATCGGCGAGCTCGAGCCCGGCCGGCGCGGCCCGTGGGCCGGCCCGGTCGGCTGGCTCGACGCCGACGGTGACGGCGACTTCGTCGTCGGGCTGCGCTCGAGCACCCTGGCCGGCCGGCGGGCCGAGGTGTGGGCCGGGGCCGGCATCGTGGCCGCCTCGGACCCGGCGGCCGAGCTGGCCGAGACCGACCTCAAGCTGGCGGCGGTCCTGCGGTGCCTGGTGGCTGACGCCGAGTCCCTCGTGCTCCGGCAGTGACCACCGCCTCGTCCCGGGGGACGCCGCCCGGGGGTCCGGCCTCCGATGCCGGCGCGACCAGCGGGATGTCCACCTCGAAGACCGCCCCCTGCCCAGGTTCGGAGACGACGGTGGCCGAACCGCCGAGCACCTCGGCGATGGCTCGGACGATGGACAGCCCGAGCCCGCTCCCGCCCCCGGTGCGTGCCGCGTCGTCCCGCCAGAACCGGTCGAACGCCCGGGCCTTGCCCTCGTCGCTCAGCCCGGGGCCCTGGTCGGCGACTCGGAGGTAGCCGCGCCGGTCGTCGGCTCGCACCGACACGGTGACCGGCGTGCCCGGCGGGGTGTGGTCGAGGGCATTGCGGACCAAGTTGTGGGCGACCTGGCGGAGCCGGTCGCGGTCCCCGGCCACCACCACCGGGCCGGGCACGTGGAGGTCGATCGGCCGCTGCGGGTCGACCGCCCGGGCGTCGAGCACTGCTTCGGCCGCCACTCGGGACAGGTCCACTGGGACCTGCTCGAGCGGCCGCCCCTGGTCCAGGCGGGCCAGCAGCAGCAGGTCGTCCACCAGGACGCCCATCCGGCTGGCCTCCCGCTCCACCCGGCGCAGTGCCCGGTCACGACCCTCCTGGTCGGCGAACGCGCCCTTGCGCAACAGCTCGGTGTAGCCCCGGATGGAGGTGAGGGGGGTGCGCAGTTCGTGCGACGCGTCAGCCACGAACTGGCGCAGCCGGCGCTCCGAGGCCGACTTCTCGGCGAACGCCTGCTCGATCCGGGCCAGCATCGCGTTGAGGGCTCGCCCCAGCCGGGCGACCTCGCTCGACGCCCGGCCCAGGGTGACTCGCCGGGTGAGGTCGCCAGCGGCAATGGCGTCGGTGGTCTCGGCCATCGTCTCGAGCGGCCGCAAGCCCCGGCGCAGGGTGACCAGCACGACCGTGCACAGCACCGCCAGCACCGCCAGGGATGCCAGGACCTGGATCCGCAGCAGCGAGGACAAGGTGGCGGTGGTCGGGTTGAGTGGCGCCGCCACCACCAGCACCCCCTGGGGAACGCTGACCAGTGACTCCCGATAGCGGATGCCCGAGTGGCCGACGCTGCCCACGTCCACACTGTCGGCCTCGGCGTGGTAGGCGCCGACGGCCGCGAACCGGTGCAGCCGGGGGTACGGCGCCGGCTGGACCGAGCGGGGGACCAGCGGCCGAGGGCCCGGGTTGACGCTCGGGTCCTCGGGGACGATCACTTTGCCGGTGGGCGAGACCACCATCACGTAGATGTCCGGGCTCACCCGGGCGTCCAGCTGGTCCTGCTCGAAGGCGAGCGAGTGGGGGAACCGGCGGTCGTGGGTCTGCAGGAACGGGCGCCGGACCGCGAGGTAGGTGTAGGCCTGGAGCTGGGCCCCGTCGAGCTGGGCATCCAGCCGGCCGTAGAGGAAGGAGCGCAGCGAGCTGTAGGTCACCGCGTCGGCCACCGCGAGTGCGACCACGAGCACGATGGCCATCGACACGGTGAGCCGCCGGCGCAGGCTCATGGCCCCCTCCCCTGCCAGCGGCCGCTCATTGTCGGGGCAGCCGGAGCGAGTACCCGACTCGCCGGACGGTGTGAATGAGGGGCGGGTCGAGCTCGTCGATCTTCTTGCGCAGGTAGCTGATGTAGGTCTCCACGATGTTCGGATCGCCCTCGAAGCCGTAGCCCCACACCTCGTCGAGGATCTCGTACTTGGAGACCACCCGGCGGGCGTTCTCCAGCAGGTAGCGCAGCAGGTTGAACTCGGTCGCGGTGAGCTCGATGGGCACCCCCTGGCGCCAGACCTCCCGGGCCTCCACGTCCATCACCAGGTCGGCAAATCTGAGCGGACGGTCCTCGAGCCCATCGGCCTGGCTGCGTCGCAGCACCGCCCCGATGCGGGCAACCACCTCGGTGAGCGAGAACGGCTTGGTCACGTAGTCGTCCCCCACCGCCAGGCCGGCCACCTTGTCCTCGGTCGCGTCCCGGGCGGTGAGGAACAGCACCGGGACGCTCTCGCCTTCCTCCCGCCAGCGGCGGCAGACCTCGATGCCCTCGCCGTCGGGCAGCATCACGTCGAGCAGGACCAGATCGGGGCGGGTGGCCCGGAGCAAGCGGGTGGCCTCCGCCCCGGTCGCGGCCACCTCGACCTCGAAACCCTCGAAGGCCAAACCGGTCGCGAGCAGGTCGGTGATGTACGGCTCGTCGTCGACCACCAAGATGCGGTCCTTCTCGGCCACGACACCATGATCGCAGGTCCGGGGGCCGGCGGGGCCTCCGGCGTCAACGCGGCGGAGCCGGCACCTCCTGGACCGGCGGCCGCCGGCCGACGGCCGCCACCCACCGCAGCCGGCCTAGCACCCGCAGGAGCGCCCACCAGGTGACCAGCGCGAACGCCTCCACCACGATGGCGCCGGACATCTTCGACTGCCCCTGGGCCCGGTCCACGAAGCGGATCGGCACCTCGACGATCGAGGCGCCGGCCGCCTTGGCCCGGTAGGTCATCTCGATCTGAAAGCCGTAGCCCTCGGCCCGGACCTGCTCCAGCGGGATCCTGGTCAGCACGCTGGCGGCGTAGGCCCGGAACCCGGC
>JAJPJD010000059.1 GCA_021324355.1 Actinomycetota bacterium
AGAAATAGCAGGGAGGGGTGGCAGATGACTGAGCACGCGCTGTCGGGGATCCGCGTCCTCGACCTCTCGAGGGGGATCGCCGGGCCCCTGGCCGCAATGCTGCTGGCCGACCACGGGGCCGACGTGGTCCGGCCAGAGGAACCCGCTGGCGACCCTGATCGTCGCCGACCCGGGCACGCGCTGTGGAACCGGAACAAGATCCCGGTGGCCCTCGACCCGAGAACCCCGGCTGGATCGGCTCGCCTCGGGGGCCTCCTCGAGGGAGCAGACCTCTGCGTGACCAGCGGCCATGGACCGATGGAGGGGGCGGTCGACCTCGCCGAGGCCCACAGGACCAACCCGGCGCTGGTGCACCTTTGCGTCCCGCCCTTCCTGGGCGCGACGCCGTGGGCCGGCGGAGCCGAGTCGGTCGGGCTCCTCAGCGCGATGACCGGCATCGCCCTGCGCCAGAGTTCCTTCGACGGTGGTCCGATCGACCCGGTGTTCCCCTATGTGCTCTACCTCCAGGCAGCGTGGGCGGCCGCAGCCGGCGTGGCGGCGCTGATCGAGCGAGCGTCATCGGGTCACGGTCAGGTGGTGACCGTCGGGGGCGTCCACGCGGCCATGGTCGCCTCGAGCGCCTCGCTGGTGATCGACCCCGAGGCAGCCGACATCGTCGCCAACTTCGGTCCCGGTGGTCCGGCCCCGATGTACTCCCGATACCGCTGTGCCGACGGCGAGTGGCTCTTCCTGGCGACTCTCACTGCGAAATTCCAGGAGCGAGCCCTGGAGGTCCTTGGCCTGACTGACGTGGTCAACGACGAGCGGATCGGCGGTCGCGTCGAGGCCATGCTGCTCCCGAGCAACCGGGCCTGGGTTCGCGAACGCTTCGAGGAGGTGTTCGCCAGCAAGACCAGGGACGAGTGGCTCGCACTGCTCAAAGCGGCCGACGTCCCGACCGGCCCCTTGCTCGACCGGGACGACTGGATGGACTCACCGGTGGTGTCCTCGATCGGCATGCGCGTCGAGCTGGAGGACCCGACCCACGGTCACGCCGTGATCCCCGGGTGCCCGGTCAACCTCGTCGCGACCCCCTGGGAGCTCCGCCGGTCAGCGCCTGCGGTCGGCGCCGACGAGCCGGTCGACTGGCCCCGACGCCCGTCTCCCTCCGGCCCGCCGGCGGCGCGTCCGGGGCCTCTCAGCGGGTTCCGGGTGCTCGACTTGGGGACCGTTCTGGCCGGCCCGTATGCCGGGACCCTCCTGGCCGACTTGGGGGCCGACGTGGTCAAGGTGGAGATCCCAGCCGGGGACAGCTGGCGGGAACGGGGCATGCCCTACATCCGCGGTCAGCGCGGCGTCGCAGTCGATCTGCGGTCCCCCGAGGGCAAGAAGGTCTTCCATGCGCTGGTTCGCACGGCCGACGTGGTGGTGGACAACTACCGAGCTGGCGTCCTGGAACGGCTGGGCATCGACTATGACCGCCTCACTGCGGTCAAGCCGGACATCATCTCGGTCTCGATCACCGGTTTCGGCAATCGGGGCCCATTCTCGGCCGAGCCGGCCTTCGACCCCCTGCTCCAGGCGCGCAGCGGCATGATGAGCGCGCAGGGCGGCGACAGCGAGCCAGTCCTCATGACGGTCGCCATCAACGACGTCACCACTGCAGCCCTGGCTGCCTTCGGCTCGGTGCTGGCGCTGTTCCACCGGCTCCGCTCGGGGAACGGCCAGGCAGTGTGGCTCTCGCTCGCCGGAACCTCCGTCTTCGCGCAAAGCGAGGAGCTCGTGCGAACCCCGACACGCTCGCACCCGCCGGTGGGCGGCCGCGACTTCAAGGGACCCGGAGCGCTCGACCGCTTCTACGAGACCGCCGACGGGTGGGTCCGCATCCAGGCGGCCGACGTGGGCGACCTGCTCCGTGCCGGCATCCTGCAGGGTGATCCGCCGGCCGACGAGGCCGAGCTGGTTGCGCGGCTCACCGCCGCCTGTGGGGCCATGAGCCGCGACGACCTCGTCCTGCGGCTCACCCAAGCCGGGATCCCGGCGGCTCCCGCTCGAAAGATGTCCGAGCTGATCCGCGACCCCCAGTACGAGGAGTGGGAGGTGTTCAACCGGTTGGAGCGGCCCGGCATGTCCTGGGTCTTCGCTCCCGGTCGCTACGCCCGCTTCTCCCGGAGCCAGCACCACGAGACGCTTCGCCCGCCGGGAGTGGGCGAGCACACAGCCGAGGTGCTGAGCGAGATCGGCCTGAGCACCGAAGAGATCGACCGGCTCGCAGCCGAGGGGGCGGTCCGGCTCGGCTCGCCCATGGTCTTCCGACCCATGGCCGCCTATCGCTGAGGGCCTCGCGCACCAGGCGGACCTTGGTGCGCGAGGCTTCGTTGGTGCTGCGGATCCGACCCTACGAGGTGGACGACCTCACGTCGGCCACCGAGCTCTCGCTCCGGGCCTTCGAACCGGTCTTCGCCTCGTTGCGCCAGGTCCTCGGCCCCGCGATCTTCGAGCGGCTCCACCCGGACTGGAGAAGCGACCAGCGCACGGCGGTCCACGACGTTCTGACCGATGGCACCACCCAAGCCTGGGTCGCCGAGGACGGCGATCGGGTCGTCGGTTTCGCCGCGCTGCGGTTCGACACGCTTCGGCGGCTGGGCGAGATCGCGATGCTTGCGGTCGACCCGGCCGCACAACGCGCCGGGGTCGGGTCGGCGCTCACCCATCATGCCCTGGCGCGGCTGGAACAAGCCGGAATGGCCGTGGCCATGGTGGAGACCGGAGGCGACCCGGGCCACGGGCCGGCACGTGCCACCTACCAGAAGGCAGGCTTCTCTCCGCTCCCGGTCGTGCGGTACTTCACGGCGCTCGGAACCCCGGACCTTGCACCTCAGCGCGACAGCCAGGTGGCCACCAGACCCTCTAACCAGGCAAAGAGCCAACCCGCGGCCGGCCAGGTAACGTGAGGTCATGCCAGGAACGCAGGCGGCTTCCACCCGGAAGGAGCGGATCGCGACCCGGACACGGAACCCCAAGTGGCAGAACCCGCCACTGCGGATCGAGATGTCCGAGTGCATCAACTGCGACACCTGCATCCGTCACTGCCCACCGCAGTTCGGCGCAATCTTCAACCACGGCATCGACGTGATCATCCTCCCGGAGCTGTGCTCGGGGTGCAACAAGTGCATCGAGCCATGCCCGGTCGACTGCATCTACCCCGACCCCGACTGGTCCCCCTCGCCCGAGGACTGGTGGCAGGAGCCCTTGGGGCCCGACGACCGCTACGTGGCCGCGACGGCGAGGGACTGACCCCGACTCCTTCCGCTGAGCGGTGGCCGCCAGGCCGGCGGAACCGAGCAGGCGGTGCACCATGCCCGGTGGCCAGCGATTTCTCTCGGCATCGGGCGGCTACTCACATGAACCGGTCCGCATGAGTATGCAGTTGCTCGGCCTTCGTGCGCGGCCGGTCGGCACCCGATAAAGTTTTTTATCGGAGCCCGACGTCCGGACCCGCTGGCAAGGAAAGGGGATGCCTGCGATGCCCGACCCGAAGAAGCCCCGCCCCCCGTTCGCCCCGTGGGACCGTCGGGAGCTTCCCGGAGCGTTCTCGGTGGAGGAGGCGGCTCGGCGGGACGGCAACTACAAGTGGGTCGAGATGCGGCTCTTCGAAGCCCTCGGAGGGTGGGTGGCGACGGTCCCCGAGCTCGACGTGAAGATGCGCTTGGGCACCCACTGCTACAAACACGCGTGGCACTCCGAGCTGTGGCACAAGCGTCTCCCCGAGCTGCGCGAGATGAACCCCGACCGCCTCACCCTCCCGGCCAATGATGCGATGGTCGAGTTCATGGAGGCCCTCACTGCTCCAGAGGGCGAGGACAAGACGCTCGAGAAGCTGGTCGGTGTGTACCGGGTGCTGATCCCCCACAAGATCGCGGCGTACACCTACCACCTGAACAACACATCGACCATCACCGACGCGCCGACCATCAGGTCGCTCAAGCTGGCCCTCAACGACGAGTTCGAGGACTGGCGGGACGGTGAGATGCTGATCCAGTCGCTGATCGAGAACGAGGAGGACGTTCGGCGGGCTGCCGACCGTCAGGCAGAGCTCGAAGCGATCATGGTCCGAGCCGGTGGGATCGCCGGACCGGGATCGATCGGAACTGAGGAGATCCCCGAAACCGTGGAGGCAAAGGCATGAAGCGGCATCTGACAGTGGACGATCTGGCCAGGGATCGGCGTTTTGTCCGGATCAACATGGAAGAGCGGATGAGCGACCCCCGCAACGTCGGAGGTCCCGGCGCCTACGGCCGTGACGCCGCCGAGCAGGCGGACGACGGCGGCCGGAGCGGCCGCCGAGGCCTCGGGCGCATGGTCCCGGACGCCCCCAACGCGCCTGACGCCGCCCGATCCCTCATGCACGGGATCTTCGTTGGGGAGATCCAGGCGCTCGAAGGGGCCGGTCGCACCTGTTACGACTTCGACCTGGGCGACAACCCCGACCAGGTTCCCTACGGCCTGAAGCTCGACATGGCTCGTCAGTGCTGGGACGAAGCCCGCCACTGCGAGATCTCAGTGAAGCTCACCGAGTGGATGGGGACTGAGATCGGCGAGTTCGCCGAATCCCCGTTCTTGTTCCAAGCGGCATGCAACCCCGACGCCCTCCTGCGACTGGCCGGGGTGAACCGGGCACTCGAGGGTCTGGCGATCGACGTGTTCAACACCATGCGCGACTTCGGGGACAAGGCCGGCGACCCGGTCCTCGAGTTCTGCGAGGACTGGATGCTGGCCGACGAGGTCACCCATGTGAAAATGGGCTCCGA
>JAJPJD010000037.1 GCA_021324355.1 Actinomycetota bacterium
AATCGGTGGATTCGGGAGCCGCCGACCTACACGTCAGCCCGTACGCGGCAACGACACATCAACCCGTACGGGGAACGACATGTCAGGTTGTACACCGACAGACGGCAGAGTGCCGTGCTTCCTCCGCAGGTGGGCCCGGACCTTGCGGTGGCCCCCGCCGGCGAAGGGGCGCTCGGCGATGACCTGGCGGATCCGCTCGAGCAGCTCGACGTCGGAAATCTCCGTCTTCGGGCCAGGGCGACAGCCCAGGGCTGTGCCACGGGACCTGCGGTGATAGACGGTCGACCTCGGAGCGCCGGTGATCCGGCACACGGTGAGGAGGGGCAGCTCCATCTCGGCGCTCACTTGGGCCGCTTCTGCGGCGGCATCTGGAGCCCCCTTTTTTCGGCCACCTTCTTCCAGACCTCGTTCTCGAGCGTGAGCTCGCCGATCTTGCGCTCGGCCTCCCGGAGCCGCCGGTCGTCTTCGGTCACGGCCCGCTTCCCCTTCAGGCTGGCCTTCCCGCCCTCCAAGAACCCGTCCCGCCAGGCGGCGATCCGGTGGGCCTCGACCCCGAGCTCACGGGAGAGCTCCTCCAACTTCTCACCCCGGAGCAGCCGCAGGACGACGTCCATCTTCTTGCCGGCCGACCACCGAGGGTTGGCCCGGAAGTCGCTGGTCCCTTCGTTGTCCACCGTCATGAGTGCCATCTTGGCCCTCCTCTATTCGGTTATTCGGTGTCCAACGAACCAGGGTGCGCGAGACTTCGCTGATCGACGTCCACTCCGCGCATCAGAGGAGAACGGTGCCGGCCACGGCCAACTGCGTGGCGGACCATCTCCTCCTCCTCGAGCTCACGCCAAGGTGGCGCTGAAGCTTCAAGGCACTGACCAACTTGGCCAGCCACATGGTCAGCAGCCACCTGGAGTCCGGGAACCCAGCAGCCTCAAAAATGGTGGCGACCAGGAGGCTGCAGGGCTTGTGTCAATCGCGGAGAAGCCATCGGTGGCGTCTACATGAGGAGATTTTGAAACAACCTGGTGGGTCAGCTAGCAACTAGATAGTCCCCCAAATCCCCTTGGTTCTAGACGACCTTGAAGCTAGACGAAAGGAGTGACATGGAACGCATCGGTGTGGTTGGCTGCGGGCTTATGGGTTCAGGGATCGCCGAGGTGGCTGCTCGGAACTCGCTCACCGTGACGGTACACGAGATCGACGAAGACGCCCTCATCGCTGGTCGTCAGCGGATCGAACGCTCTTTATCTCGGGCGGTTTCGTCCGGGAAGCTGACCGACGACGATCGCCAGGCAGCCCTGGAGCGGATCCGCTTTACCACCGACCTCGGTTCCATGGCCGACCGCCAAATCGTGATCGAAGCAGTGCCCGAAGTCGAGAACGTGAAGCTTGAGGTGTTCAGGACTCTCGACCGGGTCGTCGAGAGTCCTGAGGCCATCCTCGCCTCCAACACGTCGTCGATCCCGATAATGAAGCTAGCGATGGCGACTCGCCGCCCCGAGAAGGTCGTGGGGATCCACTTCTTTAATCCCGTCCCTGTGCTCCAGCTTGTCGAGCTGGTCTGCTCGTTGCTGACGAGCAGTGAGACGGCAGAGGCCGCCCGCGGCTTTGTCAGCGGCCAACTCGGTAAGAGGGTCATCAACTCCAGGGACCGAGCCGGGTTCATCGTGAACGCCCTGCTGATTCCCTACATCCTCTCGGCCGTCCGGATGCTTGAGTCCGGCTTCGCCTCTGCCGAGGACATCGACACCGGGATGGTCCTGGGGTGCGCGCATCCGATGGGGCCGTTAGCACTCGCCGACCTAATCGGCATCGACACCGTCCGGGCCGTCGCCCAGTCTCTTTACGAGGAGTTCAAAGAACCTCTTTTCGCGCCGCCACCCCTGCTCTTGAGGATGAACGAGGCGGGACTGCTCGGGCGCAAGTCCGGACAGGGCTTCTACTCCTATCGGGACTGACCGCCTCAGGCCAGGCGGAGGATCAGGTGCAGGGGTTACCGCAAGGCCGGTCCGTTTGAACCCCCTCGACGTGGTCCACACCGTCTGGGTGGCTATCGACGCCCTGCTCCCGGTGCACAACGAGACGCATCCCATGGCCTGTTACTGACCGAGAAGCCCCGGTCAGGATCCAGGCTCATCCACCACGTCACCGGGCGTTCGGGGAGGACGCCGAAGCACCTCTACAACAACGCGGGCTCGAACACGACCGCTCAGGCGCGCCGTGACGAGTGGGTCGGGGTTGGCGGTCTTCGACGCCGTCGCCGACAAGGCAATGTCCGCCTACGACAAGATGGTTAGCCTTGACCCCTCCGAGGCTGCGCTCGACAGCTTCCAGCACAAAGCCCTGTGGAGGAGAAGGAAAGAGGAACAAACAGAACGACCAGGCCAAAACGGACGAGCAGCTCGCATGGGTCAGACTCGGCGAGGGTCACCGGAGGCTCGTATCGGTCAGGATACGTCGAGGTTCACCCCGGTGGCGCTACGAGCGCACCGAGTGCCGCAGCACCCAGCGCAACGGCGACCGACTGCGACTGCTCTCCACCCCGGCAGGCGACGTGGAACTCGGGATCCCCAAGCTCAGAGAGGGAAGCTTCTTCCCGAGCCTCCTGGAGCGGCACCAGCGCATCGGACCAGCCCTGTTCGCCGTGATCATCGAAGCCTACGTCCAGGGGTCTCGACAAGAAAGGTCGACGACCTGGTGAAGGCGGTCAGGGTGGCTTCTCATCGCCTGTCCACCCCGGGCCATCCCATGATCGACGACTATCACTACCCGCCCCGGCCTCCGGGGGCGTTGGGACGCCAACCCAAGGCGACCAACGACCCGAGTTCGACCGTTCCTGGACATGCAGCGGCTGGACTTGGGCGTTGACCAGGCGCGACACGACGAGGGTCGCAGACGCGTAGTGCCAAGGCGGGCCGCTTGGCGCGTCGGCGTGGCTGGGCGAGGGTGTCCACGTCGTGAACGAGCGGCGGCTCGGCGATGTCGAGCGCCTTGAAGACCTCGCGTTGTCGCCGCGTGGTCTCGGTGCGCTGCACCACACGGCCGGCGGCGCCGACGAATTCGCCCAGGTGCATGCT
>JAJPJD010000028.1 GCA_021324355.1 Actinomycetota bacterium
CTTGAGCGACATCGGGTTGGCGCCGGCGGCCACGTTGCGCAGGCCCTCGTGGACCATGGCCCAGGCCAGCACGGTGGCGGTGGTGGTGCCGTCACCGGCGACGTCGTCGGTCTTCTTGGCCACCTCCTTCACCAGCTCGGCCCCGATCTTCTCGTAGGGGTCCTCGAGCTCGATCTCCTTGGCGATGGAGACGCCGTCGTTGGTGATGGTCGGGGCCCCCCATTTCTTGTCCAGGACCACGTTGCGGCCCTTCGGCCCCAGGGTCACCCGCACGGCGTCGGCCAGCCGGTTCATCCCGGCTTCGAGCGTCCGCCGGGCATCTTCGTCGAAGGCGATCATCTTGGGCATGGTGGTCGTGTCCTCCGTTGGTCGACCGACCGGTCGGCCCCCTCGGCCGCCGGCTTCCGGTCCCCAGTGTAGCAAGTCGTTAGCACTCTGATCTATCGAGTGCTAACAGCCAACCACGCCGGAGGGCCCGGCGCAACCCGTTGCGGCTCAGCCCCCGGCCACTGCCGGGACCACCGAGAGGCTCTGGCCTGGGGCCACCGGGGTGTCCAGGCCGTCGAGGAACCGGACGTCCTCGTCGGCCAGGAACACGTTGACGAACCGCCGGAGCTTGCCGTCCTCGTCGAACAGCCGCTCCCCCAACCCGGGGTGGCGGGCGTCGAGGGCCTCGAGCACCTCCCGCACCGTCGCCCCCTCGACCTCCACCTCGCCGGTGCCACCAGTCAGGGTGCGCAGCTGGGTGGGGATCCGCACGGTGACGCTCATGGCTGCCCCTCTCCGGAGAGCTCGCCCACCGCGGCATCGAACGCCGACAGGCTGGGGGCGATGGTCACCGCGGGCCCGACCGAGCCGCTCAGCGCCTCCACCGTCTTCAGCCCGTGGCCGGTCACCAGGGCCACCACCACCTCGTCGGAGCGGACCTGCCCCGAGGCGGCCAGCTTGGCCAGGGTGGCGATGGTCACCCCGCCGGCGGTCTCGGCGAAGATCCCCTCGGTCCGAGCCAGCAGGCTGATCCCCTCCAGGATCTCCTCGTCGGTCACCGCGGCGCACGAGCCGCCGGAGCGCCGGATGGCCTCGAGGGCGTACCACCCGTCGGCCGGGTTGCCGATGGAGAGCGACTTGGCGATGGTGCGGGGCTTGACCGGGGCGACGGCGTCGGCCCCGGTCAAAAAGGCGGTCGCCACCGGGGCACAGCCGGCCGCCTGGGCGCCCGAGATCCGGGGGGCCGCCGGCTCGATCAGCCCGACCTCGGCCAGCTCGGTGAAGCCCTTGGCCACCTTGGTGAGCTGGCTGCCCGAGGCGATGGGCACCACCACGTGGTCGGGGGCCCGCCAGCCGAGCTGCTCGGCCACCTCGAAGGCCAGGGTCTTGGACCCCTCGGCGTAGTAGGTGCGGACGTTGACGTTCACGAAGGCCCACGACGGGTGCTCGCTGGTGAGCTCGGCGCAGAGCCGGTTCACGTCGTCGTAACTGCCGCTGACCGCGACCACCGTCCCGCCGTAGACCGCGGTCATGGTCACCTTGGCCTCCTCGAGGTCCTCGGGGATCAGCACCACCGAGGCCATGCCGGCCCGGGCGGCATGGGCGGCGACCGAGTTGGCAAGGTTCCCGGTCGACGCGCAGGCCGCCACCTTGAACCCCAGCTGGCGGGCCTTGGTCAGGGCCACCGAGACCACCCGGTCCTTGAACGAGCCGGTCGGGTTGGCGGTGTCGTCCTTGATCCACAGCTCGCCCAGGCCCAGCTCGGCCGCCAGGCGGTCCGCCCGCACCAGCGGGGTGAACCCGGCCCCCAGATCGACCGGAGCGGCGTCGTCCACCGGCAGCAGGTCCCGGTAGCGCCAGATCGTGCGAGGCCCGGCGGCGATCCGCTCCCGGGTCAGGCGGGCCGCGAGCTGCTCGTAGTCGTAGGCCACCTCGAGCGGGCCGAAGCAGAAGTCGCAGACGTGCAGGGCCTCGGCCGGGTAGGGGCGACCGCACTCACGGCACCGCAGGCCAGTGACGAAACTCATGCGAGCCTCCTCATCGATCGGGCATTGGCACCTGGTGCGGAGCACTGGTTGCCGCGGCGTCACAGGGCCCGTCCCTCGGCCGCTCTGGATGATTGGCCCCCATGGTGGTCGATGGAGCCCGCTCTCGTCAACGTTTGGCGGACGGCTCGGGGTGTCAAGATGCCACCGTGCCCTCAGTCCAGACCTACGGCGCCGGCCGCTTCGACCTGGCCACCGTGCTCGAAGCCAAAGGAGCACGGCGGGTCGCGGTCTGCGTCCCGGCCCGGGACGAGGCCCGCACGATCGGTTCCCTCATCGAGGCCGCGGTCCTCGGGCACCTGGGCCCCCATGGCTCTGGCCTGGTCGACGAGCTGGTGGTGGTGGACGACGGCTCGGCCGACGCCACCGCCGCCATCGCCCGTGCCGCCGGGGCGACCGTGGTCAACCGCCGCCCGGGCGGCGACAAGGGAGCGGCCATGGCCGCCGGCTTGGAGGCGTCCCGGGGCGACGTGGTGGTGTTCCTCGACGCCGACGTGGAGAACGCCGATTCGGCCTACGTCCCCCAGCTGGTCGGGCCGCTGCTCACCGAGCGGGCGGTGCTGGTGAAGGGCTACTACGAGCGCCCCTACCTCGGCCGCCCGACCGGGGGCGGCCGGGTCACCGAGCTGGTCGCCCGCCCGGTCCTCGAGCTGTTCTTCCCCGAGCTGGCCGGGATCCGCCAACCCCTGGCCGGCGAGACCGCCGCCCACCGCTGGGTCTTCGAGAAGGTCGGGTTCGCCCCCGGCTACGGCGTCGAGATCGGCCACCTCATCGACGTGGCCCGAGCCTTCGGTGCCGAGGCGATCGCCCAGGTGGACCTGGGCATACGGGTCCACCGGAACCGGCCGCTGGACGAGCTGCGGCCCCAGGCCGACGACGTCCTCCGAGCAGCCCTCCGCCGGGCCGGCACCCCCGGCCTGAGCTGACCGGTGCGCGGGGCAGAGCACAGCGCTGGCGCGCCACGGCCGGACGGCCGCAGCAGCCGCCCGGTACGGTCGGGAGCCGAATGACCGACGTCGTGGTGGTCGCCAACCGCGGGCCGGTGGCCTTCCGGCTCGACGCCGGGAACCTGGTGGCCTCAGCCCCTGGGGGCGGCCTGGCCGGGACCCTGCGCCCGCTGCTGGCCGGGACCGGGACCACCTGGGTCGCGGCATCCCTGGGGGAGGCCGCCCGGCTGGCGGCCGAGCGAGGCCAGCTGGACACCGACGGGATCCGGGTGGTCGCGGTCGAGATCGACCCGGCCGACTACGCCATGGCCTACGACGTCGTGGCCAACGGCACCCTGTGGCCGTGCCACCACCACCTGTTCGACCTCACCCGCCGGCCCCGCTTCGACTGGCACTGGCACGAGGCCTGGGCCGGCTACCGCCGCTACAACCGGGCGTTCGCCAACGCGGTCGCCGAGGCCGCGGCGTCGGGAGCCACCGTCTTGGTCCAGGACTACCACCTCTCGCTCCTCGGCTCGATGCTGTCCGAGCTGCGGCCCGACCTGTCGACCGTCCACTTCTGCCACACCCCGTTCGCCGAGCCGGCGGTCCTGGGCGTCCTGCCGACCGAGGCGGTCGGGGAGCTGCTGGGGGGCCTGGGTGGCTTCGGGGCCTGCGGGTTCCACACCGAGCGCTGGGCCGACGCGTTCCGCCGGGCGTACGCCGATCCCGAGCTGGCCGAGGCGGCCGGCACCCCGGCGCCGCCGACCTTCGTCTCCCCCCTCGGACCGTCCCCCGAGGCGCTCCGGGACGCTGCCGAGAGTCCGCCGGCGGTCGCCGCCGCCCGGCGCCTGGCCGAGCAGGTCGGGACCCGCAAGCTGATCGTGCGGGTCGACCGCATCGAGATGTCCAAGAACCTCCTGCGGGGGTTCTTGGCCTACGAGGAGCTGCTCGAGACCCGACCCCGCTGGCGGGAGCAGGTGGTGATGGCCGCCTTTGCCTACCCGTCGCGCGAGACGATGGCCGAGTACCTCGGCTACCGGGCGGAGGTCGAGCACCTGGTGGCCCGGATCAACGAGCGTTTCGGACGGCCCGGGTGGCTGCCCATCCTCTACGACCCGGCCGACGACTACTACCGCTCCCTGGCCGGGCTCGCCGCCTACGACGTCCTGCTGGTCAACCCGGTGCGCGACGGGATGAACATGGTCGCGAAGGAGGGTCCGTTGGTGAACCGGCGCGACGGCGTCCTGGTGCTCTCCCGCCAAGCCGGGGCGTGGGAGGAGCTGGGGTCAGGGGCCCTCGGCATCAACCCGTTCGACGTCACCGCGACCGCCGACGCGCTCGAAGAGGCCTTGACCATGGGAGCCGGAGAACGGGCCGAGCGGGCGCGACGCCTCGAGGCGTTGGTGCGCCGGCGGACCGCCGCCGACTGGCTCGAGGACCAGCGCCGGGCGGCCGGCTAGCTGGCCAGCTGGGTCAGCAGGTCGAAGGCAGCCAACGGGCCGTCCACCACCAGATCGGCCGCGTCGGCGAGCGCGGGCGGGCTCTCCCGGTCGCGCACCGCGATCCGGGCCACCGCCGCTCCTGCGGCCGCCAGCGCGGACAGGGCCTCGAAGGCAACCAGATCGCCCAGGTCGTCGCCGAAGTAGCAGGCGGCCGAGCAGCCGGCGGCCAGGACCCGGACCACTGTCCCCTTGTCGGTCGCGATCGGTGGCCGCAGCTCCACCGCCATCCGGGCGTCCTGCACCGCCACGCCCTCGTCTGCCGCGCCGGCCGCGAACTGCCGGGCCCAGGCCTCGGCCTCCGGGGCCTGGCGGAAGTGGAGGGTGAGGCTGGCCCCCTTGTCCTCGACGACCACCCCCGGCGGGGCCTGCCGGCTGGCCCGCGCCACCAGGGTCGAGATGACCCCCCGCCACGCGGCCAGCTCGGCCGGCTCGACCGACGGGCCGGCCGGCTGGCCGGCCTCCTCCAGGCCGTAGAGGCCGACCAGCCGGACCCCTGGGGGGTGGCCGAGGTGCCGCTCGAGGAAGCCGGCTGGCCGTCCGGAGATCACCCCGACCACTGCGTAGCGGCGGCCCAGCTGCCCGAGCAGCTCGGGCACCCCGGACAGCGGGCGCGCCGAGCCGGGGTCCTCCACGATGGGAGCCAGGGTCCCGTCGAAATCGACCAGCACCGCTGCCGACTCGGCCTGGGCCCGCAGCGGCTCGAGGAGTGCCGGCAGAGGCACCTCAGCCGGCGGTCGAGCGGTGGGTGGTGGTCGACGTCTTCGCAGCGGTGGTCGTGGTGGTCGGCGGGACCGTGCTGGGCGGCGTCTTCGCGGCCAGGTCGGACCCGACCACCAGGACCACGTCGGCCCCGTCGACATTGGCCACCGGCGTCGCCGAGCTGATCGGGAGCACGGCCGTGGCCGGGAGTCCGAAGGCGGCCGCCACCGCCAGCGCCTCGTCCCGCTTGCCGGAGGCGTAGTACACCGAGCTGGTGGCGCGGGGGGGTGGCTTGGCGGTCACCGGCGCGAGCACGGTCCAGCCGGCCTGCTGGAGGACGGTCGAGTACCCAGCCGCGACCTGGTTGGTGGTCGACGCGTTGGCCACCAGCACCTTCACCTCATGGTGGGGCACGGTGGTCGTGGTGGTCGGCACACTCCGCGGCACGGTGGTCGTGGTGGGCACGGTGCTCGACGAGGCGGTCGCGCTCCGCTGCGGCGTTGCCCGCAGGGCCAGCACCCCGAGGACCACCGCGACCACCACCACGACCAGGGCCCGGCCCACCTTCGGCCCGGGCCCGCCGCCGCCCGGCGTCGTCTGCTCGGGCCGATCCACCGGGTCAGACTGCCAATGCAACGCAGGGCACGCAACCGCGAACCCCTGCCGGCCGGGCGCCGTAGCCTGGGAGAACGCCGGTGTGGCGCAGCTGGAAGCGCAGGCGACTTGTAATCGTCAGGTCGTGGGTTCGAGTCCCACCACCGGCTCGACGACTGCTGCCGGGGCGGGCAATGCCCGCCCCGGCAGCGACCTTCGGGAACCGCAGCGTGCACCTCCGGCCACCGCTACCACCCGCTAGCGCGCCAGACCGCCGCACCTGCCTTCCCTACCCTCTCCGACCGTCCTCGATAGCCGAATGCCTGGCATCGGCCATCACCGTGTCATTGGGCACGGATTTCGCGCCCGTGGTCGAAGGCCAGCCCGTTGAGGTCAATCGCTCGAGCTCGCTTCGGGTAGGTTCCCACCCCACCGGCGCCGATAGGGAGTGGCACGTCGACGGAAGATCACTCTGTGAGCTTTAGCCATCCCGCATCTCTCGTGAGCCAAAACCCCAGAGTCCGCGGCCGCTGGCACTATTTAACTCTCATACCCCCCGGCAGCGCCCGTACTTGAAGTCCACCGCGTTTCAACCCTCATGGTTGGAACGCCGCGTCCTCATGATCGAAGATTTCGCCAAATGGGCCTGACGCGAGCCAGTCCGCGCTCCTTGAGTCTCCGTGCACACAGTTTGCAAAGGCGGTGACAAGCGCTGAAAGAGCACGCTGCACCTTCGCATCTCGGCCGATGGCGGCAGCATCGGACCGCGCGATCCCTCCGAGAGAGTGATTGCCGCCCCGGACGATAGCCAGATGCTTGCACGTCGAGCGGGCACGATCGTACGGCTCGCGCCGCCAAGCCAGGCCCTCCCCGAGTGCGCCAAAGTCGTTGGTAGCAGTGATCACTAGGAGGGGGGCGTGAACGCCATCCCAGGAATCGGGAGTGAGACCTCGGCTGCCGCTCCCCTGGGGCGACATCAGGACAGCTGCGACGACCGCCCTGTGAGTGAACACTGCCTCGTCGAGACCGACGCCGAATAACCTCGTGCCCACGAGGAGCTGGGCGGTGTACGCACCGAAAGAGTGCCCGACGACAATCGCTCCTTCTGGGCGCAGTGCGACGGGAAGATGACGCTGCTCCCCGAGGCTATCGAGCACCAGGTGCACCCGCTCGACACGAGAAACCCAATGCACCGGATCGAAGAGCAGCGTGTGCATCATCGAACGGGCGTGATCGTCATTCGGCCAGCTATCCGAATCGAGACCTGTGAGTCCGAGGTTCGGAGCGACGAGGTCGAAGGCATCGCGGAATTGGGGATGCAAAACGGCGTAGCCGTGAGACGCCAAATAGCTGCCCAGGACTGCATACCCACGATGCGATCCGCCGAGGTCGTGGCAAAGAACGACCACGGGTGTAGGCGCCTCCGTATCGGCTACTGGGTACTGAACGAACACAGTTAGATCCTCGCCACTGATCTGTCCCCAGGCGTCAACCACCGCCTCTACAACTGGGTGCATACCCCGGGTTGCCCATCGGCCGTCGAAATATGGCACTGTCCCCGGGCGTTCATCCTCCCTACCAACGCGACCTGACTTGTGATGGAATGTCACTGAAATCCCCTCTCGCGCTCGCGTACTCCCAACTCAACATCGCGCTGCAAGAGCAACTCGGATCTGTTCTTTAGATACCGCGACCATCAGGATTTACCTCACCACCCACGGATAGCTGCTTACTCGCGCACAAGCACACGACGTAACCCTTCACCGAAGGCGCTCAAACTCCACGCGCCGACGGTTATGGCGAGTCCTGGCACGACGGTAGCAGCTGGATTAGCTGTGAAAAACGAGTATGCATTGGCCATGTCTTGCCCCCATGACGGAGCAGGAGGCGCGACACCGAGCCCAAGAAAGCCAAGAGCGGCCTCAACAATGAGAAACTGGCTTGCTGCAGCCACCGTTTGCACAATGACAGGTGCCATGGCGTTGGGCAGGATATGACGCATCGCGATCCGCGTCCGTCCGACCCCTAGAGACTGAGCGACGAGCACGAACTGCGCTCGTCGCACGGGAAGGACGGATGAACGAAGAAGCCGCGCAATACCCGGCGACGAGATAACCCCAACCGTGAGCATGGAATGCACGATCGATGGCCCGACAGCGGCAACAACGCCGATCGCAAGGATAAGAGGCGGAATAGAAAGTAGGGCGTCGGCGGCGCGCATAAGTACCTCGTCCACGACACCACCGAACAGGCCAGCGGCGAGACCCCAGGGGATCCCTAGTGCCAGCATCGCGCCAACAGCGATGGCAACCCCTTCAAATGCCGACTGGCAACCGTAGATGGTACGGCTAAAGACGTCACGCCCGACCAAGTCAGTGCCGAGCCAGTGACTCGCCGACGGGCGCGCGTCGAGCAGGTGCAGGTTCTGCGCGAGCGGGTTGGCGATGGGCAGCCAGCGAGCTAGCACACTCACAATCAACAAAAGGCAGACAATGGTGAGTCCGATAACCCCGCTCGCACCTAGCTTTTCACCCCTCACTAAACGCTTCTTCCGCTTCGCCCAGGAAAGCGGCGCGCGAGCTTCCGCACTCGCAATCAGGGGAGCAGCGCTGTAAGAGGCGACTTTGTTGCGCACGTTTGCTCCTCTGCGGCTACTGGTTACTCAGAGATCGCACTGCGGACACGGGGGTCAATTGCGACCATGGCTACGTCAGCCCCCAAGTTGAGCAGGGCGACGATCACCCCAACGATCAGGACAATGGCTTGCACGACCGGAAAGTCCTCATTTGTGACAGAACTCAGAATCTCGCTGCCGAGGCCAGGAATGTTGAACACGTGCTCGACTGGCACTGTACCCCCTACGAGCGCTGCAAAGGCCAGCGGAATAAACGTAATGACGGGCCCGACAGCGTTGCGCAGCGCACAGCTCAGATAGACCTTGCGCCTCGGAAGACCCATGGCCCATGCAGTACGAATGTATGGACTGTTGAGAGCCGCTGTCATCGCGCTACTCACGTGCCGAGCAAGGATACTGCCCACCACGACCGACAAAACAAGGACGGGCAGAATGATGCTGTGTATATTCGATAGAAACCCCTGGGAGATCGGCGTGTACCCTACGGCAGGGAAGATCCGCCACGTCAGTCCGAGAAAGCCGGCGGCTAGGGTGGCAAGCCAGAAATCTGGGACCGACAATCCCAACCCAGTAGCGAGGACAATGGCCCTCCCAAGTCGGCGGTGGTGCATGATTGCGGCGAGGACGCCTATCCCGCCGCCGACCACAATCGACACCCCTAGAGAGCCCACGATCAACTCGAGCGACGGTACAAACCGAGGCCGGAGGACCTGCATTACCGGCTGCTGGCTGTAGTACGAGGTACCAAAGTTCCCGTGTAGTGCGTTCAGTAGCCAATGCCAATATTGATCGGGTACGGGAACGTTTAGGCCGAGGCGAGCTTTGATGGCACCCAGCTGTTTCGCTGTGACTTGACCGGCGCCACTGCCTCCAAGCATTGCCTGTATCGGGCCACCCGGGAAGAGGTACCGAAGAGCAAAGACGAGTACCGTAGTGATGAAGACTGTGACGATCGACGTCGCCAGGCGATGCAGAACAATCCTCGCCATTAGGGGTTCGACTCGTTTTCCAGGGACACCGCCCCGTTGAGGCTTGGCTCTGTCGCTCTGGTAGCAGGCGGGACCCTCGGAAGTCCGCCTGATCCTCGTTTGCTCGCAGCGAGCACCGAGGTGCTCTTCCAGCATCTTGCAAGGCGGTCGCCGCCGTCAGCCACGGAAGCGAGGTTTGGTGCCTGCCTGCACTCCAAAGATGCCAGGGCACATCGCGGTTGGTACTGGCAACCGCCTTCCGTAACTTCGCCGACCGGGGGGAGCTCTGGGAGGTCTCCTCGTCGTCCGTGTAGCCGAGGCAGGCAACTGAGAAGACCAACCGTGTAAGGGTGCGCGGGTTGGCGCAGGACCACATCGCCCGGCCCAGACTCTACGACCTCTCCCTGGTACATCACGGTTATGTTGTCAGCCACCTGCGCCAAGACGGCGAGGTCGTGGGAGATCATGAGCACGCCGAGGTGCCGCGAAGCGACGAGACCTTTCACGAGATCAAGCACCTCGGCCTGCACTGAAACGTCGAGGGCGGTGGTTGGCTCGTCGGCTAGGAGCACCCTCGAACCACAACTCAGAGCCATGGCAATCATGATCCGCTGGCACATTCCTCCCGAGAGCTCGTGTGGGTAGCTGGACATGACCCGCTCGGTGTCCCGAAGGCGCACATCTCTGAGAGCGGCACGGACGCGGTCGCGGGCTTCCGCTCGAGTGCCGGGCAAATGCGTGCGAGCGGCCATCATCAGCTGGTGACCGGCGGTCATGACGGGGTTGAGAGCAGTCGAAGTCTCCTGGAAGATCATCGCAACACGTCGTCCTCTGAAACGACGCAATTGTCTTTCCGAAATATTCAGGAGCTCAGTACCGCGATATCGAACTGAACCCTCGACGTGGGTGCCACGAGGGAGGAGCCCCATGGTGGTGAGCGCCACTGTCGTCTTGCCGCTGCCGGACTCTCCGGCGACTCCGTGAATCTCGCCGGCATGCAAATTCAAGTCGACACCACGGAGAGCCTGGGTCCGCCTGGATCCGTCATCGAACGCGACCTTGAGCCCTTCGATACTGAGCAGTTCCTCGCCCGGGACCGGATCAGCCTCGTCTTGGGATGGTCCCGGACGAGGAATGCGCGACAATCTCACTGAGCGGACCTCTAGCTGCCCTTGTAGTACATGCCTCGCCAGTTCGCTTTGCCCAAGGGGCTCTTAACCCATCCGGCTATGTCGCTTTGATACACGTCCACCAAGGGTGCGTACCACAGGGGGGCGCAACCGGGGTTCGTCTGTTGGCTCTTGACGATGTCATCCGAAAGCTTCTGAATACCAGAAGTCGTATATGTCGAGTAGAGCTCGTTGAAGTATGGGTCAATGCCATAGTCGGTGCGACCCGGGTTATAGAAAGACTTGCTCCACAGAATTTGGTAATCGACTGCTGGAATCGGATCACCACCCCAATTGGCTCCGAGGCACTCTGGCTGCCCCTTATTCTGAAGGTAGCTACCGATAGTCGCCGCCGTCGCTGGAACAAGGCTGAGGTTAATTCCCACTGCCTTTTCCTGGGCAATGATGATGGGGTTGGCGATCTCAAAACCCAGGCCGATGCGATAGTAGCAAGTCAGGTTGACGCCGTTTTTGTAGCCGGCCTCCCTCAAGAGCCTCCTAGCCTTCGAAGGATCGTAGCGGTAGACGGGGTTGAGTGCCTTGTCATAGCCAACAACACCCACAGGCATGATCTGTGTCGCTGGCCCCGTTACGCCACCGGTCACAGCTTGTGCGATCGCTCCGCGGTTGAGAGCGAGATTGAACGCGAGGCGAACCTTCGGATTGTTCAGAGGCACGCGCGATGAATTGAAATTGAAGTAGGCGATCTGTGGCCCAGGTCCTGCCGCCACCCTCAGATCGCGTTGAGCCTTCAATGCCTTGACGTCTTGCGCCGAGAGTTGCCCCGCGACGTTGACGTCACCGCTCTCGATAGCAGTAACGAGGGACGTGTCGCTCTGAAATACCTTGAATTCGAGATTCTTTACCCGCGGAACTTTCGCGTTGTTCCAGTATCCGGAGAACGCCGTAAAGTTATAGGTCGACCCTGGAACTTCGGAGACAAACTTGTACGGACCGGCGCCAACCGGGTGAGTAGCGAAGGTGCTGCCCTCACTGGCCACGGCTGTTGGTGATGGGATCATGCCGCACCACATAGCCAGCGAGTTTGGCAAGACGGCGTTGGGCTGGCTCAACTGGTAGATGACCTGGTAGTTGCCAACCGCTGTCACGCTTGTGACGTACTGAAGACAGTCCGCTGTGTCTCCGGCCTTGATGAAGGCTTGCGAATACTTGACGACGGCTTGAGCGTTAAAGGGTGTCCCATCTTGGAATTCCACGCCCTGGCGCAATGTGACGTCGAGCTGGAGCCTGTTGGCTGACCATTTCCAGCTGGTAGCTAACATCGGTTCAAGAGCGCCGGTCTTCGGATTGAGCTGAGTCAGGGTGTCATAGATCACGTCGAGATACGGCACATCGGTAGCCAGGTCACTCGTGGTCGGATCAAGCGTTCCCGGAGGGCTCAATGTACCGATCGTTATCGTTGAATTCGACGCTTCGGATGCGTGGGCCTTCGAGGTACTAGCCCCGGCGATACCCGCCGACCCGCCGACGATCATGGTGAACGCCGACAGAATGGCGACGATGCTCAGACTCGCTCGCCTGCGCACTACTTGTTGGTCTCTTTTCATGGTGCCGTTCACGGCGTCTCCCCTCCAGTGGTGGTCATCTGTTGCTGCGGATCTGCAGGCGTTCCGGCGCACCCGCCAGCCTGGCCGGCGGCGAAGCCGAGGCTTCCCGGGACGTCGGTTCGTCCTTCGAAAGATGGAACAGCGGCGATCAGTCGACGCGTGTACTCGTGCTGTGGGTCCTCCACAATCCGGTTTGGGGTGTCGAACTCAACTACCCTCCCCTCGCACATAACAGCGACTCGATCGGCCAGGTGAGCCACGACCGAAATGTCGTGAGTGATGAAGAGCAGGGCGATGCCGGACTCCCGGCTGATCCGCTGAAACAGGTTCAGAATTACGGCTCGAACCGAGACGTCCAACGCGGCAACTGATTCATCGCACACCATGGCTATCGGTGAGGCGGCCAAGGCACGCGCGATGGCGACTCGCTGCTTCTCACCGCCGGAGAGCTCTGCCGCCCTCTTGTCTGCTACCGCGGTGGCGGAGAGGCCAACGCGCGTGAGATACATGGATACACGCGCTCGAAGGTTGACAACGCTCTGTCGCCGCTTCGGTGCGAATGTAAACGTCTTCGGCTGCATTCCCTCACCAACAAGCCGCCACACTGGCAGCCGGGGATTGAGAGCCATGGCGGATTCTTGGAAGATCATCTGGACGTCGCGGAAGCCGCGCGGACGCCGCTGAACACGTGGAACGAGATTGCCATCGGTCGTCGAGAAGAGCACCTGACCCGCTGTCGGGTTAAGAAACCCAGCTAGGACCTTCCCAAGTGTCGACTTCCCGGAGCCGGACTCCCCAACGACTCCGAGAACTTCTCCGGCGTGTAGGTCGAAAGTCACGCCATCGACCGCTCGCAAGGTGCGGCTTCGTCGCCCGCGTGAAAACTCGACAACGAGCTCCTGAGCCGAAATGATAGGTTTGGTCGCGTTACTCACCGTCGCCTCTGACGATGACCACGGCGCGCTGGTTCCCTAACCATCGTTGAGGTCCGCTCCACCTTGAACGCCCCCGCTTCTTGCACACGATTTTGATCAGTGATCATTGGGGGCCTCGAGATGTCGCTGTTGCATTAGGCCGATGCATGTCCTCAGAACTCCCTACAACGAGACCGGGTTGCCGCGATCGCGGATCCCACCTCGGTGACCAAAAGGACACTCTCGGTCGTACTGGCGCGTTTCGTCGCGTCGTGATCGGGCGCCGCCGCCACCAGGAGAGTTGAGCCAGTCGCGCCGCCCAGACAACAGGCATAGGCATTGAGGCCGTGCGGCATCTTTAGCTCTCGCAGCACTTCGCCACCCTCAGCGATCAGCAGCACCCGGTGACCAAAGGCGTCAGCTACCCATAAGTGCCCCATTTGGTCGAAACAGGCGCCGTCAGGGCCGTATGTCAGGTCCACCAATGCATGATCGGGGTCGGCGGGAGGGTCGCCCAGGCGAGCCCAAAGCCTTCGGCGTGAGAGGGTGCCATCGTCTTCGATCGTGAAGGCAGTGTGGCAACTGGCCAGAGTTTCGTTCACAATGAGCTCATGGCCATTCGGGGCCACTACACAGGCATTCGGAAACGCTAGGTCCTCAGCGGCGATGCGAACCTCGCCACCAGGCGCCACGACAGCTACGCACGTTCGACTTGTCACCGCGTGAGGGTCGAAGAGGTCGAACCCGAAGTTGCTTACGTACGCGTAGCCAGCGGACGTGACGCACATGTCGTTTGCCCAGCCGCTGAACACTGCTGCGAGGTCGGCATACTCGGTCACTCGTCCACCGACCAAGCGGACTACCTGCTGGTCGCGCATCGACACCACGAGGAGAGTCCCGTCGGGCAACCAGCCAAGCCCCCCCGGCTGACCATCGACCTCTACCACAGTCGCGGCCGAACCCTCCGTGTCGATTCGCAACACCCGGTGTGCATAGAAGTCAGAAACCCACCAGCTTCCTTCGTGCCATCGCGGTGCCTCGTAAAAGTTCCCCACTGGCCCGAACTCTGTAAACATCACCCGCCCGCCACTGCACTCATCAGGATTTGACTGACCAATCTCGTTGCATCCAACAAGCCCTTAGGAACCTCGCGCCTCGCCTGAACAACGACTAAACGCAATTTCCCATCTATCAACGCTCTAACACACCCAGGTAGTTGCGCATGTTCCTACCCTCCCCTTCTGGTTCGAAAAGACCTCGAGACGTTGTGAATGCTGGTCGAAGTGCGTCTAGACGATGCCCAGCTGAGCCAATTCGTCGATTTCGTGTGCCGAGAGCCCAAGAAGCGACCCATAGACATCGTTGTTGTGCGCACCTAGAGGCGGACCCCCTGAACGGACTCTTCCCGGAGTTGAACTCATCTTTGGGATTGGGCTCACCATCAACAGGTCGCCGTACTCGTCGTCCTTCCAAGCCATGAAGGTCTCTCGATGCCGATAGTGGGGGTCCGAGACGATATCGGCGATATTCATTACTGGTGCACCCGGGATCCCGGCATCGGCGAGCATCGTCATCAGGTCGTCGCAGCGGTGCTCGGCAACCCACTGGCCGATCAATTCGTACAGTTCATCCTGGTTGTCGACGCGAGCGCGGTGCGTCGAGAAACGCTGGTCCTCCACCAGCTCCGGACGACCCATCAGTTCGCTGAGACGCACGAAGAGACTCTGCGTTCCGGCGTGGATCGCGATACGGCGACCGTCGGCAGTGGTGAAGTCGCTGGCCGGAACAACGTCGAGGTTCCGGTTCCCAGTTCGCTCACGAATGGTCCCATCGACGGCGTAGTGGAGCAGGGCGCCCTCGCTGGCACGGAAGCCTGCTTCGTAGAGCGCGAGGTCGATGACCTGCCCTCCTCCGTTTCGCACATCTCGGTGGTACAACGCGGTGACCACCGAGAACGCGCCGAGATAGGCCGTCATGTAGTCGATGACCGCGTAGCCGGTCCGGACTGGCGGGCCCTCAGGGAAGCCGCTCACGTAAGTGAGTCCGGCGAACGCGCTCGCCACTCGGTCGAAGGCGCCCCGGTCACGGTACGGGCCGGTGAGGCCGTATCCCGTGACGTAGAGCGCGATGAGGTCCGGAAAGGCCCGGTGGATCGTTTCGGGATCCAATCCCCACGAATGCAGGGTTGGAGGTCTGAAGTTGACCACGAGGACGTCGAAATGACCGATGAGCTGCCGCAGCAGTTCACGTCCTCGAGGATGGTGCAGATCGAGCGTGATGGAACGCTTGTTGCGCGCTTCTTGGATCCACTCGAGCGAGCGACCGCCAGGACCAGTGGCGCCCCGCCGGACGAAGTCCCCAACGCCTGGCGTTTCCACCTTCACGACCTCGGCGCCGAAGTCGGCAAGCATCGTTGCGGCAACGGGGGCGGCGAGTACGGACGACACGTCCAGCACCCTCACACCGGCGAGCGCTCCTGAGCTCTCGCGTCCGTCCGCCATCTGCCCTCCTTGCGCGATTGCTCAGTGCAGAATGTAACGATTTGATACTTCAATATTAACGGTGCGCTACTTATGCGTCAAGGTGGCGGGGCCTGTGCCGGGCCAGGAGACCGAGCGGGGTCCGGTGCGACCTGCGTCAGTAACCTATGTAGCGAATTGTTCAATACCTCCCCCGGAAGCGCGGACGTGGACGACGTGAATGCCCAGCGCGGGTCGCCTGACCCGCCAACCGACCATGCGGCGTCCCGGCAAGCGGACTCGGGCTCCGACGGCTCCTGCCGCCCGAGCGGTCGCCGGCGCAAGCGGAACCGGCAGGCCTCCGAGGCCGACTTGCTGGCCGCCGCCCTACGTCTGGTGGAACGACACGGCGTCCTGGCCGGGTTGAACCTTCAGGAAGTGGCCAACGAAGCTGGCGTGAACCGTGGGCTCATCTATCGCTACTTCGGCTCACGCGAGGGACTGCTGCGCGCTGCGTTCTCCACGTTCACCTGGGACCGTGAGGAGATCTTCGCCCAGACTCGTGGATTGCCGTTCGCCGAGCGGCGGGCCAAGGTCTTCGAGCTCGCCCTCAAGAACAGCTCGTTCATCAAGCTCGAAGCGCTGCTGGCCATCACCAACAGCGAGGAGTTCCGACTCTTCCCTCGGTTGGAGCGGAGCTGGGAGGACCTGCAGCGGGACAAACAGGAAGGCTATCTACCCGCCGATGCCGATGGTCTCGTCATGCATCTGCTCACCGCAGCCACCTACCTCGGCTACGCCATCTTTCGTGAGGCGATGACCCGTGAGGCCGCGATGACCGTGGCACCTGGCCTCACGATGCCGGAGCTCGACGAGCGAGCCATCCGCGTCTTTCGCTCCATGATGCGGGCGGTGGCCGACTCGCAAGCGACCGCTGGGTCCGACCAGAAGCCCGGTCGACGACGGTCATCAGCACCATCTCGGAGATCGAGCACGTCGCGCACTCGGACATCCTGAAGGGCCGAACGGCCACCTCGAAGCGGGAACGCAGCGGCGTGCTCGTTCCTGCAGCGTGAAACCTCCCCGGCTCACAGACCTTGGTTCACCGGTGGCTTCCGGTGAATGAGGTCGCCTGACACCCTTGGTGCCGTTGGCCCCGCTGCAACCAGCCGGTCGTCGGTGACCGGCCCTCTCGCCGATCAACGATGCGATGGCGACGCCCAACGCGCCGGCCGACGACCACCCTCCATGCCCTCATCGCTCCGCAGCACCGCTCTGCTAGCGTGACCCCTCGTGACACGCATGCACCACCGCTAGGTCCGCGGCCATCCCTCGCTCAAGAGCGGCCGCGGCCTGACCGTGCCTGCACGCCTCGACCGGCGTGCCGTCCCGTCCGCTACTTGTGTGAGGAGAACTTCGTGAACTCGGCCGCCACCTGGCCGCATGAGACCCCTGATGCCGACCTCCCGTTGGTCGTGCGGGGCGTGACCAAGCACTTCAAACGTCGTGGCCGCGCCCAAAGCAGCTCCGGACGGCGCCGTGTCCATCGGGCGGTGCAGTCGGTCTCCTTCACCGTGCAGCCCGGTGAGATCTACGGCGTGATCGGGGCCAACGGCTCGGGGAAATCGACCCTGATCAGGATCCTGTCGACCCTCATCCTCCCCGACCAAGGCGAGGTCCTGGTGTTCGGGCGCGATGCCCTGCGGGACCCGGCCTCGGTGCGGCCGCTGCTCAACCGGGTCTCGGCCGACCCGTCGTTCTTCCGGGCCATGTCGGCACTGGAGAACCTCCTCTTCTACGGCCGCGCCTACGGCATGGCCGGCCCGGCGGTCCGGCGGCGCAGCGCCGAGCTCCTGGCCCGGCTGGGCCTGGAACGGGAGGCCACAGAGCCGATGACCGAGCTGTCACGGGGCCAGCAGCAGAAGGTCGCGGTGGCCCGGGCCTTCCTCAGCTCGCCCCGGCTCCTGCTCCTCGACGAGCCGACGACCGGCCTCGACCCGCGGTCCAAGCGGACCGTCCAGCGCTTCATCGACGATGCCCGTCGGGACGGGGTGGCCGTCCTGCTCACCACCCACGACATGGACGAGGCCGAGCTGCTCTGCGACCGGCTCGCGTTCCTGGCCGGCGGGCGCATCGTGGCCGAGGGAACCTCGGCCGAGCTGCGGGCCCAGGTGGCCGGGACCGACCGTCGCCCCGACCAGGTCGACCTGGAGGACGTGTTCATGGCCTACACCGGCCGCAGCATCGAGGAAGACGAGGAGGAGGACCAACCCGTGGAGGTCGGCCAGCATGACCCGATCTGAGGAGCTGGTGCGCCGGCGCGCCCCCCGGCGGGTCGCGCTGGGCTGGGCGTTCTTCGAGCGCCAGACCAACCTGTGGAAGCGCTACTGGGCGTGGGAGCTGGTCTGGATCCTCTACGGCCTGGTCAACACCCTGGCCATCACCTTCATCGCCAAGCAGGCCGAGCACGGTGGCCTGGTGCGGCCGGCGGCCGTCCCCCGGCTGACCCTGTTCCTGCTGATCGGCACTCTCACCTGGGCCTACCTGTCGGCCGTCCTGGACGACATGAGCCTGGTCATCACCTGGGAGCGCTGGGAGGGGACCATCGAGCACACCTTCATGACCCCGGTCTCGCGCACCGTGCACCTGGTCGGCATGTCGGTCTTCGGCGTCGTCCACGCGGTGGTGCGGACCGCGGTGATCATGGCCTGCGCCCTGCCGTTCTTCGACGTGCGCTTCGCCCAGGTGAACTGGCTCGAGGTGGCCCTGGTGGTCGCGGTGGGCAGCGTGAGCCTGGTCGGCCTGGGCATCTTGACCGGGATCCTGCCCATGCTCTACCCCGAGCGGGGCGTGCAGATGTCGTTCATGGTCCAGGCCCTGGTGCTGCTGGTCTCCGGCGTCTACTACGGGGTCGACGTCCTGCCCGGATGGCTCCAGGCGGCCTCGCACCTGTCCCCGGCCACCTTCATGCTCCGGGGCCTGCGGGCCGCCATGCTGGGCGGCGCCAGCCTCGGCGGGCAGCTGCGGACGTTGGCCATCCTGGCGGTGTTCGGTCTGGTCATGGTGCCCGGGTCCCTGGTGGTGTTCTCGGCCGCCGAACGCTGGGCCAAGCGGACCGGCCGCTTGAAGCGGCAGGGCTGAGCGAACCGGGGGTCAGCGGCGCCCGGCCGCCCGCTGGCGGGCCACCTCGAAGCAGGCCACCGCAGCCGCGGCCGCGACGTTGAGCGACGGCACGCCTCCGTGCTGGGGGATGGCCGCGACCACCTCGCAGCGTCGGCGGACCAAAGGTGACAACCCGGTCTCCTCGCCCCCCACCACCAGGGCCAGGCCGCCGAAGGCCAGATCCAGGCGGTAGAGGGACTGGGGGGCCTCGGCGGCCAGCCCCACCGTCCGCAGGCCGGCCGCCCCCAGCTCGGCCAGCGCCGAGGGGACCCCGCCGACCAGGGCGAAGTCCAGGTGCTCGACCGCTCCGGCCGCGACCTTGACCGCCGAGGGACTGAGGTGGGCGGCGCGGTGCTTGGGCAGGACCACCCCGTTGACCCCGGCGCCGGCCGCGCTCCGCAGCAACGCCCCCAGGTTCTGCGGATCGGTGACCCCAGCCACCACCAGGAGGAACGGGTCGTCAGCGACCAGGTCGGCCAAGGGGACCGGTCGGCACGGCTCGGCCAGGGCGACCACGCCCTGGGGGGCGCCGGTCTTGGCTTGCGCGGCCAACCGGGCCCGGGGCACGGTCTCGAGGGGGACCCGGGCCAAGGAGGCCAGCCGCTCGATCCGGTCCAGGGTGGCCGAGGGCTCCTGGCCCTCGGCCACCAGGACCCGGCGGACCCGGCGGCGGCCGACCGCCAGGAGCTCCAGGACGGCCCGGCGACCCTCCACGTGATCCCCGCCGAGCCGGCCGGCCTCCGGTGGCCGGCGCCGGGGCGCGATGGCCGGGGCCGGGCGGCGGTGGGCACCGGCCCGGGGGCGGGGGCTCACGCCCCCTCGAGCGGAGCGAGGAGGGCGACCGCCAGGCACGCGATCCCCTCGGCCCGCCCCAGGGCACCCATGCCCTCCCCTCGCTTGGCCTTCACCGACACCGGGGCCCCCACGACCGCGCCCAAGGCGGCCCGCATGGCCGGTAGGTGGGGGGCGAGCGGCGGCTGCTCGGCCACCACCGTGAGGTCGGCGTTCAGCGGGACCAGGCCGGCCTGGCGGACCAGGCCGAGCACCGCGCGGAGCAGCACCAGGCTGTCGGCTCCGGCGGTGGCCGGGTCGGTGTCGGGGAACTGCGCGCCCAGGTCCTCGAGGCCCGCCCCGCCCAGCAGCGCGTCGGCCAGCGCATGGGCGACCACGTCGGCGTCGCTGTGGCCGGCCAGCCCCCGGGCCGAGGGCACCGCCACCCCGCCCAGGACCAGCCGGCGCGTCGGGTCGTCGGAGAACGGGTGGACGTCGAACCCCTGGCCGACCCGCACCTCAGGGCCCCACCAGCCGCTCGGCCCGGGCCAGGTCGGCGGGGGTGGTGAGCTTCAGGTTCTCGGGGTCGCCCGGCACCACCCGCACCGCCAACCCGATCGCCTCGAGCAGCGCCGCGTCGTCGGTCGCCTCGGGCTCGCCGGCATGGGCCCGCCGGAGCGCGTCCAGCCGGAAGGCCTGCGGTGTCTGGACCGTGACCAGCGCCCGGCGGTCCAGGGTCTCGACCACGGTGAGCTCGCCACCCGCGGTCGCCTCGACCCGTTTCACGGTGTCGGTCAGCTCGAGGCCGCACACCGCGCCGGCCGCCCCCGCCTCGACCGCCGAGACCACCGCGGCGAACAGCGCCGGGCGGGCCAGCGGGCGGGCGGCGTCGTGGACCACCACCACCCCGGCCTCTCCGGCCGCCGCCAGGCCGGCTCGCACCGACGCTGACCGGGTCGGGCCCCCCGCCACCACCGCGTCGGCCCCGAAGGCCGGCCCCTGGTGGCCGGCCGGCACCACCAGCACCACCCGGTCGGCCACCGACCGGGTGGCCTCCACGGCGCGCTCGGCCACCGCCCGCCCGCACAGGGTGGCGAACTGCTTCAGCGCCCCGAACCGGGTCCCGGCCCCGCCGGCGACCACGATTCCCACCACCGGGCCCACGAGGGGCTCAGGGGAGCGCGTCGTTGAGCCGCTGCTCGGCAGTCGCCTCGTCGACCCCCAGGGCGAAGGTGAGCTCGGACACCAGGATCTGGCGGGCCCGGGAGAGCATCCGCTTCTCGCCGGCCGAGAGGCCCTTGTCCTTGTCCCGGATCGAGAGGTTCCGGACCACCTCGGCCACCTGGTAGATGTCGCCGGAGCGGAGCTTCTCGGAGTGGTTCTTGTAGCGCCGGGACCAGTTGGTGGGCATTCGGGCCTCCTTCTTGCGGAGCAC
>JAJPJD010000056.1 GCA_021324355.1 Actinomycetota bacterium
CGGCCGGGGACGGGTCCGTTCACCGGCCCCCGCTCGGGCGCTCCGGGGCCGGACCGGTCCACCTGGGCGCGCCGTCACTCGACGATCCTCCCCGTGGCGTCGGTCACCACCAGGCCGTCGTCGCCCAGGTTGTAGTCGGCGTCCCCGGAGTCGTCGCCGAGGGACGTCTCGACGAAGTACACCCGATCGCCAGCGGCGTAGGTGCTGGTCTGGGCGCCTGGAGACCCGGCCTCCGACACCCGCACCGTGATCGTCGCACCGTGGGCAGTGACCTGGACGCGGAACCCGGTCATGGCCAACCGGGCCTGGGCGCTGGGCGTGGCCGGATAGATCTCGAAGGCATAGGCGGCGTAGGGGGTGGAGGCAAGCGTCGGTCCCAGCTTCTGCCCACCGGACCTGGCCGCGCCGCCAGACGCCCCCGAGGCCGGCCGGGTCCGATGGCCGGCCGGCGTCGCCGAGGAGGCCGGGGACCGAGACGGTCCGACCAACCCAGTCGTCCCGGCTCCGGGGAGCGCGCCCTGGCCGTAGCCGTGGACGGCGAGGACCACGCCGACGAGGCCGGCCACTCCGAGGACCACCAGGCCGCGCCGGCCGACCCGCTCAGCGCGCCACCCCATCCGACCCTGCGTCGCCGGTGGCGGGCCGACTGTCGGGCCCGTTCGGGGCGGCGGCCGTCTGGTCATGGCCGAAGTCTGGCCGGTCGACCTGTCGGCGTGATGAAGGCCCCCCGGACCGTGGCCGCCCGGCGGTCCCGATGTCGGTCGGAGCGGTCGGCCCCCAGCGGCCCCCGGTGTCGGGCGCCACCCGCGAACCGGGCACCACTGCCCGGCCGCCGAACCGGGCTCGGATCGACGCCAGCGCCCGGGCCACCGGCTCCCAGGCATCCTGGGCGGCAGCCCCCGGATCGGACGCACCGGGCTGCCTCAGGGGCAACGACAGCTGGCGGGCGGCCGACGGGGCCGACAGCCCGGACACGCTCACCCCGAGGAGCCTCACCCCGGCAACCAGCTCGACGCCATCCAACAGCGCGACCGCGACCGAGGCGATGGCCGGGCCGGCGTCGATCCCCTGGTCGAGGGTGTGAGACCGGGTCACGGTGGTGAAGTCGCCGAAACGAACCTTGAGCGTCACCGTCCGTCCGCACAGCTGCTCGCGGCCCAGTGCGCCGGCGACCCGGTCGGCGAGGGTCACCACGATCCGCCGCAGCTCGCCCAGATCCACGATGTCCGCCGGGAAGGTCTCCTCGTGCCCGATGGATTTGCTCGGCCGGCCGGCCTGTACCGGGCTCCGGTCGATACCCATCGCCAGCGACCACAGGTGGGTGCCGTGAGCCTGCCCCAGCGCTCGAACCAGCACCTCGGGGCCTACCCGAGCCAGGTCGCCCACGGTTCGCAGGCCGAGCCGGTGGAGGCGACTGGCGGTCACCGGCCCAACGCCCCACACGGACTCGACCGCCTTTGGGTGGAGGAAGGCAAGCTCCTCGTCCGACGCGACCAGCAAGATCCCCGCTCCGGGCGCGACCCCCGAGGGCCGCACGGTCGGCTTGGCCTGCTCCGATGCGAGCTTGGCGATCAGCTTGGAGCGCCCGATCCCGATGCTGCAGCTGAGGGACAGCTCGGCTGCGATCCGCTCTTTGAGCTGACCCGCGATGGCGAGCGGGGACCCGAGCAGGCGACGGGCCCCGGTGACGTCGAGGAACGCCTCGTCGAGGCCGACCGGCTCGACCAGCGGGGTGACCGAGCGGAAGATCTGGTGGATCTGCTCGCTCACCGCCGCGTACCGGTCATGGCGCCCGGGCAGCACCACCGCGCTCGGGCAGCACGCCAGCGCCGTGAACATCGGCATCGCCGAGCGCACGCCGAAGCGCCGGGCCTCGTAGGTGCACGACGCCACCACCCCGCGGCGGCCGGTCCCCCCGACGATGACCGGCCGCCCCGCCAGCTCGGGATGGTCGAGCAGCTCGACCGCGGCGAAGAAGGCGTCCATGTCCACGTGGAGGATGGCCGGCTCGAGCCCCACCGAGCGATCCACGTCCGAGCGCTCCTCAGGGCCCGATCTGCAGCCGGCGGAATCCCTCGGCGTAGGCCACGCCAGCCCGAGCGCCCGCCTCGGCGGCCCGCCCGCGCACGACCTCCTCGGCCCAACCGGGAGTCTCGGGGAGCTGACTGCGGTGGCAGGACACCGCCGCCACCTTGGCGTCGATCGTCTCGGTCACGTCGACGTAGACATCGGGCTCCAGCGTGCCCGACAGATAGGCCACCGGGACCTGGTGAGCCGGCCCCTTGTCCGGGTGGTAATGGGGTAACGCGGCTGCCGGGAACAGGGCGTCGAGCATCGCCCAACCCAGCTCCCGGTGGTCGCGGTGGCTGAAGTAGTGCTGGCCGAAGTACACCGCGGTCGGGTCGTGCCCGAGCACCGCGTCGGGCCGGAGCCGCCGGACCCAGCTGACCAGCTCGCCGCGCAGCTGGTGGTCGTTGTCGAGGTCCCCGTCCCCCATGCCCAGGTTCTGGTGGCTGGCAAGACCGACCACGGCAGCTGCGGCCGCTGCCTCTTGTGCCCGCTGCGCCACCAGCTCGGCCACCCCCAGGTCGGGGTCGGTCGTCCCCCGGCCACCGTTGGTGAAGACCACCAGGTGCACCGCGCACCCAGCCCGAGACCAACGCGCCAGGGTCCCGGCGCACGCGACGTCGGCGTCGTCGGGGTGGGCGTAGAAGGCGAGCGCGACCCGCGGGCACCCAGACAGCAGTTCCGCCATCGCCCTCAGCCGCGCTGCTTGGGCTTGGTGGTCTTGGTCAGCAGACCCACCTCCCGCTCGAAGTCGCCCAGCTCCTCGAAGCCTTTGTAGACACTGGCAAAGCGCACGTACGCGACCCCGTCGAGCGCCTTCAGCTGATCCAAGACGGCCAAGCCGACCTGCTGGGAGGTCGGCTCGGTGGTCCGCTCCCGCAGCACGTCCTCCACCCGCTGGGCCAGGGCCTCCATCTCGGCTTCGCTCACCGGGCGGTTCTTGCTCGCCGCCCGGACCCCGGCCACGATCTTGGACCGGTCGAACGGTTCCCGGTCGCCCGAGCGCTTCACCACCCACAGCGGCAGCTCGTCGACCCGCTCGAACGTGGTGAAGCGCCGACCACAGCTGAGGCATTCGCGGCGACGGCGAACGGCGGCACCTTCGTCGGCCAGACGAGTATCCACCACACGGTCGTCATCGGCCGAGCACCACGGGCATCGCACGGAACCGACGATAGTTCCGGGCCTCCGACCGGCCCGGAGCGGACAGGGTCAGGGCAGGATGATCCGTTCCCCTGGCACCACCGCCGTCGAGCCGGTCTCGACGGCCATCTGGGAGACGAGCTTCGCCCGGTCGCCGCCGGGGCCGAGACGCCGAGCGATCGACGTCAGGGTGTCGCCTGGACGGACCACATAGGTGGCCCCCGGGGTCAGCGAACCGGCGGCATGGCCCGGGGTCCCCGCGATGGCCTCGATCGGCGCTGCCAGCACACCGAGCAGGCCGGCTATGAGGCACGCCGGGAGCACGCTGCGCCATTCCCAGCGCCACCGTCTGGACCTCCTCGCCCCAGCGTCGCGACCTTCCTCTCGGGTCTGGACCAGCCGAAGCGCCGGGCGGATTGGGCCCTCGAGTGCACCCAGAGCCGGATCGGACAGCGGGGCGATTGCCATCAGGCCACCACCCGGGCGCCCTCGCGCTGCCACTCCATCGAACACCTGTTCGCCACGGTCCCATCTCAACACGAACAGACGTTCGTGTCAAGCACTTGGTCGAACAGATGTTTGTCCCGGACTCCCGAGGTGTGTAGGGTCATGGGTAGCAAACAGGTGTTCGCCCCGGCGGACCGGACGAGGAGGGGCGGGTGGCAGAGACCCTGAGCGGGAAGCGGCGCCAGATGCTCGATTTCATCGCGGCGTGTCTCCGGGACCGGGGCTACCCACCGTCGGTCCGCGAAATCGGCGAAGCGGTTGGTCTCACCTCGACCGCCACGGTCCACACCCATCTGGCGGTGCTGCAGCGAGAGGGGTTCTTGGTGCGCGACCCAACCAAGCCCCGGGCAATCCGGGTCCGCTACGACCCCTCCTCCAAGGAGGCGGTCGAACCGGACCGGGTGCGCAACGTCCCGTTGGTCGGCGATGTCGCTGCCGGCACTGGCGTGGTGGCTCAGGAACGGGTGGAGGAGGTCTTCCCGCTGCCCGAAACGTTCGCTGGGACCGGTCCAGCCTTCATGCTGCGGGTCCGGGGCGACTCCATGGTGGACGCCGGCATCCTCGACGGCGACTATGTCGTGGTTCGCCACCAGCCCGATGCCGACGACGGCGACGTGGTGGTGGCCGGCATCCCCGACGAGGAGGCAACGGTCAAGGTGTTCTCCCGCCGTCGAGGCAAAATCGTGCTCAGCCCGGCCAACCCGTCGATGTCCCCGATGACCTTCGACCCCGAGGACGTCCGCCTCTACGGCAAGGTGCTCACGGTGCTGCGCCGGCTGTAGTCAGGCCCCGAGGAGCGCCCCCAGGGTCACCCGGACCTCCTCCAGGGAGGCCCGGGTGACGCACTCGTGGGCCTGGTGGGCCAGCTCAGGGTCGCCAGGGCCGTAGTTGGTGGCCGGGACCCCGTGGGCGGCGAAGGTGGCCACGTCCGTCCAGCCGAGCTTGGCCCGGGGTGGGCGGCCGGTCTCGGCCAGCAGCTGGGCCAGCAGCGGGTGGTCCAGCCGGGGTGGGGCGGCCGGGCCGACGTCGAGCACCTCGTAGCGGTCACCGCGCTCCGCCTCGACCAGGTCCTCGAAGAACCGGGCCAAGTACCCCTGGGCCCCTTCGGGGTCGCGGTCGGGGGCGAAGCGGAAGTTGACCATGGCTGCGGCCCGGTCGGGGACCACGTTGGCCGCCACGCCCCCCTCGACCGCCACCACCTGGAGCCGCTCGACGTACTCGCAGCCGTCGAGGACCACGGCGCGGGGCTGGTAGCTGGCCACCCGGGTGATGAACGCCCCCAGGCGATGGATGGCATTGACCCCGAGGTGCGGGCGGGCCGTGTGGGCCCGAACGCCGGCCAGCTCGATCCGGGCTCGGACCGTACCCTGGCAGCCGGCCTCGACCAGGCCTCCGGTCGGTTCGCACAGCACCGCCGCGTCCCCGGCGAGCAGCTCGGGACGCTCCTCGAACAGCTGGACCAGGCCATTCTCTGACCGGTCGATCTCCTCGCCGCGATAGAAGCACCAGGTGACGTCGACCCTGGGCGCGCGGGCCGACACAGCCAGGTCGAGCATCACCGCCAGGCCGCCCTTCATGTCGGCCGAGCCCAGACCGTAGAGGACGTCACCATCGACCCGGGGCGTCTCGTTGCCGGCCGGTGGCACCGTGTCAAGGTGCCCGGCGACGACCACCCGGCCCGCCCGCCCGAGCTCGGTCCGGGCGACCACGTTGTCGCCGACCCGCTCGACCCGCAGCCAGCCACAGCCTCGGAGCACCTCCTCGACGTGATCAGCGAGCTGGGCCTCGTGGCGGGAGACCGAAGGGATGGCCACCAGCTCGGCGGTGGCCGCCAGCAGGTCGGTGCTCACGTGCTGGCCCCGTGCGCACGCAGCAACTCGTTGAGCGCCGCCTTGTCGTGCCGCTCCCCCTCGGTCAACCGCTTGATCACCAGCACGCACGGCAGGTAGAAGTCGCCGCCGGGGTACCTGCGCCTCCTCGAAGCCCGAACCGCGACGCACCACGGCGGCACGACCCCGCGCGACAGCTCCTCGCCGGTCTCGGCGTCGATGACCGGGATGGAGGGGTCGAGGAAGCTGCCCGCCCCGAGCACCGCGCCCCGGCCCACCCGGGCCCCGCCGGTGACCATGCAGCGGCTGCCGATGAACGCGTCGGCCTCGACGACCACCGGGACGGCGTTGGGGGGCTCGAGCACCCCCCCGATCCCAACGCCGCCCGACAGGTGCACCCGGGCACCGATTTGCGCGCACGACGCCACCGTTGCCCAGGTGTCGACCATGGTCTGCTCCCCGACGTAGGCGCCGATGTTGACGTAGCTGGGCATGAGCACCACTCCGGGCGCGAGGTAGGAGCCCCACCGAGCCGAGGCCCCCGGGACCACCCGCACCCCGGCGGCGGCGAAGTTGCGCTTGAGCGGGAGGCGATCGGCGTACTCGAACGGGCCGACCTGCATGGTCTCGACGGCCCGCAGCTTGAACAGCAAGAGGATCGCCTTCTTCAGCCACTCGTGGACGATGACCTCGCCGGGTTCGGTCACCTCGGCCACTCGCACCTCGCCCCGGTCGAGCAGGTCGATGGCGGCATCGACCACCGCCGAGGCGTCGGGGTCGCCCACTGCGAGCTGATCGATCCGGGCGTAGAGGTCCTCGATCGCGGCCGCCAGCGCGCCGAGGTTGCCAGGGGTCTCGGGCATGGCCAACTCTAGCGAGGGGCGCGCCGACCCCCCTCGGGCAGGCCGAGGTGGCCCACGGCCTCGAGGCGGGACCGCACCAGCTCGAGCCGCTCCATCGGTTGCACCGCTGCCACCCGGACGTAGCCCGGGCGGTCAGGGCCGTAGAACTCCCCTGGGCTGGTCAGCATCCCGCCGTGGCGGGCGAGCGCCTCGGCCAGCGCCCAGCCGTCGTCCCCCGGCGCTCGGACCCACAGGTAGAACCCCCCCTCGGGGAACGGCGCCGGGCAGCCCAGCGCGCCCAGCGTCTCGGCCAGCAGCGCCAGCCGTTCGTGGTAGCGGGCCCGCTGGGCGGCGACGTGCCCGTCGTCGGCCAGCGCGGCCGCCGCTGCCGCCTGGACCGGCCCGGCGACCATCAGGCCGGCGTGCCGCCGGACCTCGATCAAGTACCGCACCAGCTCGCGGTCCCCGGCGAAGAAGCCAGCCCGGAGCCCGGCGAGGTTCGACCGCTTGGACAGCGAGTGGAGGGCCACGACGCCCTCGGTCCCGTGCTCGAGGATCGACCGGGGCCGCCCGGACCAGGTGAACTCGGCGTAGCACTCGTCGGAGACCACCGGTACCCCGTGGGCACGCCCCCACTCGGTGGCTGCCTCCAGGTCGCTCAGACCTCCGGTCGGGTTGGACGGACTGTTCACCCACAGCACCAGCGCCCTGGCCGCGTCCCGGGCGTCGACCGACCCCAGGTCGAGGCCGCTGCCGTCGGGCGCCCCGGGGGCGACCGCCACCGGCCGGCAGCCGGCCAGGAGCGCGCCCATCGCATAGGTCGGGTACGAGACCGCCGGGAACAGGACCACGTCCCGGCCGGGATCACGCAGGTGCAGGTACTGAGCCAGCGAGGCCACGAACTCTTTGGTCCCGACGCACGCGCCGAGCTGATCGGGCTCGAGCGCCACCCCGAAGCGTCGCTCGAGCATGGCCCGAGCCGCCCCCAGGAAGGCTGCCGACCCGGCCGATTCTGGGTAGCCCCGCTCGGTGCCCGAGCCAGCCATGGCCTCGACCACGAAGCCGGCCGGAGGGTCGCACGGCGTCCCCACAGAGCAGTCAACCATCCCGCCGTCGTGGGCCCGGGCCAGCTCGGCCAGCGCGCCAAGGCGGTGGTAGGGGTAGGGCGGGGGCTCGAACCGGGGGGTCACGAGGCCGCCGTGAACTCGGAGAACCGGGCCCGCCCGGCCTCGTCCAGCAGGACGGTGAGCGTGGCCGCCTCCGCCCCCGCCTCTTGCTCGACCACCTCCCCCTCGCGGTGCACTGCCGCCAGGACGTCGCCTCGGGTGTAGGGAACGACCAGTCGCACCACCCGGTCAGCGGTCCGCAGGCGGTCGGCCACTGCCCGCAGGAACTGGTCGATCCCCGCCCCGGTCCGGGCCGAGATCCCCACCGCGCCCTCGTGACGGGCGACTACCCGGGCCACCTCCGGCCCCTGGTCGATCTTGTTCACCACCACCAGCTCGGGGATCGACCCCGCACCGATCTCAGCCAGCACCGCCCGCACCGCGGCCATCTGGCCCTCCGGGTCGCGCGACGAGCCGTCGACCACGTGGACCACCAGGTCGGCCAGGCCAATCGCCTGCAGGGTGGAGTGGAACGCCTCGACCAGTTGGTGGGGCAGCTTGCGCACGAACCCGACGGTGTCGGTCACCAGCACGGTCTCCCCGCCGGGCAGGGCCAGCTGGCGGGTGCGGGGGTCCAGGGTCGAGAACAACCGGTTCTCGGTCAGGACCCCGGCCCCGGTCAGCTGGTTGAGCAGCGTCGACTTGCCGGCGTTGGTGTAGCCCACCAGGGCCAGCTCCCGCTGGCGGGACCGAGTCCGGGCCCGGCGCTGCAGGCCCCGGGTCCGGCTGACTTGGCCGAGCTCGCTCTCGAGACGCTGCATCCGCCGAACCAGGCGCCGGCGATCTACTTCGAGCTGGGTCTCGCCCGGTCCCCTGGTGCCGATCCCACCGGCCTGCTGGCTGAGCTGCTTGCCGCGGCCGCGCAGCCGGGGCAGCCGGTAGCGGAGCAGGGCCAGCTCGACCTGGGCCTTGCCCTCGGGGGTCCGGGCGTTCTGGGCGAAGATGTCCAGGATCACCGCGGTCCGGTCGATCGCCGTCCGGCCCAGGACCTCCTGGAGATTTCGCTGCTGGCCCGGGGTGAGCTCCTCGTCGAAGACCACGGTGTCGGCGTCCACCGCCTGGCTGAGCTCGGCCAGCTCGGCCGCCTTGCCCCGACCCACGAAGGTGGCCGGGTCCGGGCGGTCTCGCCGCTGGACGACCCGGGCCACGACGTCGGCCCCGGCCGTGTCCACCAGCAGGGCGAGCTCGTCCAGACCGGCCTCCACCTCGTCGAGTTCGGCCGGACCCAGTGCCACGCCCACCAGCACGATCCGCTCCCGGAACGTGCGCTCGATGAGGCTGCCCGGCGGGCGCTGACTCACCCCAACGCTCCCCGCTCGACGGTGACGCTGGCCACCCGCCGCACCGGCCCGCCCAGCACGACCGGGTCTCCCTCGTTCACGCCCAGCGACACCTCCAGTACGCCGCCCGGATTGTGCACCACCACCACGTCGCCGACCAGCCCCCAGGACCGGGCGGCGGCAGCGGCCGCACAGCTCCCGCTGCCGCAGGCCAGCGTCTCACCGACGCCTCGCTCCCACACTCGCAGCCGGAGCCCAGCGCCGTTCGCCGGGGCCACGTACTCCACGTTGATCCCCCCCTCGAACCTCGGGGCCACGGCGGCAGCCATCGAGGCCAGGTCGACCTGGTCTGGGTGGTCGCAGCGCACCACCAGGTGGGGGTTGCCCACGTCGACCACCTGGGCGAGGCGCCCCACCGGATCGGTGGTCGGTGCCCCGACCAGCCGGACCGGGCCCATCTCGACCGTCGCCCGGGCATTGACCCCGCCCCCCTCGAACTGGACCGTGCTGACCCCCGCCCCGGTGGCCACGGTGAAGCGCGGCGGCTCGACCAGACCGGCCCCGACCGCCGCCTGTGCCGCGCAGCGCAACCCGTTGCCACTGGTCTCGGCGGCCCCCCCGTCGGCGTTGCGCAGCTCCATGATCAGGTCGGCCTGGTCCCCGCCGGGCGAGACGACAATCACCCCATCGGCCCCGACACCTCGGTGGCGGTCGCACAGCGCCCGGACCTCGGCCGGTCCCAGTCGCAGCCGCCCGGTCGGCTCGACTGCAACCAGGAAGTCGTTGCCAGCCGCCTCGTGCTTGGTGAACGAGAGGAGCTGGCCGGCGGGCCTTGCCATCCCCGTAGTCTCGCGCCCCGCACCGGCGAGCCGAGCGCTCAGCGGTCGAGGGCCGCGCCCAGCACCTCGGCCGGGTCCTGGTCGGCGGCCACCCAGGTGATGCGAGGGTCTCGGCGGAACCACGCCCACTGGCGGCGAGCGAAGGTTCGGGTCCGCCGGATCGCGCTGGCCACCGCGTCAGCCAGACTGAGCCGACCCTCGAGGTGGGCCAGCAGCTCGCGGTAGCCAAGCGCTTGGCGGGCGGTGCGGGACAACCCGCCCGGGCGCCGGGCCAGCGCCCGCACCTCGTCCAGCAAGCCCGCGGCCATCCACCCGGCGAAGCGGGCCTCGATCCTCGCATCGACCCGGGCCGGGTCGAAGGGCAGCCCGAGCAGAGCGAAGCGGGTCGGGCGGTACTCGAGCAACCCGGGCCCGAACGACGAGAAGGGCCGGCCCGAGCCCAACGTCACCTCGAGTGCCCGGACCACCCGGCGGCGGTTCTGTGGGGTCATCCTCGCCGCCGCCGCCGGGTCGAGCGAACAGAGGCGGTCGTAGAGGGCGGCCACCCCGCCCGGCTGCTCGGCCTCGGCCTCGAGGCGGGCGGCCACCTCGGGGTACCGGGGCGGCACGGTCAGGTCGTCGACGATCGCCCGCACGTACAGGCCGGTGCCCCCGACCAGCAGCGCCCGGCCCCCCCGGCCGGCGATGTCGGCCAACGCGGCCCGAGCGGCCTCCTGGAAACGGGCGACGGTGCACTCCTCGGCCGGATCGAACAGGTCGATCAGATGGTGACGGACCGCAGCACGCTGCTCCGGCGTGGGCTTGGCCGTCCCGATGTCCATGCCCCGATAGACGCTCATGGAGTCCACCGACACGATCTCGGTCCCCGGCCGGGCCCGGGCAACCGCGAACGCGAGCTCTGACTTGCCCGAGGCGGTGGTCCCCACCAGCACCACCGGGGCCGGCCCACGCTCCTGCGGTCGATCAGGTCGGCTCAGCGGGCTCGCAGGGGGATCCGGGGACGGTGCCGAGCCGCCGCGGCCACCTGGACCAGGTCGGCCCTCAGGTGGTGCGGCGCGGCGCCGGTGACCACCACGTCGGCGAACGACCCTGGGGCCGGCGACCCGTGGTCGGGCGGGGTGAAGTGGGCCAGCTTCCCCTGGCGGGTCCGGCCCGAGAGCATCGAGGGGTCCTTGCGGCTCGGCCCCTCGACCAGCACCTGCTCGGTGCGACCCACCCGGGCCTGGTGGCGTGCCAGGGCCGAGCGTTCGACCACTGCCCGCAACCGCTCGAAGCGCTCGTGGACCACCTCGGCCGGGACGAACTGGTCGACCATGGCCGCCGCCCGGGTGCCTGGCCGGGGCGAGAAGATGAAGGTGTACGCGCTGTCGTACCCGGCCTCGGCCACCACTTCGAGGGTGGCTTCGAAGTCGTCTTCGGTCTCGCCGGGGAAGCCAACGATGATGTCAGTGGTCACCGCGAGGTCGGCCACCGCGGCTCGGGCTGCTGCCAACCGCTCGAGGTAGCGCTGCGCGGTGTAGCCGCGCCGCATCGCCCGCAGGATCCGGTCGCTGCCCGACTGCAGCGGGAGGTGCAGCTGCTCGCACACCGCCGGTGTCTCGGCCATCGCCGCCACCGTCTCGGGCCGGAGATCCTTGGGGTGCGGGGAGGTGAACCGCACCCGCTCGACCCCCTCCACCGCCCCTACCTGCCGCAGGAGGTCGGCAAACAGCGGGGAGCGGCGGGTGAGGTCGCGACCGTAGGAGTTCACGTTCTGGCCCAACAGGGTCACTTCGACCACGCCCCGCCGGGCCAAGCTCCGCACCTCGGCCAGCACCTCCTCCGGCGGCCGGCTCACCTCGGGCCCGCGGACCTGCGGCACGATGCAGAAGGCGCACGAGTTGTCGCAACCGGTCTGGATGGTGACCCAGGCGGCGTAGGGAAGCTCCCGCAACGCGCCGATGTGCAGCGGGGGCGAGCCCGGCGCCGGGCCGTCGGGCACCTCGGTGATCGGGCCCTCGGCTGCCCGGCGGCGGAGCAGCCTCGGCACGTCTGCCAGGTTGTGGGTCCCGAAGACCACGTCGACATGGGGCGCCCGCTCCCGCACCAACTCGCGGTCCTTTTGGGCCAGGCACCCACCGACCGCGATGGTGAGCTCTGGGCGCCGCTGGGCCAGCTCCTTCAGCCGCCCGAGCTCGCCGTACAGGCGGTTGTCCGCGTTCTCCCGGATGCAGCAGGTGTTGAAAACGACCAGGTCGGCATCGTCCACGCCCTGGCCAGGCTCCATCCCGTCGGCCACCAGCAGGCCGGCCAGGCGCTCTGAGTCGTGCTCGTTCATCTGGCACCCGAAGGTTCGGATGACAAAGCGCGTCGGCACTGACGCAGTGTAGGTCTGGCGGTCAGCCGTCCTGGTCGAAGTCGAAGGGCTCGCCGGGCTCACTCGCGGCGTCGGCTGCCGCTGGTGCTGGCTGCTGGCGCGGCCGCTCGCGAGCGGCGTCGCCACGGACCAGCCCCACCCGCTCGGGGTGCAAGACGAGGACGTCACCGGGCACCCCCGCGTCGGCCATCGCGACTCGAGCGCTCGCCTCAAGCTGGCGAGCTGCCGCAGTGGTGGTGATCCCGAGCAACGTCGGTCCAGCCCCCGACCAGCACGCCATCAGCGCGCCCGCCGACACCAGCGCGTTGAGCAGCTTTGGTGCCTCGGGAAACAGCGGGCTCCGGTAGTCCTGGTGCAGGCGGTCCTCGCCGGCCTCCTTGGAGAGCAGGCGGTGGTCGGAGAGGCCGGCCAGGAGCAGGCCCAGGCGGCCCAGGTTGAAGGCGGCGTCGGCCAGCGAGACCTGGTGCGGCAGGACCTGGCGGGCCCGGGCGGTGGACAGCGGCCGGTCGGGCACCATGGCCACCAGCGCGAGCTGCGGATCGAGCGGCATCTCGACCACCCGCACCGCGCCCCGCACCCTGGTCGCCACCACCAGCCCGCCGGCGTAGCTGGCGGCCGCGTTCTCCGGGTGACCGTCCTCGTGGGCCGCCACCGCCAACGGGTCCCGTGCCCCGGCGGCTGCGGCCGCCGCGACCGCGAGCGCGGCCGACGATCCGAGCCCCCGGCCCACCGGAATCTCTGAACGCACGGTGATGGCCAGCCGGTCGTGGCCGGCGACGTCCATCGCCACTCTCGCCGCCAGGTGGCCAGCGTCGTCGGACAGGCCAGCACCCTCGCCCTCGCTGTGGACGATCAGCCGGGATGCCGGCTCGACCTCGACCTCGACGTACCGGTCCAGCGCCAGGGCCAGACTGTCGAAGCCGGGCCCGAGGTTGGCCGCGGAGGCCGGGGCCCTGGCAAGCACGGGGTCACAATACGCGCTGCCAGATGCTCGGGGCCCCGAAGCGCCGCCCGGTGGTCACGGCGGCGCGGACCCGCTGGGAGCCAAGCTCGACGACGACCCACCCGACGGCCGCCCCCCGGGCGGCGCCCGGCCTCGGGCGCGCCGTCAGGTGAAAGGTCTCGATGGCCCGCTGCCCCGGCCAGGCCGCCACCACAACCCGCTGGCGGCTCACCACCGGCACCGACGCGCCGCCAGCACGAGCCGTCCCCACCCGCTCTCCTCGGCGCAACACCGGCAGCGCCCGCAGACCCGAGACCACCTGGCGGGCGATCGAGAGCGCATCCAACCCGGCACCATCGACGACGTCGGTGATGCCGCCCCGGTAGCCGACCACTGCCACTAGCACCTCGACCGGCACTCCGCCCACGTCCCGGAGCATCCCGAGCACGTCGCAACCCCCGGCGGCCGTGGTGAACCCGGATTTGAGCCCGACCACCCCGTCCAGGCCGACGTAGGGGGTGTAGCTGGCGACCACGCCTGCCACCGGCAGGGTCGCGCTCGCCATGTCGACGATCTGGTCGAAGACCGGGTCCTCGATGTCGGCAGCCGCCACTCGCAGCTGGTCAGCAGCCGTCGACACGGTGGCCTCGGCGTAGCCGCTGGCGTCGGCGTACCGGGTGTCCGTCATGCCGAGCTCGGCCGCCTTGGCGTTCATCTTGGCCACGAAGGCCGGGAGGCTGCCGGCGTCGTAGAGGGCAAGCAGGTCGGCGAAGTTGTTGGCCGAGTGCACCAGCATCCCCTCCAGCAGCTGGTACTCGCTCAGTGCCTCGCCCACCTGGACCTCGATGTTGGTCTGCCCGGTGGCAAGGTCGTCCTCGTAGAGGGTCACGTCGGCCGAGGTCACGGTGACCGAGGGTCCCTGCTGTCCGAGGGCCAGTGGGTGGTCGGTGAGCACCAGTAGCGCAGTCATCAGCTTTGTGACGCTGGCGACGGGTGCCGGCGCCTCGAGCCCCGACGCTGCCGAGATGCCCAGGGCTGGGACCGCGTAGGCCGCCTGGACTCCCTGCGGCCAACCGATCGCAGGTGGGTGCCCGGGGGCGACTGCCGCCGGGAGCGACGGCTCGACCTCGGCCGGCGGCCAGGCTCGGCTGAGGCGCACCCCTACCACGGCGGCTGCCGCGACCAGCAGCACCGCCACCCCCGCCAGCGGCCACCGCCGGGCTCGGCCTCGTCGGTGTCGGCCGCGACTGCGTCGGCCGAGCATCGCCCGCCGTGACCGGCGGCGCGGCCCCTCCCAGTGATCGGCGATGGCATCCGTGGGTGCCCCGTCGAGGGCGGCACGCGGCGGGGTCTCCACCGGCGCCAAGCCCGGCGCCGGCACTTCCGGACTCGCCGAGCCGGTGGCCGATGCCGGGACCAAAGCGTCCCGCAAGCCCCGGCGCAGTCTCACCTCCGTTGCCTACTACGCCGAGCGATCGTCCAGCTCCTCGGGAGTCATGAGCACTGCCCGAGCCTTGGACCCCTCCGACGGCCCGACCACCCCCCGCCGCTCGAGCAGGTCCATCAGGCGGCCGGCCCGGGCAAACCCGACCCGCAGTTTTCGCTGGAGCATCGACGTCGACCCCAGCTGCGAGCGAACCACCAGCTCGAGCGCGGCCGGCAGCAGTTCGTCGTCGTCCTCGTCTGCGCTCAGGCTCGACGACCGGTCCTCGCCACCGGAAAGCGCCACCACCGGCTCTTTGGTGCCGCCCTGGCGTCGCCAGTGGGCGACGGCCTCGCGGATCTCTTCCTCTGAGACCCAAGGTGCTTGGATCCGGCGGGCGATGTTGGTGCTCGCGGTGAGGAGCAGCATGTCGCCCCGACCGATCAGCCGCTCCGCACCGGCCTGGTCCAGGATCACCCGGCTGTCGGCCAGTGAGGAGACGGCAAAGGCCATCCGGCTCGGGATGTTGGCCTTGATCACTCCGGTGATCACGTCCACCGACGGGCGTTGGGTGGCCAGGACCAGGTGAATGCCGACCGCCCGTGCCATCTGGGCGATCCGAACCACCGACTCCTCGACATCGCGCGCCGCGACCATCATGAGGTCGTTGAGCTCGTCCACCACGACCAGGATGTAGGGCAGCCGTTCGGCCTCCCCCTCCGGTGGCTCGTCCTCCTCAACCTCGGGCTCGTCCTGGTCGCTGGCTGGGACCCGATGGGCCCGGGCCCGGTCGGCTGCCGCGTCCGCTCGACGCCGAAGGTCGGCCGCCGACCCCGGACGAGCCCCGATGTCGCCGCGCTCGAACGCCTCGTTGTAGCCGGCGATGTCCCGGACGCCGTAGTGGGCCAGGATCTCGTAGCGACGCTCCATCTCCCGGACCGCCCATGCCAGCGCGTTGGCCGCCTGCTTGGGATCGGTGACCACCGCCGTGAGGAGGTGGGGCAAGCCGTTGTAGTGCTCCAACTCGACTCGCTTGGGGTCGACCAGGATCAGCCGGACCTGGTCCGGGGTCGCCCGGAACAGGACCGAGGTGATGAGCGAGTTGATGCAGGACGACTTGCCGGCCCCGGTCGCCCCGGAGATGAGCACGTGGGGCATCTCGGCCAGGTTGACCATGACCGGTCGGCCGTCGATGTCCCGGCCCAGGGCGACCTCCAAGGGGTGGGTGGCCCGGCGGGCCTCGTCGGTGACGAGCAGGTCGCCCAGCGCAACCAGCTGGCGCTGGCGGTTCGGCACCTCGACCCCGATGGCGGACTTCCCCGGGATCGGGGCGAGGATGCGAACATCGGGCGACGCCATCGCGTAGGCGATGTCGCGGTGCAGGCTGGTCACCCTTGCAACCTTCACCCCGGGCCCCAGCTCGAGCTCGAAGCGCGTCACGGTCGGCCCCACGGTCCGGTCGACCAGCCGGGTCTCGACCCCGTGCGCGGCCAGCGCCGCGACCAGCGCCGATCCGGCCGCGTCGAGCTGGCGCTCGTCCAGCCGCTGCTCCCGAGTCCGCCGAAGGATGCCAAGGGGCGGCAGGCGCCATGCTCCGCTCGAGGTGGCTGCCGCCGGGGCGCGCCGACGCGGCGGCCGGACCGGCGGCTGGGCTAGCTCCGGCTCGCCGGGTTCGTCGGGGTCCTCCCGAGCCGGCTCGAGGTCGGCCGGCTCGGGGGGCGGATCGACGGATGCCGGCTCTGGCACCACCACCAGGGGAGCCGGAGCGGGCCGTGACCTCCCCGAGCGCAGGCCCCGCCCGACCACCAACACCAGCCGGGCCGAGGCCGACGCCACCCGCCGCAGCGAGACCCCGGTGGCCAGCACCGACGCGACCAAAAAGGCTGCCACGAACACGACCACGGCCCCCCCGACCCCCGCACCGCGCTCGAGCGCGTGCCCGACCAGCGCGCCCAGGTAGCCGCCGGCCCCGCTGAGCACAGCCCGGGTCGCGCCGGGTCCCGGCGACCCGGCTGCGACGTCGGCCAGGCCGGTGGTGGAGAGCACCCCCAGGACCGACGCGAGCGCTGCCCGGAGCGGCTCGGGGGTGCGGCGGCCAACCACCACGGCGATCGCCACCGCCACGCCGACTGGCGGCACTAGGTAACGGGTCCACCCCAGCACCGCGCCGAGCCCCCGGTCGACCGCCGAACCGATCGAGCCAGCGGCGTCGCCGTAGAGCGCGAGCGCGAGCAACACCCCGGCGGCCGCCAGGACGATGGCCCACAGGTCGCTCGAGTGGTCGGCGAAGAACGTCGTGTCCCAGATCGAGGGGCTCGGCGCCTTGGCGGCCGCCGACCGGCCTTGAGCCCCGCTGCGGGGAGCGCGCCGGCGGGCCGCGCCGCGCCGCGTGCCGGTGGATCGCCTGGTGGTCACCTCGCCGAGCACGCTACCGCCGGGTGCTCCGGCGCCGGGGGATTTCGGCGGCCGCCCGACCTGGGGCGATGTCCGGTCCTGGTTGCGAATGCGAACGTATGTTCGCTACCATGGCCTGGTGGGTCAAGGGTCGGGCGTGCTGCGCTGGCGGCTGGCCGACGAGGAGGAGTCCGAAGCGCTGTTCGGCGACGAGCGGTGGGCCACCCGCCACGTCGGCACCGGCGAGTACCGAGGGTTCGAGTTCCTCCACGTGAACGCCAAGCGGATCATCAACCGGGTCCGCGGCGCCGGCGCTGGGCTCGGGTTCGAGTTCACCGTCAACCCCTACCGGGGCTGCTCCCACGCCTGCACCTACTGCTTCGCCCGGCCGACCCACCAGTACCTCGGCCTCGACATGGGCCGGGACTTCGAGCGCCGGATCGTGGTCAAGGTGAACGCGGTCGAGCGGCTCCGGGCGGAACTGGCGTCGGCGCGCTGGCGGGGCGAGCTGATCGCGCTCGGGACCAACACCGACCCGTACCAACTGGCCGAAGCCCGCTACCACCTCACCCGGGGCATCGTCCGGACCCTGAGCGCGGCCGCCAACCCGTTCAGCATCCTGACCAAGTCAACCCTGGTCCTGCGGGACCTGGACCTGCTGGCCGAGGCGGCCGCCCGGACCACGGTGCGCCTGGATGTCTCGGTCGGGACCCTGGACCTCGAGGTCTGGCGGTCCACCGAACCCGGCACCCCGCCACCGGCCCGTCGGCTCGACGCGGTCCGCCGTCTCAACGAGGCTGGGGTGCCCGTGCGGAGTCCTCGTGGCCCCGGTCCTCCCCGGTCTCTCGGACTCGCCGCGCCAACTGCGGGCCGTGGCCGACGCGGCCCGGGACGCAGGAGCGGTGGCGGTGCGCGGCGTGCCGCTGCACCTACGACCCGGGGTGAAAGAGCACTTCTCTTCGTGGCTGGCAGACGCTCATCCCGACCTCGTCCCCCACTACGACCGGCTGTTCGCGGGTGGCCCCTACCAGCCAGCGGCCGAGCGGGACCGGATCGCCCGGCTGCTGGCTGCCGGCAGCCGGGCGCACCCGACCGGGCAGCAGGCCCCGCCACCAGCCGACCCACCTGCTGCGGTGCCGGTCCAGCTCCGGCTGGTCCCCTGACCTCCCGCCGGCGACTCCTCGGCGACCGGTTACCGATTGGTACAGTGCGGGCCACCCAGGCGGTCGACCCGGAAGGTGGTGATCCATGAGCGACGCGGCGGCGCCTGCGGAGGTGGCGGTGGGGGACGACTCGCCGCCGCCCGAGGGGTCTGTCGGCCCGGGACCCAACGAGTGGATCGGCCTCCTGCACCGGGCGGCCAGCGAGACCCACGGGCTCGAGGTCATCTACGAACTGCTCGACCTGGTGGCCGAACGGTTCGGGTTGGACGACCTGACCGTGGTGGTCACCAACGAGACCCTGGGCCCGCAGGCGTTCCGGCTCGGACGCCGACCGCTCGACCCCGGTGATGCCGAACTCGTGCGCGCTGGCAGCGGGCTGCGCGCCCGCCCGGGGTCGGTCCCCGCCGGGGCGCAACGACTGATCCTCGGGCTCGTCGACGTCGCGCTGGCCACCCAGTTGGCCCGCCGTCGCCTGGTCCGGGACCCGGCGACCAGGCTGCTCACCGCACCGGTGTTCAACGCGGCGCTGCGAGCGGCCGCCGCCCAGAGCTCCCGCTACGGCTGGACCTTCAGTGTGGTGGTCCTGCGGATCGGGACCCCGGACCCCACCGAGGCCCAGATCCGCCGGCTGGGCCGCGCCTTCGCTCGGGCCCTGCGCAGTGGGGACACCGGGGGTCGGCTCTTCCGATCGACCTTCGCCGCACTGCTGCCCAACGCCACCGGCCCGTCGCTCGAGGCCCTGGTGGAGCGGTTCCGCGACGAGGCACAGCTCCACGGCGAGCCCCTGCGCTACGCCAGCGCCACCGCACCGAACGACTCGGTCGACCCGACCGAGCTGCTCCGGCTGGCCGGCTCCCGGCTCCATGACTGAGCCCCCGGCCGGTGTGTCCACCGGCCATCAGCAGCCCCAGGGCGGAGAGGAGGTGCGATGACACCCTCTGTGTCAACCTCAAGCGGCCAAAGACTTTCCAAGGCGGAGGATCGCCCCGTGGTGCGCGGGGTCGTAGGGGGTGCGGTCGACCCAGC
>JAJPJD010000023.1 GCA_021324355.1 Actinomycetota bacterium
AGGCCTACGTCGGGCTCAACCCATCGAACTGGTCCAGTGGACAGACGGCCTCGCCCTCGCGGGCCATCACCAAGGAGGGACCCTCGGTGCTTCGGCTGGCCTTCTACTAGGCCGCCAACGTCGCCCGGACCCGAGATCCACAGCTCGCGGAGTTCTATCAGCGCCTTGCCCGGTCCGGCTCACTTGGCGCAGGCGCCGATGGCGCTGCGGACTGCATGCGGCGGACCTTCACCGAGACCTCGCCCAAGGGCGGCCAATGAGGTCTGCCGACTGGTCGCTGAGTGCCCGATCCTTCGGGATCGGCTGGCACCGGGCTCCGGCGGCGGTCGAGACCCACGGCCGCCCCTTCGTGGACGATCCCCGGAGGCCACCCAGCTCATCGACCTAGACCGCCACCGGTTGCTCAACGTGGTGAAGAACCTCACCGCAGCCTCGGCGTCGAGGTGGCTTGGGGACCGGACCCGGAGGTTCAAGGACCACATCTTCGTCGCCGCGACTGACACGCCGGCTACTACCAGGCCCTTCGCAACACCCTCCCTAAGGCGACCATCACCGTCGATGTCTTTCACGCGGTGGCCTTGGCCAACCGCTGCGTGGACGAGGTCGGCCGGCGGCTCCAGCGAGAGACCCTCGGGCACCGAGGGCGCCGGACGATCCGCTCGTCGGAGTCCGCCGCCTGCTCGCCCGAGGCCATGAACGCCTGAGCGATGACCGGGACGAAGCCTTCCGATGAGGCGACCCCTTCGGCGAAGTCGGTGGGGCCCTGGCGCTCAAAGGACAATTCCGCAGTGTCTGACCGAAGCTCGCTGGCCGGGGCCCGACGGGAGCTCGTCGTCTTCTACGAGCTGGCCAATGATGCCGGCGCCCCCGAGGTCGCTCGGCTGGCCGGCACCATCAAGCGCTGCCCGAGATCCTGAACCTCATCGTGGCCGGATGCACCAACGCGAGCAGCGAGGCCCAGAACCTGGTCACCAAGAAGCTCGGTGAATTGGCGCACTCTCTCGAACTTCGAACACGATCGGCTCCAGCTACTGCTCCACTCCAGAGTCCAATGGCAGACTGTCCGAACTCCGCGAATCGGGAGCTGTCACCCACGCCTCGTCGGTAGAGATTCCCTAACGTGTTGTCAAGGCTTTCTTTGCCGCCCGACCTGGTGGCGCGTGCCAACCACGATCGTCCGAAGCACACGACTCAACCGAGAACCCTTAGCGCGTGAGGCGAGCCCGATGGGTCGCGGTCGGACGAGCGCGGGATCGGCGGCGGACCTCATCGGGAACGCCGTATTCACCGGCTAGCGCTTTGGCGGCCCGGCGGGTGATGGGGTGACCATCGAGGTCTCTGAGCTCATAGGGCACACCGGTGGTGAGGGTGGCCCAGGTGCGGGCAACCAGCTTGCGGGCCACGGCACAGGTGGCTGGGTGTGGCAGTGGCCGCGTTCGGTCATGAGCCGTTTGGACAACCCGGCCAGCTGCGGGTCGATGCTGCGGGCCACGTTTGGCTGCTTGATAGAAGGCCAGGCGCAGAAGCGCCGGACACTCCTTGGTGATCGACCGCGACGGTGTCTCCATCGTTCCCAGGACTAGTTGGACGGGTTCAATCTGACGAAATGGCTGGCGTCGCCCATGCAGGCCCTCACCGTCGGGGCGGTCAGTGGGCCCATCCCGGGAACGGACAACAACAGGGGTCTCTCCCCACACGGACTCCCAGTGGCCGCGTGCGACTTCGGCGGCTCGATCGACCCTGGCATTGGCGGCGTTGTCGTCCTCCAACAGCTCGGCTGTCTCCCAAGCGAGGGCGACCAGATCCAGATGTCCGGCCCAGAACTGCGCCCAGTCACCAGCCGCCCGGCGGATGGCCACGGCGCGCTCCTCGACATTGGTCACGGCGCGGGGGTCTGCCGCCACCACCCCCGACACCGATCCCACCCGGGCCCGGGAGAGGGCTTGGAGGTGGGGCCAACGGCCCAGAACACCCAGCGCCGTCCGGATAGGCACAGCGCGCCAGGGAGATGATCCGGCGCAGTGAGCGGTTGGCCTCGGTGAGAGCCTTGCCCCGACGGGACACGGTCCGGCGCAGGGCCAACTCGACCGGCGACGGCACGCGAGCCGGGATGAGCCCAAAGAACTCTCCAGCCCGGGAGAACACCTCGGCGTCGATGGGATCGGACTTGTTCTTGCCGGCCACGGCCGACCGCAGCCAGGCCGAGTGGCCGTTCCCACCAGGGCCAGACTGCCGTCGGCAGCGCTGAGGGTGACGGACAATGGCAGCCAGGTCATGGAGGTGGGCTCGGCCACGGCCATGACCCCGGCGTCCCGGCTTTCCCGGATGGAGGCTTCTGACTATGACGTGCTGGTTGGCCACCACCGCGGCGTCGATACCCACGGCCACGGATCTACCTTCGTTATTCATCGAGGGCTCTCCTTTCTCGTGCTGCCCGTCGGGGTTGGTCAAGAACGCCGGCGGGCGGCGGATGGGTCAACGAGAGAGCCCTCGAGCGCGCTCGTGCTCCTTCTGGGCCACTGCTTCCTCGCCACCCGACAGGAAGTGGTGAACCTACGTAGGCCACCCTGGCTTGTGGGTCATCCGATGCGTCGGAAGGCGACACCGGATCCCGCCGGAAGGCCTTCCCATCAATTCCCCAATACAGGTCCGCTCAGGAGCGGGCCTCCGGCGACCATCTCTTTCACGAGCCCGAAACTCACCCGAAATTCGTCACCGCCGGAAACCATCCCGAGGCCACCCTACGCAGTCACCACCACGTTCCGGGTGGGTGGGTTAGTGATACAAGCCCGGTAACTTCCGATTCTTGCGATCGCGACCCTGAGGGAACGGCCGGCAGGCTTTTGAGTTCAGTCCTTTGGTGGCGTGTAGTGGAAGAAACCGTCCGAGAGGGTGTCGAGCGGGGCAACGGTGAGCTGCCTTGGCGCTACGCCGGTGTGTCGCGCCGAAGTGTAGTTATAAGAGGCCAAAAGCCCCTGGTAGTTGGCATTCTCTAGGTACGTCTGAATGTTGGCTGGTGCCACCGAGTTTATGCTATTGGCGGCCGCGGCAAGCATCAGAGTTCCATCGTAGGCCTCTGCGTACGGAATGATCGACCCGCGAAGGGTTGATACGTGCAGGTACTGCTTTAGCTGTTTTACAAAGCTGATCATCGATGGGTCTGAGGGTCCTTTGGCCTTCGCCGGAAGGACCACTGCTTTGGGAACGAGAAGGAAGACGCCGCTCTTCCCAGCGCTGGAGAGCTTTGATACCACCGCCTGGTCCGCGGCGACCGCCGTGGTGAGTGTTGGCACCGACCAGCCGAGCTGCTGCCGAGCCACGAGCACCTTACCGACTTGGAGGGTATCGCCAATCACAACCAGGGCTTGTGGCTTGGCTTCCTTGAGAGAGGACAGAGCGGACGTGTTGACCTCACCAGTTCGAGGGATCATCACCGACCGCACTACGGATCCGCCGTTGCGCGCGAAGTCGCTCTTGAACTCGGATAGTCCTTGTTCTCCAGCGGGGTCGGATAGAGCAGCGACCGCTACCGCCGACCAATGTTGTTCATGCGCGTATGAAGCGAGGACGGTCGCTTGAACCGACGAGTCCGGTTGTGTCGGGAAGGTCATCGGGTAGTTGTTCCGGACTCTGGTCTGGTTAAGTGACGAGAAGGTGGTGTTCGGAACTCCGGACTGCCCAAGGTCGGAGCCAGTGAACTTGATCACCGAAGACTGGAAGGGTGCGACTAGAAACGTCACGATCTCACTGTTGACTAGGTCGAGTACGGCTCGGTCGCCGACATGGACGTTGTCGTCGATGTTTTTATAGAGGAGCTCCAAGCAGGTGTGCTTAGAGAGGATGCCGTGAGTATCGTTGGTGTGAAACACCGCCAACTTCACGCCTGTGAGGTACTCGCGACCGAGCGCAGCCTCGGGACCGGACAGGGGAAGAGCCGCACCAACCTCGTCGATCCGAGAGGTGTCGCAGTTGCCCTTTACCGGTACGGTGTGCGTAGGAACCCCATATTGCTTCTGGAGCGTGCAGGCACTGAGGACTCCGATCAGTAGGCTCGCCGCAATCGCAGCGCGCCAACCAAAGCGGCGATCATTCCTGCTCACGACACTGTCCTCTCTAAGCGTTGTGTCCGGCCAGACGTCCCTAAACGGTCCCTGCGGCCGCACCGAGGTACGATTCGACGACGCGAGGGTGATTCAGGACCTCAGTCGGACTTCCGACGACCACGACAGATCCTGTGTCCATCGCGATGACTCGATCGGAGAGAGCCTTCATCACTCCCATGTCATGCTCGATGAGGAGCATGGAGCAACCGAGCTGTTCTTTGGTCTGGCGCAAGACTGGTATGAGTTCCTCGGTCTCAGCCTGCGCGATGCCGGCTGACGGCTCATCGAGCATCACGATGCTCGGCCGCATTGCAACGATCACCGAAAGCTCCACTAGCCGTCTGGTTCCGGTTGAAAGGTCGGATGTGAGCAGGTCCCGGTAGTCGCCAAGGCCGAGCCAGTCGAGAACCTCATCGACTTCGCGCGCCACTCGCTTTTCGGCCCCCCGAACGCCGGGGACACAGAACAATGTCGGGAGCACACCAGGGGTGTGGATCCGCTTGGTGACCGCAAGTGCAAGGGTGTCCTGCACGGTCAAGCCTGGCCACAAGCGCGCAGCTTGGAAGGAGCGACCCAGCCCAATCTGAGCTCGGTGGTCGGGAGACCACTTGCTGACGTCATGACCGAGCATCATGACGCGTCCGCTGTCGGCACTGACGTGCCCCGAGATGAGCTCGAATGTCGTGGTCTTGCCAGCCCCGTTGGGTCCGATCAAGCCGAGGATCTCGCCGTCGTAAAGATCTAGGTCGACATCGTCTACGGCGACGACGCCCCCGAAGCTCTTGCGCAGGCCTCGAGCTGAGAGTACGACCTGGCGCTCTGCGTTCTGGGTTCCGGTCGACGAGGAATCCCCGGTTCCTGTCGAGGTGACTGCAATAGCCTGACCGTTGGCAGTTGTGCGCTCTTCGGTAAGAGCTTCGCCTCGAGCACCCTCCAAGAACACGGCCCGGACGATGTCATCACGCCCAAGTAGCTCAGAGGTAGGCCCGCAGAAGACCACCTCTCCTTTCTCGATGAAGGCAGCCCGGTCGCAGAGACGAAGTGCGATGTTCACGGACTGTTCAACGAGGATGACCGTAGTTCCGTTCTCATGGATCGCTTTGACGATGTTGAGCAGTGACTCCACGACCGTTGGCGCCAGACCTAGGGAGAGCTCGTCGATCATGAGCAGGCGGGGCTTCGCGATAAAGGCCTGAGCAAGACTGAGCATCTGCTGCTCACCGCCCGAGAGGCTCCCCGCGGCCACGTTCATCCGGCTCCGGAGCACTGGGAAGTAGTCAAGGACCTGCTCAGTAGCCTGCTTCAGGTACTCGGGGTCGTTCTCGTACATCCAGCCCGAGACCCGCAGGCTTTCGGCGACCGTAAGCCCCGGGAAGATGCCTCGTCCGCCGGGCACTTGCATGATTCCGCTTTCGGCGATCTTGTTCGGGTCGGAGCTGGTGATGTCACGGCCGTCGAAGAGGACGGCTCCGGCATCGGGCACGAGCAGCCCCGAGATCGTCCGTAGGAGAGTGCTCTTGCCGGCACCGTTGGTGCCCAGGATGGCGAGCATCTCACCATCTTCGACATCCAGATTGATGCCGAACAGTACTTGAACACCGTCGTAGCCGGCGTCGAGCGAGCGGACCATGAGCAGCTTGGCGCGTCCCTCCACTCGTGCCTTGCGGACCTCGGCCCGTGCCAGCGTGGAGACTCGCACCTTGTCGATGTCGTTGTTCAAGAAGTTCCCCGACGACGAGAGCACGAGCGAGCCGACGACATATACCGGGACAAAGATCAGGAGGCCAGCTCGGATCCCGTATGCGTCACCAATCGTTCCTACGATCGGGATGATCGGTACACCCAGGATGAACCACAGCGAGCTGGTTGCGAATCCGAGAGTGCGCATCCTGGGTGGAACAGCGAGGGAGATGACTGCGTAGATCCCTGGGGTCAGCGCCGAAGAAATGAGGGCGTACATGAATTGCGCACCGAAGGCCCAGGGCAGACTCGGCGCCAGAGCGAAGACGCAGAGGCATGCCGCAGACCCGAGGCCAGTCAAGGCAATAAGGCGCATGGTGCGTCCCGGGTCCTTGGTCATCAACTTCTGGACCACGAAGAGCCCGATCCCCAGCCCGATGAACTCGCCTGGTTCGGTGAGGGCGACGATGAGGCCTCGCCTCGAGGCGTCCTGGTGCAGGATCTCCTGATAGAAGAGACTGGTGAACTGCGCGATCCCGATCGCCGATGCAGTTAGGAAAGGGAGCGAATAGTAGATGCGCCGAGCTGACCGGTTGGCGAACAACACCCGAAATGTCTCGGAAAACGTAGGGGGCTCATCTTCGATCTCCGCAGTGGTGTCGTCGGCTCCGAGGTAGCGGCGTTCGTGTAGCCCTCGGATCGGCTCCTTTGTGCGCAAGCCGAGCACGATGAAGATCAGCGTCGGGGCAGCCAGAACGAAGAACGGAACTTCCCACGAATAGAAGAGCTCGAAGGCCGCGACAATCGCCGGACCTAAGGCGAGCGCAAGGGCGATGGCGGCGCGTTGCGCGTAGTAGACCCTTGGCCTGATATCGATCGGATAGAAGTCGGCGAGGAGACTGTTCTGCGTCGAGGTGAACGCACCGCCGACCGCGACTCCGCTTCGAGCTAGATACAGAACGGCAAGACTCGACAGCGCTCCAGCCACCCCGGTGAGGGCCGAAAAGCCCATGAATAGGGCCAATCCCGCGCACATAAGACGCATACGCCGGACCCGGTCGGCGTAGTAGCCGACCGGCACGTCCACGAGGAGCCCCAGAGGAAGGCTGACGGCAGTGATGAACGACACCCCGGCCAGACTCAGGTGGTACGAGTTCTTGATGTCTGGCACCAGGATGTTGAAGGCCGACCCGTCGAACTGGACCATGGCGGCCAGCCCAATCAGCACGATGAGGGGCGTGAGTGGATAGGGGGCAGTGATCCGTCGCGGATCGAACTTCGCGTACTTCCTCTCGCCTTCCCGGATTCGGCTGTCGTCCGGCTCGGTGAGCGTCGTCGTTGTGCTCATCGGTTGGATCCCCCTCCATCGACGGAGCCGGCGGCCCCGCCTTCGTGGGCATGGACAGGCTCGGACACCGGCGCCGGCTCATGCGCCGCAGCCGAGTTTTGGTTTCTGTCCGAGGTGGAATCGACTCCGGCGGTCGCTGCCGACTCGCTTCGACCAGAGATCTCCGCGATCACTGCGATCGCGCCCTCATCGGCCCCCTCTTCTGTTCGAGCGCGTGCAACAAGGCCGGGAACCTCAAGCTTGCGACGACGGGCAATGGTTCGCAGCAATCGGTCACGGAGCATGTAGAGGAGTCCACCGAGGCCCTCTGGCAGGAACATCAAAAGGATCAAGATGCCGCCGCCACTGGCTACGAAGGCCCAACCCCCGGTCAGGAAGTACTGGGTGCCCCAGACGTAGATGGCACCGATGACCACGCCAGGAAGTGAGCCCAGTCCCCCGATGACAACCATGGAGAACAAGGCGATGTTGATGTCAGCTGAGAAGGAGCCAGAGTTCACACCCAGCTGATACGCAACGAACAGTGCGCCGGCGAACCCAGCGATCGCTCCCGACACCAAAAAGGCCGTAAGCTTCACCCGGGTGGTGTTGAGCGCCGCTGCTCTCGCTGCTGGCTCGTTGTCGCGGGTCGCGATCATGGCACGCCCGACCCTCGAATTCCTGAGAGAGCGAACGCCGAGCAAGATGAGCACGAACCAGAAGAGGCACAGGTAATAGATGCCTCTGTCCGAGCTAAACCAAGCCTGACCAAAGATCGTTGGCCTATTGATCGAACTCGTCACGAACCAGGGCAGGTATTGAGGTGACAGGAAGTAAGCCGAGACGCTGATGCCAAAAGCCAGGGTCGTGACGGCGAGAAACGGACCTGAGACGCGAAGTGCCGGCAAACCGATGATGAGGGCCGCAAGGGCACCGATCAGGATCCCCATCAACGTCGCCGGAATGAAGTTCCAGCCGTGCTGGCCGAAGAGCATGGCCGTCGTGGCTCCGCCGAAGCCGGCCAATCCGAACTGGCCCAGGGAGATCTGACCCGTCCAGCCGGTCAGTACCAGCAACGACAGTCCGACGATTGCGTAGATAACGATCCCGGCGAACAGGTAGGTATCGCTTGTCGCGACGGCGAATGGAAGCAGGATCGCGATGGCAAGCAGTGCAGCCCTCATACCCCACAGACCCCAGCGCACTTCAGGCAGCTTCCGCATCATCTGAGGTATCGGGCGCACCTCGGCCACCGAGCGCCAGGTTGAGTTGTCCGACTCCGATACCCGAGCAAAGCGTCGGCGCTGCACGATCAGCGCAGCGATGATGACTAGGACCAGCGTGGCATCGACGAAGACAGTGTTCGAGAAGGTCCAGGTCGCGGCAGCATCGAAAATCCCGATGCCTACTGCGGCGATAGCCGTGAGCGGCAAACTCTCCATTCCGCCGATCACCGCCGCAGCCAGCGTGCGAAGGAGGATGTCATCACCACCGCCCGAGACGGTCTGGAAACCGCTGAACCCGAGCACCGGAACGCGGAGCAAGATGGCGAGAGCGGACAGCAGTGCGGCAAGCGACCACACGATGGTGTCCAGGCGGGGCACGGGGATGCCGAGAAGAGTTGCCCGGTCCCCGTTCTCTGCAGCCGCTCGGATCGCCATCCCGTAGCGGGAGAATCGAAGAAACAACGCGAGCGCGATCACAATGATCGCCGCCCCTCCTACGGCCACGATGTCATTGCCGCTGAAGATAACCGGGGAGACCGAGAACGACGCGTGGAGCGGGGTATTGAACGTCTGATTATTGGCAGCATTGATGCAGCTCTGGTTCTGAGCGGGGTTGCAGAACTCGAGGGGGATGATGGCCGAGAAGCCGCTCAGCAGCTGAGCGAGACCGATGGTTGCGACTGTCAGGATCAGCCGGGAGCTGCGGCGGAATCGACGAATAATGACCGTCTGGATGAACGCGCCCAGGACGATCGAACCAACGATCCCGACCAACATCGCGACGAACCAGTTGACATGGTAGGTGACCACAAGTTCGATCGCGACGATGGCTGCGATTACTCCGAACTGCGCCTGAGCAAAGTTGATGATCCGGTTGCCGCGATAGACCAGAACGATCCCGATCGCGATCAGTGCATACAGAGATCCGTAGATGACACCAAGCAGCACGATCCCAATCGGGAGCCCCTTCGAGAGCACGTTGTTGAGAATCACCCAAAGGACGACGGCCGCAGCCGCCCACATGAAGGGGCGCCGCCGACTCCAGGCTTGGTCGGCAAAGGCTCGAAGAGGACTTGTTTGACCGTTCAAGGCCCCGTGATCATCGCTCTCGGGCACGGGCAGGCCCGGGGCCGGCGCCGTGGCAATAGCCGACGGCCCGATCCGCGAGGGATCACCCGCTCCATTGAGATCCGCAGACCGTGTGCGGGGGATTGGCCATCTCCGCGTCGAGCCGTCTCCAGACCTCTTCATCATCGGCCAGTATCCTCCCCAAGGCGAAGGCTCTCCTTGAACGCCTGTGACCGGCATCTGGGTTGGCCCAGCTTGGCGTCGTCGGTCGGCACCGTCCCTGGGCCGAGTCGTGAACCTCGGTGTGGCCGCCACCGGTTGCAGTTCCGGCCCCCCCTGACGCTGGCCTGCTGTGCGTACATAGAAGCGGCAGGGTAGCCGTGGAACGGCGCCGGTGCCTGCTCGCTAGACGCCATTCCCGACCCCGTGGGAACAAAATTGCACCGGGCCAGGAGGAACGGGGGGGCCGGGGGGAACGGGCGGGTCATGGCTCGGGTGCTGTCCACTGCCGCCCCTTGCGGGGTGTTTGGGGCAAGACCGCGACATCGAGAGGCCCCGGGTCCAAGCCTTGCCGGTGGGACGTTCGCCAAGCCCTGGACATTGAGTTGCCTCCCCGTGTCGGGCCGCCGGGCCCGTCAACCCTGTGGGAACGATACCGGCGCCTGGTCGGGGTTGCCTAGTCGCGAGCCTCGTCGTCATCCTGAGGGCGGCCTCGACCCCATCTGAACTGGACAAAATGACGGGGAGTCCGGCTGAGCTCGCTAGATGTCGTAAGCAGGGGTGGCCGAGCATGGGCGGAATCCCGTGAGGGGCGTCCCCCTGTGCCTTCGGGGCGGGAAGTTCTCCGGCACGAGTTGGCAGAGGGAGTAGGGGAGCGCTAGCTGGCGCGTCGTGCACCGCGAGGGGTTCGGACGAGCGGACCCCGAACGCATTCGGCCGCTCGAAGCCACCCTCGAGGCATGCTGGGCTCTGCTCAGGCAACGTCGGGCGCGCCGACAGGGGTAAAGGGGAAAAGGGAATCCTGACGGGGCGATCCCGATGTTGCGATCGGAGATCACGCACGACTAGCAGCGAGAGTGCCTGCAGTGACGAGAGGTCAGCCTCCAGCCATCGCGCCAATGACGAGTAACGGTTCTTGCCCTAGACAGACGACCGTGGGCAGCGCCCTGTCCATAGGCTCGAGCGAGAGATCTTCCTGGCAGGCGAAGAAGCGGATGAAGGGTCGCCGTTGTCGGCTGGCCGGATCTCTTAGGGTCCCTTTCAGCACCGGATACAGCGTCTCGAGGTCGTCGATCACCTGGGACAGAGTTGCAATACCGTCCACATCCAACTGCAGCACGTGGTCTGCGCCAATCAAGGTTCGGAGGTGTTGGGGAAGGACAACCTTGATCATGGAAGCGTCTGGGCTTCGACTGAGAGCACCCGCGGCAAATCCCTCACGATAGGAATCCACGAATCTCCTGCATCGCGGGACGCGTACACCTGCCCGCCAGTCGTGCCGAAATACACGCCACAGTGGTCGAGCAAGTCGACGGCCATGGCATCTCGTAACACATTGACGTAGCAATCGGCCTGGGGGAGACCCGAACTGAGCGGTTCCCAGTCGTTTCCTCCGGTCCTGCTTCGGTAGACGCGGAGCTGACCTCCCGGCGGGTAATGCTCCGAGTCACTAGTGATAGGCACGACGTAGATCGTCTCGGGATCATGCGCGTGCACTGCGATCGGAAATCCAAAGTCGCTCGGGAGGTTGCCGCTAATCTCATTCCAGGTTTCCCCGTTGTCGTCACTGCGCATTACATCCCAATGCTTCTGCATGTACAGGACATTCGGACGGTCACGGTGTCGTGCGATTCGGTGGACGCAGTGGCCGACGTCTGCTTCGGGGTCGGGGAGACCTTCAGATCGGAGTCCATGGTTGCCGGGAACCCACGTCCTGCCGGCATCATCGCTTCGGAAAACCCCCGCTGCCGATATCGCGACGTGAAGTCGAGCATTGTCGGTCGGGTCGACGAGGATGGTGTGTACGCACATTCCACCGGCCCCAGGCTGCCAGTTCGGGCTGGATCGGTGGGTCCGTAGCCCGGATAGCTCTGTCCAGCCGACTCCGCCATCGCGTGACTCGAAGAGAGCGGCATCCTCGACGCCGGCGTACAAAATGTCCGGATCATCCCAGGATGGCTCCAGATGCCAGACCCGGGCGAACTCCCAAGGATGGGGCGTTCCGTCATACCACTGGTGCGTCCCTGGAGCGGTCATATAGGAAAATTCGTTTCCAACCGGCCGCCAAGTAGCACCTCCGTCATCAGAACGCTGAATGAGTTGCCCGAACCATCCAGTCGATTGTGACGCGTACAACCTGTCCGGGTCACTTGGACTTCCAGTGACGTGGTAGACCTCCCAGCCTCCGAAGAGGGGTCCAGCTACGTTCCAACTGGATCTCGTCCCGTCGGCAGTGAGAATGAACGCGCCCTTCTGGGTCCCAACGAGTATTCGAACTGCGGTCATTCTGCTCATCCCTTCGCGAGTGAGGGCGAGGTCCATTGCCGACCGCAAGAGGGAACTCCAGCTTGTGGCCTGAGCACATGAAGCACGCTGACACCAAACCCAGTGTTACCAAGGTAAGGCTAGGCCTTTTCTCGGCCGCCGTCATGTGGCAGCTGCCGACGTCACAGCGCAAGAGTGCTAGGGGCTCGATGTCTTTCGCCCCTTGGCGCGGCTAGGAGCAACCCTAGGAGCCTCCCCCGGCATTTTCGGATACACGGGCGGCCACGGGGCATCAGGCAGGCCCGCTGCTCGATCCCGCTCGTAGAGGTCCAGGAGCGGTTCTATCGATTGACCACCGATTTCTGACCTGCTCCATGGATCGCCTTCATTTCGCAACCTGGCTGGGACGGTCGCGATGGTGAGGGAATCGGGTTCGATTGACTCCAGGTCCTCCCAATCGAAGGGCGTTGAGACCTGGGCTCCAGGTCGAGCTCGTACCGACCAAGCCCCGAACATCGTCTTATGCGGGGCGTTTTGATTAAAATCGACAAAGACCCGGCGCCCGCGCTCTTCCTTCCACCACGCAGCGGTGATCAGGTCCTTTCGTCGGCGCTCAAGCTCTCGAGCCACCGCCACTGCCGCCGCTCGCACCTCATATGAAGTCCAGCGAGGCTCGAGAGTGCAGTAGATGTGGATGCCTCGGTTTCCGGTGGTTTTCGGCAGTCCGACAAGATCGAACTCGGACAGTAACCGCCGAGCTTCCGCAGCTGCCTCCTGGACCATCGCGAAGCTCACTCCGGGGGCCGGGTCGAGGTCTAGGCGGAGTTGATCAGCATGGTCGAGGTCTTCGGTTCGGGACGGCCAAACGTGAAAGCCAAGACAGGCGAGGTTGACTGCCCAAATCACGTGAGCGAGGTCGGCCACTACGAGGGCCCTCGACGTGGTCCCGTTGGGGGTCGACACCACCGCGGTCTCGAGCCACTTGGGCCGTCCGTCGGGCACCCGTTTCTGAAAAAAGGAAGGCCCGCTTGCCCCGTGTGGAAATCGTTGAAGGAGGACGGGCCTTCCCCCTGTTGCTCGAAGGAGCGGCTCTTCGACTGATCGGTAGTAATTGACGAGGTCAAGTTTCGTCTCGCGTCGTTCGTCGAACAGCACCCGTTCGGGGTTTGTGATCTGGACCTCGCGTCCGGCGACCTCAAGCGTTAGCGAACCTCCGCTCTCCAGGTCGGGCATGGAAAGTACTGTAGGCGCTCGCTGGCTGGGAGGCTCCAGGAATCTCGAGGTCAGGACCTGGTAACGCCGATCGGCCGAGTGAGTCTCTGGGGGCGCTACCGTGCGGGATGTGGACGCGCTTGATTGGACAAGCCGGCCGTCGCTCGATCGGCCAGTAATGCTGGCAGCCTTCGAGGGATGGACGGACGCTGGTGGTGCCGCGACCTGCGCCGTCGGATATCTGGCCGAGCAGTGGCACTCGCATGCCTTTGCGTCGATCGACCCGGAGGATTTTTACGACTTCACGTCGGTACGGCCACAGGTTCGCTTGGGGACAGACAACCAACGCGAGATTGTCTGGCCCCAGAATCGTTTTCTTTCAGGACGCACTCAAGAAGGCCGCGACGTCGTGCTCCTGCTTGGAGTGGAACCACAGCTGCGCTGGCGGACCTTTGGCCAGTGCGTGACATCTGTTGCGGAGTCGCTTGGAGTGGAGGCCGTTTTCACCTTCGGCGCCATGCTGACCGATGTTCCTCACACCCGGGCGACTCCAGTCCGTGTCTCGAGCGCGGATCCAGGCCTCGCGTTACGGTTCGGCCTTTCGGCGCCTCGATACCAAGGCCCTACCGGGATTGTCGGTGTGCTCCAACACGCCTTTGCCAAGGTCGGAATCCCCGTAGCGTCACTGATGGCCCAGGTACCGCACTACGTACCGAGCACGCCATCTCCCAAGGCAGCCCTGGCGCTGGTGCGACGGATCTCCACGATGCTCGAGATGTCCGTCAAGACATCGAGCCTCGAATGGGCGGCTGCTCGGTACGAGCGCGAGGTGAGTGAGGTCGTCGCTGCCGACGATGACATCGCGAGCTATGTGCGGCAGCTCGAGCGGCGAGCCGATGGCGGGGAGCTCGGCGACATGGTGAATGGGGACAACCTGGTTGAAGAGCTTGAGCGGTTCCTGCGTGAACAGGGCGGATCTCAGTCCTAGCGAGCTCACTGATTTGGCCTAGCCGACTTGACAGGGGAGGTGAGGCGCGGCGATTTGAGCTGGGACCGAGGTGTGGCGTGCCCTTGAGTTCCCGTTGGCCATGTCAGGGCACGAGTCGACGGAGATCGCTTCCGGCGACACGCTCGCATGTGATCTTGAGATCCTTCGGGATTGGGCTGAGGCCAGCTGGATCCTCGGATCAGCGCATCGTACGGAAGCAAGCTCGAACTTCATCGACGAACAACTCAGGTTGTTCGAAGGCTGCGAAGTGCCCGCCTACATTCAGTTCGTTCCAGTATCGAAGATCGCTAAAGCGTCTGCGTGCCCAACGCCGGGAGACGCGAAAGATTTCCTTGGGAAAGACCGAAACACCGGTCGGTGCGGTAACCGGCGCTGCGGAAAACGACCTGAAGCTCTCCCAGTAGAGGCGGGCTGACGAAGCCGCCGTGGCTGGGAGCCAATAAAGCATGACATTGTCGAGGATGCGATCGGCACCGAGAACAGCCACTGGGTCTCCCTGAGTATCAGTCCAGGACCAAAACTTTTCGAGTATCCAGGCGCACTGCCCCGCAGGGGAGTCGACGAGTCCGTAGCCGAGCGTCTGTGGTCGGGTCGACTGAATGTTCGCGTAACCCGAATCCCATCGTCAGAGCAGCTCGTTCATGCTCGTCGATGTCTGCCATCTCCTCAGAGCTCGGCACGTAGATCACCATATTGAGGTGGATCCCGACCAGGTGTTCTGGGTCAGTGGTCGTGAGTGCGGTCGACACAGCCGATCCCCAGTCCCCTCCTTGAGCCCCGTACCTTGTGTAACCCAGCTTGGCCATCAGCTGGGCCCAGGCCGCTGCGATGCGATCGACACCCCACCCGGGCGCGCTGGGCTTGTCGCTGAAGCCGTAGCCGGGCAGAGAGGGGCACACGACATGAAAGGCATCGCCAGGATCGCCTCCGTAGCGGCTCGGATCGCTCAAGGGGCCGACGACATCAAGGAATTCGATAACCGAGCCTGGCCATCCGTGAGTCAGGACCAGGGGCAGGGCATCGGGTTCGGGAGAGGGCACATGGATGAAGTGGATACCGACTCCGTCGATATCGGTGCGGTACTGCGGATATTCGTTCAGTAGCGCTTCGCGGGCGCGCCAGTTATAGACATCGGCCCAGTACTCACACAGTTCGCGCACATAGGTCAGTGGCGTGCCCTGACTCCAGTCTGTGACTGGCTCGGCTTCGGGCCAGCGCGTGTTGTGCAAACGTTCGCTGAGATCCTGGAGGACATCGTCGGGAATCTGAACGGTGAATGGGATGATCTCGGCCATTGCTATCCTTCCTGGTTCGAAGGTGTCGTCGGGGCTGCTGTGGGCGGCTCCAGCTCTTCAGAAGACCTGGGCGACATGGTCTTCGAGGTGAAACTCCCCGTCAAGCTCGGCCGTCAGCACCGGCATGCTGGTGTTGCATTCATCCTCGTTGGATCATCTACGGTGGCGCAGTGGCTCACGCCCGGCGCGATCCACCAGCTTCATGGCTTACCCGGCCCGGCCCCTTACGGGTCCCGGAGGTCACCGTCTTCTTCTGGGTGATCAAGGGGCTGTCCACCGCGATGGGCGAGGCCACATCGGACTTCTTGGTGCACACGATCGCCCCGGTGGTTGCGGTCTTGCTCGGGTTTGGAGCGTTCGTAACCGCACTGGGGTTCCAGTTCCGGCGGGGCCGCTACTCCGCATGGACCTACTGGTTCGCGGTGACCATGGTGGGCACCTTCGGGACCATGGCCGCCGATGTGCTTCACGTCGGACTGGGCGTTCCCTACGTGGTGTCGACCGTTCTCTACGCGGTGGTACTGGCGGTCGTCTTTATCGCCTGGTACTGGACTGAGCACACCTTGTCGATCCACGCTATCGACACGCCGCGGCGGGAAGCTTTCTACTGGGCCGCGGTGGTCGCCACGTTCGCGATGGGGACCGCGCTCGGGGACCTCACCGCCACCACCATTGGGCTCGGCTACCTGCCGTCAGCGGTCCTGTTCGCTGGCGTGATCGCGATCCCGGCCATTGGGTTCCGATTTTTCGCCTGGAATGGGGTCTTCTCGTTCTGGTTTGCCTATGTGGTCACGAGGCCACTGGGTGCGTCGATTGCTGACGGCCTGGGCAAGCCCAAGGATGTGAGCGGGTTGGGCCTGGGAGACGGATGGGTTGCGCTGGCTTTCGGGGTGCTCATCTTCGTGCTGGTCTGGTATCTGGCCGCGACCAGGCGCGATGTCCAGGGTCAGCCGGCCCCCCGGGCCGCTGGCGCTACGCGGGTCGTGGCTCGCTATCGAGCGCAGGTCCGGCCCCGCTAGGCGCTGAGCCGACGCTCTTCAGTGGCCGTCCGGACCATGCCAGTCTGCGATGTCGCGGTCGGGGCCCCGGGCATCCGCCCCGGCCCTCCCAACGCGGTCTGGTTCCTAGGTTTCTCCGTGTCCTGGCCAACGCCCGCATAGCATTCCCAGCGGCGCGGTATGAATGCGTGTGTGACGGCGACCCGCGAGTTCGCTCCGAGTGCCAGGGCCGTCCGAGCGGCCCGGATGTTCGCTGCCACGACGGCTATCGGTTGGGGGGTTGATCCCACCGAGGTGGAGACGGTCGTCGGCGAGCTTGCCGCGAACGCGTACGCCCACGCCCGCAGCCCCTTCACCGTCTCGCTGCGGCGGGTCGACGCCCATCTCGAGGTGGAGGTCGCCGACCGCTCCTTCCGGATGCCGGTCGTCGCCACCGGCATCCCTCCCGACGCGCCGCGGGGACGGGGCCTGCTTATGGTGGGGTCCATCGCCTCATCCTGGGGGGCCCGGCCGACCCAGGCGGGCAAGGTCGTGTGGGCCGAGCTGGCCACACGAGCATTGCGCATTGCCACGATCCCTCCTCAGGATCGGCGAGAACGATCCGGCCGATGACGGCAGGCGACGCCCCTCAGTCGGACACCCCAAAGTGGCGTGCGGTGTGCTCTGAGGCAAAGACGGAGCCGCCCGTCGTGGTCCCTCTCGGAAGGTAACGCTCCTCCATGGCGCGGAGCCGTTCGAGCGTAGCTACCCGACGGCGGTCACCAGTGCCGTAGCGGGCGAAATACTCCTCAATCACCTGCGGGCCGCGCTCTGCGATCTCCCGATACAATGCGCCGTACATCTGGACCGCCAACGGAATGGCCGACGTGTAGCAGTAGGCCGCAATGCCCAATTCTCGGTTTTCTTCGTGAGTGAGATTCCTCGGAAGGGCGAACATCGTGCAGATCAAGGGTCCCGAGACGGCCTCTCGGACTGCCCGAAGCTCATCTACCGAGCGAGGCGCTTCGATGTACAGCACATCGGCGCCTCCCTCTTTGTACGCACGGAGGCGATCAATCGCCTCATCGAGACCAGACGAGTTGACAGCGGCTAGAGCATCGCAGCGCGCCACGATGACGAAGTCCGGGTCGATGGCCGCCCGAGTGTCCGCCGCGATGCGGAATTTCGCAACCGCCTCTTCAATAGGGATGACTTGCTTTCCGACCATCCCCCCGAACCGCTTTGATTCCAAAGGTTGGTCCTCGATCGTAATTCCGGCGACTCCAGCCCGGAGAAAATCCTGGACGGCGCGTTCGACCGTGAAGATACCTCCGAAGCAGACATCGGCATCGACCCAGACAGGAATGTCGAGCGCGTTCGCGTAGTAACCGGCAATGGTCACCGACTCCGTTAGCGTGATCGTCCCATTGTCGGGACGTCCGGTTATCCCACCGATCACCGAGCCAGCTGCGATGTAGACAGCGGGATGACCGATCTCCTGCAGCATGAGAGCATGGTTGACGGTCGGGGGGCAGGCGAACTCGAAGGGCTCAGGGTCGAGAAACAGGGCCTTGAGGCGGCTCGTCATTGCTTCGGTCATGGGTCGAACCGCCTGAAGCAAGTCAGTGCGTTTTCCCAGAGGAGCTTGCGCCTTACATCCTCGGTCAGGTCCCACTCGAAGAAGGCCTCAGTCGCTCGAGGGAACCAGGACTCGCCATGCGGGTAGTCGGTCGAGAACATGAGCAGATCCTGACCAAGCTCATCGATGACCTGCTTGGTGAGGCGCTCGCCCTCGTGAAGTTCGATGGACTGGAAGTAGCGGCCCGACCGGATGTACTCACTGAAGGGCGCGACCCCAGCCGGAAGCGCGCCGGCCATGTACTCCGCCTGTTCCTCCAGCCGGTGCACCCAATATGGAAGCCAACCTTGTCCCGCCTCGAGAAGGGCGACGCGCAACGACTGGTGGCGGTCGAGCACGCCACTGCCCAGAAGGGACGCAATGTTGCGCATACCGGCCCAGGGGTGGGCGGCCGAACGTGCGATCCAGGCGTTGTCGAAGAAGGAGCCATCCAGGGCACCTGGCGAGTACGGCGGTGTGAAGGTGAACGTGTGCAGGACGACGGTCAGGTCGAGTTCGTTCGCCGCAGCCCACAGCGGCTCGAGCTTGGGGCTGTCGAGTGGCATATCGCGGGGAACGGCGGGAAATACTCCCACGCACCACCGTTCGGCACCGACCCTGCGAAGTTCAACTAGAGAGTCGTCGAGGGCGCGTGCACTCACCATAGCCACCCCGCAAAGCCGCCCAGGATATGGCGAGCAGTACTCAGCCATGTAGCGGTGGTAGGCACGGTGGACGGCGAGCTCAAGATCGACCTCCACTGAGCAGAACGAGCCGACCCCGCTGGGAACGACGATCGAAGCGTCGATGCCCTCAAGGTCCATATCGGCGATTCGCAGCGCAGGGTCACGGCTCGAGTCGGGGTGGGGCTCGCGGCCACGGAACTGGACGTTCGCTTTCGTAGAGGCTGGTTCTTCAGACCCGAGCAGCCGCCCGAACTGGATTGGATTGGGAGCGATAGACCGGTAGCGCCCGTCGTTGCGAGAGCGGAGCGCCTCCCGGTGAGATGGGTCGATGTGGGCTTCGAGAAGGTCAGGTGGTTCCCATACGTGAGCGTCTGCGTCGAAGACGCGGTGCCCGTTTCTCATCGTTCGCACCTCCCTGGTTCGCCGTCGGCGCACACTTGAGCACAACGACCAACCCGACGTCGAGAGGGCGGTGGCCCGGGCTCTGGCGACTCATCGTTCGAAGACCACTGGAAGCGAGGACACCCCCATCCTGGGCCAGTCCGGCCGCCGTACTGGCCCGGCCAGCGAGAACCCAGTCGTGGATGCGAGCAGCTCCTCGATGACGATGCGCAGCTCCAGGCGGGCGAGGGGCGCGCCGACGCAGCGATGAATGCCTCGTCCAAAGGCGAGGTGACGTCGGTCGGCGCGATCCAGGTCGAAAGTCCCTGGGGCATCCCAGTGAGACGGATCGACGTTGGCTGCCCCGAAGCACAACCAGACCAACTCTCCCTGGCCGATTACTTGGCCGGCCACCGACGTCGGCGTCGTGACCCTCCTGCGCATGGCTTGCTGAGGTGCGTCGATGCGGAGGCACTCCTCGATGGCGTCGGGCACTCGGCCCGGATCCTCGCGAAGTCGTTGCTGGAGGCCGGGATCCTGCGCCAGTCGGAAGACGAGGTTGCCAAGCGCACTGGTGGTCGTGTTGTGGCCAGCCGACACCACCAGCAGCAGGAGGCTGAGCACCTGGTCGGGCGCCAGGGGTCGGTCGTCAACCCGGGCCCCGCAGAGGCCCTCGATCATCCCCACGCCTGACACGGGAGCCGCAACCAGACCGCGCAGGAACTCGAGCATCGGACCGGCGGCTTGCGACCGCGACGGATCGCCGGGCGGAGTGTTTCCCACCCGGTCGACGGCTCGAGCAAAGTCCTTGATGGTCCGCCAGTGACGGTCGTCGATCCCCAACAGCGTGCACAAGACGCGAGCGGGGAGTGGATGACTCAGTTCGGCGGCGAAGTCCGCCGAGCCTCTCATCACGAGGGGATGCAGCATCTCCTGGGCATACCGGCGGATCCTCGATTCAACAGAGGCGAGGGCTCTGGCCGAGAAGTGTGGGTTGAGGAGCTTTCGGTACTGGGTGTGCTCTGGCGGGTCAGACTCCAGGGGTGGTCGACGGGTCGAGAACAGCGGGACGACGTTGCTGAACGTCCCTGGATCATCGGCAGCTTGGCACAGCTGCTCGAACCCGGCGATCGACCAGAACCCTCCCAAAACCCCCTCCGTTCGGGCAATCGGGCGGCCGGACAGCATCGGCTCGTAGGCCGGGCCGACCCAGTCCTCCCGGCCGTCCACGATGCGCGCCCAGGCCGCGACCGGGTCCCAGGTCACGGTCGTCATCAAACACCTCCCTTTCGGGTTCGAAACCTATCTCAACTATGCGAACCTATCTCAACTAGATTGACATAACTTGCGGATGGCCGTAGGCTGGTGATCGATGCGGAACGATCCGGACCGGAAGGACCCGGGAGAACCCTTCCGCCACGAGCAGCAGTGGAACAGGTGCGAGGGCATCGTCCGCTGGGATCCGTTCGGGCCCGAGATGGCGGACCCGGTTCGGGCTCTGGACCGGGTCCGGGTCCGTGCTCCTTTGGTCTGGACCGATCGTGGCGGGGGGTTCTGGGCACTCACCCGCTACGAGGACATCGCTCGGGTTGCGCGAGACTTCCGCCGCTTCGGCCAGGGGCGACCGCAACGGGGTGCACCGCGCCCTCCCCTCGAGGTCGACCCGCCCCTGCACACCGCGTACCGCGCCATCCTGCGTCCCTACTTCACCGGGCAGAGGCTCGCGAGCTTCGAGGACGAGGTTCGCTCGCTGGTGGTGGCGCGGCTCCAGCCACTGCTCGACCAGGGGGGCGGCGACGTTGCGCCGACGCTCACCCACCCACTGCCTACTGAGGTGCTGTGTCGGTTCTTGCGCCTCCCTTCACAGAGCGCGCAGATCATCGACCGCCTCAGCGACGAGATCTACCGAAACGAGGAGGGCCGGGGCGGGAACCCCGAGGCCGTGGCAGCCGCCGACGCTGAGTTGACAGAGCATGCGTTCTCTGTGGTGTCGGCCCGACGCAGAGCGCCCGAGGACCCCGAAGTCGACCTGATCAGCGGGCTCATTGCGGCCCGCATCGATGGCGCCGCCCTCGACGACGCCCAGATCGTGGAGGTGCTCCGGCTGCTCTTCGTCGCCGGGCACAACTCGACCACCAGCTCGCTTGGGATCTGCCTGCTGGCGTTGGCTCGTGACCGCGAAGCCCAAGAGACATTGCGCGGGCGACCAGCGATGCTCCCGCGGGCGATCGACGAATTCCTGCGGCTCGAGACTCCGGTGCTTGGCATGCCCAGGACCGTCCGCGAGGAGACGGACCTGTTCGGTGCCCGGCTCGCCCCCGGCGACCAGCTCTTCTTGCTGTGGGGGTCGGCCAACCGGGACGATCGGGTCTTCGAGGAGGCCGCTACGTGTCGGCTCGATCGGCAACCGAACAAGCACATGGTCTTTGGCCGCGGTATCCATTCGTGCCTGGGGAGGGAGCTGGCCGAGATGGAGCTGCGAGTGGTGTGCGAGGAGCTGCTGGCCAGGACATCATCGATCGAGTTGGCTGGCGAGGTGACACGGACGAGCTGGGTTCGTTTCGGGGTGAGCCGGCTGCCGCTGCGCCTCTTCGCACGCTGAGCACCTCGCGGTGACGGGCTCCAACGCGTCGCCTGACCAGATTCTCAGCCGGCTCGCCAGAGCCGCGTTTGACCCCCTCGGATGGGTCGAGACTGCGGCGAGCGGTCCGTACGTCGGTGTCGTCGGCTTCGACGTACCGACCGAGATCCTGGTCGCGGCTGGGCTGCATCCGGTGCAGCTTCGAGGGGCCCCAATCGCCGCCACCGTGGCAGACTTCGACGGCCTGGGCCTGGATCCGGTGGCGGCGAGCCACGTCGCAAGCTTCGTGCGTGGTGACTACGCCGCACTCGACTACCTGGTCATCTCCCACGACCGGTCGATGAACGCCAAGCTCTTCTATGTGCTGCGCGAGCTGGCTCGCCTTGGAGAGCTACCGCAACGGCCCCGCCTGGCCTTCGTCGACTTGCGTCATATGCCGAGGCCGGCAACGAGCGCCTACAACCGGCGCCGAGTCCACCAGTTCGCCGAGCTGGTGGGTCGGTGGTGCGGCGGGACCCTCACCGACGTCGACCTGCAGCGGGCCATCGACGAGACCAATCTGACCCGCCGCCTGCTGCGGTCGTTCGAGGCCGCACGGCGCAGTCCGGAGGCTCCCTTCCGTAGCACCGATGCGCTGGCGGTGTTGGGAGCGGCGCAGGTGATGGAGCCAGCGGAGTTCCGACGTGCAGTTGTGTCGTTGCTCGACGGCGTTGGAGGCAGGCCCGAGCGAGGGCCCCGACTCTACGTCTCGGGGAGCACCCCCGAGGACCCGCGTCCCTACCAAGCACTCGACTCCCTTGGCGCGGTGGTGGTGAGCGAGGACCACGACCTCGGACTGCGGCGGCGGGCCGAGCCCATCGAGCCCGGCGATGATCCTCTCGGCGCTCTGGCCAGCGCGTATGGCACCCCCCCGCCCGTTGCCGGGTGGGAGCCCCTCGGCGCCCGGGCTCGGCACGCCGTCGACGCCGCTCGGGCGGCCGGGGCGACCGTAGTGCTCGAGGTCCGCTACCTCCACGATCGCGCTCTTGGGTGGGAGTGGCCGTCCATGCGGCGCGAACTGCTCCGTGGCGGAATCGACGGGCGAAGCTGGCAGATCCCGTGGCCCGAGGCGCCGGAGGTCCCCGAGCCGATTGCTTCCCTCATTGCCGGGGGAGATGCTCAGATGAGTCCCCGATGAGTGAAGCCAGCCGCCGGAGCACCAAGGTGCTCGCGGTGACCACCGATCTGAATCGCCGTCAACGCGAGTGGTTCGCCGAGGTCCGAGAACGGGCAGCCGAGCGGCCGATCGCTCTGGTGAACGCCGATGCGCCACACGAGGTGTTCCGGGCGGCAGGCGTCGACTACGTGGTGGTGCAATGGTGGTCGTCGCTGTTGTCTGCCAAGCAGCGGGCGAGCGCCTCCTTGTCCGCACTGCGAGAGCGGGGGTACCCGGACGACGACGAGCAGTACAGCGCGCTCGGACTGGGAGAGATGCTCGCCGGGGCCGGAGAGGAGCCATGGGGTGGCCTGCCCAGGCCGGCGATGCTGAGTGGCGTGGTCACGACCGACGGTTCGGCCAGGGTCCTTGAGGCTTGGGCGCAGGAGATCGGCGCGACCTGCTTTCTGTTCGAGAGCACGGTCGATCCCCGCCTGGACGTCGAGCGTCGGTGGTGGGACCGGCTGGCGCATGACTGGCCCTTGGTGCTGGACCCCGATCGGCTTGACCTCATGGTTGCTGAGCTGGAGGAGCTCATTGGCATCGTGGATCGACGGCTGGGTGCGGACTTCTCGGTCGACCGCCTCGCCGAGGTGATGGCGCTTGCAAATGAGCAGCTGGAGTACTACCGCCGGACGCGGGACCTGATCGCCACATCGGTCCCGGCCCCGGTCAGCGTGGTCGACACCATGCCAGCGACCATGGTCTCCCAGTGGCACCGGGGGAGCTCGGTCGGGCGGGATGCCGCCAAAGCTCTGTACGAGGAGGTCCGGGCACGGGTCGAAGCTGGCCAGTCAGCGTGCGCTGACGAGCAGATCCGGCTGATGTGGCTGGGCCGCGGCCTGTGGTCGGACATGGCCCTTTACCAGCACTTCGAAACCGAGTTCGGTGCGGTCTTCGTATGGTCGATGTACCTGAGCCTGGCCGCCGACGGCTACCTTCGCTATGGGGACGACCCGCTCCGTACTCTGGCCAGCCGGTTCGTGCCGATGATCGAGATCCTGCGCATGCCGACCTGGTCGAGCGCTTGGCACGACAAGGAGGCCCAACTGCACCAGATCGACGGGGTCATCAGCCTGGGGGAGGAGGACTACTTCAGTGCTCGGGCGCTGGAGGCCCGGGGCATCCCGGTGCTGCGCATCGGGGCGACCAATGTCGATCCGAGGACCTGGAGTCGGCGGGGCCTGATCGAGCAGATCAGTCGTTTCCTCGATGACCGGGTCGCGCCGGTCGCGGCCCGCAGGCGGGAGTCTGGCCGATGAGCCGGCCAACAGCGGGAAGCCAGGCGCCGCTCGAGGGCCTGGTGGTGCTGGACCTCACCCGAGCCCTTGCCGGGCCGCTGGCCACGCTCCTTCTGGCAGGCCTGGGAGCCAAAGTGATCAAGATCGAGGACCCGGCGGCCGGCGACTCGGCCCGCACCAACGCCCCCTATGTGGGTCGCCAGGGACTCACCATCTCGCGCCGGGACGATAGCGACCTGGCGCTCGCCCACCTGAACCGAGGACGGGGCAAGCTCGGGATCACCCTTGACCTCAAGCATCCTGCCGGCCGGGAAGTCTTCTTCGACCTCGCCCGCCAGGCCGATGTCGTGGTGGAGAACTTCTCGGCCGGGACCGCCGAGCGCTTAGGGGTTGGCTACGACCAGGTTCGGGCGGTGAACGAGGCTGTCGTCTACTGCTCGATCAGTGGGTTCGGCCACGGCCAACGGCCCGGCGTTGGGGCCATGGACGCAGTGATCCAGGCCCTGAGCGGGATCATGGTGGCCAGCGGGGCCACTGACGACCCGCCGATCCGGGTCGGGGTCCCCCTGGCCGACGGCCTGGCTCCGTTGTACGCGGTGATCGGGATCCTCTCGGCTCTCAGGGTTCGAGACCACACTGGCCGAGGCCAGCACGTCGATGTCTCGATGCTCGGCGTCCTCACCTCTTTCGTCGCGATCGAAGACTGGGACGCGCTGGAGCGGCTGGGCCAGCCGATCCGGACCGGCGCCACACTGCCCCGGCTCGCCCCTTTCGGGGTCTTCGAATGTGCAGACGGCCATGTGGCGATCGTGGCGCCGCAGGACGCCATGGCTCACCGCCTATTCGTGGCGATGGGCCGGGCCGATCTGGTCGAGCACCCCGACTTCGCGACTCGCGACGGGCGGGTGCGGCACCACCGCGACGTCGAGGCGGCTGTCGAGGCATGGACGGCCCAGCGCCCGGTCGCCGAGGTCGTCTCGGTGCTCGAGCAGGCCGGGGTGTCGGTGGCCCCGGTACGCAAACCGGGTGAGGCGCTGCGCGACCCGGCGGTGCTCGAGCGCCGCGACGTGGTGCCGGTCCTCCATCCCGAACTGGGCGAGCTGTCCGACTTGCTCACCTATGGCCTGCCGATCCGACTCTCCGAGAGCCCCACCGGGTATGGGGCGGCCGCACCAGGCCACGGGACAGACACGACGTCGGTCCTACGCGAGCTCCTCGGCTACACGCCGGCCCGTCTGGATGAGCTGCGGCGGGCCAGGGCGATCTGACGGCGGGCTGCCCGACGCCGTAACCGGACCGACGGGCACCAGACACCGCGCGCCAGGCCGCCTCGGCAGACCGGATGATGGCTCGGGCACCCCCCTGACCAGGACCCAGGTCGAGATGGGCCTGATGCCGGTCGGCGACCGGCGTCGGGTCAGCCGGGACCCTCTATCAAGCTACTTGACGAATTGACCCAGGAACGTTACGTTCACGCCCAGGATCGATCGGTCGCCACGGGACCGCTGGCGACCCAAGGGGGACACGTGCGAACCAAGCACCTCGTAGCACTGTGTACCGCTCTCGCTGCCTCGCTGGGCGGCCTGGCGGTCGGCGGCGTCGGGCCGGCGTCGGCAGCAAGTTTCAAGGGGGCACCGGTCCAGATCGCGATGATCGTGGACCTCGAGGCGCCGGCGCTCGGGTTCAACTTCTCGGAGGCGGCCGCAGGAGCCAAGGCAGCGGTCGACGCGGTCAACGCGGCTGGCGGCATCCACGGGCACAAGCTGGTTCTTGACATCTGTGACGGCAAGGGCGACCCGAATACCGAGAATGCCTGCGGCCGCTCGGTCGAGGCCAGCCAAGCGGTGGCCACGGTCGGCGACGCCACGTTCATCAACCCTATGGCGCCGCTGCTCAGCGGCATGGCCGAGATCATGGACAACCCTGCCCAGCCTGCAGAGCTCACCGCATCCAACTCTTTCCCGGTGACCGGCAGCGCCTTCCTCGGCAGCCTCGGCTCGCTCGGCTTGGCCCACAGCGTCATCCACGCCAAGACGGTGAGCCTCATGGCGGTCGGTCCCTCGTCGTCAGCTCTGTACTCGAGCCTCGGCAAGGTGGCGCCGTCGCTGGGCATGAAGATCGCCAACGAGGTGACCCTCACTGGGTCCGAGACGGACCTCACCCCGGCGGTCGAGCAGGCCGCCAGCGGATCCCAGGCGATCATCCTGCTCATGCCGCCTGACAATGCCGCTCGGGTGATCGCCGCGCTGAAGCAGAACAGCATCAAGACCCCGGCGATCACCATCACCCTCACACCCCAAGACCTCAAGTCGCTGGGGTCGGCCGTGAACGGGGAGTACGAGATCAACTACTTCCCGACGCTCAACGACACCAAGGTCCCTGGGATCCGCCAGTACCTCCAGGAGATCAAGAAGTACCAGCCGGGTTCGCTCGAGGATGGCACATCGATGATTCCCTGGTTGGGCGTCCACATGTTCGCCGAGGTGGCCAACAAGCTGAAGACGGTCACTCGGGCAACCGTCTTGCAGGCCATGACCAACGCCAAAAACCTCTACGCCTGGGGACTCATCCCTCCCTACTCGACTGACAAGCCCTACACCGGGCAGGGAGGGTTGTTCCCAAGAGCCTTCAACGACGCATTCTGGTACGCGAAGTTTCGCGGGACGACCGCCTACCTGATCGAGAACCATGATGTTCCAGTCCCCAAGACCTGAGTAGGGCCCAGGCCGGGGTCGACGTGGGGGGCTGCACGGCGGCTCGATCCTCGGGGCCGGAACGGAGCACCCGGTGACGATCTTCTGGCAGTTCGCCATCCTTGGGGTTGGGGTTGGGGCCCTCTACGCGCTCGTCGCCCAAGGCCTGGTCCTCATCTATCGGAGTTCGGGGGTGGTCAACTTCGCCCACGGCGCCACTGCTGGGGTCGGCGGCTACACCTACTACGAGCTGCAGTTCCATTTCTCGCTGGCCTGGCCGGTGTGCCTGGTTGCGGGGGTGGCCGCGGCGACGGCGGTCGGCACCGCCATGCAGGGATTGGTCATCAGGCGGCTGCGGCTGGCCTCGCCGCTCACCAGGGTCATCGCGACCACGGCCTTGCTCGCGGTCATCGTCCAGGCGGCCAACCTCATCTTCGGCTCGGCACCGGACTTCGTCCAGGGGTTCTTGTCAACGTCGACCCTGCAGGTGGGGGGGGTCAGCATCGAGGTGGACCGGCTGATCCTCACTGGCATCGCCCTCGGGCTCACGCTGGCCCTGTGGGCCTTCTACCGCTTCACGCGGTTCGGGCTCGCCACCACCGCGGTGGCGGAGAACGAGACGGTCGCCGGGGTGCTCGGCGTGTCGAGCGACCGTGTTGCCCTCATCAACTGGGCCGTGGGCTCGGCGCTGGCCGGGCTGGCCGGGGTGCTGCTGGCGCCGATCATCTCGCTCACCCCCTCAGGCATCGGCCTTTTGGTGGTCCCGGCGCTCGCGGCCGCCATGATCGGCAACTTCTCGTCGTTCCCGCTGAGCTTCGCCGGCGGCCTCGGAGTGGGGATCCTCCAGTCCGAGCTCACGCACTACGTCACCGCGCCCGGGTGGGCCGACGCGAGCCCGTTCCTCGTCATCGTGGTGCTCATGGTCGTGCGGGGGCGGGCCCTCCCGCTGCGCGGCCACGTCCTCGAGCGCCTGCCCCGGGTGGGCCGGCCGCAGCTGCGCGCCTTTGGCGCGGTGGTCGGCCTGGTGGTGGGCGAGGCGGTCATCGTGGCCACGTCCGGCAGCTGGCAGGAGGTGTTCGCGACCTCGGCAATCTTTTCCCTCATCTGCCTGTCGGTGATTCTCCTCACCGGCTACGCCGGGCAGCTGTCCCTGGCCCAGTACGCGCTGGCCGGGATGGGGGCGTTCGCCTCGGCCCGCCTCGACGAGGCGGCACACATGACCTTCCTGTTGGCCGCGCTGGTCGGCATCGTCGCTGGGACCGCGGTCGGGGTGGTGGTCGGGCTGCCGGCGTTGCGCACCCGCGGGGTCAACCTGGCCATCGTCACCCTCGGCCTGGGCCTGTGCATCACGGACATCGTCTTCGGCAACGCCGGGTGGACCGGGGGGGCGGTTGGGACCACGGTGCGTCCGCCGAGCATCTTCGGGGTGAGCGTCAATCCCATCAGCCACCCGGGCCGCTACGCGACCATGACCCTGCTTGTGGCGGTGGCCGGCGCGCTCGCGGTGGCAAATGTTCGGCGCAGCCGGGTCGGGCGCCGGTTGCTGGCGGTGCGGAGCAATGAGCGGGCCGCAGCTGCGCTCGGGATCTCGGTCGCGGCAGCCAAGCTGTACGCATTTGGTCTCTCGTCCCTCCTGGCGGCGACGGCCGGGGTGCTCTTGGCCTTTCAGGATCCCCAGGTGCTGTTTACCCAGTACAACGTCACCAATTCGATCAACGTGGTCGTCCAGACGGTCGTGCTCGGGGTGGGCTATGTGGCCGCGGCGTTCATGGCCGGCGTGGCCGCGCCGGGTGGGCTGATCCCCCACGCGCTCGACACCGTGGTCAACGTGGACAACTACGTGGTGCTGGTCTTCGGCCTGTTCCTGTTGGCCACCTTGCCCAAGCTGCCCAACGGCGCGGCCGCTCAGAACGAGCGGCAGTTCCGCTGGATCGCCCGACGTCTGCCCGGATGGCTGCGTGAGGGGACCGGCGCCGCCGCCGACGCGTCCGGGCACTTCGAGCGGGTGCGTCCCGGCCGTCTGGTGGCCGATGGAGTCAGCATCTCATTCGGGGGTGTCCGGGCGCTCGAGGGCGTCTCGATCGAGGTCGGCCCGGGCGAGATCGTCGGTCTGATCGGCCCCAACGGTGCGGGCAAGACCACGCTGCTCGACGTTCTCTCGGGGTTCTCGGTGCCCACCCGCGGCCGGGTGGTGTTCAATGGCCAGTCGATCGAGTCGTGGTCGGTCGCCCGACGGGCCCGTGCGGGCATCGGCCGCTCCTTCCAGAACCTGGAGCTGTTCGACGACCTCACGGTGCGGGAGAACCTTCTCGCGGCGTGCGAGCAGCGCGACCTGGCTTCGTACGTCACCGCGATCCTCCGTCCGGGGCGGGCTCGGCTGTCGGCTGCCGCCGCGGCCGCAGTGGTCGAGTTCGAGCTGGCCGACCACCTCGAGCAGGTCCCGAGCGAGCTCTCGGCTGGCCGTCGCCGACTGGTCGGCCTGGCCCGGGCGGTCGCCTCGGAGCCATCGATCCTGCTCTTAGACGAGCCAGCGGCCGGCCTGGACGAGCGCGAGACCCGCGAACTCGGCGAGCTGCTCCAGCGCCTGGTTCGGGACTGGGGCATCGGCATCGTCCTGGTCGAGCACGACCTGTCGTTGGTGCTCGACGTGTGCGATCGCCTGATCGTGCTGAGCACCGGCACGGTGCTCGCCGCCGGCCCGACCGACGAGGTGGCCGCCGACCCGGCGGTGATCGAGGCGTTCATCGGGTCTTCGGCCGCCGAGTCGGAGCGTGGGAGTCTGGCCGGGTCGCCGGGGGTGGCCGGCGGTTCCAGGGCGGTGGCGCCGTGAGCGCAGCGGCGGCCGTCCCAGAGCGGGCCCGGTTGGTGGCCGAAGGACTCACCGTCGGCTACGGGCAGCTGGTCGTGGCCCGCAACCTCGACCTCTCGGTTGCCGCCGGGGAGGTGCTCCTCCTCATGGGGGCCAACGGTGCCGGCAAGACGACCACGCTCATGACCATCGCCGGCGCCCTGCCGGCCCTGGGCGGCCGGGTCACCTGGGCCGGGCGGGAGTTGGAGGGCCCGGTCCATCGCCGGGTAGCCGCCGGCATCGGGGTGGTGCTCGACGAGCGTGGGTCGATCTCGCGGCTCACCGCCGCCCAGAACCTCCGTCTGTGCGGCGGTTCGATCGCCCGCGCCCTCGAGTTGTTCCCCGAGCTCCAAGACCATCTCGACCGGCGGGCGGGGCTGCTCTCGGGCGGCCAGCAGAAGATGCTGAGCCTGGCGTTGGCCTTGAGCCGCTCGCCGGCCATCTTGTTGGCCGACGAGCTCTCCCTTGGTTTGGCGCCGCAGGTGGTCGAGCGCCTGCTGGCCGCGGTGCGGGCCACCGCCGACCGTGGGGCAGCGGTGGTCATGGTCGAGCAGCACGCCCGCCGGGCCCTTGGAATCGCCGACCGGGTCGCGGTGCTGGCCGGCGGGACCATCGAGGTCTCCGGGCCGACCGCCCAGGTCCGGGCGGAAGTCGAGACCATTCTGGCCCAGGGGTACCTTCGGACGAGTGCCGCCCGCGGGCGTGCCGAGCGGGTCCCGGGCAGCGCCACCAAGGAGACCAGAGCGGTCGGCCCGAGCTCGCCGGCGCTGGACCAGTGAACGCACGGGCCGGTCTGTCGAGCGTCCTCGCCGACCATGTGGCGACGACGCGGCTGGTCTCGCCAGCGGTGCTGCGGGGCACCGCGCGGAGCCTGCTCGACGCGGTCGGGGTCTCGCTCGGAGCGAGCGGTGCTGCAGAGGGCTGCGCTGCCTTCGTCCGCCTGGCCGAGGAGAGCGATGGCTCGGGCCCAAGCCGGGTTCTCGGCACCCCCTTCCGAGTCGTTCCCTCGCTCGCTGCTCTGGCCAACGGCGCATTCGCCCACGCCCTCGACTACGAAGACGCCCACGACGTTGCGATGGTCCATCCCCACGCCGCCCCGGTCGCGACCGCGCTCGCGCTGGCCGATGCGCTGGCCCGGCGCCACCCGCCACGGGTAGTGAGTGGACCCGAGCTTCTGGCGGCCGTGGCGGTCGGCGCAGACCTGGTGTGTCGGCTCGGCCTGGTGCTTACCCGGGCGGCCGACGAGCGCGGCTGGTACCCACCGCCGATTCTCGGTGCGCTGGGTGCGGCGGTCACCGCGTCGCACCTCCTCGAGCTGCCGGCGCCCAAAGTGCGCGACGCCCTGTCCCTGGTGACCTGCCAGGCAACCTGCTTCGGCGAGCTCAAGCGCAGCCCCCACTCGGACGTCCGCGCGGTTCGGGATGCCTTCGCGGCCCAAGGAGGCGCGCTGGCCGGGCTCTTGGCGGCTGAGGGGGTCCGGGGGTTCGACCAGCCACTCGAGGGTGACGCCGGGGTCATCGCCCAGTACGCGGGCCGGCCGGTCGATCCATCCCCGGTGCTCGAGGGGTTGGGCGAGCGGTTCTTGGGGATCGAGGTCAGCTTCAAGCCGTGGCCGAGCTGTCGAGGCACCCACGCCTTCGTCCACGCCGCACTGCGCGTGCGCGAGGAGCTTGGGGGCCAGCTGCCTGTCTCGGTCACCCTGACCGGTGGGCCGGAGAACCTGATGCTCGTAGAGCCGTCGTCCCAGAAGGTCGAGCCCGCGACCGCCATCGACGCCCAGTTCTCCTTGCCGTTCTGCGTGGCGACCGCGCTGGCACGCGGCCGACTGGAGCTGGCCGACTTTGGCCCGTCCGCCCGGCGCGACCCCGAGGTGCTGGCGCTCGCCCGGAGGATCAGCTACCAGCTCGAACCGGGTGCCGCGGCTGGGTCGGTCTGGGCAAAAGTGACCGCGCGGCTGGCGTCGGGCGTCACGCTCGAGCGGGTTGTCGACCAGGTTCCCGGCCATCCGGACCTCCCGCTCGACGACCGAGCGCTGGTGGACAAGTTCGTGTCGTGCGCCGCCCTGGCGGCGTGGCCGCTCGGGCAGGAGCAGGCCCGCGACCTGGCCGGGCGGCTGCTCGGCCTACCCCAGGAGCCGGACGCGCTCGCCGCTTTCGACGGCATGGTCGGCGGCCCCCTGGCCGGGCGGGACCCTGAGGCGACCGGGACAGTCACCCGAGGAGGCGAACGGTGAGCGACATCGTGGTGGAAACCGATCGAGGCGCGCTGCGCGGCACCCGGCGCGATGGCGTTGCGAGGTTCCTCGGCGTTCCGTACGCTGCCCCGCCAGTCGGTCGGCGTCGCTTCCTGCCGCCTGAGCCCGAGCGGTGGTCCGGGGTTCGGGACGCGCTGGCGTTCCCGCCGATCTCCATCCAGGCGCCCGAGCGGGCCGGTCCGAGCTCGCTCGCTGCGCTCCGAGGGGCAGCACCGGAGGCGCCGATGGGTGAGGACTGCCTCGCCCTCAACGTGTGGACTCGGGAGCTGTCCGGGCGGGCGCCGGTCATGGTCTGGCTCCACGGCGGCGGGTACACCACCGGCAGCGGGACGGGTGCGTCCACCGATGGCGAGATGCTGGCCCGGACCCACGGCGTCGTGGTGGTCACGGTGAACCACCGGCTCGGGTTGCTCGGGTTCCTGGACCTCTCGGGTCACCTCGGCCCGGCGTACGCACGGTCGGGAAACGTCAGCCTTCTCGATCTGGTCGCAGCGCTCGAATGGGTGCGCGACAACATCTCGTCCTTCGGCGGGGACCCGGGCTCGGTCACCCTGTTCGGATGCTCGGGGGGCGGTGGGAAGGTGGCCGCCCTCATGGCCATGCCTGCGGCTCAGGGGTTGTTCCACCGGGCGATCATCCAGAGCGGCCCGCCGTTCAGCTTCCGAGACCCCGACCGCGCTCGCCAGGTCACCCAGCAGGTGCTCGACCACCTCAAGGTGGCGCCGCAGGCGCTGGTGGAGGTGTCGCCCGAGCTCCTGTACCAAGCGCAGGCCGCACTGGGCGCCGGTGGCGGACCCTCCGAGGGTGGCATGGCCTTCGCGCCGACGGTGGACGGCGAGGTGCTGGTCGATTACCCGGAGGCGGCGTTCGCCCGGGGGATGGCTCGCGACGTGCCGTTGCTGATCGGGACCAACCGGGACGAGGCCCGCTTCGTGCTCGCCGTGGCGCCTCGGGTGGCGGCCTCGCCGCCGCACGACGACGCCGAGGTGGCGTGGCTGGTCGCCCCCGGCTTCGACGGGTCGCCGGAGCCGGTCGTGGCCGCCTACCGAGCCCGCTACCCCGAGCTCTCGAGTGCCGACCTCCGCCTGCTGATCGAGACCGAGCAGTTCCGGATCCGGAGCCTCCGGCTCGCCGACGCCAAGGCGCGCCACGGCTCGGCGCCGGTGTTCGTCTACCGCATGGACTGGTCGTCACCGAGCTTCGCGGCGTGGGGGGCGTTCCACAGCCTCGAGGTCCCGCTCGTGTTCGCCAACACGCAGGCGCCGGCCATGGCATCGGACCCCGAGGCCCGACGGTTGGCCGGGGAGATGAGCCGCGCGTGGGTCGGCTTCGCGACCAGCGGGCGACCCTGGGCGCCCGGGGTGTCGTGGGACCCCTATGACCCTGACCGGCGGGCCACCATGGTCATCGATCGGACCTGGAGCCTCGAGTTCGACCCAATGGGGGAGGAGCGCAGCCTGTGGGACGCCGAGGCGCTCAGCCACCGGACCCGTCCGTGGGGCCGCCTGCTGGCTGTCCCCCCGGGCCGCCCCGGGTGAGGGCCCCTCAGAACTCGCCTCAGAACTCGACTTTGTGCGCCTCGGCGGCGATCGCGGCGGCGTCGGCCGGAAGCAGCCAGCGCTGGGCGGCCAGTTCGGCGCAGCGCTCGGCCACCAGCCGGGCGTACTCGGTCGGGGTGCCATAGAGGCGGCGCAGCGTTTCGCCCTCGAAGGGCACTTTGTGCCCGATGAGGCTGCCCAGGGCGACCACCCGACCTTCAGGGGTCCGGGGCACCCCGGCGTCGCCTGACGCCAGGGTGCTGTGCGGAACGTAGGTGGCGGTCGGCACGTCCACGTAGGGCGTGCGGACACCGCCCAGCGCGTTGGCGTGCTCGTCCCGGGCCAGAGGCTCGGCTCCCTGGAGGCCACCCTTGACCGGCCCGCCTTCCTCCGCGTAGGCAAAGCGGTCGGCCCGGGGCGGAGGAACCCCGCGGGCGACCCACGCCTCCAGGTTGTCGAAGACCGCCGCCGCCACCCGGTCCATCGGGAAGTCGCTCGGGGTCTCGAGGATCTCGGGGTCGGCGGGGAGCAGTCCTCGGCCGCGTAACTGGCACTGCTCGACGCCGCCGGCCACCCGGCGGTTGATGTGACTGGCGCCAGCCACCTCGAACAGGCGGTAGCGGTCGTCCGGCTCGTCGGCGTCGGGGCGTCGGGTCGCCCGGTTGGTTTCGGCCTCGCACTCCGAGAGCAGCTCGATGATCGGGACTTGGTGCGGCCTGACGGTTCGTCGGGGGTCGTCGGCCTCGATGGGCGGATCGTCTGGGTGCAAGGTGAGGTATCCGCCGAAGAAAGCGCCCGAGGAGATGGCAAAGACGTAGCCGTCGAACAGCGGCCCGCCGTCGGGGCGGCAAGCCCGATCGCCGAACCCTTCGGCCACGAAGGTCCGCCACAGGCTGCCGGTGTACGACCAGCCCGACGCGTAGACCCGTGCGACTCCGAAGCCCCCGAGCGGCCCGGTATCCGAACGGACCAGTGCCCCGGTCTGGGCGAGGACATCCCAACGGAGGCCGTCGCTGGGCAGCGAGACGGTGGCGTAGGCATCGGGGTCGTAGGCGGCCAGGGCGGCGGCACCCATGTTGGTGACCGTCACCCCGACCCAGGCATGGCCCGCCGACACCAGGTAGGGGGCGAGGCTCGCCCAGCTGAGCCCGCGGTCACCGGAGGGATGGAGCGCTTCGAAGTGCACGACGCCGCTGAACGCGCGCCGATCGCGGGGCCGGCGTACGAGCATGCGGGTCTCGTACTCGAGCGCGTCGGCTCGGGCTGCTGGGTTCCCGGCCGCGTCGCGATCGTAGAGGTGGGCCTTGCCCGACACCACGAACTCCTCCTCGACGTAGCCCGCCGGAGCCAGGTCGAAGCCCACCTTCTCGTCGGGGAGGTAGGCGGTTCCGAAGGGCACCCGGGCCCGCCCGAGCCGCCAGGCAGCAGGCGGGGGCGGTTCGCTCACCGGTGTCGGCCCCTGAGCGCGACCACCGACCGACGGTATCATGCTTCTTGAGACCGGTCGCCGAGGCGTTCGCTCGGTACAGTGAGCCCGGTGAGCGAGGTGGGGTCGAGCGGTCGTCGCCGACGGCTGGCCCACGTCCTGCACGCCCTGTCCCGAGGGTTGCGCCGCGAGCTCTCGGACCAGCTGCGGCCGTTAGGGGTCGACGCTCGCGAGTGGACCACGCTGCAGTTCATCGACGACCGGCCGATGTCGTCGAACGCCGAGCTCTCCCGCCGGCTTGGCGTCACGCCCCAGGCGGTCCACACGGTGGTGCGCGAGCTCGAGGCTCGGCAGCTGATCGTGCGCAAGCCCGACCCCACCCACGGCCGGATCGCTCGGTTCGTCCTGACCGAGTCGGGACGGTCGGTCCTGCAGGCCGCCAACGCGGTCGCCGATCGGGTGGAGCGTCGCCTGCTGACCGCCCTCGGGCCGGCCGAGCAGCGGGCGTTGCTCGGCTCGGCGGTGGCCCTGCTGCGGCGCCTGGAGGGCGCCGAGGAGGCTGCCGGGCGGCGGGCCCGGGCAGCCGGCCCCGGTTGAGCGGCTGCCCGGTGGGTCACAGGAACCGGACCCAGCCCTCCTCCCAGCGGAACCTGGTGTCCAGCCCGGCGTCGGCGGTGATCTGCTCGACGTAGGCCGCGACCGACCGGCCGAGCGGATCGTCCCCGGCGACCTGCGGGCGCGCTGCTTCGTCGATGTAGGCCGGCTGGAAGCCGGCGCTGCGCACCCCTCGTTCGTCGACGGTGACCCGGGCGATCATGGTGTGCCGAGACTGGCGTGAGTACGGCCAGTTCTTGACGGTTCGGTCTGGCTCGATGCCGCGCAGGATGGGCGAGCGCCGGCCAAAGGAGGGCCGGTTCGTCGTCTCGCTCCGGGGATTGGACCGCGGGTCGTAGGCGGTCACGAAGTGGTTGATCCCGTGGAAGATCGGGCGGCCCTTGTACACCTCGACGCCCCGCAAGATGTGGGCGTGGTGCCCGACGACGACGTCGGCCCCGGCGTCGATGGCGGCCCGGGCCAGTGCCCGCTCGTACTGGGCCAGTTCGGCGTGGACGAAGCCCATGCCCTTGTGGAACGAGACCGAGACGACGTCGACCCGGGACGCCAGCTCCTCGACGTCGGCCTGCATGTCCTCGAGCGACGACTGCTCGACGAAGGTGTACTCGGTCGGCTGGCTGCCAGGGCTGGCCATCTCCAGCTCGTAGTGGGAGAGCACGTTGACCCAGGCCGCCCCGGCCTTGAGTGGGGTGGCCCAGGACTCACGGGGACCGACCGCGTTGTAGCTGAGGAACCCGAGGCTGAGCCCGTCCCGGCGGATCTCCGCCGGCCGACGGGCCTCGGCCAGGGTCATCCCGGCCCCGGTGGTGGCGATGCCGAGCCGGTGGAGCTCGGTCAGGGTGTCTTCGACCCCGTTGGGTCCCTGGTCGAAGGTGTGGTTGCCGGCCAGGGTGGCCACGTCGACGCCGCAGTCGACCAAGGCGGCCAGGTTCTCCGGTGGCGCCGCCGGCGCCGGGTACTCGACCGCGCAGTAGGCACCCCGGTCGGTGTGGGGCCACTCCACGTGGGCCACGGTCACGTCGTAGGCACGCAGCGCGTCGCGAGCCAGGTCGAAGTACCGGTCCGCCCGCGGCGCCCCCAGGATGAGGTCCCCGACGTAGCCGATCGTGCGCGCTGGCATCGAGTCGCTCCTATCTCAACCTTCTTGACAGATACGGTAGCCCAGCTATCCTGGTGTGTGGCGGCCACCGGCCAGTGCCGCCTTGGACCGAGGGTCCTCGTCGCTGGAGGAGGCGTACCGGCGCACCATGGTCGACGCAGCGCAGCCCGTCACCGACGACTTCGACCCGTTGGCACCGGAGACCTTCGAGAGCCCGCACCAGCTCTACCGGGAACTGCGGGCCCGCTGCCCGGTCGCGTACACCTCGGCCTACGGCGGTTTCTGGGCCCTGCTTCGCCACGCCGACGTCGACGCCGCGGCCCGCGATCCCGAGCTGTTCATCTCCTCGGTCCGGGCGGTCGTGCCCTCGGACCCCCGCGGCATCCGGCGGCCTCCGCTCAACTTCGACGCCCCGGCCCACACCCCATTCCGCACCGCGCTCGAACGGACGCTCGGCCGGGAGCGGCTGGCGGCCATGGCGCCCCGGCTCCGTGCCCACGCGATCGCACAGCTCGAGCCGCTCCTCAGGTCCGGGGAGGGGGACATCGCCAAACAGTTCGGCACCACCTACCCAGCCTTCGTCGCCGCCGAGTGGCTCAACCTGAAGGAGTCGGAGGTGTGGCAGTTGGCCGAGACGGCCAGCATCTGGGTCGACGCCTGGCGCCGTCAGGACGCCGAGACCGTCACCGACAAGAGCAATGCGATGTACGCGATGGCACGGGCGCTGGTGGCCGACCGCCGGGCGAATCCCCGTCCGATCACCGAGGACCCGGCCAGCTCGCTGCTGGCGGCGACCGACCACGAGGGCCGCCCGCTCGACGAGGAGCTGATCGTCGGCGCGCTGCGCCAGTCCCTGGTGGTAGGCCTGGTCGCCCCCCCAATCCTGCTCGGGGCGATCGCGGTGCACCTGGCCCGGGACCCCGGGCTGCACGACCGGCTCCGGGACGATCCGGCGCTGGTGCCACCGGCGCTCGAGGAGCTGCTGCGCCTCTACGCCCCGTACCGCGGCTTCTCCCGGACGGTCAGCCGGCCGGTGGTGCTCCATGGCCGGCGGATCGTCCCGGGGGTACCGGTGACCTTGGTCTACGCCTCCGCCAACCGGGACGAGTCGGTGTTCTCCGACCCCGACGCCTTCGTCCTCGACCGCCCGAACATCGGCCGGCACCTGGCGTTCGGCGCCGGCCCGCACCGCTGCCTGGGGATGAACCTGGCCCGCTTGAGCCTGCGGATCGCGCTCGAAGAGCTGGTGCGCCGGGTCCGCCGGATCGAGGTGGTTGGGGAGATCGAGCCCACTCGGATGCCCGAGCTCGGGCCCCAGCGGGTGCCGGTGCGGCTGCTCCTGGCCTGAGCACGGGCCCTCGACGGGCTCAGCGAGGCACCACCCGCATCGGCAATCTCCGGGGGCCGTAGACCGGCCACGACATCCACTCGGGCTCGCCGTCGAGCTCGACGGTCCGAGTGCGGGCCAGCAGCTCCTCCACGCCGACCCGAAGCTCAAGTCGAGCCAGGTGTTGGCCGATACAGCTGTGCGGTCCGTGCCCGAACGCCAGGTGGTGCTGTCGCCGGCCGAGCACGAGGTCGTCGGGGCGCTCGAAGACCGCGTCGTCTCGGTTGGCCGAGGTGAGCACGATCGCCACCTGGTCCCCGGGGTGCAGGTCGACGCCTGACACCGTGACCGGCCGGCGCACCGTGCGGGCGAATCCCTGGTTGGGGGTGTAGAGCCGAAGCAGCTCCTCGACCGCGTCGGCCGTGCGGGCCGGCTCCGCCCGCAGCCGCGTCTGCAGCGCGGGATCGCCGCACAGATGGATCAGCGCGCTGGCCAGCGCACAGGTGGGAGCGATGTGGGCGGCGATGATCATCTGGCGGACGCTCCCGGTGATGGTCTCGACGTCCACCGGCCGGCCGTCGGGCCGTGCCCGGGCCAGCGCCGCGACGACGTCGTGCTCGGGGTCGGCACCCTCCGCCAGCCGCTCCTCGACGAACTGCCGGCAGTACCGGGTGAGCAGCTGGCTCTCGGCCTCGGCGGTCGCCGCGTCCTCCGCGATCTGGGCCGCCTCGAAGCGTTCGCTGTGCTCCTGGAGCGCCCGTCCCTGCTCGGGCGAGACGTTGAGCATGGCCAGGAAGGCCAGCGTGGCGAGGGGCGAGCTGAAGGCGGCGACCATGTCGGCCCGGCCCGCCTCGAGGACCGGTTCCAACAGCTGCGACGCGATCGCTCGGACCGCTGGCTCGAGCGCGGCCGCCCGCCGCTTGGTGAAGGCGACATTGAGAGCCTGGCGGTAGACGGTGTGTTCGGGCGGGTCGTAGTGGAGCGGCGGCCGCCGGCCCGAGACCGGGTTCTTCGGGATCACCACCCCCTCGGCACTGGAGAAGGTGGTGGGATCGGTGCTCGCCCGGACGATGTCCTCGTAGCGGGTCAGCGCGAAGAAGCCGCCCCAACGCTCGCACCGGGCCACCGGCGCCTCGCGTCGGAGCCGGGCGAAGGTGGGATGGGGGTTGGCGCGGAACTCCGCTGCGGTCGGGTCGAAGTCCCCGATCGCGCTCCGCTCCCGGTTCGTGCCCTTGGCGCCCGGCGGCCGGCTCGGTTCGTCGGTGGTGTCTTCTCGGTGTGGCTCTTCGGTCATGGTGCCTCGTCGCTCATTCCGGCAGCTCGTGCAGCTGGGCGCGGGTACCGTCAAAGTCGAGCCGGCAGCGCAGGCCGGCCTCGGTGCCGATCGCCTCCACGTAGTCCACGACCGCCTGCCCAGTGGCACCGCCGACCGGGACCGGTCGGGCTCCTTCGTCGATCCAGCACGGGATGAGCGCAGCCACCAGGCTCCCGTCGGCAGAGACGGTGCACTCGGCGATGGCGGTGTTGCGACTCTCGGGGTGGAAGGGATAGGTCGGCATGGCCGGATCGGGCACGAAGCCGAACAGCTCCATCCGTCGCCGAGCCCAGGCGGCCGCCTCTGGGGTCTTCGTGTTGGCCGGCGACAGTGCCCGGGTGACCGTGACGAAGTTCCCGAGGCCGTGGAAGATCGGGCGACCCTTGTACAGCTCGACCCCCCGCAAGATGTGGGCATGGTGGCCGACCACCACGTCGGCGCCAGCATCGATCGCGGCCCTGGCCACCTCCCGCTCATACATCGCGAGCTGGGCTCGCAGGTGACCGATGCCCTTGTGGAAGGCGACCACCACCACGTCGACCCGCGGCCGCAGGTCGGCCAGGTCCGCTCGCATCGCGTCGAGGCTCTCGGGGGTGGCGAAGGTGTAGACGGTCGGCGGTCCTCCGGGAGCGGCGTGGTCGAGCTCGTAGTGGGTGAGGACGTTGAGATAGGCGCACCCGGGCTTGGAGGGGCGGGCCCAGCTCTCCTTGGGGCCGACGCAGTTGTAGCTGAGCACCCCGACCCGCATGCCCGCCGCCTCGACCACCGCCGGCCGCCGGGCCTCGTCGAGGTTCATCCCGGCCCCGGTGGTCGCGATGCCGTAGCGCGCCAGCGTCTCGACGGTGTCCTCGATCCCCTGGGGCCCGGCATCGGCGATGTGGTTGCCGGCCAGGGTGGCCACCGTGAAGCCGGCCTCAGCCAGGGCGGCCAGGTGCTCGGGATCCGACGGGCGGGCCGGGACGTCGGTCGAGTAGACCGGGGCCGCCCGCCGAGAGTGAGGCACCTCGACGTGGCCGATCACCACGTCACCTTGGCGCAGGAACTCGGCGGACGGGGCGAAATAGGAGGACGGGTCGGGCTCGTCCAAGATGAGGTCGCCGACGCAGAGGATCCGCATCACCCGGCTTGGCTCGAGGACTCGGCAGCCACCACCGGTATCAGGGTACTTGACACCGGTAGCCCAGGCCACCCCCGGCGGGCACCGGTAGGCTGGGTCGGTGCAGGTCGGCAACCTCTCGGTGGAGCCAATCATCGACGGTGTCGCCCGACTGGCGGCCACCGACGCCTATCGCACCGGCGGCGGCGGCAAGGGCTCGGGCGAGCAGGACTGGGCACCACACCGCGACCTCCTGGACGCCGACGGGATGCTGGAGCTCGCGCTGGGCGGCTTCCTGGTCCGCTCGGGCGAGCGGGTGGTGGTGGTCGACACCGGAGTCGGAGCGCTCGAGCGGGGGGCGTTCTCTGGCGGCCGGTTCCTCGCCAGCCTGGCTGCTCACGGGGTCGGCCCGGAGACGGTGACCGACGTCGTCCTCACCCATCTCCACTTCGACCACGTCGGATGGACCACCCGCCACGGTGAGATCGTCTTCCCCAATGCCACCTACCGATGCGACATCTCGGACTGGGAGCACTTCGTCGGACCGGACCCCGGGGCCACCAGGAAGCTCCGGCCCATCGAGCACCGCCTCGAACCGTGGCGTGGCTCGGGCCCGCTGCTCCCCGGGATAGATGCACTGGCGGCGCCGGGGCACACCCCAGGCAGCACCATCGTGGTGCTGTCGTCAGGGACGTCCCGGGCCATGCTGCTGGGTGACGTGGTCCACTGCCCGGTCGAGTTGCTCGACGACGAGTGGGCCGGGATCGCTGACGTCGATCCCGCACTGGCGCTGCGGACCAGGCAGGCGCTCGTCGCCGAGCTGGAAGGGAGCGAGACCCCGGTCGCGGCGGCCCACTTTCCCGGCCTTCGCTTCGGGCGTCTCCTGGGCGCGAGCGGCCGTCGGTCCTGGGTCGTCGACTGAGGCCTTCCCGGTCCGGCCGTCAGCGCAGCCCGAAGACCCCGCTGTCGACGATCCGGCGGGACCACGGTCGGACGAGCTGGCGCAGCCGATCGGCCTCGGCGTCGGTCAGCACCTCCCATGCCGGAGCAGCCGCCCGGTCGGTCTGGTCCTCCACCTGCTGGCGGAGGGCGACGCCGGCGTCGCTCAGCTGGTCGCCCGAGAGCAGGCCCCGCTCGGTGAGGCGGCGGCAGGCGGCCTCCCACTCCTCCTGCGGCCAGGCTCGGGACCGCTGCAGGGTGTCGGGCGTGACGCCCGTCCCGGCGGCCCCGTGGGTCACCAGCGCCTCGCACGGGTCGAGCCCGACCAGGACCAGCGCGGCGATGTGGCCGTCCCCCCGGTACTCCCGCAGCAGGGTGATCGCATGCCACAGGACCAGGTGGGGCGGCTCCGGCCAGGGCAGGGCGGCGTGGGCCGCGAACAGCGGGCGCCCAGCCACCGGAGCGGCCCGGGCCGCCCGCTCGGCCAGCGCGGCTGCTTCGGCGACCTCGGCAGCGTCGAGGATCTGGTCCCCGAGCGTGTCGCGCAAGGCTCGATCGGCGACATCGAGCCGGGCGGCCAGGATGGCCTCGGGGCTGGCCCGCCGCCAGGCGGCCGGGATCGCGTGGCGCACCAACGACGGGTGGAAGTTGTAGAAGGTGGCGATCACCACCTCGGCCGCCACCGGCCCGAGCGGAGCGGCCCGGGAGGCGAAGTAGCCGTCTCGACCCTCGATGCCCAGCTGGGCGTAGCGCTCGGCGGCGTGCGGGGTGAAGTAGACGATGCCGTGGTAGGGCTCGAGTGTCCGCCACATCTTGCGGGCCAGCTCGGCTCGGTTCGGATCGGGGGGTTGGGTGGTCACGGCCTGGGCTGCCTCCTCGTGGTCGTCCTGGACTCTAGGGATCCTCGAGGGCCCGGTCGAAGCCGAGAGGGCCCGCCGTGCGTGGCCCGGCCTGCTGCCCACCGCGTGCGCGCCGACGGTGGTCGGCCCTGAGTAGCGTGCCGACAGGAGGCTGGGCTTCGGCGCGACCGGGACCGACGCCGGCTGGGACCGAAGGGGCGACGACCCAAGGGAGGTGCGATGACACCCTCTGTGTCAACCTCAAGCGGCCAAAGACTTTCCAAGGCGGAGGATCGCCCCGTGGTGCGCGGGGTCGTAGGGGGTGCGGTCGACCCAGC
>JAJPJD010000019.1 GCA_021324355.1 Actinomycetota bacterium
CAGGCGCTCCAAGAACAGCACCCGGTTGGGCAGCCCGGTCAGCGCGTCGTGGAGGGCCTGGTGGGCCAGGCGGCTCTGCTCCTCCTCCAGCTGGGCCTGGAGGAGGTCGCGGTGGCCGTCGAACACCTTGGCCACCCGGACCAAGGCGGCGTCGGAGCCGGCCCGGGTCGCGACCACCGCCAGCTCCAGCGCGGCCGGCTCGGTGCCCAGCCGGGCCGCCTCCTCGGCCATCACCGTCGTGACCACGTCCCGCCAGTACAGGTGCATCTTGACCAGGTCGGCCAGGGAGACCGACTGGTTGGCCGCCGCCCGCCCCGGCGCCGCCTGGCGGCTGGTCTCCTCGCGCGAGGCCACCTCGCCCGAGATGAGGTAGCGGGTGGTCTGCTCGACCCCGTTGCGACAGAACCGCCGGACGTCGTCACGGATCTGGTCGGTCACCGGGGCCGGGCCGGACCGGCCGGCCTCCCAGCGGGTCAGCACCTCCTCGGCGATCTCCTCGGTGCGAGCTCGCACTGCCAGACCCAGGCGACGGGCGTCGGCGCTGGGCGGTGACGGCCGCCCGGAGCGCAGCAGCGAGCGCCGCCTGGGCACCGCGGCACCGCTCACCGGGCGTCCCCTCCCGCCGCCCGGGCCCCCCGACCCGTCGAGCTTCTCGCAGCGGCCATACGACCTCGGGTTCTTCGTGGGCCGACCAGCCTCCGGTCGACCCAGCAGCCGAGCCTGTTGTACCAGCTCCGGGGGCCCGAACGGTGGACTCGGCCCTCCAGGGGGCGGCCCCGATCGCCGCTACGCCCGCCGATAGGCGCGCACCGCCAGCGGGACGAACACCAGCGCGATGCCGGCCAGCCAGAGCGCGCTCTGCCAGGCGTGCAGCTGGAGCGGGCCACCCAGGGCGAGCGCCCGCAGCTCGTCGATGACAATGGTGACCGGCTGGTTCTTGGCGAACGCCTGGAGCCAGCCGGGCATCGAGGTCACCGGCACGAAGGCCGAGCTCACGAAGGTGAGCGGGAACAGCCAGACCAGGCCGAAGGAGCCCACCGCCTCCTCATCGCGGATCCGCAGCCCGACGAAGCCGCTCACCGTGCAGATGACCGCCCCGAAGGCCACCGCCAGCACGACCAGGAGCAACGCCGGGACGATCCCGTTGTGGAACCGGAAGCCGACCGCGTACCCCACGCCGAGCAGGAGCACCACGGTGACCACCAGGCGAGCGGTGTCGGCGGCCAGCCGCCCGAGCAGCACCGCCGAGCGGGCGATGGGCATGGCCCGGAGCCGATCGATCATCCCCAGCTGGACCTGCCGGGCCAGCGCGATGGCGGTCCCGAACGAGGCGAACGCGCTGGTCTGGGCGATGATCCCGGGCATGAGGAAGTCCACGTAGCCCCCCGGCACCCTGACCGGGATGGCCCCACCGAACACGTAGCGGAACAACAGGACGAACATCACCGGCTGCACGAAGGTGAAGAAGATGAGCGACGGGTTCCTGAGCCACACCAGCAGCTCCCGCCGGGTGAGGGTGGCCACGTCGGCCAGGGCCGAGCGCGCCGCGGTGGCGACCGAGGGCGCCCTGACCACCGGCGGCAGCGGATCGACCTCGGCTCGCACCACGCGCTCAGTGGCCCCGGCCCCACCGGGGCCGGGTGGGGGTCGGGGGCCCGTCGCTCGAGGCCGCGCCGTGGCCGGTCAGCGCGAGGAACACGTCGTCGAGGGAGGGCCGGCGCACCGCCAACCCCTCGGTCGCGATGCCCGCGGCGTCCAGCCGCCGGACCGTCTCGACCAGGGAGCTCGAGCCCCGCTCGCCGACCGCCAGCCGGACGTGGGCGGCCTCGGGGTCCACCGAGGGCTCGTGCGCTGAGAGACCGGCCAGCGCGGCCGCGGCCCGCTCCAGCTGGGTCCGGTCGAGGACCTGGAATTCGATCACCTCCCCGCCGACCCGGCCCTTGAGCTCGGCCGCAGTGCCCTCGGCGATCACCCGGCCTTGGTCGACCACCACGATCCGGTCGGCCAGCTCGTCGGCTTCCTCCAAGTACTGGGTGGTGAGGAGCAGCGTGGTGCCGGCCGCCACCAGCTCTCGGATCACCGCCCACATGGCCAGCCGGCTGCGGGGGTCCAAGCCGGTGGTCGGCTCGTCCAAGAACAGGACCGCCGGGCGGGACAGCAGACTGAGCGCGAGGTCCAGGCGGCGCTGCATCCCGCCCGAGTAGCCCTTGGCCGGCCGATCGGCGGCGTCGGCCAGCTCGAGCCGCTCGAGCAGCTCCTCGGCCCGCCGCCGTCTGGTCTTCGGGTCGAGGTGGTACAGCCGTCCCACGATGTCGAGGTTCTCGCGGCCGGTGAGCTCCTCTTGGATGGCGGTTGCCTGACCGGCCAGGCCGATCAGCTCCCGGACCGCGGCCGGGGAGCGCGCCACATCGTGCCCTGCCACCAGGGCTCGGCCGCCGTCCGGGACGACCAGGGTGGTGAGGATCCTGACCGCGGTGGTCTTGCCGGCCCCGTTGGGCCCGAGCAGGCCGAGCACCTGGCCCTGCCCGACCTCGAAGTCGACTCCCCGCAGGGCCCGGACCGCGCCGTAGGACTTGCGAAGGTCCTCGACCACCACCGCCGGGCCCTCCCACCGGGGCGGGCTCGTGGCTGCCGGACCGGCCCGGCCCGCCCAACCGGGCCGGGCCGGACGTGCGAGGGTGCCTCGGTGCCCGGATCCTCGGTCCCTCGCCGGCATCGCTCCTCCTCCCGGCGCCCCACCCGCCGGCTTGTCAGGTGCAGCTTGACACAAGCGGTGATTGCAAGCAAAACTTGACAGGTGCCGCCACAGGGTGGGCCCCGGAGGGTTCCGGCGCTGCTCCAGGCCACCTGGGAGTGCGCCGTCTCGGACCCCGATCCGCTGGTCGCGTTGGGCGCGACCCGGGCCCTGGTCGGGCACCTGTCGACCTGGGAAGCCAAGCTCGCGGCCGAGGCAGTCGCAGCCGGGGCCACCTGGGAGATGATCGGGAACTCGGTCGGGGTGAGCCGGCAGGCAGCGTGGGAGCGCTTCCACCAAGACGTGGCCGACCTCCGCCGCCAGCTCCGCCAAGAGGCTCGGGCCCTGCGGGAGCGCCACCGCCAGGAGCTGCGGGAGTGGCGCGAGGCGGTCGCGCAGCGAGCCAGGGAGCGCTGGCCGGGCTGACCGGTGCCGCTCAGCCGGCCCGGTCGACGGCCAGCCGGCCGCGACGGCCCACGAGCTGCCGGCGGACCCGGCGGGCGATCCCGGGACCGTCCAGCTCCAGGTGGGCCAGGATGTCGGCCGGACGGCCGTGGGGCACGTAGGCCACCGGCACCCCGGCACACAGGACCCGATCGGGCCGCTGGCCGTCCCGCCCCAACAACGCGCTCGCAACGAGGGAGCCCACGCCCCCCGCCTCGACTCCGTCCTCGGCCACCAGCACCAGGCGATGCCCGGCTGCGTCGTCGAGCATCCGCGGATCGAGCGGCTGGACCGCTCGGGGGTCCCACACCGTCGCCGCCACCCCATCGGCAGCCAACAGGCCGGCCGCCTCCTCGCAGGCCGCCAGCAGCTTGCCCACGCCGATGAGGCAGACCTCCCGGCCGGAGGACACCAGGCGCGCGGCCAGGCCCTGGCCGGGCGGGCCAGCCCACCTGGCCTCGGTCTTCGGCCATCGCAGGGCGACCGGGCCAGCCGACTCGGTGCAGGCCCACCGCAGCATGGTGCAGAGCTCCTCGGCTGAGGACGGCGCGAGCACGGTCATGCCCGGCACCTTGGTGAGCAGCGCAAGATCGGCCACCCCGTGGTGGCTCGGCCCGTCGTCGCCGGTGATCCCGGCTCGGTCGAGGCAGAAGACGACCGGGAGCCGGTGGAGGCCGACGTCGTAGTACAGCTGGTCCCAGGCCCGGTTCAAGAAGGTGGAGTAGATCGCGACCACCGGCCGCAGGCCGGCCATGGCCATTCCGGCCGCCGCGGTGACCGCGTGCTGCTCGGCGATGCCGACGTCGAAACAGCGGGTTGGGTGGCGCTCCCGGAAGGCGCTCAGGCCGGTCGGCCCTTCCATGGCCGCGGTCAGCGCCACCAGCTCGGGCACCTGGTCGGCGAGCCCCACGATGGCCCGGGAGAACACCTCGGTGTAGGTGGGCCCGTTGCGCCGTGCCGCGAGGCCGGTCTCGGGGTCGAAAGGACCGACGTCGTGGAGGTGCTTGGTCTGGTCGGCCTCGGCGAAGTGGTAGCCGCGGCCCTTGGCGGTGTGCACGTGCAGGACGACCGGGCCGCCGCGTGCGGCTGCGGCCAGGAGCCCCGCCTCGAGCGCCTCGATGTCGTGGCCGTCGACCGGGCCCAGGTACTCGAACCCCAGGCACTCGAAGAACCCGGCCGGTGCCCTGGGATCGGCCACCCGCCCGGCGGTGGAGAGGGCCGAGACCGTCGGCGCGTACGAGCGCCCGTTGTCGTTCACCACCACCACCACCGGCAGCCGGGCCGCGCCGATGTTGTTCAGCGCCTCGTAGGCCAGGCCGCCGGTCAGCGCGCCGTCGCCCACCACCGCCACCACCCGGCCGGCACCGTGCCCGAGGGATTCGGCCACCGCCAGGCCGTAGGCATACGACAACGCGGTCGAGGCGTGGCTGTTCTCCACCAGGTCGTGGGGGGACTCCGCCCGGCTCGGGTACCCCGACAGCCCGCCGGCCTGACGGAGGCGGGCAAAGCCGGCCGCCCGGCCAGTGACCAGCTTGTGCACGTAGGCCTGGTGACCGGTGTCCCACACCAGGCGGTCCTGGGGCGAGCGGAACACCCGGTGCAAGGCCAAGGTGAGCTCGACCACCCCCAGGTTGGACCCCAGATGGCCGCCGGTGCGAGCCACCGATCGCACCAGGAACTCCCGGATCTCGGCCGCCAGGGCCTCGAGCTGGGGGCGGTCCAGCCGGCGAAGTCGCTCGGGGGTGAGCCCGTCCAGGGCGGCCGGTACCGCCGGCGCGCCGGTGGCGGGAGGCGGCACCAGGGTGGTCAATGGGTGCTCACCAGGGCCCGCAGGGACTGGCGGAGCGAGCTCATCGAGGCGATGACCGCCGACGGCTCGTAGCCGCAGTGGGCCATGCAGTTGTCGCAGCGCGGGTCGCGGCCCCGGCCGTAGCGGGTCCAGTCGGTGGTCTCGACCAGCTCGCGGTAGGAGCTGGCGTACCCGTCGGCCATGAGGTAGCACGGCCGCTGCCAGCCCAGCACCGAGAAGCTGGGGATCCCCCACGCGGTGCAGGCGAAGTCGACCTTGCCCTCCAAGAAGTCGAGGAACAGCGGCGAGTGGTTGAGACGCCAGCGCCGGCGCCGACCCTCTGCGAACGCCTCGGCGAACAGGCGGCGGGTCTGCTCCACCCCCATGAAGTGGTCCTGGTCCGGGGCCTTCTCGTAGGCGTAGGCGGGCGAGATCATCATCGCGTCCACCCCGAGGTCGTCATTGAGGAAGTCGAGCAGGTCGCGGACGGTCTTGGGCGAGTCGGTGTTGAAGAACGTCGAGTTGGTGGTGACCCGAAAGCCGCGAGCCTTGGCTTCTCGCACCGCGGCCACCACCTCGTCGAACACCCCGGCCCGGTCCACCGCGGCGTCGTGGCGCTCGCCCAGGCCGTCGACGTGGACCACCCAGGAGAAGAAGCGCGATGGGGTGAAGCGGTCGAGGCGGCGCCGCAGCAGCACCGCGTTGGTGCACAGGTAGACGTAGACCTTGCGTTCCACCAGGGCGGCGACCATCTCGTCGATCTCAGGGTGCAGCAACGGCTCGCCGCCAGCGATCGAGACCATCGGGGTCCCGCTCTCTTCCACCGCGCCGACCACGTCTTGGACGCTGAGGCGGCGGCGGAGGATCTCGGTCGGGTGCTGGATCTTCCCGCAGCCTGGGCAGGAGAGGTTGCAGGCGAACAGCGGCTCGATCTCGACGATGAAGGGGTAATAGGGCCGCTTGCGGAGCTTGTTGGCCAACAGGTGGGCCCCGATCCGAAGGTTCTGTCGCAAGGGAATAGGCATCAGCGCACCTGCAGGGGGAGGGAGAAGCGCACAGACTCCTCGATGGTTCGGTGTTCGTGGACCTCGGTCGTCCCGAGGCCCGACAGCTGCTCGACCAGGTCCACGACGACGGACTCGGGGGCCGAAGCCCCGGCGGTGACCCCGATCGTGGACACCCCGTCCAGCCACGACAAATCCAGGTGGCCGGCGTCCTCGATCAGCTCGGCACGAGCTCCCTCCCGACGGGCCACCTCGACCAAACGGGCCGAGTTGGAGGAGTTCGCCGAGCCGACGACCAGCACCAGCTGGCAGCGTGCCGCCACCGCCCGCACCGCGTCCTGGCGGTTCTGGCTGGCGTAGCAGATGTCGTCGGCACTGGGCCCGACCAGGTCGCTGAAGCGGTCCCGCAGGGCGGACAGCACTTCGGCCGTCTCGTCGACCGCCAGCGTGGTCTGGGTCAGATACGCGACCGGGGTGTCGGGGCCATAGGGCAGACGCACCACGTCCTCGGGCCGCTCGACCAGGTCGATCGCCTCGGGCACCTCGCCCATCGTCCCCACCACCTCCTCGTGGTCGGCGTGGCCGACCAGCACGATCCGCCGGCCCTGGGCCGCGAAGCGCCGAGCCTCGTGGTGGACCTTGGCCACCAGCGGACAGGTGGCGTCGATGACCGACAGATCGCCTCGCGCCGCCGCCTGGGCCCGGACCGCCGGCGCCACCCCGTGGGCGGCCAGCACCACGGTGGCCCCGGTGGGCACCTCGTCGAGCTCCTGGACGAAGACCGCCCCCCGGCGCTCGAGACCGGCGACCACGTGGGCGTTGTGCACGATCTGGCGGCGGACGTAGACCGGGGCGCCGAAGCGCTCCAGGGCTCGCTCGACGATCTCGATCGCCCGCTCGACCCCGGCGCAGAACGAGCGGGGCGCGGCCAGCTCGACCCGGCGGGGGCCGAGGGCTCGTGCCCACGCCTCGAGCGCCGGGCGGACCCGACGCAGCGCGTGGAGGGCCCGCAGCCCGCCGCCCACCGGGCCGCTGTCGAGCGAGTCGGCCACCGCCCGGACCACGACCAACGGGACGTCGCGACCGAGCGCGTCGGCCAGGAATCCCGACTCCATGTCGGCCGCCACCGCGTCGCCGAGACCGAGCTCGCGCAAGCGGGCCGGCCGCAGGAGGCGAGGCACCGAGACCACCGGCCCGGCCCGGACCGACAGACCGGACCGAGCCAGCTGGGCCGCGACCAGGCGGGCCCCGGGCACCGGCCGGGCCCGGCCGTCCAGGGTGCGCAGCTCGGTCGCGACCACCAGATCCCCTGGCGCCATCCCGGGCAAAAGCCCGGCGGCCACGCCCACCATCGCGGCACCCACCGGCCCCGGCGCCGGCCGCAGCACCGCGGTGGCCGCCCGGCGGGGACCCATGCCGACCACCTGGACCGGTCCACCGACCGCCAGAGCTTCGACGCGCAGCGCGCTCAGCACCCGGAGCTCAGCCACGGCCGTCCTCGCTCGCCAGGTACCGGCCGAGGGCCGACAGCGGGAACACCAACCGGTAGAGGTGGTAGTTGATGTAGAACGCGCCGGGAAATCCGGTCCCGGTGTACCACGGCTCGTCCCAGGTTCCGTCGTCGCGCTGGGTGCGGGCCAGCCAGGCCACCCCCCGGCCGGCGGCCTCCCGCTCGCCCGCCGCGAGCAGCCCCTGGACCGCCCAGCCGGTCTGCGACGCGGTGGACGGGCCACGACCGATCCACGACGGGTCGTCGTAGGAGCGCAGATCCTCGCCCCACCCGCCGTCCTCGTTCTGGTGGGACACCAGCCACGCCACGCCCCGGGCGACTGGCGGCTCGGAGGGCTCCACCCCCGCCGCCACCAGCGCGACCAGGGCCGCCGCAGTCCCGTAGACATGGTTCGCACCCCAGCGCCCGAACCACGACCCGTCGGCCTCCTGAGCCCGAAGCAGCCAGGCCACCCCCCGGTTGAGCGCCTCGGAGTGCCGCCCGGTGGTCGCCAACATCTCCACCACGTGCGCGGTCACGTCGGCGCTCGGCGGGTCGATGAGCTCGCCGAAGTCACAGAACGGGTGCTCCCGGCACAGGGTCCGGGTGTTGTCGACGTCGAAGGCGGCCCAGCCGCCGTCCCGGCACTGCATGCCCAGGACCCAGGCCACCGCCCGTTGCACCGCCGGGTGCAGCGCGGCCTCGGTGCGCGCCAGCGCCAGGACCACCTCGGCGGTGTCGTCGATGTCCGGGTACCAGTCGTTCTCGAACTCAAACGCCCAGCCCCCCGGGGCCAGCGTGGGCCGGCGGACGCTCCAGTCGCCCCGCCGGGTCACCTCCTCTGAGAGGATCCACTCGGCCGCCCGCACGAGGACCGGGTCGTCGGGCTTCACCCCGGCGTCGGCCAGCGCGATCATCGCCAGCACGGTGTCCCACACCGGCGACTGGCAGGCCTCCAGGCGTCGGCCCCGCTCGTCGGAGATGGTAAAGCCGTCGAGGCCCTCGAGGCCGACCCGCATGACCGGGTGACCCAGGTCGTAGCCCCGCAGGTGCAGGGCGATGAGGGAGTACACCCACGGCGGTTGGATCCCGCCCCACGAGCCGTCGTTCTCCTGGTGGGCCACGACCCAGCGCTCGGCCCGGGCCAGCGCGACCCTGCGCAGGAACCGCAGTGGGCGGCGCTCGTAGCGGTGGAGCACCCGGTCGAGCAGGGTCAACCGGCCTGCCCAGGTGCGCAGCGAGCCGGCCGGGGGGTGGAACCGGCCGGTGCGCAGCTCGTCGATCGTGACCCCGATCGGCCGAACGGGCCGGTAGTGGGAGACGATCGACAGTGCGACCACGGTCTGGCGGGCCCAGCACGCGAAGTCGTAGATGTTGAGCGGGAACCACGGCGGGAGCAGGACGATCTCAGGTGGCAGGACCGGGAGGTCCTCCCAGCGCCACAAGCCGAACAGGGCGAGCCAGATCCTGGTGAACACCCGGGTCGCCTCCACGCCGCCGGCCTCGCGCACGTAGGCCGCGGCCCGGGTCATGTGCGCCGCCTCGGGTGGGTCGCCGGCCAGCCGCAGGGCGAGGTAGGCCTCGACCGTGGTCGACAGCTCGGGTGGGCCGCCGTAGAAGTTGGCCCAGGTCCCGTCGTCGCGCTGATTGGCCCGGATCCACCGGGCACTGGCCTCGGTCTGCTCCGGGGTGCGGATGCCCAGGAACTGGCGGAGGAGCAGGTCCTCGGCGTCCATGCTCACGTTGGTCTCGAGCTCGCCCTTCCAGTAGCCGCGCTCGTGCTGGAGGGCGACCAACGCGTCCCGGGCCGCCGCCATCGCCTCCTCGACGCTTCGTCCGGCCGGGCTCATCGATCTCGCTCCGTCACGAACCGGGCAATCGCAGCCAGCTCCTCTCGGGGCCCGGCCTGGAGCGGCACCGACCCCAGCGCCGCCATCGCCTCCTCGTAGGCGCGATCGGCAATGGCCATCGCCTCCTCGCGGGCCCCGGTGGCCTCGATCCGTGCGGTGGCTGCCCCGAGGTCCTCGGGGGCAATGGGGTCGGCCAGGAGTGCCTCGAGCTCGGGGCCACCGCGGGCCAGCGCGATCGCCACCGGCAGGCTCTTTTTGTGGGCGAGCAGGTCGCTGCCGACCGGCTTGCCGGTCCTGGCGGTCTCGCCCCAGATGCCGAGCACGTCGTCGACGGCCTGGAAGGCCAGCCCCAGCCGCTGGCCGAAGTGCTCGAGGGCCTTCACCACGTCGTCGGCCGCGCCGGCCAGCACCGCGCCGATGGCGCCCGCGCACCCCAACAGCGCCCCGGTCTTGCCCTCGGCCATCCGGAGGCACTCCTCCACCCCCACCTGGCGGCGGCCCTCGAACGCCATGTCCTGGGCCTGGCCGCCGATCATGAGCCCGGTGGCCTCGGTGAGCACCTGGGCCGCGTGCAGCTTGGTCGGGGAGTCGGCCTCCAGCAGGACCGAGAGCGCCAGGTTGGCCAGCGCGTCGCCGGCCACGATGGCCCAGGGGACCCCGAAGACCGCCCAGACGCTGGGGCGGTGCCGCCGCTCCTCGTCACCGTCGATCACGTCGTCGTGGACCAGCGAGTAGTTGTGGACCAGCTCGACCGCCACCGCACCGGGAACCCCGTCTGTCTCGGTCCCGCCGGCGGCCGCCGCGCCGATCACCGCCAGCGCGCCCCGCAGCCCCTTGCCCCCGCCGGCCAGGTGGTGCTCCACCGGCCCCCGCAGCTCGGGGGCCAGCCGTCCCACCGCGTCGCGCAGCGCCGGTCCGACCAGCTCGCTGGCGCGGGCGATGGCCGCCTCGGCCCCGCTCACCCGCCCACCGCCGCCAGCTCGGCCACCCGGCCGTCCGCCAACCGGCGCAAGGCGGCGGCCGCGGCTGCGGCGCCGCTGCGGACCGCGCCCTCCATGGTCGCCGGCCACCCGGTCGCGCACCAGGCTCCAGCGACGAACACCCGGTCGAGGGCGGTGAGCGGGCCGGGCCGCAGGGCGGCGGTCCCAGGCACCCCTCGGAAGGTGGCCGCCCGCTCCCGGGTGACCACTGCGTCGAGGAGTCGGGCCGATCGCACCGCCGGGAGGAGCGCGGCCAGGGCCTCGGTGTAGGTGGCGATCAACGCCTCGGGGCGGCGGCCGACATCGGCATCGGCCCCCGACAGCGACAGGGACAGGCACTGCTCGTCCGTCGGCACCTCGCCGCCAAAGTGCGCCGCCTCGGTCCGGTCGAAGACGAACTGCACCGGCGAGTCCAGCGCCGCGAACAGTGGCAGCTCGGTGACCGGCCGATCGAAGACCAGGTGGACGTTCACGATGGGCGAGGTGCCGAGCCGCTCGACCGGCCCCAGGGCCTCCTCGCCCAGGAGTCCCTGGGCGGCCTCGGTGCCAGTGGCGACCACCACCGCGTCGGCCTCGATCCGCCCGCTGTCCGTGGTGAGCGCCCAGCGCCCCCCGGCCGCCGCCTCGAGCCGCTGCACCGCCGAGGAAAGCTGGACCTCGACGCCGGCGTCGGCCAGGGCCGCCGCCGCGTGCTCGCCGTGGAGCACTTCGAGCGGGACCGCCGACCAGCCGATATCGCCGGCATCGGCATGCTCCAGCAGCCCGGTCCGAAACACCATCGCGCCCAGGGCCAGCGACGCCTCCTCGGCGGACACGTTGAGGGTGGCCAACGCGATCAGGTTCCACAGCCGCTCGACTGCCTCGGGGCGCTGACCCCGGGCGGACAGCCACGCACCGAGGGTCACCCGGTCCAGGGCCGGGTCGTCGAGGTCGAGGCGGCGCAGGGCCAGGGCGGCCCGGCCGAGCCGCACCCGATCGAGCGGCGACAGGTGCCGGTAGCGGGCCAGCGATGGCGCCAGGTGGAGCGGCGCCGGCAGCCCGGACCGCCCGATGTCGGCCCGCCGGCCCCCCGGCGCCAGCACCGGCAGCCAGAGCCGCTCCTGGAGCCGCACCAGGGAGGAGGCGCCGATCCGCTCGAGGAGCGCCCGGTACTCGGTGCAGCACCGCAGGAAGACGTGCTGGCCGTTGTCGAACCACCGCCCTCGCCGGCGGAACGACCAGGTGAGCCCGCCCAGTCGACCCCGGCGCTCGAGGAGCGTCACCGCGGCCCCGCCGTCGGCGGCCGCGACCGCGGCCGCCACCCCGGCCAGCCCCCCGCCCACCACCACCACCGAGGACCGGGTCACCGGACCCACCCCCCGAGGGCCCGGCCCGCCACCCCCAGTTTCTCCCCGGTGGACAAGGACAGCCGGCCCCGGAGCACGACGGCCGGCTCAGCCTCGATGCGCTGGAGCAGCCGTCGGTAGATGCCAGCCATCGCGCCCACACAGGCCCGAGAGCGCCAGTCGAGCAGCTCGAGCAGGCGAAGCCCCCGGGCGAACCACTCCCGGGCTCGGGTGCACTCGAACGCGACCAGCTCGGCCACCGCCTCGGCCGGGCCGGTGAGGTCGGGGTCGCACCCGTGCTCGGCGGCGTCGTCCGCCGGCAGGTAGACCCGCCCCATGGCCCGGTCCTCCAGGACGTCCCGCAGGATGTTGGTGAGCTGCAACGCCACCCCCAGGTCGTCGGCGAGCGCCGCCGCGCCCGGGCGGCCCTGCGCGCCGAACACGGCCAGCGAGAGCCGACCGACCGTGCCGGCGACCCGGCGGCAGTAGCCGACCAGGTCGTCGAAGGTCTGGTAGCGGGTGCCGCAGACGTCCATCTCGCAGCCGTCGATCAGCTCGCCGAAGCACTCGAGCGGCAGCTGGTAGCGCTCGGCGGCGTCGGCCAGCGCGACCAGGACCGGGTCCTCCGTCGGCACCAGGTGCTCGATGTCCTTGCGGACCTGGCGGAGGCCGGCGAGCTTGTCCACGTCGCTGCCGGTGCCATCCCCGATGTCGTCGATCCGACGGGCCAGGGCGTAGACCGCCGAGAGCGCCCGGCGCTCGGGCGGCCGGAGCAGGCGGATGCCGTAGGAGAAGTTCTTCGCTTCCCGCCGAGTGATCTCCTCGCACGCTTGGTACGCCGCCTCGACCTTCACGAGGACACCTGGCCTCGGGCCCGAACGGTCTCGAGCAGCCGACGAGCCAGATCCGCTGGCCGCGGCCGGCAGCGGGTCGCAACCACGTCGCAGCCGCAGCGCTCGATCGCGTCCAGGGCCGCCGCGCCACCGGCGCTGAACGCGGCGACCGCCAGCCTGGGCCGCAGCGGGAGGGACCGGGACAATGGGGCTCCCGCGGCCAGCAACGCACGCGCCCGACCGACCTCCTCGGCGACCACCGCCACCAGGGCGGGGCGCTGGTCCGCCTCGAGCAGGCGCTCGGGGTCGCACCCGTGGGCGGCCACGTCCCTGAGCGGCAGGTAGATCCGCCCGGCTGCCCAGTCTTCGGCCACGTCCTGGAGGTGCTCGACCAGCTGGAGGCCGATGCAGACCTGGTCGGCCCGGGCAATCCGCTCCGCCGTGTCCAGCCCCAGGACCGCCAGCACCAGCCGTCCGACCGGGACCGCCGAGAGGTGGCAGTACGCGGTGAGGTCCTCGAAGGTGGCGTAGCGGTGCACCAGTTGGTCCTGGCGGTTGGCAGCGATCAGGTCCTTGAAGGGCTGCAGCGACAGGCCGAAGGTCCGGATCGTCGGGGTGAGGGCGCAGAACACCGGGTGCTCGGCCCGGCCGACGGCCGCCCGCCCCAGCTCGGCCTCGGCCCAGTCGAGCAGGGCGAGCCGGTCGCCCGGGGCTTCGTCCCCCAGGTCGTCGACCAGGCGGCAGAACCCGTAGAGGGCGAGGAGGTGGGACCGGGTGGCTCGGGGGAGGACCCAGGAGGCGACCGGGAAGTTCTCCGCTTCGGCCTTGGCCATGACCGCGTCGCGCCCCGGAGGGATCCGGGACGGCCGTTGCCCTGTCGCTGGTGATGCCACCCCCGAAGCTCCTCACGTATAGCGCCAGTGACCGGTGGTCCACCCTTGTTATACGTGCGGGAGCGCCCCGTCAAGGAGCGCCACTGGCGCGCCGCTCGGGTCGGGGCGGCTCAGTACTGGGAGCGGAGGCCGAGCGCCGGACGAACCAGGCCCATGAGCACGGCCTCCACCACCCTGCGGGCAGCCGGGACGGCCCGGGTGCCTGGTGGCCGCAGCCTCGGCCCCAGCCTGGTCGTGAGCCCCTGGGCCACCGAGGCGACGATCCCCGCCGAGCGCGGCTCGTCGCGCAGCTCCCGGGTTGCCGCCTCGAGCAGGAGCGGAGCCAAGGGCGCGAGCAGCGTCTCGAGCTCGCCACGGGCCTCTCGTTCGGACAGGGTCCCGCCACGGCGGTCGAGCTCCTGGCCCACCGCGTCGACCGTGGACCGGGCGGCAGCGACGAACACCGCGTCCTTGGAGTCGAAGTACCGGTAGAAGGTGCCCTTGGCCACCCCGGCGGCGTCGCAGATCTCCCCGACCGAGACCCCGTCGTAGCCGTGCCGGGCGAAGGCATCCCGGGCCACCTCCAGGAGGCGGCCAGCCACCGGGTCGGCGGTCGACCCGTCGGCGACCAACGCGGCCCAGCCCTCCTCGGTGAGCCCGTCGAGGGGGTGCTCGAGGACAGCCGGCAGGATCCGCCGCACCCGGTCGAGCGGGACCTGGTGGGCTCGGAGCGCCCGGATGGCTCCCAGCGCGGCCACGTGACGCTCGTCGTAGGCGAACCGCTTGCCGGAGCGCTGGCGGGGCGGGGGCAGAAGTCCCAGCTTGCGGTAGTGGTGAATGGTCGGCACCGGTACCCCGCTGCGAGCCGCGAGCTCCGAGACCCCGAAGCCCCCTCCAGGCTCGTGCACCACCGCCGTCATGGCCCCTGTTCTACCACCCGAACGTTCGCTTGAGCTGGCCAGGCCGGCGGCGGGCGAGCGCGTGGGTCCACCCGCACGACCGGGCCGCCCGGCCAAGCTGGCGAGGTGCGCCGACGCGCCGCCCCGACCCCAGCCGCTGCGACGCCTTCAGCGCCGCCGGCCCCAGCCCCTGCGGCAACCGGGCGCGGCCGGCCGGTGTTCGACCGGCGCCAATTCCTGCGCGGCGCCGGGGCCCTCGGGGCGTCGGTCTGCTCGGCCGCACTGTCGGGGACACTCGGCGGCTGTGGCGGGCCGACGAGGGGCACCACCGCCACGACCGCCACCCCGGCCACCACCCTGCCAGTCGGCCCGCCGGACTACGCCGGGCTGGCCAAGCAGCTCACCGGTGCGTTGGTGCGGCCGGGCGACCCCGCCTACGACTCGGCCCGCCTCTTGTACAACGAGCGCTTCGACTCGGTGTCGGCCCCGGCTGCGATCGCCCGCTGTGCGACCCCGAGCGACGTGCAGCGCTGCGTCGACTTCGCCCGGCGCACCGGCGTCCCCCTCGCGGCGCGCTCGGGCGGCCACAGCTACGGCGGCTACTCGACCGGCCCCGGCCTGGTCGTGGACGTGAGCCCGCTTGCGACCGTGGCGCCACACCCGAACGGGTCGGGTGCGACCATCGGCGCCGGTGCCCAGTTGATCGACGTCTACCAGGCACTCGGCAGCCACGGGGCGCTGCTGCCGGCCGGCTCGTGTCCCACTGTGGGGATCGCCGGGCTCACGCTGGGCGGCGGAATCGGCGTGCTCGACCGCCTCTACGGCCTGACCTGCGACAACCTGTCGTCGGTCACGCTGGTCACTGCCGATGGACGCCTGGTCGTCGCCGACCCGACCACCCATGCCGAGCTGTTCTGGGCCTGCCGGGGTGGTGGCGGGGGGAACTTCGGCATTGCCACGTCGTTCGAGTTCACCACCCACCCGGTGCCCGACGATCTGGCGCTGTTCACCCTGGACTGGCCGGTGTCGGCCGCACCCGAGGTCCTGGGGGCGTGGCAGGGCTGGCTTCCCGGCCTCCCCGACGAGCTGTGGTCGAACTGCCAGCTGCTGGCGGGCGGCGGCAGCGCCGTGGTCCGAGTGAGCGGGGTGCTGGTCGGCACCACCACCACGCTCGACGCACTCCTCGCCCCCCTGCTCACGTCGGCCGGCGCACCCGCCAGCCGCTTTGTCGGCTCTGCCGGCTACGTGGAGGCCATGTTCATCGAGGCCGGGTGCCAGGGGCTGTCGCCGGCCGCCTGCCACCTGACGACGACGCCCGGCGGGACGCTGCCTCGCTCGGCCTTCGCCGCCAAGTCCACCTTCGTCACCCAACCGTTCGGGTCGGCTGCGCTGTCGGCTGCCGCCGAGGCGCTGCACGCCGCCGCCGACCTGGCTCCCGGCCTCGGGGTGGCCCTCCTGTTCGATGCCTACGGCGGCGCGATCAACCGGGTCCCGCCGGAGGCCACCGCGTTCGTCCACCGGGACGCGCTCTGTGGCATCCAGATGAGCGCCAGTTGGGGGTCCGGGCCGGAGCCACCCGGTGCGTCGGCGTGGCTGGCGTCCGCCGCAGCCGCCCTCGCTCCGTTCACCACCGGCGCCTACCAGAACTACATCGACCCGACGCTCACCGACTGGGCCCGGGCGTACTACGGCGCCAACCTCGAGCGGCTCGTCGCGGTCAAGCGCGCGGTCGACCCCGACGATCTGTTCCACTTCGCCCAGTCCATCCCGAGCGCGCTCCCGGCGTGATCAAGTACCTGGGCTCCAAGCGACGCCTCGTGCCGGTGATCGGCCGCATGGTCGAGGCGGTGGGGGCGGGCCGAACCCTCGACCTGTTCACCGGGACCACCAGGGTGGCCCAAGCGTGCAAGGCCCTCGGGGCCGAGGTCACCGCGGTCGACCTGGCTCGCTACTCCGAGGTGTTCGCCCGGTGCTACATCGAGACCGATGCCCGAGCGATCGACCCAGGCGAGCTGGCCGAGGTGGTGGCCGACCTCGACGCCCGGCCGGGCCGGCCAGGGTACGTGACCGAGACCTTCTGCCACCGGGCCCGCTACTTCCAGCCGTTCAACGGCGAGCGAATCGACGCCATCCGAGAGGCCATCGAGATCGAGTTGGCCGACAGCCCCCTCTACCCGATCCTGCTCACCAGCCTGATCGAGGCTGCTGACCGGGTCGACTCGACCACCGGCGTCCAGATGGCGTACGTGAAGGACTGGGCTCCCCGCTCGTTCAACCGGCTCGAGCTGCGGGTCCCGAAGCTGCTCGAGGGAACGGGCCGAGCGCTGCGAGGCGAAGCCACCGAGCTCGCCGGACGGCTCGGCCACTTCGACGTCGCCTACCTCGACCCCCCCTACAACCAGCACCGCTACTTCACCAACTACCACGTGTGGGAGACCCTGGTCGCCTGGGACGCTCCCGAGCACTACGGGATCGCCTGCAAGCGCGTCGACGCCCGGGACCCCAGCACCAAGAGCATCTTCAACTCCAAACGAACCATGCCGACGGCCTTGGCCACGGTGGTGGCTGAGGTCGACTGCGAGCTGCTGATCCTCTCGTACAACGACGAGTCCTGGGTGCACCTCGACCAGCTGGTGGCGATGTGCGGCCAGCGCGAGGCGGTGCAGGTCCTCAGCTTCGACTCCCCCCGCTACGTCGGCGCACGCATCGGCATCTACAACCCGAGGGGCGAGCGGGTCGGCACCGTCTCCCGCCTCCGCAATGTCGAACACCTGGTGGTGGCCGGGTCGGCCGACGCGGTCGAACGGGCCGTCGAGGCAGGGCTGGCCACCGCCGCCGAGCAAGGGATCGCCGGAGAGGCCGTGCGGGGCAGCCGGGTCGTCGACCGAGCGCATGGCGAGGCCCGTCGCGGATCGGTTCGTCAGGGTCCGGTCGAACGGATGGTGGCGCCCCGCACGGTGCTGCAGGCACGGGGCAGCGCGTGAGGCGACGTGGAACCGGCGCGCCAGGGCCCTCTCGGATCCCTGGCCCTCTCAGGGTGCCGGGCGTGCGCTCCGGAGGGCCACGGGCGCCCGACGCGCCCATCGGGACGCGCCGCCCGTGCCCGACTCCGATGGGGAAACCTCAGGCCGGAGCGGGCTGCGGTCCGCGGACCAGGCGGCCCGGGAGCGCGCCGGTGTGCTCCCCGTCGCAGTAGGTCTCCACGCCCGAGACGAAGGTGTGCAGATAGCCCTCGGCCCGCTGGAGGAGCCGCTTGCCCCCGGCCGGCAGGTCGAACGCCATGGTCGGGGCCCGCAGCCTGAGGCGGTCGAGGTCGATCACATTGAGGTCGGCCTTGAAGCCGGGGCGCAGCACGCCACGGTCGCCGAGACCGGCCATCGCCGCGGTCATCGAGGTCTGCTTGGCCACTGCCTGGCTGAGCTCGAGCCGCTGCCCCCGGTCACGGTCCCGCACCCAGTGGGTGAGCATGGTGGTCTGGAAGCTGGCGTCGCAGATGGTCCCGACATGGGCCCCTCCGTCGCCCAGGCCGAGCACCGAGTGCTCGTCGGCGAGCATGCAGGCGACGGCGTCGAGGTTCCCCTCTGCGTAGTTGAGGAACGGCACGTAGAGGAACCCCCGCCCCTCCCCGGACACGAGGTGCTCCAGGGCGAGCACTTCGGGTGCCACCCCGGCGCGCTCGGCCATGGCGGCCAGCGAGTCCTCCGGCGGCGGCTCGTAGTTCGGGGGATCGCCGAGGACGAAGACCTTGTCCCAACGGAACGGCGCTCTGGCTGCCGCCATCTCGGCCGCCACCTGGGCGCGCACGTCGGGGTCGCGCAGCCGCGCCACCCGCTCCTCGAGCGGACGGCCGGCGAGGGCGCGCCCAATCGCTGAGGTCCGGGTCGGGTCGATGGTGGCCTGGAGGCCGAGCAGGAGGCCGACCGGCCGGGACGCCACCTGGGCGGTCACCTGAAGGCCCCGGCCGTTGGCGTCGGCGATGGCCCGCAGGATGCGTCGCCAGTCGTCGGGCCGGTGATCGTTCTGAGCCAGCGAGATGGACAACGGTCGGCCCGAGGACGCCGCCATCGAGAGCACGGTGGCCATCTCCTCCTCGAACTGCGCGAAGTCCGAGACAACCTGGAGGACGCCGCGACCGGAGGCGGCCATTGCGGCCGCGATCCCGGCCAGCTCGTCGCCGGCCGCGGTGAGGGTCGGGGTCCACTCCCCTCTCGACGTCCGGTGATTGCGGGTCCTCGAGGTGCTGAACCCGAACGCGCCGGCTTCGACAGCCTCCCGGGCCAGCCTTCCCATCTGCTCGATGTCGTCGTCGGTCGCGTCCTGTCGAGCCGCGCCCCGCTCGCCCATGACATAGAGCCGGAGCGCCCCATGGGGCACCTGAGCCCCGACGTCGACGTCCCAGCGGTGACGCTCGAGCACGGCGAGGTACTCCGGGAAGCTCTCCCACTCCCACGTCAGGCCCTCGTGCAGGGCAGTGCCCGGGATGTCCTCCACGCCCTCCATGAGCTCGACCAGCCGCTCGCGGTCGCCCGGTCGCACCGGTGCGAAGCCCACGCCGCAGTTGCCCATGATCACGGTGGTCACCCCGTGCCACGACGACGGCGTCATTCGGCTCTCCCAGGTCGCCTGGCCGTCGTAGTGGCAGTGGACGTCGACGAAGCCGGGCGTCACGATGGCACCGTCGGCATCGACGGTCCGACGGGCCTGGCCGTCGACCGTCCCGACGGCGGCGATACGACCCTCGTCCAGTGCGACGTCGCCGGTGCGCGGTGGCGACCCGGACCCATCCACGATGGTGCCGCCCCGAATGACCAGGTCGTAGGCCATGGTCCCTCCCTTGGCTCTCCCCTCCCCGATCCTGCCAGGACTGGGCGCTGGCCGCTCGGCAGCGCGGCGGTTCGGCTCAGGGCCGCAGCACGAGCTGGGTCTGGGTGACCTTGGCCACCAGCCGGTCCTCGGCATCGCGCAGCTCGGTCTCGACCACGATGACGGTCCGGCCCACATGGAGGGGCCGGGAGGTGGCCACCACGTGGCGGTCCCGCACAGCACGCAGGAAGTTGGTCTTGGACTCAACGGTGGTGGTGCCCGACGCATCCGGCGGCAGGTGCAACGACGCACACATCCCGCCGGTCGAGTCGGCCAGGGCCATCAGCGCCCCGCCATGGAGCACCCCACCCGCGGTGCAGCGGTCCTCCGACCATCCCAGCCGGGCCTGGACCTCCTCGCCGGACGCGCCGAGCAGCTCGATCCCCAAGGCCCGAGCGAAGGGCATGGAGCGATAGAAGGTGGCCGCAAGGTTCGCTGGTGCTGTGCTCACGGTGCGAGCATCGCAGATCCCCCGTCCCCCGACCGGGGCAAGCGCGCCCCGCGTCGCCTCGCTCGGTGGATCAGAGGGGCGCGAGCTCGGCGTAGGCAGCCCGGTCCAAGGGACCCGAACGGATCCGCCCCGAGGAGGTGGGGACCTGAGCCGGCTGGCCCCCGACCCGGATCGACACCCGGTCGATGCCGGGGAACTGGGTGAGGGTGTAGACGAGCTGCGCCGCCGCGAGGATCTGTTCCTTGCCGCCCAGCTGCGAGAACGAGGCCGCGACGTCGACCACAGCGGTGGAGCCGTCGACCGCCTCGAGGGTGAGGGGGGTCGCGGTGGAGATCGGGCTCTCCAGGTTGGCGGCCGCCTCGGCGCCGGTGGTCCCCCGGCCGAGCGCCCGGAGCGCGCTGGCAAGGGTCCCAGGAGCCGGGACCGCCCGGTTCACCGTCACCAGGTGCTCGCCCAGGACCAGATAGACGGTGATCCCCACGGTGGCCGACGCCGGGACGGTCGTGCTCGGTGCCGCCCGCAGGAGGCCGAAGGGTACCTGGTGGTCGTCGATGAGCTGCGGGGAGCGCTGCGCGCCGATCGAGCACCCGGCGGCCGCCAGCCCGGCCGCGACCACCGCCGCCAGCGCCCCGAGCCGACGCCTCACTGGGTCACCACCGGCAGGGTCACCACGAAGCGGGAGCCGCCCCCGGGGGCCGGCTCCACCCGAACGGAGCCCTGGTGGGCCCGGACGTGCTCGGCCACCAAGGCGAGCCCGAGCCCCGATCCGGCCACCGCCGAGCGTCGTCCAGCCGCCTTGCCGCGGTAGAAGCGCTCGAAGATCAGCTCGGCCTCGGCCGGATCGACTCCGGGCCCATGGTCTTCGACCGCGATCTCGACCGCCCCGTCCCGACGGTCGACCCAGACCAACGACGATCCGCCGGCGTGCACCTGGGCGTTGTCCAGCAGGTTGACGAGGACCCGCTGCAGCCGGCGCTTGTCGCCCAACACGACGGAGCCTGCGGCGGCCGGCTGGACCCGGACCGCCACCGGGCTCGGATGGGCGGCGGCGGTGTGCTCGACCAGTTCGCCGATCAGGACCGGGTCGAGCTCGACCGGCTCGGCTCCGGCATCGACCCGGGAGATCTCGAGGAGGTCCTGGACCATGTCCGAGAACCGGTCGATCTCGGCCTTCAGCAGATCGACTGCCGTGCGACCGTCGGCCGGGAGGGCCTGACGGTAGGCATCGACCAGCTCGACCGAGGCACCGACGGTGGTGAGCGGCGAGCGGAGCTCGTGGCTCAGGTCGGCGGCGAAGCGAGCATCCCGCTCGATCCGCTCCTGGAGCCGGGCGACCATGTCGTTGAACGCGTCGACCAGCGGGCCCAGGTCGGCATCGGGGGGCAAGCGCTGGTCGAGCCGGCCGGCGGCGATCTCGCCGGCCACCCGCGCGGTGGCCGCGAGTGGGCGGACCAGCCTGCGGCTGGCCCCCAGCCCGAGCAGGGTCCCGCCCACCGTCGCGGCCGCCGCCGCCGCCGCCAGCACGATGGCCAGGGTCTCCAAGGTCGAGCGGAGCTCGGCCAACGAGTGGATCTCGAAGTAGTACGCGTTCACCGACGGGATCGGGATCCCGACCGCGAAGGCTGGCATGCCCTGCAGGTAGATGCGCTGGTCGGCCGGGTGGCCGGCCAGCACGGCCGACACGAGCGAGGCCGGCAGAGAAGCCGAGCCGACCAGGGCCGAGGTGGAGAACCACAGCCGGTCCCGGTTGACCAGCACCTGGACGCCGTTGGCTCGAGCCAGCGAGGACAGCACGTCCTCGAGCCTGGCCTCGGGCGAGGCCAGCTCCTCCTTGAACAACCGGGCGTCGACGTAGGTCTGCCGGAGGCTGCTGTTCTGGCGCTGGCTCAGCAGCTCGTGGTCGGCCAGGGCGTAGGTGATCAGCGCCACCGCCGTCGACACCAGGGCCGCGCCGAGCCCGAAGGTGAGCGCCGTCCGGGTCCGCAAGCTCGGCCGGCTCCGCCGAGATCGCCCGCCGGCCCTTGGCCACGGCCTCATGTCGCCAGCTTGTACCCTGCGCCCCGGACCGTCACGATCAGCTCGGGCTTGGACGGGTCACGCTCCACCTTGGACCGAAGCCGGCCGATGTGGGTGTCGACCAGCCGCTCGTCGCCGAAGTAGTCGTACTCCCATACCTGCTCGAGGAGCTGGGTCCGGGTGAGCACCCAACCGGGATGCTCGGCCAGCGCGCACAGCACCTTGTACTCGGTCCGAGTGAGGGGGAGCTCGATCCCGTCCCGCACGACCACGTTGGCCTCCCGGTGGATCTCGAGGTCTCCCACCCGGACCACCGTGGTCGTCTGCTCGCCGACCGAGACTCGCCGCAGGAGGGCTCGGACCCGGGCGGCGAGCACCTTGGCCACCACCGGCTTCACGACGTAGTCGTCGGCACCTGCCTCCAGCCCGGCCACCACGTCGTGCGAATCGCCATGCGCGGTGACGATGATGATCGGGACGTTGCTCGCCCGGCGCAGGGCCCGGGTGACCTCGAAGCCGTCGATCCCGGGCAGCCGGAGGTCGACCAGGACCACGTCGGGCGGCCGGGCCTCGAACGCCGCCAACCCCTCCTCCCCGCTGCCGGCCTCGGCTACCGCGAAGCCGTCGCGCTGGAGCGAGAGCGAGAGCACGGTCCGGATCCGTTCGTCGTCCTCGATGAACAGGATCAGCGGTGCCATCGCCCTCCTCGCGGGGAGTTCGGGCGGCGACGCCTGGCCCAGTCGACGGCGCGCATCCCGAGCCCGGCGGCCGCTCTGCCCCAGATCACCACCTGATCGTGCCGGCGTCGACGACGCTCGCTAGGGCGTCCCGCACATCACGAACGGGCGCATGGTCATCGCGTTGCCCTTGCCCAGGGGCTTCATGACCATCCCGACGGTGAGCCAGGTGGTCGAGCTGAGCGGGTAGGAGGAACGCAGGATGACGTTGCGGTCGGCCGGCCCCGGGGCGGCCACCTCGGCCCCGCCGGAGAGCAGCACCTCGCCCTTGGGGCACGAGGTGCGGGCCACCAGCACCGTGCCGACCGGCGGGTCGGCCACGCTGGTCATGACGCTGGCCGCGATGCGCTTGGCCGCAAGGATGGTCCCCGCCGGTCCCGGCTGGCCGGTTGCCCCCCGCGGCCCCGGGGCCCCCTGCGGCCCGACCGCGCCCTGGGGACCAGCCGGGCCCTGCGGCCCGACCGCGCCCTGGGGACCAGCCGGGCCCTGCGCCGGTTGGGCGGCCAACGACCAGGCACCCACCCCCAGGCCGGCCAGCCCGACGAGCAGCGCGACCACGATCCCGGCCACCACCAGCGGGCCCCCCGACGAAGGCCCGGCCGACTGGGTGCCGCCGATGGCTCGAAGCCGTCCGAACGTCGGGTGCCCGACCTCGGTTCGTTCGTCCATGATCACTCCTTCTCTCTCTTGCCTCTCATCTCGGCCGCAGCCGTTCGGCGAGGCCGGTCAGTTCAGCCACCGGCGCCTGCGGCGCCTCGCAGGAGCGGCCAGCCATGGGCCCCGGCGTGCCCCCCGACCGCCAGCGCCACCATGGCGGCCAGGGCCAGCGCCGCCGCGGTGACGAGGGCGACCACCACCAAGCGTCGGAGGCTCGGGCCCGACACCGTGCCCCAGGGCCACAGCTCGACGGCACGGAGCGCCACCGGCCGTCGTGGCCCCCCGCTCCTGTGAACCGGGTGGCTCGCCTGCGCTTCCATGCCCACCTCCTCGATCGGGCGGCGGTGCCCCCGCGGGCACGGTGCCGTCGATCCAAGCATTGGCACCGAATCTGACCGCAGGACCCAGGAATTGTTACAATTCTGTCACATTCCGGCCGCCGGCACGCCGCCGCTGACACCGAGAGGTCGAGCCGGCCCGGACCGTCACGCTCCCTCGGGGCTGGACACCTGCGAGAGCGGTCGGGTCGGTGCAAGAGTTGTCCGCTGTGACCAGCACCGACCATCTTCGCCACGGGATCACCGTCCCCTTCGACGTCCCGCTCCACCAGCACCGGCGGTGGTTCGAGCTCCTCGTGGAGCTGGGGTACACCGACATCTGGTCCATGGAGGTCGACGGGGCGGACGGGTTCACCCCGCTGGCGCTGGCGGCCGCGTGGACCCCGGGGCTCAGGCTCGGGGTCGCCATCGCGCCGGTCTACACCCGCGGGCCGGCGCTGCTCGCCCAGACCGCGGCCGCGATGGCCGACGCCGCCCCGGGGCGGTTCGCCCTGGGCATCGGGACCTCGTCCGAAGCGATCGTCAGCCGGTGGAACGGGATGGCGTTCGAGGAGCCCTACCGCCGGGCGCGCGATGTCCTGCGGTTCCTCAAACTCGCCCTGGCCGGCGAGCGGGTCGACGCCCAGTTCGCCACCTTCACCATCCGCGGCTTCCGGCTGTCACGGCGACCCGAGCAGCGTCCGCCGATCTACCTCGCGGCCCTCCGACCCGGCATGCTCTCCCTCGCCGGGCGGGAGGCCGACGGGGCAATCCTCAACTGGCTGTCGGCGGACGACGTGAAGAAGGCGGTCGCCGAGATCGGCGGGGACGGCCGCAAAGAGGTGGTGGCCCGGATCTTCACCATCCCGACCGAGGATGCCGCCACTGCCCGCGCCATCGGGCGCCGAATGATCGCCGCGTACATGAACGTCGAGGCCTACGCCCAGTTCCAGCGCTGGCTGGGCCGGGGCGAGCTGCTCTCGCCGATGTGGGAGCGCTGGTCGGCAGGCGACCGGCGGGGCGCGCTCGAAGCGATCCCCGACGAGGTCGTCGACGACCTCATCGTGCACGGCTCCTTCGAGCAGTGTCGGGCCCGGATCGCCCGCTACGTCGACAACGGGGTGACGATCCCGGCCCCGATGATCATCCCGGCCGGCGTCGACCTCGAGGACGCGGTGCGCGGCCTCGCACCGTCGAGCTAGCGGCGCAGCCTCGCGGCGATGCTCGCGCCGCCACCGGACGTCACCGTGATTCGCCGGCGGAGCCGTGCTCGGCCTCGCTGGGGGCCGAGCGCCTGACGGCGTTCGCCGGCCGCCGGTGACCCGCGACGCCACCCACCCATGATCGGGCGAGCCGCCCCGGAACGGGTGGTCGAACCCGAGCTGGACCGCCTCCTCTCGGTGGCGGCCGCAGTCCTGCTGGCCGGACCGCCGGCCACTGGGAAGACAACGATCGCCCGACAGCGGGCCTCGGTCGTCGTCGGTCTGCCGGAGGCGGGCGCGACCGCCGGGGCCACCGCGGACTGGACCCGTGCGCTCGGCGGTCGGTCGCCGGTGCTGGTCGACGACTGGCACCGCCACCCCGGAGCCCTGGAGGCGGTGGCGGCCGCGGTGCGCGACGACCCGAGGCCGGGACGGTTCCTGCTCACCGGCGCGACCCCCGAGCTGCCGGCAGGGCCGGGCATCGCGCTGGTCCGGGTCCGGCCGCTCAGCCTGGCCGAGCGAGGGCTCGCCGTCCCGGTGGTCAGCCTGGCCTCGCTGCTGCGAGGGGACCGTCCTGAACTGGACGGACGCTGTCCGCTCACCGGGGATCGGTACCTGGGCGAGGTGCTTGCCTCCGGCTTGCCGGGGATCCGCCCGCTCGAGGAGCCGGCCCGTCGCCGGGCGCTCGACCGCTACCTGGAGCGGCTCGTGGCCGCGGTTCCGGCCGAGCTCGGTCGGCCGGTCCGCGACCCTGGCAGCCTCCGGCGCCGGCTCGCCGCCTACGCCGCGGCCACCGCGACCACCGTGCCCGAGTCGACCATCGCAGAGGTCGCTGACCAACACCGGCCGGTCCGGCTGCCCCCAGACGCCGCCGCAGCGTACCGGCGCCTCCTCGAACGGCTCGGCATCGTGGACGACCTCCCGGCCTTCGCCCCGAGGCGCCGGCTCGGCCGGCTGGCCGAGGAGCCAAAGCGGCACCTCGCCGACCCGGCCCTGGCAGCCCGGCTGTTGGGCCTCGACCCGGCGCTGCTGCGCCGCAGCGGGGTGGGCGCGGCCGGACGGGCCGTCTTCGCCGACGCGCTGTTCGAATCCCTGGTCACCCAGTCGGTGCGGACGTACGCGCAAGCCTGCGGTGCTTCGGTCTCGCACCTGCGCACCTACCGGAGCCACCGTCAGCTCGACCTGATCGTCGAGGGCGAGCGCGGCGAGCTGGTCGCGTTCGACGTGCGGCTCACGACCGACGTCGCCGAGCGGGACGTCGCTCACCTCCGGTGGCTGCGCCGGCGGCTCGGCGACGAGTTGGTCGAGGGAGCGGTGCTCAACGCAGGCGAGCGCTGCTACCGCAGACCCGACGGCTTCGCAGTGGTGCCGGCTGCACTCCTGGGCCCGTGATCGCCGACCTGCGATGGCCGCCCCGGCCGGCCCAGGCGCCTAGCGTGCCACCCCATGACGACACGGCTCTCCCGGATGCTGCGGGCCGCCGGACCCGGCGCCCTGGCGGCGGTCACCGCCGCGACCACCCTCGTTGCGCCGCTGGCCGCTCCGGCGTCGGGGGCCGCACCCCCCCTCGGCATCCACAAGATCCGCCACGTCATCATCGTGATGCAAGAGAACCGCTCGTTCGACAGCTACTTCGGGACGTTTCCGGGGGCCGACGGCATCCCGATGCACGACGGCGTTCCCACCGTCTGCGTCCCCAACCCGCTCACCTCGGCCTGCGACGCCCCGTTCCACGACGTGAACGACGTGAACGGCGGCGGTCCGCACGGCCACCCGAGCGCGGTCGCCGACATCGACGGCGGCAAGATGGATGGGTTCATCGCGTCCGCCGAGCAGGCGTCACGGGGCTGCACCAACCCCGACAATCCGGTGTGCTCAGCCTCCAAGACCCCGGTGCCCGACGTGATGGGCTACCACACCAGCAAAGAGATCCCCAACTACTGGACGTACGCCCGAGACTTCGTCCTCCAGGACCACATGTTCGAACCGGTGAGCTCGTGGTCCCTCCCCGATCACCTGTTCTTGGTGTCGGGGTGGTCGGCTCGCTGCGCCAACCGTTCGCCAATGAGCTGCGTCAACGACATCATGGGCCCCTACGGGGTCCGGCAGTTCGACCAGGCCGTGACCCAGGAGCTGACCACCGGGACCACGTCGATCGACTTGGCCTGGACCGACCTCACCTGGCTCCTCTATCGCCACCACGTGAGCTGGGCCTACTACGTCCAGACCGGGACCCAGCCCGACTGCGCGAACGACCAGGCGGTCACCTGCCCGCCCGTCGCACAGTCGGCCCGCACCCCGGGAATCTGGAACCCCCTCCCGTTGTTCGAAGACGTCCGCCACGACCACCAGCTGGGCAACATCAAACCGCTCGACGCCTACTTCCGCGCCGCCGCCCGGGGCACGCTGCCCCAGGTCTCCTGGCTCGCCCCCTCCCAGGCCGACAGCGAGCACCCGCCGGCCAGCGTCCACCAAGGGCAGGCGTACGTGACCGCGGTGATCAACGCTGCCATGGAGAGCCCGGACTGGTCCTCCACCGCGATCTTCCTGAGCTGGGACGACTGGGGGGGCTTCTACGACGGGGTCCGGCCGCCCGCAGTCGACCAGAACGGCTACGGCCTGCGGGTCCCTGGTCTGGTGATCTCTCCCTATGCCCGCCGGGGCTACATCGACCACCAGGTCCTGAGCAGCGACGCCTACCTCAAGTTCATCGAGGACGACTTCATGGGCGGTGCCCGGCTCAACCCCAAGACCGATGGCCGGCCCGACCCCCGACCCGACGTCCGGGAGAACGCCCGGATCCTGGGCAACGTCGTCCGGGACTTCGACTTCTCCCAGGCGCCCCGGCCACCGGTTCTCCTCCCGACCAACCCACCCACCGACTCGCCGTCGATCCCGGCCTACTTCGTGGGCCGGGGTCCCTGCGTGGGCTGCACCACGACGCCCCCCAGCGTCGCCCCCACCCGGTCCCAGCGAGCGGCCTGACCAGTGAAGTAGGCGATCCCCTCGGGCGTGATGATGAACTCGTGCAGGTCGGCCGGCAGGCCTCGCTGAGCCTTGACCGTCATCACCTCGCGGTAGGAGCCGTCGAGCAGCACGTACCCCCCGAGATGCCCACCCCGTAGTGGGCGATCCTCCCCTGCCACCAGGTGAGGACCGGCTCTCCACGCCATTGCTGCACCCGCAGGTTGGTCGACTGGAAGGGCACTGACCGCACCCACACCACCTCGCCGACAGCGGCCTCATGGTGAGGTCGGTCGGACAGACGCGGCGCGCGCAAATCGGGCCGGGACCGGAAACGCTCGACCGCTCAGCCGAGCGGCCGATTGAGTCGGACCCGAGAGGCCGACAGCGCGCTCGCCCCAAACACACCGGCGCCGGCCACGAGGAACTGGCGTCTGGTCAGGTGACGACCGCGACCGACCAGCCGGCCAGACACCGTCACCACCGTCCCGCCAGGGCGGCGTCGGAGCAGGCCGGTGTGGGACAGACCATGGCACCGACAGCTTGCCACCCAGGCAGCCCGGCGAGGGGCGTCGACGGGGCCGGCGTCGTCGTGCTAGCTCACTGCCATGGACATCGACTTTCGAACCACCTCCGTCGTCGACCTGGCTGCACGGGTCCGGCGTCGGGAAGTGTCGGCCCGGGAGCTGGCTCAGGCGGCCCTGGATCGGATCGAGCGGCTCAACCCCCAGGTGAACGCATTCGTCGCGCTGGACGGCGAGCGGGCGCTGGAGCAGGCGGCGGCGGTCGACCACAAGGTGGCGAGCGGGGCCGACCCGGGTCCGCTGGCCGGGGTCCCGATCGGAGTCAAGGATCTCGAGGACGCGGCCGGCTTCCGGACCACCAACGGCTCGCCCCGATGGGCCCACGACCCGCCGGCCGAGCACGACTCGGTCCTCGTGTCCCGGTTGCGGGCGGCCGGGTGCGTGGTGGTCGGCAAGACCAACACCCCCGAGTTCGGTTGGACCGCCATGACCGACAACCGGCTGTTCGGGGCGACCCGGAACCCCTGGGCCCTGGACCACTCGGCCGGAGGCTCCTCAGGAGGGACGGCTGCCGCCCTGGCTGCCGGCATGGTCCCGCTGGCCACCGGGTCCGATGGCGGCGGGTCGATCCGGATCCCGGCATCGTGTTGCGGGCTGACGGGCATCAAGACCTCCATGGGACGGGTCCCGAGCGGCGGACCCACCCCGCCCGGCTGGCCCGGGCTGTCGGTGAAGGGCCCCATGACCCGCCGGGTCGCTGACGCCGTCGTCGCGCTGGACGCAGTGGTGGCCCCCGAACCGACCGACCTGCGCTCGCTGCCCCGGCCGGAGGCGTCTTGGCTGGCAGCACTGGAGCAGCCCCGGGTCCCGGCCCGGGTGCTGTGGTCGCCCACCCTCGGGTACGCGACCGTGGACGCCGAGGTGCACTCGCTGTGCGAGCGGGCGGTGTCGGTGCTCGAGTCCCTGGGCGCCGAGGTGGAGGAGGTCGACCCGGTGTTCGATGCCGACCCGGTCAGCGACTGGCTCATCCTGACCGGGGTGTTCCTCCTGCGGACTCTGGCGCCGCGCTACGAGGGTCACTTCGACGAGCTCCACCCGTCGCTGGCCTCCCTGGTCGAGCGGGCCAAATCAATCACCGGGCGCCAGGTGGCCGAGGCGCTCGACGCCTGCCACCGCGTGAACTGGCGCCTGGTCCAGCTGTTCGGCGACGCCCGCATCCTGGTCACCCCGACCTGCGCCGGCCCCCCGCCCCCGATCTCGATGGGGATCCAGGGGTTGGTGAACGGCCAGCCCACCGACAGCTGGGTGTCGTTCACCTATCCGTTCAACATGAGCGGTTCGCCAGCAGCCACCGTATGCGCCGGACTGACCGAGGCCGGGTTGCCGGTGGGGCTGCAGATGATCGGGCCGGCCCACGGCGACTTGGTGGTGATCCGGACCGCCGCCGCCCTGGAGGAGGCGCTGGGGTTCGACCGACTGGCACCGCTCGGTTGAGCGCGCCGTGGCGAGCGGGTCAGGACAGGTCGTCTGCGGTCACGACGTTGCGCATCGGCTCGCCGCGCCGGAACCGACCCAAGTTGTCGGTGAACAGCTCGAACTGACGGAGGACCCGCCGATCGCTGTTCGCCGAGTCGTGCGGGGTCACCGTGACCTTGGGATGGCTCCACAGCGGGCTGTCCGCCGGGAGCGGCTCGGTCTCGAAGACGTCGAGCACCGCCGCTGCCAGCTTGCCGGCGTCGAGCGCGGCCACCAGCGCGCCCTCGTCAACCACTGAGCCGCGACCGATGTTGATCAGCAGCGCGCTGGGCTGCATCACCTCGAAGAACGCCAGGTCGGCCAGATGTGACGTCGTCGGGTTGGCCGGGGCGCACAGGACCACGACGTCGGCGTGTGGCAGAACCTGGGCGAGCTCGTCAGTGGTCACCATCTTGTCTGCCTCTTCGGTGCCCGACGGCCGCCGCCGAACCCCGACGACCCGAGCCCCGAAGGCGCGGGCCCGACGGGCGATCTCGGTCCCGATCGAGCCGAACCCGACGATCACCCACGTGCTGCCCCACAGCTCGCAAAACTCGTGGCCCTCCCAGCGCCGCTCGGCCTGCGCGGCGGCCCAACGACCGGGCTGCTGGACGTGGTCGAGTGCGGCTCGCAGCACGTACTCGGCGATCGGGATGCTGTGGACGTCGGACCTGGTGAACAAGACGCCCTTGGTGATCAGCTCGGCGAAGATGGGGGCGTCGTAGCCAGCCGCCGCCGACTGGAACCAGCGGAGGGTCTCGCTCCGGCGGACCAAGCCAAAGAACGGCCGGACCAGGGCTCGGTCCTGGCGGTAGAGGTCGGTGGTGGCCCAGGCCACCTCCACCCCGGCGGCCTCACGGTCCACCGCAGCCCCGTCGGTCGTGCGCAGGGCCCCTCCTTCGCCCATGGCGACCAGTTCGATGCCGGGATGATCTGCGACCAGCCGCGGACCGAAGGCCCGGGCAGCCCCGTCGGTGAGCAGGACCCGCACTCGGCTACAGGTTGGCGGTCGCCTCGTCGAGCAGGTGAGCGAACCGCTGCTTGGCCGCTTCCCTGCGAGTCGGGATGTGCTCGCTCGGCACGTCGTGCGGCGTGTAGTTGCTCAGGGTGCGCCGGGCCACCGTCTGGCGGTGGACCTCGTCAGGGCCGTCATAGATCCTGGCCGCTCTCGCAGCACGGTACATGTGCTCCAAGGGAAGGTCGCACGAGAACCCGAGAGCCCCGTGGACCTGGATCGCCCGATCGATCACGTTGAACAGCACCGAGGCGCCGTAGTACTTGATCATTGCGATCTCGAGGCGGGCCGCCGAGGCTCCCTCCCGGTCCATCTTCCACGCCGCGTGCAGAGTCATCAGCCTGGCGGCGTGCATCTCGGCCATCGAATCGGCAACCCAGTTCTGGACCGTCTGCTTCTCGGCCAGCAGGGATCCGTGGGCCCGCCGGGAGACGGCCCGCTCGCACAGCATGTCAAAGGCCCGTCGCGACTGGCCGAGCCAGCGCATGCAGTGGTGGATCCGCCCGGGGCCGAGCCGCTTCTGGGCTAGGACGAAGCCTTCGCCCTCGCGGCCAATCAGGTTGGCCACCGGCACCCGGACGTCCCGGTAGTAGATCTCGGCGTGGTTGCCGAAACGCCCGAAGCTCTGCTCGGGGTGGGCCATGGTGGCCACGTCCCGGACGATCTCGACGCCGGGCGTGTCCGCCGGAACCAGGATCATCGACGAGCCCTGGTAGGGGTGGACGTCGGGATTGGTCACCGCCATCACGATGAGGAAATCGGCAATCGAACCGTTGGAAGAGAACCACTTGTGCCCGTTGATGACGTACTCGTCGCCGTCGCGCACAGCACGGGTCTGCAACAGTGTTGGGTCGGACCCCGCGGTCTCCGGCTCGGTCATGGAGAACGCGCTGCGAAGCTTGCCGTCCAGCAGCGGCTGGAGCCAGTGCTCGCGCTGATCCTCGCGGCCAGTCGCCTCGATCCCGACCGCCAGCAGCTCAGCGTTGCCCGAGTCGGGTGCGTTGTTCCCGAACACCACCGGTCCCAGCGGGCTCTGGCCAAGGATCTCGTGCATGAGGCCCAAGCGGACTTGGCCGAAGCCCATCCCGCCGAGCTCGGGGGGCAGGTGGGCAGCCCACAGCCCACGCTTCTTCACCTCCTCCTGGAGGGGGGCGATCACCCGCAGCAACTGGTCGTGCTCCAAGTCCAGGGTCTCGAGAGGGAAGATCTCCTCTCTCATCAGATCGCGCATCCAGGCCAGCTGTGTTTCGAACTCGGGTTCGGTCTCGAAGTCCCACGCCATCTCGGCCTCCTCTACTCGGTCGCCACGAGACCCGGCCACCCCGACACGTGGTCAACCGGGAACACCGTGACCCCTCCACGCGTAGCACCGTCGCCAGCGCTGGGCCAGAATGACCAGGCCTTGAGCCGCCCCCGGCCACCGCCTGGGTGGCCACCGCACCTCGCTGCCGCCGGCCTCACTCGCTACGGTGGCCGGCCATGAACGAGCCAGAACTCAGCGCGAGCGCGGTGACCATCCGCCACGGCGCCGATCAGGCCCTGGCCGACGCCGCCCTGCGCCGAGCCGAGATGGCACTGCTCGAGGAACGCCGGCAGCTCACCGATGCCGAGCTGCGGTCCCTCGCCCAGATCCCCGACGACCAGGTGGTTGCCCTGGCCGCGCTGGCCCACCGGGTCCGCCTGAGCTGGCGAGGACCGACCGTCGAGGTCGAGGGCATCCTGTCGGCCAAGACCGGCGGCTGCCCCGAAGACTGCCACTTCTGCTCCCAGTCGTCCCGGTTCGACAGCCCGGTCAAGGCGACCCCGTTCCTCTCCACCGCCGAGGTCCTCGACGCAGCCCGTGAGACGGCTGCGCTGGGGGCGAGCGAGTTTTGCATCGTGCTCGCGGTGCGCGGTCCGGACGACCGGACGCTGCGGCGGCTGTGCGAGCTGGTGCCGGTCGTCCGGGCCGAGACCGGCCTGAACGTGGCGGTCAGCGCCGGGATCCTGACCGACCGTCAAGCTGGTCAGCTGGCCGCCGCCGGTGTGCACCGCTACAACCACAACCTGGAGACGGCTCGGTCGTTCTTCGGCTCGGTGGTCACCACGCACACCTGGGAGGAGCGAGCCGAAACCTGCCGGCTGGTCAAGGCCCACGGCATGGAGCTGTGCTGCGGCGTGCTGCTCGGAATGGGCGAGACCGACGATCACCGGCTCGAGCTGCTCGCCCAGCTCCGAGCGTTGGCGCCCGACGAGGTGCCGGTCAACTTCCTCAACCCCCGTCCCGGCACCCCGTTGGGCGGCCGCCAACCAGTGCAGCCGTGGGAGGCCATCCGCTGGATCGCGTTGTTCCGACTGGGGCTCCCCGGGGTCATCCTGCGCTACGCCGGCGGGCGGGAGATCACCCTGCGCGAGCTGCAAGCACTGGGGATGACCGCCGGAATCAATGCCCTCATCGTCGGCAACTACCTGACCACGCTCGGCCGCTCGCCAGCGGAGGACCTCCAGATGCTGGAGGACCTCCGGATGCCGATCGGTGCCCTCTCGGCCGCCATCTGACCCGGACCCCTCGGCCGACTTCTGCACCGGCTGCGGGCGCCCCAGCCGGGTGTGCAGCGGCTGCCGGGCCCCCCTCGACCCGCCGCGCTTCTGTCCGGCCTGCGGCCGGCGGCTGGCGGTGATCGTCACCCCTGCGTCGTGGCGAGCCCGTTGTCCTGCCCACGGATCCCTGGTGGAAGACAGCTGGAACCGGGGGGCCGACGGCGGTCCCGACCTGCCGGGCGACCAGCAATGATGCGAGAATCCGGCGGTGGACGTGATCGGCGTGGTCGACACCATGTTCGCCCGCTACAACATGGGGGCTGAGGCCCTGGCCGAGCTGGCCGAGTGCCCGGGATATGGCGAGCGATTCACCACTGTCCGCCGCACCGTGCCCGGGTTCAAAGACCTGGCCGTGGCAGCCAAGCAGCTCATCGAACGCGACGGCTGCCGGATCGTGCTGGCCTTGGGCATGCCCGGTTCGGCCCCCATCGACAAGACCTGCGCGCACGAGGCCTCCCAGGGAATCATGCTCGCCCAGCTGCTGACCTCCACCCCGATCCTGGAGGTCTTCGTGCACGAGGACGAGGCCGACGACCCAGCCGTCCTGGCCACGGTGTTCCGGGAGCGCTGCCGCAAGCACGCTCGCAACGCCTACTGGATGCTCTACGAGCCCGAGCAGCTGATCGCTCGAGCCGGCCAGGGGATTCGCCAGGGCTTCGACGACGCCGGCCCGCTCGGGGCCTGAGCAGGGCGCCAGCGACCTCGTCGCGACGTGACCGTTCCCGAGGACCCTGGTCAGACTCCGGCCGGCCCGGGCGACGCCGGCCGCACGCCACTCGGCCGGCCAGCGCCCGGTGCGGCCGGGCCCCGCCACGCCGCCCCCCGGGGCAGCCGCCGGGAGCGCCGCCGGGCCAGAGTCCGGGCCCGACGCCACTGGCGGCTCCGGCGGGGGTTGCTGGTGGCCGGGGTGGTGGTGGTGCTCCTCGCCGGAGCGGTCGGCGGCTACGCCTGGTACCTCGACGCCCAGGTCCGAAGGGTCGCGGTCCACCACCTCAAGCCCGCCCCGACCCGGGGCCCGGACCTCGGGACCGAGAACATCCTCATGGTCGGGTCGACCTCGCGCTGCGCGCTCAAAGTGCAGAACCCGGCCTTCGGCCTGTGCTCGCAAGGGGTCAACGGGGTCAACAGCGACGCCATCATGATCCTGCACCTCAACCCGGCCAAGAAGCTGGTGAGCGTGCTCTCGATCCCCCGCGACCTGTTTGTCCCCAACGCCCGGGTCGAGGGGGCGAACAAGATTGACGCCGCCCTCTACGAGGGACCAAGCCAGCTGGTCGCGGCAATCGAGGAGGACTTCGGGATCCCGATCCAGCACTACGTGGAGCTCAACTTTGACACCTTCGCCAGCGTCGTCGACGCCCTGGGTGGCGTGAACATGTACTTCCCGATGCCGGTGTACGACGCCTACTCCGGCCTCAACGTGCAGACCCCCGGCTGCCTTCATCTCGACGGGTTCCAGGCGCTGCAGGTGGTCCGGGCCCGCCATCTGCAGTACAAGGGGCCGGGAGTCACCAGCACCGACCCGGCCGACTGGCCCCAGGAGACCGAGTCGGACCTGGCCCGGATCCGACGGGACCACGAGTTCCTCCGGGTGTTGGCAGCCGCGGTCGCCTCCAAGGGGCTCGGGAACCCCATCACCGACGCCAACCTGGTCTCGAGCGTGGTCGGCGACCTCACGGTGGACAGCGGGTTCTCCGCCGCCCAGATGGTCAACCTGGTCCTCACCTACCACGGGGTCAACCCGTTCGCCGCCCCCGAGGAGACCCTCCCGGTCATGGTGAGCGACATCAACCAGTATCTCTACAAGGGCGGCGCCTACGGCAACGTCGAGTTCCCCATCGAGCCACAAGACCAACAGGTCATCGACCAGTTCCTGGGAGTGGGACCTGGCATCGACACCATCGGCGGCGGCCCGCTCCCCGCGCCGGCCTCGGTCAGCGTGTCGATCCTCGATGGCTCCGGGACCTCCGAGGCCGGCGTGACCGCACAGCAGGGGTTGGCTGCCCTGGGCTTCAACGTGCTCGGAGTCTCCTCGGCGCCCCCGGTCGGGGCCCAAGCCGAGACGGTCGTCGAGTTCTCCCCCGACACCCCGGCCGAGGTGGCGGCGGCCGAAGCGGTGGCCTCCTCGCTCTCCGGCCAGGTGATCATGGCCCTGGCCCCTACTGCGCCCGGCTCGACCGGCGGCTTCTCCTCGGGCGCCCAGGTGACCGTCGTCACCGGCACCGACTTCAGCGTGAACCCGCCGGCGCCGCCGCCGACCACGACCACCACCGTGGCCCGCAGCCACCACCAGCGCGCCACGACCACGACCACCACGACGACCACCACCGTCGCACCGACCACGACGACCACCACCGTCCCTGACTTTGCGCCACCGACCGCCCCGGTCCAGGCGCTCGCGCCGTGGGACCCGCGGTCGTGCACCGCGACCGGTGGCGAGGGTCCGTAAGCATTCCCCCCGAGCAGAACCCACGCCGCCCCGAGCCCACCCCGACGCCAACGGCGACCGTTACGATGCGTCGTGTCCTGGAGCCACCTGGCCCGCTGGGCTGGCGGGCTGGCCGTCGCCAGCGGCGTCCTCGTGCTGTTGTTCGTGGCCTACGAACTGTGGGGCACCTCGATCACCACCCAGCTCCACCAGGACGCGCTCCGACGACAGTTCGACCATGAGCTCGCGGCGCGGACAACCCACCCAACCCGGCCGGCCAGCCCCGGTGCCAGTACCTCGGTCACCGCCCAACCCCCGGACGGGCAACCGATCGGCACGCTCGACATCCCCGAGATCGGCGTCGACGACGTCGTCGTGCAGGGGACGACCTCGAGTGACCTCGAGCTCGGCCCGGGCCACTACCCCGGCACGCCGCTTCCGGGTCAACCGGGCAACGCGGCCATCGCCGGCCACCGCACGACCTACCTCCACCCGTTCTTCAACCTCGGCCAGCTGGTGCCGGGTGACCCGATCGTGGTCACCACCACCGCTGGGCGTTTCGTCTACGAGGTGACCTCGCTGCACACCGTCCAACCGACCGACCTGGCGGTCCTGGCACCGACTGCCGTCCCGACCTTGACCCTCACCACCTGCACCCCGCCGTACAGCGCGGCCCAGCGTCTGGTCGTGCAGGCCACACTGGTCAGTCCTGCGACGCCGACCGCGAGTCAAGGCACGGTCCCTCGTGCTCGGCGACCGCCACCCACCACGGCAGGACTGCGCCCCTCGAGCGTCGACCGGTCGATCTGGCCGGTGCTCGGATGGGGCGGGGCAGTCGCCGGCTGCACCGCCGTCTGGTGGCGCCTCGGGCGACGCCGTCGGTGGTTCATCAAGGCGCCCATCGCCGTTGTCGCCACCGTGGCGACGGCGGTCTTGCTGTTCGAGTTCTTCCAGTCGATCGCCGCCTGGCTGCCGACCAGCTTCTGAGACGCCGACGGACACCGCCGCGGCCGACTGCTGGCGGCAGCCACCACCACGGGTCGTGGCCATCTGGCCAGGTTCGATCACCGTCCGTCACCGCCGGTTCTGTCCGATGCATCGGCCCTGCGCACCCGCTGAGCAGGGCACGCCCAAGACCGGGATCCGCGAATTCGGAGCCTCGGGCTCCTACCATCGTGGGTCGAACCGGTGCGCAGGGATGTCGCCACCGGGACCAGGGAGACAGGAGACATCCATGAGAAGGCTGAGATTGATCGGGCTCATGGTCGGGGCTGCGAGCGCGCTGAGCGTGGTCGGCGCCTCCCTGGCGCCGGGAACGGCCTTGGCCGCCGGCAGCGGGTACACACCGGGGGGCACCGGGCCAGGCGGCTCGGCGACCGGCCTGCCCGGCACGGTGATCTCGACCAGCACGATCCAGCCCAGCGGGGGCTCGGGCTCGGGCACGATCGGGGGGTCCTCGATCACGGTCAACGTCCCGCCGGGAACCTTCCCGAACCCGGTCCAGCTGGTCTTGACCGACGCCAGCAGCTCGACCATCACGCCGTCAGGTGGCGGGAGCGTGGTCGTGGTCTTCGGCGTCGGCTTCTACGAGAACGGCACCAAGGTGACCGGGACCTTCCCCCCGGTCACGGTGACGGTGACCTCGAGCTCGATCACCGCCGGCTCCACGGTGTACCTCATCGTGGGTGGACAACTGGTGGCGGCGAGCGGCGCATCGGTGACCAACGGCTCGGCGACCTTCACCATCACCAGCGACCCGACGGTCGAGATCGTTGCGGCCCCAGCCGCGACCACCAGCATCTCGGGTGCCACTGCCGCCGTGACCGGTGAACCGTTCAGGTTCGAGGAGATCGCGGCCGCCAGCCTGGTCGCGCTGGGTGGCCTTGGGTTGCTCCTGGTCCGGCGGCGTCACCGCGCCGCCTAGCAGGTTGGGGCGCCGCCCTCGGTCAAGCAGCTGGCGCCTGGTCATCAGCGCCGCGGCCGCAGTCGTCGCCGGGGGCGCGCTCCTCTCGGCCTGCACCAGTGGCGGCTCGTCGAGCGTCGCCCCGAACACAGGATCGCAGCACGCTCGGGGAACCAGACCGCTGGCCACCGTGGCCGGACCGGCCGGCCTCATCGCTGGTGGGCAGCCACAGCCCAACGGGTCCATGTGGGTCCTCGACCGGACCAACGGCGTCGCCAACATCCAGCAGGTCGACCTGGTCTCGGGCAAGGTAACCGAGATCGTGCCGGTCTCGGCCAACGCCGACTCGCTCTCCCAGTCCAGCTCCGGCATCCTGGGGGTCGGCATCGGCACCGGCACCGCCGGGGCGCTCGAACTGCGCAACGGCACCTCCGGCGCGTTGATCGCCACCGTCCCGGTGGGCGCCTCGGTCAAGGACGTCTTCGCTGGCGCTGATGGGTCCACGTTCTACGTGCTGAACGGCAACGCCAGCTCGAGCAGCGTCACCCTGGTCAACACCACGACCCACCAACCATCGGTCTCGGTCCCGGTGCCCCTCGACACCATCGCCATCGCAGTCGACCCCTCGGGGGCCAATCTCTTCGCCCTGCAAGCCGCCGGCACAGTCGACCAGATCACCATCGGGACCGGCCAAGTGGCCGGGATCTTCACCGTCGGGCGCCATCCGGTGGCGGTGGCAGTCGCCCCCCAAGGCGGCACGATCTACGTCCTCAAGCACGCCGGCCCCAGCGTCATGAACGTGGGTGTCATCGACGTCAACACCGAGCGCCAACTCCGGGTCATCCCGGCTCCGTCCAACGCCGTCGACATCCAACTGGGCCTGGACGGGCGGAGCATCTACGACTTGGTCGGGACCACCTCGTACGGGAACATCCAGGTGTTCCCACTCCCCGGGTAGTCGCCGGGACCGATGGCCCTCCTCGAGGCGCCGGTCGCCCCCGCACGGCTGCGCCCGATCGCCACCACCAGCGCTCCGCTGCGGCGGGCCAATCCGCTGAGCCCGGCCGGACGGGCGTGGTGGTCGGTCGCCGGCCTGACCGTGCTCATGTGGGGGTTTCGGCTGTTCGGCTACGTCGACATGTACCCAATGCTCTCGGTGGCGGCAGTGGTGCTCGCCCTGTGGGGGCTCGGCACGGTCGTGGCGGTCTGGCTCCCCCGCGCCGTCGACCCCCGAGTGGCGCGGGTCTTCGCCGGGGTCACCCTGCTCCTCGCGGTCGGCGGGTTCGTCCTGTGGAGCTACCTGCAGGTCGTCACCAGCCCCTCGTATGGGACCGACGAGATCGCCTTCGACCAGTACGCGGCCCAGCTGTTCCTGCACGGGGTGAACCCCTACACCCACTCGATGGCGCCGGCGTTCTCGCTCTTCCACGTCTCGCCCGATGGCTACACCTTCCACTTGGACGGCCGGCCGGTGACCTCGCTCTCCTACCCGGCGCTGTCCTTCCTCTTCTACGTGCCCCTGCTCGCCTTGGGCTGGTCGACCCAGATGGCGGTGGCGGTCAACGTGCTGGCGTGGGTGGTCGCGATGGTGCTGGCGTTCGTGCTCCTGCCCCGATGGCTCCGGCCGCTCGCCATCGTGGTCGGAAGCTTCTCGGTGTACATCGCCTACGCGGTCGGCGGGGTCACCGACGCCCTGTTCGTCCCTTTGGTCATCGGGGCCGTCTACCGCTGGGACCGCTTCGCGACCGAGCGCGGCCCGGCCGCCTGGCGCGGCCCGCTGCTGCTGGGCCTGGCCATGGCGGTGAAGCAGACCCCATGGCTGGTGGCCCCGTTCCTGGCGAGCGGGGTGGGGATCGAGGCCTACCACCTGGGCGGGGCCGGGCGGGCAGCCCGGACCCTGGCCCGCTACGTGGGGCTGGCCGCCCTGGCCTTCGCCGCCCCGAACCTGCCGTTCGTGGTCATGGCCCCCCACGCCTGGTTGACCGGCATCCTCACCCCGATCGCCAGCCACACGGTGCCGGCCGGCCAGGGCCTGGTCGGGCTGACCCTGTTCCTCGGCGCCGGCGGCGGGTCGCTCTTGACCTACACGATCGCCCTGGTGGTGGTCTTCGTCTCGTTGTGGGCCCTCTACCTCGTCACCTACCCGTCGCTCAAGGGGTGGGCGGTGGCCATCCCGGCCCTGGTGCTGTTCTTCTCGGCCCGATCCTTCGGCAGCTACCTGGTCACCTTGCTCCCGGCGGCGCTGGTCGGCGTGTACACGATCCGGGCCGGGTCGGTGAGCGCTGGCCACGGCCGGCCGGTCCAGCCCTGGCGCCACTGGCGGTGGCTGGCCGCCGGCGGCATCGTCCTGTCGGCCATCGGCATCGCCGCCATCTTCACCGCCACCGCCCCGCTGCGAGTCCAGATCACCTCGGTGCGGACCACCGGCCAGCTGGCCACCGTGGTCCAAGTCGGGGTCCAGGTGACCAACGACACCGACCGCGCCCAACGGCCGGCGTTCACCCTGGAGAGCGGCGGCCAGATCACCGCGTTCTGGCTGGCCCGAGGAGGGCCGGCCACCCTTCTGCCCGGGAGCCAGGCCCACTACACGCTGCTCGCACCCAACTTCTTCGCCCAGCCCCCGATCACCGGCGGGTTCCAGGTGCTGGCCTTCACCTCGACCCCGGGCACCGTCTCGGTGAGCACCGCCTACCTGCCCACCACCTTGCACCTCAGCCTGGAGCCCAGCGCGGTGAGCCGGATCGTCCCGATCGGCCAGCCGGTGGTCCTGCGAGCCGAGATCCTCGACCAGCTCGACCGGCCGGTCCGCCTGGCCGGCGAGCCGGTCTACCTGGGCCAGGTCATCTACGGCCAGCAGGGGTTGATCTTCGGCGAGGCCAAGATCAACCAGGGCCAGGTCGGCCAGACCCCGGTGGTCGCCTACACCAACGGCCAGGGGGTGGCCACCTTCACCATCCGGGGCACCCAGGCCTCGACCGACCCGGTCTACTTCGAGGCCAACCTGGTGAACGCCCGCCAGTTCTACCCGTTCGGGTACTCCGAGATCGTCCCCATCCGTTTCGGTTCCGGCCAATGAGCGTCGCCACCCTCCGGCCGACCAGCTCCCGGGCCGCCACGTCGCCGGTCACCCGGACCCTCGGAGTCAGCCTCGACACGCTGCGCCACCTCGGCTTGGGCCTCCTCGGCCTCCAGGCGGTGGCGCTGGCGGCGTGGAGCGCGCTCGAGGCCGGCCGCTCCGCTCTCAGCCGGGACTTCTCCATCTACTACCAAGCGTTCTGGCTGATCGGCCACGGCCACCTCACCCCCTTCGACACCCCCGACGGCTTCTCGTTCTGGGCCAGCCACGGTGAGCTGCTCTTCTGGCCCCTGGCTCTCGCGGGCCGGCTGTGGCCCCACCCGGTAACCCTGCTGTGGCTCCAGGACGCGGCCCTAGTGGGGGCGGAGACGGTCGCCCTGGGCTGGACCTGCGACGTCGCGGCGACCAGTGCCCGGGAGCGGCCCGGCTCCCGGCTCCCGGCGCTGCTGGTCGGCCTGGCGATCGTGCTCCTGGTCGCCGACCCCTGGGTCTACTGGACTGCCGCCTTCGACTTCCACTTCGAGGTGGTCGGGCTTCTGTTCGTCCTCTTGGCCGCCCGGGAGCTGTGGCGAGACCCGACCAGCAGGCGGCTGTGGCTGTGGGCCGCGCTGGCGCTGGCGAGCGGCGACGTCGTCACCACCTACCTGTTCGTCGTGGCCCTGGGCGGCGCGCTGGCCGGGGCCCGGTGGCGCCGGCGCGGCCTCGAGCTGGCCGGCCTCGCCCTGGCCTGGGAGATCCTCCTGGCCGCGGCGGGGGCCGACAAGGGGTCGGGGCTCATCGGCGGCTACGCCTACCTGGCCCTGGGGGCCCAGGTCCCCCCGACCACCTTCGGGCTGACCCAGCTGGTCAAGGGAGTAGCGGCCCACCCCGGCAACGTGGCCCGGGCGCTGTGGACCCGCCGCCTCGACATCTACGCCGCCCTGGCCGCGCCGGGGCTCCTCGGGGTGGCCAGCCGCTGGATCGCGCTGCCGGCGTTGGCGGTCGTTTTGGAAAACGCCCTCAATCGAAGCTTGAACTTCCTCGTTCCGGGGTTCCAGGACCTGCTGGTGTACCTGTGGGTCCCGGTGGGGACGGTGGTGGTCCTGGCCGCCCTGGGCCGGCGCCGGGCCCGGCTGGCAGCCGCCCTGGCGGTGGCGGTCGGCCTCGCCACCTTGGGGTGGGCGGCGGTGTGGCTGCCCCGGACCCCCGGCCACTGGCTCCGGGTGTCGGCCGGGACCTCCTCGGTGCTGGCGACGGCCGAGCGGCGGGTCCCGGCGGCCGACGAGGTGGTGGCCTCCCAAGGGGTAGCCGGGGCGTTCGGCGGCCGGCGGTGGATCTACCCGGTCATGGGCCCCGGCACCCTCCCGGTCCGCACCCCGGTGGTGTGGGTGGTGGTCGCCCCGGCCCAGGGGATCGAGACCGACCCGGTCCGCTCGGCCATCGCGCTGGCTGCCGAGCTGGCCGGGCCGCTACGGGCCCGCCTGGTGCTCGACGGCGACGGGGTGTGGGTCTTCCGTTGGGTTCCCCGCCCCGGCACCCGGAGCCTCATCGTCCCGGGGGCCGTGCCCACGGTCGCCGGGTGGAGCTCGACCGGGACCGCCGGCACCCCGGTCACCGACGGTCCGTCGGCCAACTGGCGGGCCGAGGCCACCGGGCGCCCGGGCTACGTGGTCGACGGCGACTACTGGCAGGCCCGACCGGGCACCTACCAGGCCACGGTGGCCCTGGCCACAACGGTCCCGGTCAACGTCGAGGCCTGGGACGCCACGACCGACACCCTGCTCGCCCGGCGCGCCATCCCCCCGACCGACGGGCCGCGGGTGGTCACCATGCCGGTGGTCCTGCGCACCACCCCCGGGCCGACTCCCTTCGGCGGGTTCGGCCCGTTCCGGATCCAGCCCGTCCCCCCGCCCCCCGGGGACCAGCTCGAGCTGCGGGTGTGGAGCCCCGGTGGTGGCGAGGTGAGCGTGGCCTCGTTGGAGCTGGTCAAAAGCGGCCGCTGAGCCGGCGCCGCCCACGAGGACCGGTCAGCCGACCGGGGCCATGTTCCACCCGGTGACCACCAGCTGGCCACCTGTGACTCCAGCCAGCATCTGGACCCGGTAGGTCCCGGCCGCCCGGCCGCCCGCAAGCACCGGCTCGGTGGTCAGGGAAGCACCGGTCAGCTGGCCGCCGTCCACCACCAGCACCGGGTCGAACAGGGCGTCGTTGCGAACCACGGTCGCCCCGGCCAAAGGGGCGGCGGCGGTGAACGGGACGGTCGGGGCCAGCTGGGCCCACCAGGCCGCCTGGCCCTGCTCGGCCGACCGCAGGGCGGCGAAGTACAGCTCGAGCACCGCTCCCTCGTCGTCCAGCGGCGCCGTGCTCTGCTCCCAGGCCGGGCTGGGGGTCCCGGTCAGGCTGAGAGAGCCAAGCGGGGCCGGGTTGTGGGCCAGGTCCAGCCCCTGGGCCGCCAGGGGGACCGGTGCTGGGACCACCGGCGGCGCGACGCTCACCGGGCCCGAGGCGCTAGTGCCGACATAGACGATCTTGGACAGAGTGGCCTCGACCACGTAGCGCTCGGAGGTGAGGAACAGGGCGTTGAGCGGGTAGCAGGTCACAAGGACCAGGCGCGGCGCCACGGTCTGGTCGATCGGGGTGCCCGCCACCACCACCCGGTGGTCGGTGACCCGGTAGAGGTAGGTCCGGCAGGGAGTGGCGAGGACCAGCGGCGAACCGACTGCCAGCTGGTCGACGTGGCTGAACCAGGTGACGTCGTGGGCCGCCAGCACCACGGTCCCCGAGGTCCCGGGCCACGAGCTGGCCGGGACGTGGCCGACCGCCACGCTCAGCACCGAGGCCGAGGTCCCCTCGGCCACCGGTGCTTCGAGCCCGATCGACGGGGCACGCAGGAGCGCCTCGACCTTCGGGGACTGGCCCTGCGAGCTCTGGTCCTGGGCATCGGCCGCCAGCCCGGACCCGAGCGCCCCGTCGATGGCACCGCTCGAGCCGCCGGTGCTTTGGGGCTGGGCGCACCGTCCGCTGTCCTGGGCCGCTCGCAGCGCGCCTTGCTCCTGGTGGATCAGCGCCGCCCCGGTGCCCTCGGAGTTCCAGTAGAAGAGGTAGACGTGGGCGGCCAGGGCCACGCCGGCCACGATCGAGGCCACCGCGGCCCAGAACCCGACGCGCCGCGGCCAGCTCGCCCGCCCGGCCGACGGGCCTCGGGCGTGGCTGCCCCAGCGCCTGCCGGCCCCCGATCGCCCGTCGTCGTAGCCCAAGGGAGCGCTCCAGGATCCGACCGCTCCCAGTGTGGCCCGCCCACAGCTCCGGGCCGCGGCTTTTCGTTGCCGGCGGGGTCGGGCGAGCGAGCGGCTACTCCGCCCGCAGGTGGCGCTTCAGGTCCTGGAGCACCGGCACCGGACCCGGGTCGATCCCCTCCCGGCCGGCCAGGTGGAGCGAGACGAAGTCTCCCACCAGGACCAGGTCGAAGAAGCGGGCGATGGGGCTGTCGCCCTGCGCCCACACCGTGACGACCTCGGCCACCACCTCGAGGAGGAGCTCGGACACCCAGGCGAACCGCCTCGCGACCTGGGGGTGTTCGTCGGCCGTGCGCAGCTCGATGGCAGTGAGGACCTGGCGGGTCATGTCCCCGTACTGGCCCCACCCGGCGATCTCGTTGTGGCACAGCTCGGGCTGGGCCGACCAGAAGGCCGGCGCCTTGGCGTTCTCGTTGACCTGGGTCTTCCAGCGGGACGCGGCCACCGCCCCCAGGCCGTGGGCGCCGTGGATGAGGGGGATGGTGCGACCGATCCGCCGGGCCACCTCCTTGGCCGGGCTGTCCGATCCCACCAGCTGGTCTCGGCGACGGGCCAGGTGGTCGAAGGAGGCAGCCAGCTGGTCCTGCATCCCGGGCAGCAGCCCGAGGCGATCGGCCATCACCAACAGGGGGACGGCCATGGCCCCGATGGCTGCCCGGGGCTGGGGGATGGTCGAAGGGACCGGCACCACCGGCGCCCCGTGCTCGGCGGCCAGCCGGGCCAGTGCCCCGCCCCCGGTCACCGCGACCAGCGAAGCTCCGGCAGCCACGGCCGCCTCGGTGGCCGACAGGGTCTCCTCGGTGTCCCCCGAGCACGAGACGCTGAAGACGAGCGAGCGCGGTCCGACCCAGCGCGGCAGCTCGTAGGTCTTGACCGGGACCACCGGCACCGGACAGGTCCCGCTGGCTGCGGCGGCCAGGACGTCGCCAGAGATCCCGCTGCCGCCCATGCCAACCACCGCCACCGAGTCGATCCGGTCCCCATCGGGGAGGTCCCCCACGGCGCGCCCGGCGTCGAACCCGGCCACGATCTGCTCGGGGAGACCGGCGGCCAGGCTCCACATGGCCAGCGAGTCGACGGCCAGCGGCGAGGCGGACGGCCCGGCCGGAGTCACGGTCATCCCCCGCTCGGTGCCGGCGTGCCGGTCTCGGTGGCCCCCCCGGCCTCGGCCTTGGCCACCAGGCGCTGGTGCTCGGCCTCGTCAACCGAGACCGCCTCGTCGATCAACATGACCGGGATCGAGTCGACGATCTTGTAGGCCCGGTGAAGGCGGGGGTTGTACAAGATGTCCTCGTCGTCGAAGTACCACAGCGGCCCCTTGTCCTCGGGGCACGCCAACAGCTCGATCAACAACGGATCCAGGGGCATCGCAGTCCTCTTCGCCAGCTCTTCGGTTCGTCCGGTTGCTACTCGCCCAACTCGGCCACCAAGGCCAGGACCTCCGCCACGTGACGAGCGCACTCCTCCTCGGAGTGGGCCTCCACGTTGAGACGGAGCAGCGGCTCGGTGTTCGACGGCCGCAGGTTGTACCACCAGTCGCCGTAGTCCACGGTCAGCCCGTCCAGGCGGTCGATGGTGACGCCCTCGGCCGCGACCCGCTGGGCGACTCGTTCGACCATCCGGGCCGGGTCCTTCACCTCGGTGTTGATCTCGCCGGAGCTCGCATAGCGGCGATAGGGGGCGAGGAGGGCCGACAGCGGTCGGCCGGCCTTGCTCATGAGCTCGAGCACCACCATTGCGGCGATGATCCCCGAGTCGGCCCGGAAGTTGTCGGCGAAGTAGTAGTGCCCGGAGTGCTCGCCGCCGAAGACCGCTCCGGTCTCGGCCATGACCGCCTTGATGTAGGAGTGACCGACCCGGGTCCTCACCCCGACCCCGCCCAGCTCGGCGATGGTCTCGGGCACCACCTTGGAGCAGATGAGGTTGTACAGAATGGTCGCCCCGGGGTGCTTCTCGAGCATGGCGGCGGCCACCAGGGCGGTGGTGAGCGAACCGGAGACTGTCTGGCCCTGCTCGTCGACCAAGAACACCCGGTCGGCGTCCCCGTCGAAGGCCAGGCCGACGTCGGCTCCCAGCTCGGCCACCGCCCGCTTCAGGTCGGCCTGGTTCTCCTCCTGGATCGGATCGGCCGGGTGGTTGGGGAAGGTGCCGTCGAGCTCGGGGTACAGCACGGTGAGCTCGAAGGGCAATGGCCCGAACACGAGCGGGGCCACCAAGCCGCCCATGCCGTTGGCGGTGTCGGCGACCACCCTGAGGGGCCGAAGCTCGGCACAGTCCACGAACGACCGGACGTGGACGGCGTAGGCCTCCAACAGGTCCAGCTGCTCGGGCTCGGGGCCCGGCGGACCCGCCGGCGGTTCCTCCAGGTAGCCGACCGCCAGCCGCTGCACCTCGAGCAAGCCGGTGTCCCGACCGATCGGCCGAGCCCCAGCGTGGCAGAGCTTGATCCCGTTGTAGTTGGCCGGGTTGTGGGAGGCGGTGAACATGGCCCCCGGGGCATCGAGCGTGCCCGAGGCGAAGTACAAGAAGTCGGTGGAGGCCATCCCCAGGTCACAGACGGCCGCCCCGGCGGCCCGGGCCCCTTCGGCGAAGGCGGCAGCGAGCTCGACCCCTGAGGGCCGCATGTCCCGGACGACCAGCATCCGTCCGGTCCCGCAGTAGGTGGCCATGGCCGAGCCGATGGCCCGGCACAGCTCGGCGTCCAGCTGGTCCGGGTAGGTGCCGCGGACGTCGTAGGCCTTGAACACGCCGGCTGGATCGCCCATGGCGCGCCCAGCGTAACCGAGGTCGGCCGGCTCGCCGAGGCCCGCGGGGATCCGGGGCCCGACCCGCTCGCTAGCGTGCAGCCATGCTGCACGATGCCACCAAAGCGCTGGCCCGGGGCAAGAGCTTCGCGGCCCTCACCACCTTGTTCGAGGACGGCAGCCCCCAGACCAACTTGATGTGGGTGGACGCTGACGACGATCACGTCCTCATCAACACCGAGGTCCATCGCCAGAAGTACCGCAACCTCACCCGAGACCCCCGGGTCACGGTGGCCATCTTCGACCCGGTCAACCCCTACCACTACGTCGAGGTGCGGGGCCGGGTGGTCGGGGAGGTACGCGGCGAGCAGGCCAGGGCTCACATCGACCAGCTGAGCACCAAGTACACCGGCGGGCCCTACGCGATGCCGATCACCAGCGAGCGGGTCATCGTGAAGATCGCCCCGGAGCGAGAACGCTCGCAGTAGCGAGGGCTGCAAGCCACCTCCCCGGCCCCGTGGAGTCGGGGGAGGTGGCTCCCGCAGTCGACCCGGCGCAGTCCGGTACCCGAAACCGACTCGTCACGACCCCGCCCTTGTTGCGCCGGCCGGCGCACGGGACACTGGCAGGTGCCGGAGATCCGGCGGGTGGCACCCGCCCGGTCCGTGGAGGAGGTTGCCGTGCCGACCTACATCTCACTCATCAACTTCACCCACCAGGGAGTGACCTCGGTCAAGGAGTCGCCGGCCAGGCTGGAGGCCGCCCGGGAGGCGGTCCGTCCGTTCGGTGCCGAGATCCGAGACGTCTTCCTCACGCTCGGCCGCTACGACCTGGTCGCGGTGGTGGAGGCCCCCGACGACACCGCGGCGGCCAAGGCGGTGCTGGCCATCGCCTCGGGCGGCAACGTGACCAGTGAGACCCTGCGAGCCTTCCGAGAGGACGAGTACCGAGACATCGTGGGCGCGATCCAGCCGGCGGCCGAGCACCCGGCCTTTGCCGCGGTCGAAGCGGTCCGCCAGAAGCTGGTCGAGTCACTCGAGGAGCTGCAGCGGGCCCTGCTCAGGCGGGACTGAGTCGGGCCGGCCGGCTCCGGCCCACCGTGGTGCTCGGCTCGGCCGGAGGCGTCGGCGGAGCACGGCGGCCAGGCCCAGGGCCAGCCCGCCGAGGGTCACCCCCAGGCCCAGCCGGCCGGCTGGCCCTTGGCCGTAGGTGAGGGTCACCTGGCGGCGGGTCGGCACCACCACCATGAGGTTGGGAGTCACCCGCCAGGGACCCTCGGCCCCCGACGCCACCCAGTTCGGGAAGTACGAGGTCTTCACCAGCACCGGTGTCCCGATGCGGTCGACGTGGAAGCTGATGGTGCTGGTCCCCTCCACGATGCGCGACACCGTGGCCGGGGGAACCGGGACCCTGGGCGGCCGCTCCCCGGCCACCACCCGGGGCCAGCTGGGCGGACCGCCGGCCGCCAGCTCGACCGCCCAACGGGCCGGGTCGAGGAACCAGGACTCAGAGACCGGGAGCCAGCCCGGCTGGGCCTGGCTCACCCCGGTGAGTACCGCCGGGAGGTTGTGGAGGGCGACGACCGGGGCCGAGTCGGCGACCCGGAAGACGTCCCAGGTGATCGACAACGCCTGGCCGTCGTAGAAGGAGCGCCAAGGACCGGTGGTCGCAACCAGGTGCAGGGCGGGATCTGCCTCGCAGGCTGCCACGATCGAGGGGCTGTCGACCATCAGGTAGCGCACGCCCAGCAACTGGAGGTGCGCAACCCCGAGGGGCACGTCCACCGGTCCGTAGTCCAGACCGACCATGGGCTCGGAGGGAGCCGGGGAGAACTCGGCCTGGTCCAAGAAGTGGTACGGGGTGGTGGCCGAAGACTCGAACAGCAGCCCCTCCATGGAGTCGATGCAGCCACCGGTGAAGTAGGGCAGGTCCATGAGGGCCTCAGGGGTGCCGAAGCGGTTCTCGTTGGCGTCGTACTCCCACATGGCCCGCCCGCACCCGTCCCGACGACCGACCCGGGCCATGGTGGCCATGAGGGCCCGGAACTCCGGGTAGGCGGGAGCTCCCTCGAAGCCCCGGTAGTTCCAGCTGGCCCAGTTGGTCACCTGGTTGGCGCCCGGGGTGACCGGGAGGGCGCTGGCCGGGAGCACGAACGGCGGGACCACCGCGACCAGGGCGCCGACCAGCACAGCGAGCGGCCCGCCGACCGCACCTGGGGCGAGACGGCGGAGGCGCTGACCTGGGGCCCCGAGTGCCGGCCGCCAGTCACGCCACAGCCGCGCCACCGCCCGGATCACCGCCGAGGCAAGCCAGCCGGCCATCAGGTAGACGCAGAGGAACCACAGCGGAAGCAGCCGGACGTTGTAGAGCGCGCCCTGGGGATCGAAGCGGACCCCGAGGGCCGCGCACCCGCCCAGGATGGCGAAGGTCACCCCGAAGCGGCTCCTCGACCACAACGCCACCACCACCGCCAGCCCGGCCAGCACCAGCGCCCACAGGTCGGCGTGGGGGAAGAGCACGCCCACGTAGGTGGTGACATTCTCGTAGCCCATCTGGGTCATGTAGTCGTGGTCCAGCACGAACGGGGCGAGCCACCAGGCCGACCACAACACGCCCAGACAAACGGTCGACCCAGCCCACCACCAGGTGGCGAGCCGCCAGCGGCCGGTGCGCTCGGGCCGCGGCGCGCCCCCGTCGACCAGGCCCCCAACGAGCTCCAGCACCACCAGGACCGCGGCGCCGCCCAAGGCGAGCAGCGCCGGCACGACGTGGGTGAGGATGCACAGGGCCAGCGCGGCGGCGGCCCAGCCGCGGCCACGCCCAGTGCGCAACCCTCGGGCGAACAGGCCCAGGAACACGAGAGCGAGCGGGACCGCGAGGGAAAAGGCGTACTCGCCGGCCAAGGTGGAGAACAGGTTCCCCCCGTAGATGGTCCAGGTGGGATCGAACAGGAACGGCAGTGTCGCCGCCGCCAGGGCGGCCGGGCCGGGGGGACGCAGGCCGAACAGCCGCCCGCAGGCCCAGGCGCCCAGCGGCGTGAGCACCGAGCCGAGCACCGTCATGAGCTTGAACGCCACGCCGCAGGGGATGAGATAGCTGGCGACCGCGGCGATCAGGTCGGGGACGACGAAGTAGAAGGTGTAGATGGGATAGCCGGCGTACCAACCCGGGTCCCACCCGGTGAGCCGTCCGTGCGGGAGCAGCTGGCTCTTCAAGAACGCCGGCATGATGAAGTGGGCACCGGTGTCGCCGCCGGTGGTGGTGGTGTCGGCGAACAGCAGGCTCGGGTGGAGCTGCCACAGCACGACCGCGACCACCCCGAGGATCACGACCGCGTCGGCCGCCCCCGGGAGCCAGCTGGCGCCACGGGTCCGAGGAACAGGAAGCGGCACCGGGGGTTCGGCAGCCGGGAGGACTGACGGCTCCTCCCCCCCGAGCCGGGTCGTCCCGGTGTCCATCAGTGGCCGGCTCGGTTCGCCGCGATCGCGATCACTGCCACCAGGTTGAACGACGCGTGGGCAACCATGTTCATCCCGAGGCGTCCGGTCCGCAGCGCGACGACCGCGAGGATGCAGCCGAACAGGGCGAGGCCCGCCAGCTGCTCGACCTCGGCATGGGCCAGACCGAAGAGGAGCCCGTCGAGCACCACCGCCGCGACCACCGCCACCACCCGGCTCCCGGCTGAGCCCAGACGCCTGGCGGTGGCACCGAGGACCCCGAGCAGCCCCTTGAACAGCAGCCCTCGAAAGAACAGCTCCTCGAAGAACGGCGCACCGAGGACCGTGAGGACGGCGATGATCGCGAAGGAACCGCCGTGCGCGCCGCCGGTGAGCTTGGTGGTGGGTGCCTCGAAGTTCTTGAGGTGCGAGACGAACGGCAGGTAGAGCAGCGTCACCAGGAGCTGGCCACCGACCCCGATGGCAACCCCCCACACATCGATTGGGCGGAACGCGACGCCGAGGTCGGCGAGCAGGTGCCCGGTGCCACGTGCCCGAGCGGCCAGGACCGGCCCCAGGAAGAACCCGACCCACAATCCGACCAGCCCCGAGCCGATGTACCAGGCCGGCGGCGCGACAAGCTGCGAGATGGCACCCAGGCGAGCGCCGTTGCCGGTGGCCGACGCCGCCAGGTCCACCGCGACCAGGGCGACCAGCTGGCCGACGACGAACCCGATGGCAGCGAACACCACCCACCAGCCGGCATCGGCTCGAGTGGCCGGCACCCCTGCGGTCGGGCCGGGGTGCCACCAGGCTCGGCCGGCCGGGACCGGGCCAGGGACCCAGCGCGGCAGGCCTTGGGAGCGGCCGGGGTCGACGTCGCGCTCCTCGTGGTCGGAGGAGGCCATCGAGCCACGATACTGCCGAGGTCCTCAGCGCTCGCCGCGCCAGGGACCCGGCGCAGACCGCTCGCGCCGCATCGGGCCAGCGTGGAGGGGTGACCGCCACACGCGACCGGTCGCCGACCCTCGCACCCCTCGGTACCAAGCCGGCGACCCCGGCGCATAGCATGGCCTGGTGAGCCCATCACGGCCGGAGCGGCCGAACCGCCTGCCAACCCCTGGCGGCGGGAGCAACCCCAACCCGAGCGGCAACGACCAGAGCTGGCGCTGGATCTGGACCATCCTCATCGTTGCCGTCCTCGCCGTGCTGGTGGTGCCGTCGCTGCTGCCGCACTCCTCGGCGACCTCGGTCAGCTACGCCAACTACCTGCAGCAGGTGAAGGCCCACCACGTCCGGACGGCCACGATCGACAACGCCACCGGGGTCATCACCGGCAAGCTCAGCGACGGAACGAGCTACACCACCCAGGGCCCCAACCCCTACAGCCAGACCGACGTCAACACCATGCGCAAGGACGGGGTGGCGGTGAACTTCTCCCAGCCTTCCTCGAGCATCCTGTCGGCGATCCTCCCGTACGTCGTCTTGGTCGCGCTGTTCGCCGGGATCATGTGGCTCATGACCCGCCAGGCCCGCGGCCAGATGTCGGGGATCATGTCCATCGGGCGCTCGCGCGCCCGCCTGTACACCTCAGAGCGGCCCTCGACCACCTTCAACGACGTGGCCGGCTACGCCGGGGTGAAGCAGGAGATCTCCGAGGTGGTCCACTTCTTGAAGACGCCGGCCCGGTTCAAAGAGATCGGGGCCAAGATCCCCAAGGGCGTCCTGCTGGTCGGCCCTCCGGGGACCGGCAAGACCCTCTTGGCCCGGGCGGTGGCCGGCGAGGCCGGCGTCCCCTTCTTGTCGGTCTCGGGTTCGGACTTCATGGAGATGTTCGTGGGGGTGGGTGCCTCGAGGGTGCGGGACCTGTTCCAGACCGCCCGCAAACAGGCCCCGGCCATCGTCTTCGTGGACGAGATCGACTCCATCGGCCGCAAGCGGGGCGCCGGCTTGGGTGGCGGGCACGACGAGCGGGAGCAGACGCTGAACCAGATGCTCTCGGAGATGGACGGCTTCGACCCGGCCGAGGGCGTGGTCATGATCGCGGCGACCAACCGGCCGGACATCTTGGACCCGGCGTTGTTGCGCCCGGGGCGCTTCGACCGCCAGATCGTGGTCCCGCTCCCCGACCTGGAGGAGCGGCTGCCGATCCTGCAGGTGCACTGCCGGGACAAGCGGATGAGCCCCGACGTCGACCTCGAGCTGGTGGCCCGGGGCACCCCGGGGATGAGCGGGGCCGACCTGGCCAACCTGGTGAACGAGGCCGCGCTCCACGCGGTCCGCCGGGGCTCGGCGTCGATCTCGATGGTCGACTTCGAGTCGGCCCGTGACCGGGTGCTCATGGGCCAGCGCCGCGAGTCGCTGATCCTCTCAGAAGAGGAGAAGGAACGGGTTGCCTACCACGAGGGGGGCCACGCCGTGCTGGCCTACGTGCTCGAGCACGCCGACCCGGTCCACAAAGTGACGATCTTCCCGACCGGGATGGCCCTCGGGGTGACCCAGCAGCTCCCGATGGAGGAGCGTCACATCCACCCCCGGAGCC
>JAJPJD010000036.1 GCA_021324355.1 Actinomycetota bacterium
CGCGACATTCGAGCGCTTGTGGCAGGCTGATGGGCTCACCTGGGCCGACTTGGAGGAAGCCCGGCTGGAAGCCGAGCAGGCGAGGGCGGCTGCGTAGCGGTCACCACCGCAACGTGAAGCGACGGAAGCTCGCCACGCGTGTCCGGACACGATCGAGGAGATGGAGCAGACCACCGACGACAGGCTGCGTCGCATCGGCAGCGACAGGGAACTGTGCTTCGCGTTCTGACCTCAGACCTTGATCTGAAGCTTGCCGACCTTTGTTGCGGCCTCCGCTCGCCGTGGTGCTGGCTGAACAAAGGGAACTGTGCCTCCCAACGTGAGGACCCCGATTCCGAAGATCGTGACCATGACCCGCCTCATGGAGCTGCCTCAGTTTCGTATATCGGTTCCCAAGAAGAGCCCCCGTTCGTTGTCGAGAAGATCAAGAAGTAATCGCCCGACGATCGCGCAGCAGCTGAGGATGCAGTAACAGCATTGATGTCTGCGACTAGCCAACCGATCTGAGCGTTCAGAAAGTCGATCCCATGAACAGCTACTACTTCTGCTGATGCTTCCGTCGAACTAGTTGGATAGGTGGAACCAGCGGCCGAAGTCGGAACTGTTCCGTCAAAGAGATGCGGCGTCGAGACCAAGGCAAACGAGGTGCCCGTTGTCGCTTCGTAGATAGCACCCGCTGGGGGACCTTGCATCGTCGTCGTCAGTAGCGGGTCAGGAGCTCCCACTACTGGAACTCGGGCAACCACTCCGATTCCCGAACTTGAGGGAGCATTTGGCGCCGTGGCCGAACTCCAGGATCCGGCGAGGCCACGAACGATGGTCACGGCGGTTGAACCGCCTGGTTGGTTGGGTGCTATTTCCTCCCATGGCGGAGTCCCCTGCCCACAGCTGAGGACCGCCATCGATCCTTCTTCGGACAAAGGAGAGGAAAACGTGGCCGCAATCTGGACTTGTGCCGTCGCAACGTTGACGCTCCAAACGTTGCCTGCCTGGTCGTCAACTAGAAGTGCACCATTGGTCTCTCGACACAGGTCTGAGAGGCCGGCCGGGCTTCCGCCGACCGCCGACCAAGCAACCCCGCCGTCCGAGGTTGCCACCAATGAGCCATTAGTTGTTAACCCGATCCCGCTCTCAGGCGTGGAGAACGCGACGTTTACGAGCGCTGTTCCGGTGGGTTCACCAAGTTGGCTCCAATCTGTTCCATCGGTCGTCGCGTAAAGGTCTGTTACACCAACTACCCACGCATGGCTCGAGTCGAGTACGTCGACCCCCCAAAGGCCATTGGGATCGGTCAGAACCTGGTGCCACGTCATACCACCATCAGTCGTTGACAGGAGAGAAGTTCCAGGCCAATTTTCTGCGCTAACGCCCGCTGCCAGAAAGTGATCCAGCGAAGGTTGACTCCCCATCCCCGAGATGCTCCAGCCAATGGAGCTTGAAGCGAAGCCGATGGGCGAGTCAGGAGTAACCTGCGTCAGGTATTGCGCCCACGGTGATGGCGAAGGCGGTGCAAGCACATCCAGCGCCGGATTTGGGATGATCCCGTGAGCCGGGATGGGCACTCCTTGTGCTGCCTGCACCTGTTGCTTAGGCAATCCTGGCGGCACCGACTGGCCAGCTTGCGGCGCTGACCCGGCGAAGGCACCACTTAGAAACAAGCTCCCAAGCGTTAGAGCGGAGGCACCGATCCCGATAAGTGCACGCCTCTTACCCATGGGTCCTCAACCTCCATAGGGCCTCGACCGAGCCGAATCGACGGATTTGTACCCAGAACCTGCCAGGTCTGAGCAGGCCATTCCCCTGGCCGATGAGCTCTAGGAGACCTATCTGGCAGAACTTAGAGAAGAGGGGTTGACCTGAATCCACCCTTGTTGCCCCCGAGGAGGAGGATCACTTGCCGCCGCGGGTCGAACATGAAAAGAGCGCACTCGCAAGGCGCCGGTGTTGGACACCCGCAGCTCCTTCATGTTGGTACGACTTGTGAATTCGTTATGACGACCGGTCGACCCAGGGCTGGGCCACGCGCTGCCAGGAGATCTGCCCGTTCGGTCAAGGATCTTGCCGATCCGAGTTCAGGCCCGTGCCACCAGTCCGGTGATTTCGACTCCCACACCACCGCGACCATGACCGAATCCCTCATTATGAGTCAAGACTCATACCGGAGTTCCGCAGCACGTAGACACGCGAGTCTGTAGAAAGGGCGCGTGAGCAGGGAATTCTTCTCGGATCCCTCGAGAGCGCGATTGCGGTAGGCACCGCCCTTGCGGGCGGCCCCCCGCACAGATCCCAGCGTGCGGCACTACCGCACTGGGCTCCTGTCTTGGATGCGAACGTCGAAGCGCACGCTCTGGAAGGGATGCTGGGAGCGGGCAGGCGGGAGCCACCGGGTCACCAGGCGGTTCATCCGCACCCAGTTGAGGCGGTGGCGCTGGCTGCGGCGCCGGAGCTCCTTGAACCGGTGCCGCGCCACCTGGACACGAAATGCCGCCACTGCGTCGGTGTTGGAGGTTGGAAAACAGTTGCATTGGTGGGCCGTCGGTACTCCGACTCGAACCTTCCCGAACTGCAGGAGGGCATCAGGCCCCTGTTCGGAGACTGACGCTCAGCGCGGATCGGTCGAGTACGCAACGGACCGGTGACGGACAGCGAGCACGCGCACCAGACGCTGATCGTCGTCCACTTGGTAGATGATTCGGTACGTACCGACTCGAAGCGATCGCAGCCCGCGTAGCCGTCCCCGAAGCAAGTGACCGGCCTCGGGCTCGCGCTTGAGAAGTCCGAGAGCCTCGACCACGGCGTCGGAGAGTGGCCAATCGAGGTCAACGATCTCCTTGCGAGCGAGCTGGGCGAGCTCGACCCGACTCACCTTCTACGACGCGACTGCAGTTCCCGGCGGAGGTCTTCGAGTGTCACCGTCTCGCCGCGCTCTACTTCGCGCCGGCCCTCGTCGATGGCGGTCATCGTCTCGGCATCCGACAAGATCTCCGCCGTCTCTTCCAAAGCCTCGTACTCATCCACTGGGACGAGGACGGCCACCGGACGGCCGTGGCGGGTCACGATGACGTGTTCACGCAGGTCGGCAACCTTGTCGATGACCTGGCTGAGCTCAGCACGAAGCTCACGAACAGGGACGGTCTTACTCGTGCAGCAAGTGTACCATATTGAGTACACATCGGCCGGCGGGCCGTGGACGCCGTATTCGAACCTCAACGAAGTGTGGAGCCGCTTCAGGGTGCTGACATCACGATCATCTATGAAGCCACCGTGGTAGTTGGCGGGATGGCTGAGTCGGCATGTTGCCGAGCTGGACGGCACGGGTGTCGCTGGCGCCACAGGCTGCGAGGGCGCGGTGGCTGGGGCGGAAGGGAGGGAGTTGACGACGCTCGAGTGCAGGTACACCTCCCACCCGACAGCCGTCCCATCGGGAGCGTCATAACCCGATCCTGGGCCAACGATCGTGTAGGACTCACCTAGCAGGGCGCTCGTCTTGGGATCGAAGATCAGCTCATGGCGTAGACCCTTGTTCACGTAGGCGACGCCGACCTCGCTTCGGCCGGAATGGTCGGCGACCGTCCCGAGTGCTTCCACGCCGGGGAGCCCGGCAGCGACCTGGTACGACGCCGAACGGAGGGCTGGCGAAGCATCGGTCTCCCTCAACATGTCGGCCACCTGGGTGAAGTCCTCGGCCGGGCCACGAGGGCCACCTCGAGAAGACTGGCAGGAGGTGATGGACCTCGCGCTCCGGTTCTCGACGTGCTGCGCCACGGCCTACCCGCGGGATGGCGACCGGACGCGGCGGCTGTTCAACGCTGCCGTTCTCGATGAGGTCCACGTGCGCGATGGGCACGTCGTCGAGGCGGCCTACAAGGAGCCCTTCGACTTGCCCTTGAGCCCACGTTCGAATACGACGATGTGGTGGGCGCTGAGGGACTCGAACCCCCGACCTGCTGGTTGTAAGCCAGCTGCTCTGGCCACCTGAGCTAAGCGCCCTCCGAAGGAAGCACCGAAGCAGCCAATCCGTTTTGGTCGCGGCGCACTTCGTTCATAGGGGAGAGAAGAACTGCTCGAAGATTTAGACGTCCAGAGCAGAGACTATCTCCGCCATGAGTTGTGGGGTTCCTGCAGCCAGTGGCTGTCGAGGAGCATCGACTCTAATCCAGGGATCACGACCGGCGGCCTCCCCTACACAAGCCCCCGCCTCGCGACAGATGAGAAGGCCGGCCAGATAGTCCCAGGGGTGCAGGACGATCCCCCGTCCGAGCACGAAGGCATCGAGAGAGCCATCGGCGACGAGGCAGAACTCCAATGATGCGCTACCCAGCGCCCGGTACTGCCAGGGTTGTCTGCCACTCAGCAGTGGCCCGGCAATTCCGACCACCGCCTGTTCGATCGAGGTGCACCCGGCCGCCCTGATCGGACCTCCGTCCCTCCACGAGCCCTCTCCTCGAATGGCATGGAAGCGACGCCCACCGGCGTGATCAACGACCGAGCCAACCCAGGGCCCATTCCGGTCGAAAACACAGATGCTGGTAGAGAAGAACGGGATTCGGCGGTAGGCATTCGTCGACCCGTCAATGGGGTCGAGAACGGCGACCAGAGCGGGGTCGCCTTGGGTCCAGCCCGACTCTTCCGACAGAATCGACAGTCCAGCTCTGCGCAGTTCGGTGACCGCGGCGGTGTCGGCGGCGACATCCAGACCGTATTGACCGGACCGTGATGTCGGGCCGGGGTCCGGTGCTCGAGATGCGGCCTGGTAGGCGGCATCCGAGGCATCAAAGAGCAGCTCAACGAGGGCAGATGCGTCCATCGGCTCGACGCTACACGCCGGGCTGGCGACTGCAACGTACGTCTAGGCTCTCGGCTGTGGCAGCAATCGACGTCGCCGGCTATGTAGCCGACCTCAAGGACCACTCGGTCGATCACGGGTTCCACGTTCATGACGAGCGGCACTTCGTCGAGACCTACTCGCTCCGTCAGGTATGGGAAGTGGACCTACATCCCGAGGAAGGGTGCGGGGGGCCCGTGGACCTCCACCTTGCGTTGGATGTGGATCCTCGAGTGCTCCTGAGCTTTGAGGATGTCGTGCTCGGCCTGGCCGATGACGAGGAGCCACCAGATGAGTACCATTTTCCCCTGACGTTCACCTGGGCACTGCCGCCGCTTCCCAAGGGACCCGACCTCCTGCGTCTGGCGATCGATCTCGCCGGAATCGGAGGCATCGAGCTCCCCCTCGAAGTCTCGGCGATCGACTCCTTCGCATCGGCGACCGACGGACCCGAGCGGCGGCTGAGCGTGGTGGCGCGCCACCCCGTCTCCTTGGCCAAGGTGCTCGCGGGTGAAGAGCTCCTGTGCGATGTGTTCGACCGCAGTCTCAATGTCAGCCGGTTCCTGCTCGAAGCTGCTGCGGGCTGGTTGGGATAGGGGCAGTGGGCCGCAGGGCGCGGTACGCAGTTGCTGGGATGCTTCTTGCGTTGACGCCCCTCCTCGCTTCGTGCGGACAAGGCTCGGCACTCGACCTTGCCAGGGAAGCCTGCACGCACGTGCATCACTCGATCACCGCCTACGAGGCCAGTCTTCACTCGACAAGTCCCGCCCAACGTCAGCACGATCTGCGACTGGCGACCGACCAACTCGAAGCAGCTGAACCGCTTGCAGCCGCGGCGACGTCGGCGAATGGGAGATGGAACGCGCTCATGACGACGCTGAGCGAGTTCGGCCAGGTGAGCGAGTACCGCCTCATCCACGCACTGCAAGCCCAATGTGCCGTTGTCGACAGCAACCAGGCAAACCTCCAGGGCCTGGTTCTCAACCGACCGAGGACCACGAGTTAGGCGCACCCGGTCACTCACTCAAAGTGAGGGGGCGAACCGGCATGCTCCTGGAGCCGACGGACTAGCCACTGGATGCTGTTCGGCTTGGACATCTCCGCTGACCAGCCCCTCACGACGGCTTCGAGCTCTTCCCGCGACTCGATGTGCGCGATGACCGCGACCGTTATCTCATCCACCGAGGCGTGCGCGCCATGCTCGACATAGATCCCGCCAAACGGATCCTCCCACATGGGCGGGACGGGCTCCCGCATGATGTAAAGCTCGCCGGTGTCCTCGATCCAGTTGAGCTCGTAGCGAACGCCGTGAGCGTCGCGCCACTCGGTGCCGATCTCAACCTCAGCCGACTGCCGTCTCCGCTCGTCGGCTTCGTAGAACTGGTCGATGTTCATCGGGCAAGGGTACTCGTCGACCCGCGTGCTACTCATCCGTCGCAGCACGCCCTTCGAGCAAGGTGTGCGCCGAGAACTCCCAGTCAGTGGGAGGTATCGGGGGAACGACGGTTCCCACGATCCGCCAATGCCTATGACCCTTCCTGGCCCAATCGACCGGCTGGAGGCCGATTGGGCCGGCAATCGAACCCGCCAGTCTCGAGCCGCGCTCCAACTTCTTGCAGAACGCGAGGCCGCCATCGCCGCCATCGGTGTGGAGGACATGCATGAGCTCGTGGCCAGGCTGCGGACATCGATCGGTAGCACCAACGCCCGCTGGGCGCCCAGGGCTCTTCAGGCAATGCTGCGGGCACAGGCAGTGCACCCGCTCGTGCCACGCGCCATACTGCAGGCCCTGATCCCCGGGCTGGTCTCGGTCGCTCGGCGCCTCGCCTGGGGTGCAGGAGGCGAATGGCCCGATAGTGCCGCGTTCTTCGCGGATCTCGCCGCCACCACCTGGGAGGTGATCACCGAATGGTCTGGCCAGGACCGACCCTACGCGCTCCTGGACCTGCTGTCCGCAGCGCGCTGTCGGATGCGGCGCCAGATTCTCCGCCATGCTCGTCGAGAGGTTGCGATCGGCGGCGACCAAGAACCCCGTCTCGCGCACATCCCAGCCCCGGAATCGACGGACCTCGACCTGTTGGCCAACGCAATCGCCGACCTCGAGGGCACGGCACTCGACCCGACCGGGGCCGCCGTCGTCTACGGGACCCGAGTCCTGGGCCTGTCCATGACCGAGCTCTCGAAGATGACCGGCAGGAGCAGGCGCTTCCTCGCAGACAAGCGACGCCACGCTGAGGCAGCGATGTACGCCGCGATGACCGGTTGACCCCAGCGCAGGGACAGTGTGGCTGATCGACGCGTACCACGAGTCTCCGAGGGCCTGTGGGTCCTGGCTGCCGTGGCCCTCGCCACCGCAGCTCTGTCCTTGAGCAGTGGCCGGCGGAGTCCGACGCACCATGGCGAGCCGACGAGGCCCACAGCACGCCCGCTCGTGCCTGTGACCCTGGCTGTTGGCCAACGCCAAAATGGCACCACGCCACGCTTGACCCCAGCATCGCCGGTCGTGGCCCGGACGGACCCGAATCAGCCCTCTGTGCGGCCGCCAGGCACCGTTCAGCCCGCGCCCATCCCCGCCGCGCCCGCTCCTGCCACCACAACCACCATCGGGGCTCCCGCCTACCACTACGCCGGCTACCTCAGCTATCCAACCAACGTGGCCAGCGAGCTCCCGATCCCCGAGCTTGCCGGTCCCGCCACGGTCGCTGCGTCCTGGACGCCGACTGCTCCGCTGGCGGTTTCCCTCGACTGCCCGAGCGGGTCCCAGCAAACCGTCGGCACGTCATCGGCATCACTCACCGTCCGACCAGCAGCTTCATGCGTGCTGACGCTGACCGAGCAGTCGGCCGTCGCGGCCCCGGTCGAGTACCAGATCGACGTGACGGCGCCCGAACCGGGCTCGCTCCAACCATGAGGTCGAGGCCCGGGGGCCAGCGTGAGGCTGCGCACGGAGCGTCGATGACCACGCTGCCAAGAGACGTAGCCACCCTGGCCAGCGATGGAACCCGGTCGGCAGTGCTCGGCCCCTGGCGCTCGTCGAAGCGCGCCACGAGGGCTCGCCCGGCCGGGGCTCGCAACCGGTGTGTCGAGGTCCTCGGCGTCCTTGCGATCGCGGGGCTGGCCACGTCGCCGTGGCTGGGCGGCGGGGAGTCTCGAGGCGCCAGCTGGCCGCCGTCACCTGTCCAGCTGCACCCGCTCCGAGCCCGCCGCGACGTGTTGATGGTGCTGATCGAAGAGCGGCCCACGTCGAAGACTCCCTGCCAGCACCCGCGTGGCGCGGTGCCTGGCGGCTCACGCGGCGACCTATCGTGCTCACTCCGACGGGGCCGCCCTGGACCGCTGAGCGCTGCCACGGTCAGTCGGTCGGCTCGTGAGCACATCGACCGGCTTGCCAGCAGGCCTGCCTCCGGCGGCTTCGCTCTCGGCGGTGCGACCGCCGATTACCTGGTCCTGGGGTTCGTCTCTCTCGGCGCGGTCGCACTCAGGCAAGCACGGAGGCGGAGGCACCGACACCCCGACTCGCCGAGAGGCCCCGACCACGGCGGCAGGCGTGCCCGACGCGACCTGGTCGACGGCGAACCCCCGGAGGAGCTCATCATGAAGATGGTCGCCGTGCTCCACACCCAACACGGCGCTCAGGCCCGGCTGGCCAGGGCCGGCCCTTTCGACGTGGAGATCGTGCTTGCCGCGCCAATCGAGCGGCCGAGGTGGTCATTGACCTCCAGCACGGCGATGTCGGTGCAGGCCCGCCGCTCGACCGTGGCCGAGTTGGGACCGGCTCCCCACACCGCCGCCATCCCACTGCTCGTCCCCATCGGTGAGGACGAGCGGGGGAGTTGGGTGGCGATCCTGCAACCTGGATCGTCCCTTGCCCTGCTCGGGTCAGGCGCGCCGGCTCTCTTCTCCACCCTGGCCGCAGCCGCGAGCCGCCCACCCGTCTCGCACCAGCTCCACTGTGAGCAGGTCCCAAGCGGCTGGGTGCTGACGTGGTCCGTCGACCACGCAACGGAGACCGCACGAGTCACCTCTTCGGCATCCGAGCCCGCCGACACCACCATCGTCGTGGATCATCGTGGCCTCACTGTGCACCCCGACGGCCTGGTGCTGACCGGTCGGGGGAACGAGCGACCGTTGGCGCCCCAACCAGGGTGCCCAGCGACGTCGAACGGACCCGACCCGTTCACTCCCGGCGACATCGAGGTCCGACTCCTCACCGCGGTGCCACGGCTCGACGGTCTCCAAGCAGAGCTGCCGGCCAATCGTGCTCGCCGAGCGATCGAACTGGTTGCCTACCTCGCCATCCATCACCCGGACCCGGTCAGCAGCGACCGCTTGCGGACACGGGTCCTCGGAAGCCCAGATGCCGACGCGGCGTCGAAGACGCTCTTCAACACGATCGCAGCCGCCCGCAAGGCCCTGGGTCACGCGCCCAACGGCGACCCGTACCTTCCCAACGGCTCGCGTCACGGCCGGTACTCCCTCTCGCCCCGGGTGACCGTCGATGTCCTGCGGGCGCTGCAGCTGTTCGTCGACGCCAAGTCGGCCGAGGCCCCCGATCTCGCGCTCGCGCTCTACCGGTCCGGGTTCGAGCTCATCGAGGGCGAGCCACTCGCCGGCTCTCTCTCCGGGTACGGCTGGTGGCGGTCCGAAGGCCACGAGGCCCGACTGAGCTCGGCCACCGTGGCCGCCGCCGGCGGGGCCATCCGGCTCTCACTCGAGCAGCGGCTGTTCGACCTTGGCTGGTGGATCTTGGACAAGGCGCGGTTGGTCGAGCCGTTCAGCGAGGCCCTGTCCCGGGCTGCGATGACCATCGCGGCCGCGGCCGGGGACCAGGCTCGCCTGCGCAAAGAGTGGGACGACTGCTGCCGCCGGGTCACCGAGCTCGACCCGGGGGCGTCCCCGTCCGTCGAGACCGTCAGCCTCTACCGGCAGCTGAGCCGCCGGTAGCGGGCGGTCAGGCAAGCTTGGCCGCAATCGAGGACACGTCCCGCAGGATCGCCCCGTCCGCCCCGCTCGAAACGAACCGTCTCGGGGTACGGGCCCGTGCCTCTTCGAGTGCCAGCTCCAGCTGGTCCCTGAAGCTGACCGGCGGGTCGACCCACAGGTACCAGGCCAGCGAGCCAGGGATGGTGTTGACCTCGTTGACCCAGGCGTGCTGACCGTCGGAGAGGAAGTCGACCCGGGCGGTCCCGGTGACCCCGCACAGCCGGGCAACCTCGGCCGCCCCGCGGCGGATCTGGTCTGCGAGCTTCTGGTCGATCGGTGCTGGGAGCTGGCGCGGGGCGGTCACCATCCCCTCTCCCCCGGCGTACTTGTCCTGGTAGCGCAGGATCTCCGGATCGCCACCGCCAGGGCTGGGCTGGCGCAGCGGTCGCTCGATCGCAGACAGCTGCAGCTCCGGGTAGGTGCGCACCGCGATCTGGAGATCGAACAGCTCGGGACGGTAGGGCTCGATCACGGCCCCGTTCGCCAAGTGGGTGCTGCTCGTGAGGAGCGACGTCGCCACCTCCATGTCGGCCACCACCTCGATCCCGATCGACGATCCGCCGAACCGGGGCTTCACGATGAACGGAGGCGAAAAGCCGGGGTCGCGACGACCAAGGACCAGCGGCCGGCGGGGCAGGGTCGGGAGTCCCGAGCTCTCCATCAATGCCCCGAACGCCAGCTTGTCCATCCCCAGGGCGGCGCCGGCCACCGAGGGACCGGTGTGGCACAGGCCGGCCAGGTCGAGCGCAGCCTGCAGCGTCCCGTCCTCGCCCGGCCCTCCGTGGCAGCACACCACCGCAACCTCGATCGGCACCTGGCGGGTGCGAAAGCTCCGACCGGCCGGCTGGAACCCGCCGCCGGGCTCCACGACCAGGCGCAGCGGTGCGGCTCCTTTGGGGAGCCCGTCGACGAAGTCGCCCCCCTCCAGGCGGGGGTCGACCTCGAACCACTCGGCCGACTTGCTCCAGTAGAGGGCATGAACCTGGTGCCCGCCCTCCACCAGGCACCGGGAGGCCTGCAGACCGGTCAGAATGCTGACGTCGTGCTCGGGGGACGGCCCCCCGAAGATCACACCCACCTCCAAGGCGTCCCGCCTCCGATCGACCCGGCGTCCCGACCGGCGGCCGGGCTGGGGGTCAAGGGTAGTGGTCTGGGAGGTCGTTCTCGTACAGCACGGCGTCGCCGGCCGAGAGGTGCTGGCGGACCCATCGGACCGCCTCCTCCCGAGTTCGTACGCTCAGCACGCCGGCCCCCCGAGCGCCGCTGAGCAGGGCGGCCCGGTTGGTCCACCCCACCACCACCAGGTCGAACCCCCGCTCGACCACGGCCTGGGCGAACCGCCGGTTCTCCTCGTACTGGCGGGCCCCCAGCTCGATCATGCCCGGCGTGACCACCACCCGGCGGCCGCCGCCCGGGCTCGCCTGGAGCAGCTCGAGGGCGGCGCGCGCCCCGGCGGGGTTCGAGTTGAACGTGTCGTCGATGACCCGCACCCCTGCGGGCGACGTGGCCACGGCCACCCGGTGGGGAACGGTCGGCAGGTCGGCCAGGCGGTGCCGGAGGACCTCGGGGGCCACGCCCAGCTGGACCGCGACGCCGAGCGCGCAGGCCAGGTTGGTGGGATGGACCCCGGGCGGCAGCGGTCCGTCGGGTTGGACGGCGACCCCGGCGATGCGGACCTCCAGCCCGGTGGGGCCCGACCCGACATAGACGTCGGCTCCCCGCTCGGTGCTCGAGCAGCGCACCACCGTCAGGTGGCGGGAGGCCTCCAGCTCGCCGGCCAGCTTGGCCAGCCGCTGGTCGTCGGCGTTCAGCACCACCACCGAGGCGGTCTCGGTGATCTCGGACTTCGCCTCCACGATCGCGTCCTCGGAGCCGAACCGCTCCAGATGGACCGGGCCGATCGCCGTGAGCACCGAGATCTCCGGTGGGCACCATTGGCACAGCTCGGCGATCTCGCCTCGGCCGTAGGTGCCCATCTCGGCCACGAACACCTCGGTGCCGTCGGCGAGGTGCTCGTTCACCGCCCGGGCGAGGCCGGCCCGGTTGTTGAACGACGCCGGGCTGGCCACCACCGAGCGGGTGGTCCGGACCAGGTGCGCCACGTAGTTCTTGGTCGACGTCTTGCCGTAGGAGCCGGTGATCCCGACGATGGTGGGCCGGACTGAGCGCAACCGCTGGGCGGCCCGCTCGACGTGGCGCGACGCGAGGTGGCGCTCGAGGGGGGCGGTGGCCAGGCAGGCGAGGTCGACCACCGCCGGGGCGAGCACGAGAGCGACCGCCGACGCGAACGCCGGCCGGCCCGTGGCTGCCCCGGCCGAGACGATCCCCGCCTCGAAGGCCGCCCAGGTGGCGGCGAGCGTGCGAAGGCGGCGAGTGAGACCCAGCGGCGAGCTTCGGCCACGCACCGGGAGGCCCCGGGGCCCGAACGCGAGCCCGGCCGACCCCAGGGCAACCAGCGGGACCCACCACGACACCCCGGCACAGGCCGCCCCCAGGACCAAGAGCGGGACGTTGGCCCGCACGCCGACCCACCACCGCTTGGCGAAGCGGACTGCCGCTCCGGGCAGGTAGTGCTCTCGCTGGGCGACCCGCAGCCAACGCGCTCCGATCGGAACCAGGCTCAGCCAACAGGCAGCGGACGCCGCCCACTGGCCCGGCGCGGGCCCGATCACGGCAGTTCCCGGCCCGGTCGGTCGGCCAGCCGCTCGAGGACCGCGGCCCGCAACGATCCTGGCTCGCTCAGCGGGGTCATGTGCCCAGCCCCGGGGAGCTCGATCAGCCGGGCCCGCGCGCCGAGCAACTGGGCCACCGACCGGGCCGCCTCGACCGGGGCGATCTGATCATCCTCCCCCCACACCAGGTCGACCGGGCAGCGGGTGGCCGCCAGGGCCTCCTCGTATCGCTCGTTCACCACCCGGACCAGCACCTCGCGCATGACCCCGGTGGCGGTGCGGTAGTCAGCCGAGCCGAACCGCTGCCGGAGCGCGTCCATTCTCTCGGCGGAGACCACCCCCAACGCCGCCAGCCGACGAGCCACCCGGAAGCGCCAGGCGGGCCGCCTGGTCGAGCCGGAGAGGGGCACCCCGGTCAGGACCAGCCCGCCGACCAGCTCCGGCCGCAGGACCGCCAGCTCGATCCCGACCCGGCCGCCGAAAGAGTGTCCGAGGACCACCACCGGAGCGGCCATCGTCGGGAGCACTTCGGCCACCAGTTCCGCGTACTGCCGGCTCCCCCAGGCCGCCGGCGGCGGGGCGGCCGCCCCGAACCCCGGGAGGTCCAGGGCGATCGCGTCGAGGGGGCGATCCTGGCCGGGCTCGAGGACCCCCAGCAGGTCCTGGTGGGTCCGGCCCCAGCCGTGCAGGGCGAGGACGCGGGGCTCGGCCGTCCCGACCTGGACCCCGACGAGCCGACCGCCCGCGAACGACCGGAGCACCTAGGCCGCCGCCCGGCCGGGCGCGGTGGCGGGCGGGACAACCTCGAGATCCGGGGGCGTCCCCGGTCGAGCGCGCCGGCGCGAAAGGCTCATCTGGGCAACCTCGCCGGTCACGATAGCCACGCGGCCCGGCCGGCCGGTCGGAACGGACCGTGTCCACCGCCGTGTCCCAGCCCACCGGTAGGGTGCCCGGGCAGTGCCGCCCACCTCCCGCCCGCCTCGGACCGCCGTGGCGCCGAGCCTGGACGCAGCGCAGCGTGACGCGGTGATGGCCGACGACCCGGTGGTCTGCGTGCTCGCCGCCGCCGGGTCCGGGAAGACGACGGTGCTCACGGCCCGGGTGGGCAGGCGGTCGGCCGACGGGAGCGCCCGTGCCGACCGGTCGCTGGTGTGCACCTTCAGTCGCAAGGCGGCCGACGAGCTGGCGGTGCGGCTACGCCAGCTGGGGGTCGCCGGCGCCACCATCGGCACCATCCACAGGGCGGCGCTGCGGACGGTCGCCGACTGGCGCGACCGCCACCACCTGGCACCCCCGTCGGTGCTCGGGGACCGCCGGCCGATCCTGGCCGATTTGCTTGGCCGCCGACCCGATCCCGCGATCTCGGCCGCCCGACTGGATGGTGAGATCGGCTGGGCCAAGGCCCGCATGCTCGCTCCCGAGGACTACGAACAGGCGGCGTGCCAGGCCCAGCGCCCGCTCGGGGTCGCGCCCGAAGTCATCGCTGAGCTGTACGCCGCCTACGAACGGGAGCGCAGGGTCCGCTCCCTCCTCGACTTGGACGACCTGCTGGTCCACGCTGCCCTCGCGCTGGAGGAGGAGGCAGCCTTCGCCGAGGCAGTGCGGTGGCGCTGGCGCCACGTTCTGGTCGACGAAATGCAGGACGTGAACCCGGCCCAGTTCCGGCTGGTGCTGGGGATCGTCGGAGGCGAGCCCGATCTGTTCGTGGTGGGTGACCCCAACCAGGCCATCTACGGCTGGAACGGGGCCGACCCCGGCCTGTTGGACACGCTCGGGACCCACTTCGAGAGGATGCGGGTCGTCCGCCTGGAGCACAACCGCCGTTCGACTCCACCCATCGTCCGGGTCGCATCGGCCGTGCTCGGCGAGGCCACCGGGACCGTGTGCTGCACCCGCGCCGACGGCCCGCTGCCGGTGCTCTCGGCCCACGAGACCGACGAGGACGAGGCCCGTTGGGTGGCCCGCCAAGCCGTCGAAGCCCGCCGGCCAGGGCAGCGGTGGTCACAGCTTGCCGTGCTGGCCAGGACCAACGCTCAGCTTCCGATCGTTGCCCGAGCGCTCGAGGCCCAAAGAGTCCCGTTCTGTCACGCCGGCGAGGAGCTGGCCCCGGCGAGCGACCTCGGTCCGATCCACACCGGGGACCGGGCCACCGATGGCCCAATGCGGCCCAGACCATCGGACGACGGGGTGCTCCTCAGCACCTTCCACCGCGCCAAGGGCCTGCAGTGGCCATACGTCTTCGTCATCGGCCTCCGCGAGGGCCTGGTCCCGATCGGCTCGGCCCGCGCCGCCACCGCCGTGGACGAGGAGCGGCGGCTGCTCTACGTGGCGCTCACCCGAGCCGAGGACCGGCTCTGGTGCAGCTGGGCGGCACGGCCGCCCGGAGGGCCGCCCCACCCGGCTTCCCGCTGGGTGGCCGAGATGGAGCGAGCCGTGGCCGACCTGCGAACCGAGCAGGCGGCAGTTCCGCCCGAGCGTGCCGCCGCTCACCTGGCCCGCTTGCGCGCCCTGGTATCGGCCGACCGACCCGACTGACTACGCCAGGTCGACCACCACCGGGGCGTGGTCGGAGGGCTTCTTGCCCTTGCGGGCGTCCCGGTCGATCACGGCCCGCACTGACCGGGCGGCCAGCGAGCGGGTGGCCAGGACCAGGTCGATCCGCATCCCGCGCCCTTGGTGGAAGTCGCCGGCCCGGTAGTCCCACCACGAGAAGACTCCGCCCTCGGCGTGGTGCCGGCGGAAGAGGTCCTCCAGCCCCCAGTCGAACAGGGCACCGAGAGCCTGGCGCTCCGGGTCGCTCACGTGGGTGGCGCCGACGAACGCCGCCGGGTCCCACACGTCCCGGTCGTCGGGGGCGATGTTGAAGTCGCCACACACCGCCACGTCGTCGCCGGGGTCGCAGGTCTCCTCCAGGTAGGAGGCCAGGCGGGCCAGCCAGGCGAGCTTGAAGCGGTACTGCTCGTGGTCCAGCGAGCGCCCGTTGGGCACGTAGACCGAGTGCACCCGGATCCCGCCGCAGGTGGCGGCCACGATGCGGCAGCCGAACTGGTCCTCGGCGGAGGCGAACCCCTTGGTTGCTTCGACCAGCCCGACCCGGCTGAGGATGGCGACCCCGTTCCATCGGCCGTCACCGTGGTGCACCGACTCGTAGCCGAGTTCAGCGAAGGCGCCGACCGGGAAGGTCTGGTCGGACTGCTTGGTCTCCTGCATGCACAGGACGTCGGGCTGATGCTCCTCGATCCAGCCCAGCACCCGTGGCAGGCGGGCCGTCAGGGAGTTCACGTTCCAGGTGGCCAGCCGCAGCGTCATCTGCCCCGGTCGACCAGGACGAACATGAGGTCGGCCTCGCAGGCCAGCGCGCCCCCCACGTGGGCCCGACCGTGCCCAGTGCCGGCGCGAGCAGAGAGCCGCCCGACCGAGACCTCGAGCTCCAACGTCTCGCCGGGGACCACCTGACGGCGGAACCGGGCCCGGTCCACCCCGCCGAACAAGGGGAGCCGGTCGGCATAGCGGGGGTCGGCCAACACCGCGACCCCTCCCAACTGGGCCAATGCCTCGACCATCAGCACCCCCGGCACGGTCGGCCGACCCGGGAAGTGGCCGGAGAAGAACGGCTCGTCCCCTCGCAGGTGCCACCGACCCACCGCCGAGGGGCCCGGCTCCACCGAGACCACCTCGTCGACGAAGAGGAAGGGGGGTCGATGGGGCAGGACGTCGTCTGGTCTCACCGGCCGGGCACCATAGCCGTCGGCCCTGACCCCTCGGCCGACCCGGCCCCCCCGGCCACCTCGGGCAGGGCGAGCTCGGCCATCCGGCGGGGCGGGTCCAGCGCAACCAGGACGAACGGCCGACGCTGGCCCCGGGCGAGGACCTCCCGAGCCGCTCGAGGAGGCGGCGAGCCGAGGCCAGTCAACGGAACGTAGCAGTGCAGGACCTGGCCGCCCTCGATGGCCACGTCGACCATGGCCCCGTGTGAGGTGTAGGACGCGACCACCCCGTCGACCAGCGAACCGAGCGGGTGGGCGGCCACGAAGGTGATGAAGGCCAGCGGCTCGTTGACCGCCGGAGGCGGTTCCTTGCGTCGGCGCCGCTTGGCGCCGGAGGGGACCTCGGCCGGGGCGGCATCGCCGGCGGCGCCCAGGGCCTCCTCGGTCGCCTGGTCGATCGCCGCCCGGAGGCCAGGGTCGACTGGCCGGCCGGGTCCTGTGGCCGGCGTGGACTTCTTGGCCGCCCGCTTCGTCCGGCTCGACGATGCGGCTGGCGGCGCGGCGGGCGACGCCGCTCGCCGTCTCGGGGTCCGAGCCCCCTGGCCGCCGTCGGCCGGCGGAGCCGGTGGCGCCGCTCCGTCGGCGGCTGTCTCGGCCTGCGCCGCCCCGGCTTTGCGCCGGGCGGCCCGTTCGGCCCGCTGGAGGGCCTTGGCCACCTCGGCCGCCTTGGTCGCTGCGGTCAGCTCGTCGACCGACGGCTCCTCCGGCGGGGCCAGCTCGTCGGCTCCGGCCTCGGATGCCTTGCTTGACTTCTTGGGGCTCCGCTTCCCCCGCACCGGGCGGCGCGGGGTGAAGATCCAGCCCACCCCGGGAACGGGCTTACCGCCGACGAGGCGTCCCTCCTCGAACAGCCAGGGGTGCTCCTCGTGGAACTCCTGAAACGAGTCGTTCGACAACACGACAGCCCCGGTCCGCTCGGCGATCCGCAAGATGAAGGCGTCGCCGCGACCGATCGCACCAGCAGGGGGTGCCACCACCTCGCCGTGCTGCTCGGCCGCCTCCAGCTGGGCCCGCTCGGAGGGGTCGATCCGGTGGCCGAACGAGGCATCGACCACCACCACGATCTCGGCCGAGGGGTCCTCGGCGGCGTACGCCCGCACCGCCTCGTCCAACTGAGCCAGGCTGGGCACGCTGCGACCCTCGGTCGCCAAGTTGGACCCGTCGACCACGACGCGGTGGGTGGTGGGCATCGTCGGCCTCAGGCGACCACCGGCACCAAGGCGCCCGCTCGCGCCGTCAGCCGATCGCCCGGTCCAACAGGTCCGCCTGCTCCAGGGCGTGCTGGGCGGCGCTGCCGGTGGCCGGGCTGGCCGACTCGGGACGGCTGACGTGGGCAAGGCGGTAGCGGTCGCGCAGAAGCCGGTGCAGCCGGCTGTGGACGAAGGACCACGCACCCATGTTCTCGGGCTCCTCCTGGAGCCAGAGCACTTCGGTGGCGGCGGGATAGCGGGCCAGAACCTGCTCGATCGCCTCCTCGGGCCAGGGGTAGAGCTGCTCGACCCGCACCACCGCGACCGCCTCGCCGGGCAGGGTGCCGCCCACCCCCAGGCGCTCCTGGCGGCGCTCGATCGCCTCGTAGGCCACCTTCCCGCTGGCCAGCACCACCCGCTTGACCGCCGGCGGGTCGTCGAGCACCGGGTCGTCGAGGAGGGGGACGAACGTGCCAGAGGCGAGCGCCTCGATCGGCGAGCGGGAGGCGGCCGCCCGCAGCATCGACTTCGGGGTGATGACCACCAGCGGGCAGCGCCGGGGGCCCAGCGCTTGGTCGCGCAGCAAATGGAAGTACTGGGCGGCGGTCGAGGGTACCGCGACCCGCAGGTTGGCCCGCGCACACAGGCCAAGGAACCGTTCGATCCTGGCCGAGGAGTGCTCGGGCCCCTGACCTTCGTAGCCGTGCGGGAGCAGCAGGGTGAGGGCAGCGTGCTGGCCCCACTTGTCCTCGGCGGCCACCAGGAAGTTGTCGATGATGATCTGGGCCCCGTTCACGAAGTCGCCAAACTGGGCCTCCCAGGCGACCAGCGCCCCGGGCGACTCCACCGAGTAGCCGTACTCGAAGCCCAAGGCGGCGTACTCCGAGAGCAAGGAGTCGAGGACGGTGAAGCGGCCCGGCCGACGCTCCGGCACCACCCGGTCGACGTGGGCCAGCGGCACGTACTCCTCGCCGGTCACGTAATCGACCAGGACGGCATGGCGCTGGCTGAACGTGCCCCGCCGGGTGTCCTGGCCCGACAGCCGGACGTCGACGCCCTGAGCCAGCAGGCTCCCCATGGCGAGCGCCTCGGCCAAGGCCCAGTCCACCGAACCGTTGGCCACCAGCTGGTCCCGCTGGGCGAACTGGCGCTCCAGCTTGGGGTGGAGGGTGAAACCCTCCGGGACCGTCCGGACCAGCTGCGCCAGGTCCCGCAGCAGCGGCTCGGGCACCCCGGTGTCCACCGGGGCTGGCGGGGGCGGGGGCTCGGGGACGACCAGCTCGGGCTGCCGGGCGGGCTCGGCGCGCACTTCGTCCAAGGCGGCCTGCAGGCGGGCGTTGAAGTCGTCCAGCGCCGCCTCGGCCTCCTCCAGGGTGATGTCGCCCCGCCGCACCAGGACCTCGGTGTAGAGCTTGCGCACCGAGCGCTTGGCGTCGATCCGCTTGTACATGAGCGGCTGGGTGTAGCTCGGGTCGTCCCCCTCGTTGTGGCCGTGGCGCCGGTAGCAGACCAGGTCGATGACGACGTCTTTGTGGAACTCCTGGCGGAAGCCGAACGCCAGCCGGGCCGCCCGGACGCAGGCCTCCGGGTCGTCGCCGTTCACGTGCAGGATGGGGGCCTGGACCATCTTGGCCACGTCGGTCGGGTACACCGAGGTCCGGGCGGCCTGGGGCGCGGTGGTGAACCCCAGCTGGTTGTTGATCACCACGTGAATGGTCCCGCCGGTGCGGTAGCCGGCGAGGCCGGAGAGATTGAGGGTCTCGGCCACCACTCCCTGCCCGGCGAACGCCGCGTCCCCATGCACCAGGACCGGCAGGACCGGGTAGTCCTCGGGGTCCGAGGTCCCGGAGGTCCCGTCGGTCTGCCGGGAGACGATCCGGTCCTGCTTCGCCCGGGCCATCCCCTCGACCACCGGGTCGACTGCCTCCAAGTGCGAGGGGTTGGACGCCATCGTGATCGTGAGCGGGGTCCCCGACCGGGCGACGAACTTGCCGACCGCACCCTTGTGGTACTTGACGTCGCCGGAGCCCTGCACGGAGTCCGGGTCGAGGTTCCCTTCGAACTCCTCGAAGATCTCCCGGTAGGACTTGCCGACCAGGTTGGCCAGGACGTTCAACCGACCCCGGTGCGCCATGCCCAGCACGACCTCGGAACACCCGGCGTCGGCCGCCTCGTTGAGCACGGTGTCGAGCAGGACCATGGCCGACTCGGCGCCCTCCAGACCGAAGCGCTTCTGGCCGACGTAGCGCGTGTGCAAGAACCGCTCGAACGCCTCGGCCGCGTTGAGACGGTCGAGGATGTGGCGCTGCTCGTCGGGGTCGAGCGACTGGGAGACCCCCTCGACGTGCTCTTGGATCCATCGCTTCTGCCGTGGGTCGGCGATGTGCATGTACTCGATCCCGAGGGTCCGGCAGTAGGCGTCGCGCAGGATGTCCAGGATCTCGGCCAGGGTCGCCACCTCTTTGCCGGCCAGGCCGTCGGCGACGAACTGACGGGGGAGGTCCCAGATGGTGAGGCCATAGGTCAACGGGTCGAGCTCCGGGTGGGAGCGGGCCGGCTCCACCTCCAGCGGGTCGAGATTGGCGATCAGGTGGCCTCGGACCCGGTACATGTTGATGAGCGACTGGACATGGACCTGCTTCACCTGCCGCTGGCTCCCGACCTCGACGGCCGTGCCAGCGCTGGTGTCGGTCCGCCACCGGGCCGGCTGATAGGGAACGCCCATCGATGCGAACACGTCGTCGTAAAAGCGGTCGGCGCCCTCCAGCAGCTCGGCCACCTTGGCCAAGAACAACCCAGACTCGGCCCCCTGGATGATCCGGTGGTCGTAGGTGGAGGTGAGGGTCACCACCTTGCCGACCCCCAGCTCGGCCAGCACCTTCGGGTCGGCCGCTTCGAACCCGGCCGGGTAGCCGATGGCGCCGACCCCGATGATCGCCCCCTGGCCCGGCATCAGCCGTGGCACTGACTGCACCGTGCCGAGGGTTCCTGGATTGGTGAGCGACACCGTGGTGCCGACAAAGTCATCGGGCGAGATCCGGTTCCCGTGGACCTTGCGGATCAGTTCCTCGTAGGCCAGAACGAAGCTGCGGAAGTCGAGCGTGTCAGCGTCCTTCACGCACGGCACCAGCAGCGTCCTCGTCCCGTCCCCGCGCTCGACGTCCACTGCCAGCCCAAGGCCCACATGGGGATGGCGCAGGACCCCGGGCGTGCCCTTGCCGTCGATGTCGGCGACGAAGGTGGCGTTGAGCGCCGGCACGGCAGTGAGCGCCCGGACCACTGCGTAGCCGATCAGGTGGGTGAAACTGACCTTGGCCCCGGTGGTCCGGGCCAGCTGGTCGTTGAGGACCTGGCGATTGATCTCGAGCAGCCGGGCCGGCACAACTCGGACGCTGGTCGCGGTCGGCACCCCCAGACTGGCCTGCATGTTGGCCGCGATCCTCGATGCCGGGCCCCGCAGGGCCACCGGCTCGGCCCCGCTGCGGTCGAGGGTCACCGTGGACGGTGCCGCCGGGGCGGCCTGCAGACCGGTCCCCTCCCCAGCTCGACCAGCCGGCGGGGCGTGGGATTCGGGAGCCCGACGTGGGGGCGCCGGGACCGGCCTCGGGACCGGGTCAGGCCGGTAGTCGGCGAAGAACTCCCGCCAGCTCTCGCCGACCGACGCCGGGTCGGCGACGAAGCGCTCGAACATGTCGTCGACCAGCCAGGCGTTGGCCCCGAAGGAGCCCCGAGCCCGGTCGGTCCGGTCGTGCTCGGTGCCGCCGACGCGCTCCGAGCCGTTCGCGTCAGCCATGACCCCACCCTACCGGCCGCCGGGCCCGCACGGCGCGACCAGGGATGATGCCCCCAATTAGCCGGTTCTAGGCCCGCCTTCGGTATGGTGCAGACCCGTGAGCTACCCGGCGGGCCTGTTCGTGATCGACCGCCCGGCCGGGTCGGGGTACCTGGACGACGAGACGCCGACCGACGGTCGGGTGGTGGTGCTGGTGCACGGGACCCTCGACCGGGCCAACAGCTTCCGCCGCACGATGCGGCGGCTGGAGGACGTCCGGGTGGTCACCTACGACCGCCGCGGCTACCAGGAGTCCCGAGGGACCGACCCCCCGGTGGGCATCGAGGGCCACATCGAAGACCTGCTGGGGATCCTGCACGAGATCGGGGGGCGGCCAGTGGTGGTCGGCCACAGCCTGGGCGCGGTGGTGGCCATCGGCGCGGCCCTCGCCGAGCCGGACCATGTGGCGGCGATCGGGGCGTTCGAGCCCCCGATGCGCTGGATCCCGGTCGAGGGCCGCCAGTCCCGCCAGGGCTCGTTCCTGGCCAGCGACGACCCCGACCGCGCCGTCGAGGCCTTCTTCCGCGGCCGGGTGGGCGATGCCGCCTGGGACCGGCTCGAGCCAGCGGCCAAGGCTGACCGCCTGGCCGACGGGCCGGCGCTGATCGCCGAGTTGGCCTCGCTCAACGGGCCGGCCCTGTTCGACGTCACCAAGCTCGACGTCCCGGTCGTCTTCGGCGGGGGCGGCGCGTCGGACGAATTCCACAAGGAGAACGTCGCCTGGCTCGCCACCCACGTCCCCGGCGCGCAACGGTTCGTGATCGAAGAAGCCGGCCACGGCGCACACCTCACCCACCCCGACGCCTTTGCCGGCTTCGTCCGCGCCGCCATGGCGCTGGCCGGCTGGGCCGACACCTGAGCTCCGGTCTGGACCCCGCCGCCAGTCCCGACCCGAGGGTCCCGCTCGGACGGCTCGGCTGGGTGGTGCTGGTCGGGGGTTCACTGGCCGCGGTGGTGGCGGCCGGACTGGCTCCGGCTGCGACCGCCAAGGCGGCGGCGCAGGACTGGCCTCCGTTCGTGCTGGTCTCCGGGCTGCTGCTGGTCGGGATGGTGGCCCGGGACGAAGGGCTGTTCGATCAGGCCGGGGCGGTCCTGGCCCGGATCGGCCGCAACGGGCCGCTGCTCCTCGTGGCCACCGCCGTGGTGGTGGCAGTGGTGACCGTGACCCTCAACCTCGACACCTCGGTCACCTTCCTCACCCCGGTCGTGCTGGCCGCTGCCCGGGCGCTGCGCCGCCACCCCGAGCCGTTCTTGTACCTCGTGGTGGCGATGTCCAACGGGGCCTCCCTGCTGTTGCCGGGGTCCAACCTGACCAACCTCATCGTGCTGCAGGACGCGCACCGCTCGGGGGCCTCGCTCGTGTCCCGAGTCGGTACGGCCTGGCTGGCCGCGGTGGTCGCGGTGGTCGCGGTGGTCGCGCTTGTCCACCGCCGGCGGATCGTGGAGACCGGACCGCGCTCGGAGCCCCAGAGCCCGCCGCCAACCGCTCGCCCTTGGCCGGCGGCGCTGGGCATCGCCGCTTGCGTGGCCGCGATGCTGGCGCTCGCAGCAGCCGTCGCAGCCGTCGTGGTGCTGGCAGTCGGAGTCGCACTGGCGGCGGCGCCCGGGAGTCGAGGACGGGCTCGGGAGCTGGCGCGAGAGCGGCTCGGGCAGCTCAACGCCCCGCTGCTCACCGGCCTGCTCGGTGCCGCCTGCGCTCTCGGCGCGCTGGGCCGGGTGTGGTCGGGTCCCGCCACGCTCCTGGCCCATGCCGGGCCGTGGCAGACGGCAGGCGTCGGCGCCGCCGCCACCGCGGTGGTCAACAATCTGCCAGCGGCGTCGCTCTTGGCCGCCCGCCCGGTCGCCCACGCCGCCGCCCTGCTGGTCGGACTCAATCTCGGACCGAACCTCACCGTCTGGGGCTCGCTGGCCGGGGTGCTGTGGGCGCAGGCTGCCCGGGGCGCCGGCTGGCAACCATCGGCCCGCCGCCTCAGCTTGTTCGGTCTGGCGATGGTCCCGGCCACCATGGCGGCCGCCTTGGGTGCCCTCTCGATCCGCTGAGGCTCAGGGGTTGGCGGCGCTCGGCGGGCCGAGCGGGCCGGCGATCCCGTGCTCGGGATGCTGGGCCCGCCACCGGACCAAGAGCGAGACCTGGCCTTCGCGATCTGTTGTCTTCACCCCGCGGACCAGCGGCGAGCGGCACAGGAGCAACGCGCCAGCGAACATGATCAGCAACGACACCGCTTCGAGCGGCCCGAAAGCGCCCGAGGTGCGAAGCTGGTCGCCGAACAGGCTGATCCCGATCAGGATGCTCGCCAGTGGATCGACCATCACCAGTGTCGATTGCGATGCCGCGATCGGGCCAGCGTGGAACGCGTTCTGGGCCAAGAACAACGACAGCACACCGCAGCCGGCCAGCGCGTAGGTCTCCCAGTGCCGCACCAACGACGCCCAGTCATGGGCAGCGTAGGTCGACACCACCTTGGTCAAGGAGGCGGTGAAGGCGAATCCGATCGCGCTGGCGGCTCCGAACATGGCGGCGCGCCGCCACCGCGACCCCCGGGTGGCCAGCGCGACCGCGATGGCCGCAGCGCCCGCGCACGACAGGCCGACCTCGATCCACTCCGAGGGGGTGGGGACCTCGTTCCCGCCTCCAGGTGACGCGCAGATGAGGAACCCGGCCAGGCCGCCCGCGGTGGCCGCGGTGCCGAGCCACTCTCGCCAACCGATGCCGAAACCGAAGGCTGAGCCGAGCAGCAGGACCAGGAAGAGCAGCTCGGTGGTGAGAATTGGCTGGACCTGGGTCAGCCGCCCGAAGTGCAGGGCAACCGCCTGCATGACGAACGACATGACCATCACCACGAAGCCGGCGAGCCAGATCCCGCGGCGCAGCGCGTGGGTGAGCAGGCTGACCCGCAACGTCGAGCGATCGGGAGCGTCCTCCACTCCCATGCGCTGCAGAATGCTGGTCAGGGCGTTGGCGAAGGCGGCCCCCAAAGCCAGGACGTAGACCATGGCGACCTCATGTTAGAGGGGGCACCGGCTGCTCCGGCGGGGCGACGAGTGACACCCTGCCGTCACTCCATGGCAAGCCATTGACGAATGCCCAGCTCCGGCGGTGGATGGCCGAGAGCCCGTAGCCTCGGAGCGCCTGCTTGTGTGCACTCGAGGGGTAGCCCTTGTTCACCTCGAACTGGTAGGCGGGGTAGTGGGGCGCCTCCTCCCGCATCAGCCGGTCCCGCACCACCTTGGCGAGCACCGATGCTGCCGACACCGATGCACAGCGGGCGTCGCCGTCGACGACCGGCACCACCGTGGCCGGGGTGACGACCTCGGGCACATCCGGGCGCTCGGGCTCAGCGCCTTGCGCACTCAGCTCAAGCTGGACCGGGGGCTCCTTCAACAGGTCGCGAGGTCCGTCCACCACCAGCGCGTCGGGCACCAACGGAAGCCCGGCCAGCGCGCGGTAGGCAGCCAGCCTGAGCGCGGCGGTCATCCCCCATCGATCGCACTCGGCTGCGCTGGCATGCCCCACCGCCCAGCAGGCGCACCACGCCGCGACGGCATCGAAGATCGCCTCCCGCCTGACCTCGTGCAGGAGCTTGGAGTCCCGGAGCCAGCGAGGCATGGTCGCTCGGGTGACGCCTGGCGGCAGCACCGCGACGCCGACGGTCACCGGGCCCGCCCATGCTCCCCGCCCGACCTCGTCCATCCCGGCGACCCACCGGTGGCCATGGCGCCACAGGGAGCGCTCCTGATCCAAGGTCGGCCGGTTGCTGCGGGGCAGCGGGGCCGCGGCCCGCCCTCGAACCTGCTCCGAGGAGACCACCGGCTCAGCCCCCCGGGGGTGGAGGGTCGAGCTCGCCGAGCGACTTGACCATCTCGGCTTCGGCCGGATCGAACGGCGTGTGCAAGAACGCGTCGACCATCTCGGCGGCCACTGCCGGCGTGGTGAGCCGAAGCCCGAAGGCGAGCACGTTGGCGTCGTTCCAGCGCCGGGCGCCGCGAGCAGTCTCGGCGTCGGTGCACAGCGCGGCCCGGGCACCCGGGACCTTGTTCGCCGCCATGGCCACCCCGGTGCCGGTCCAGCAGCAGACGATGCCGACCTCGGCGTCTCCCTCGGCCACCGCACGGCCAACCGCGGCCCCGGCATGCGGCCACGGGGTCCCGTCGGCCACCATCACGACGTCGTGGCCCGCTGACTCCAGGTGGGCCCGCACCGCCTCGACGACCGGGGCTCGCTCGTCGGTGCCCACCGCGATCCGCACGCGCTAACCATAACGAAGCCGGTCCCGGCCACGGGGGTCCGCCGGCGCGAACGGCTCAGCGAGGTGAGGCGGCCGGCCGGCGGCTCGCTTCGTGCCGGCTCGCTCCGTATCCTGGCCTCGTGCCCCCCCGGACCGTGGCCGTCGTGCCTCACACCCACTGGGACCGGGAGTGGTACGAGCCGTTCGAGCTCTTCCGACTGAAGCTGGTCGACACGCTCGACGCCGTGCTCGATCTGCTCGATGCCGATCCCTCCTACGGCTGGTTCCTGCCCGACGGCCAGATGGCCGCGGTCGACGACTACCTGGAAGTGCGGCCCGAAGCGGCCCCCCGCCTGCGCGAGCTGGCTGCCTCCGGCCGGCTCAGCGTCGGCCCGTGGTACGTGCTCATGGACGAGTTCTTGGTCTCGGGCGAGACCATCGTGCGCAACCTCCAGATGGGAATGGACCGAGCAGCCAGCTTCGGCGGCCCGATGGAGGTGGGGTATCTGCCCGACATGTTCGGGCACATCGCCCAGATGCCACAGATCCTCTCAGCAGCGGGCATGGCCCACGCGGTGGTGTGGCGGGGCGTCCCTTCGGCCATCGACCGCAGCGCCTTCTGGTGGGAGGCGCCCGACGGCTCCCGGGTCCGGGCCGAGTACCTCACCACCGGGTACTCGAACGCGGCCGATCTCCCCGACGACCCGGCCGCCCTGATCCAGCGGGTCGCAGCCTACGAGAAGGACGAAGCCTCCTACCTCCTCGACGGCATCTTGTACATGAACGGCTCGGACCACCTGCCCCCCCAACCGTTCCTCGGCCGCCTGGTCGCGCAGGCCAACGCTCTCCAGGACGACTACCGCTTCGAGGTCACCTCCCTGCCGCGCTACTTGGCGCGGGCGCCGGTCGAGGGGCTCCCCTCCTGGCAGGGTGAGCTCCGCTCTGGCTTCCGGGCCAACCTGCTCATGGGCGTCACCTCGAATCGGGTCGACGTCAAGCGAGCGGCGGCGGCGGCGGAGATCGCCCTCGAGCGGCGGGCCGAGCCCTACGCCGCCCTGTTCGAGCCGGCCGATCGCTACCCCGAGCGCCTGCTGGAGCTGGCGTGGCGCCAGGTGATCCGCAACGCGGCCCACGACTCCATCTGCGCCTGCTCGGTCGACCCGGTGGTCGACGCCGTGCTGGAGCGCTTCGCGGAGGCAACCAGAGTGGGCGACGGGCTGGCCGAGCGGGCCCTGTCCGCCCTCGGTCGCTCCATGAGGAGCCCCGGCCCGGTCGTGGTGAATCCCTCGGCGCGGCGCCGGTCGGGCACCGTCGAGCTGGTGGTGAGCGGAGAGCCCGCCGACGCCACTGCCGAGCAGGTCCTGTCCTCCCGCGCCAGCCTGCCCGGCTCGCTCACCCTGGACACCGCGACGTTCAGCTCCATCCTCGGGATGCTCCAGGGTGCTCGGATCGCCGACGACGCCTGGATCCAAGACGTCGTGGTGGAAGAGGACGACTCTGGGATCGACGTGATCGTGGCCGTCGGCACCGAGGAGGTGCCCGGGCTGCCGGTCGACGCCCTCAAGGACAATCTCTTCGCCCGGCTGTCGGCCCGACCCGACGCCGAGGTCCGGGTCCGCCTCGACCAGCCACCGCTCCGGCGGGTGCTGGCCCGGGTGCACGACGTGCCTGGCCTGGGCTGGGCGACCTACGAGCCGGCTCGGCTCGACCACCCGGTCACTGCTCGGCCGGCCAATGGCCCGGGTGAACCGGTGGTCCTCACCAATGGGCTTGTGACCGTGACCATCGACCCAGCGCGTGGCACCTTCGCCCTCGGCGGACACGGCGGCCTCGGGCGTCTGGTCGACGGCGGCGACCTCGGGGACTCCTACAACTACTCCCCGCCCAACCACGACACCGTGGTCGCGGACCCTGAGGCCGTGCGGGTCGAGGTGGTCGAGCACGGCCCGGTGCGCGCCAGCGCCCGCATCAGCGCCGACTACCGGTGGCCCGAGCGGGCCGACCCGGCCAGCTCGGCCCGGCACGGCGAGCAGCTGGTCACGGTGACCACCACGATCGAGCTCCACGCCGAGGAGAAGGCGGTCCGGGTCACCACGGGCTTCGTCAACCCATGCCGCGACCACCGAGTCCGGCTCCACTTCCCACTTCCCGAGCCGGCTCCTACCTCGACCGCCGGCAGCGCCTTCGGTGCGGTGACTCGGGGCCTGAGCGCCGAGGGGCGACCCGAGGAGCGAGGGTTGCCCACGTTCCCGGCTCGTGAGTTCGTCCAGGCCGGCGGGCTGACCATCGCGCACTGCGGGGTGGTGGAGCACGAACTGATCGACCTCGAGGGTCCCCCGGAAGCCCCGGTGGCCAGGACGCTGGCGATGACCCTGCTGCGGGCCACCGGCATGCTGTCGCGCGTCGGCATGGCGTATCGGCCGGTGCCGGCCGGCCCGCTCACCCCGGTCGAGGGTCTCCAGATGCTCGGCCAGCGGATCGAGCTCACCTACCTGGTCGCCGTGGGTCCGGTTGACCCGTGGGCGCTTGCCGACGAGCTGGCCATCCCGCTCGAGTCGGCCCCCTCGCTCGGGGGGGGCTGGCGGCCCGACCGGGGGAGTGCGCTGGAGGTGGAGGGGGCCCGGCTCAGCTCCCTTCGGCGCCACCACGGCCTGCTCGAGGTCCGGGTCTTCAATCCGAGCCCCGAGGAGACCACGGTTCGCCTCGCCGGTCGGTCGGGCTGGCTGGTCGACCTGCGGGGCCGGCCGCTCGAAGGGTTCGAGGAGTCCTTCCGGCTGCGACCGTTCGGGATTGCCACCGCCCGGTTGGCCGAACCGCACCCCTGAACCCGGCGGCTCCTGGCGCAGCCGGATCGCCCCGTACACTGGCCCGGTGACCAGTGCCACCAGCTCCGGCGCGGCCCTGGCCGGCGCCGCCCGGCCGGGCCTCGGCCGCCAGGTGGTCCTGGTGCCGGTCAAGTCCTTCGCCCAGGCCAAGGCTCGCCTCGGCACCGCCCTGCCGGACGATCAGCGGCGGGCACTGGTCCAGCAGATGGCGGCCCGGGTCCTCGCGGCGGCGGCCCCGTTACCGGTCGCGGTGGTCTGCGACGACGCCGAGGTCGCATCGTGGGCCCGGCAGCACGGCGCCCTGGTGGTCTGGGAACCGGGCCGAGGGCTCAACGGCGCAGTCGAAGCCGGGGTGGCCCGGCTGGCCGAGCTCGGAGTCGAGGAAGTGACGGTGGTCCACGCCGACCTTCCGTACGCCCGCGGCATCGGGTCGCTCGAGCCGGCCGACGGCGTCACCTTGGTCCCGGACCGCCGCGAGGACGGGACAAACGTGGTCCGGCTGCCGGCCCGCTGCGGGTTCCACTTCTCCTACGGTCCGGGGTCCTTCGCGCGCCACCTCCAGGAGGCGACCCGGTTGGGTCTCCCGGTGACCGTGGTTCGCAAGCCCGAGCTGGCCTTCGACGTCGACTGGCCAGCGGACCTCAGCCAGCGGTGACGGAGGGACAACCGCAGCGTGGCTTCCGGACCGCGGTCGCACCATTCGGTGAGCCGCTGCGGTTCGAGTCGGTCACCACGAACCTCGATGTACCCGAGCGGGCGCTGGCCATCGGCGCGCACCCCGACGACATCGAGATCGGCTGCGGCGCGACGCTGGCCAAGTGGGCAGCGGCCGGCTGTCACATCCACCACCTCGTGCTGACCGACGGGTCCAAGGGGACCTGGGATCCCTCCCGCGACACGGCATCGTTGATCGCCACCCGCCAGGAAGAGCAGCGAGAAGCGGCTCGACGCCTCGGTGGCGGTGAGGTCGGGTTCTTGGACCGACCCGACGGTGAGCTTCGCAACACCATTCGGGAACAGTGGGAGGTCTGCCGGTGGATCCGCCAGATCCGACCCGACGTGGTGCTGGGACATGACCCGTGGCGCCGGTACCGACTCCACCCCGACCACCGCAACGCCGGGTACATCGTCACCGACGCGGTGGTGGCAGCGCGCGACCCAATGTTCTTCCCGGACCAGGGACTGCAGCCCCACCGCCCTCGGGAATTGCTGCTGTTCGAGGCCGACGTCCCCAATCACGTCGAGGACGTCGAGGGCTTCGAAGAGATGAAGGTGCGCGCCCTGCTGGCGCACCGGAGCCAGTGGGAGACGACCCTCGGCATTCCCGACGGGCTCGATGGCCCGGCGCTGGAGCTGGAGCTCGATGCCTTCGCCCGGCGCACCAGGGACAAGCTGGCCGACCACGGAGCATTCGCCGGCGTGACCCTGGGCGAGAGCTTCCACCGCCTCGAGACCTGACCCCAATCCGCGACGCCGACCCAGACGCGCTGCGGGGGCCCGCTCGGGCCCCCGCAGCGTCGTCATCCGGCCGGCCTTGCCGACGGAACGGCCGGCCTTGCCGACGGATCGGTCGGACCGCTCAGGCCCGCTTGGCCGCCTTCTTGGCCGGAGCCCGCTTCACTGCCTTCTTGGCCGCGGCCTTCTTGGCCGGAGCCTTCTTGGCGGTGGTCCGCTTGGCGGCCTTCTTCGC
>JAJPJD010000053.1 GCA_021324355.1 Actinomycetota bacterium
CGCGACATTCGAGCGCTTGTGGCAGGCTGATGGGCTCACCTGGGCCGACTTGGAGGAAGCCCGGCTGGAAGCCGAGCAGGCGAGGGCGGCTGCGTAGCGGTCACCACAGGTCGTGGGCGGAAATGCCCTCGAACAGGTCGATATCGGGACGGCGTTGCAGCAGCCCCTCGCAGGACCGTGCCATCTCGACCATGTCGTCGGAGTTGAAGTGGGCTTGCTGGGCATCGGGCGACTCCCACTTCTCGATCACCAGGTAGCGCCCGGGGTTCGTCACTGAACCGCAGAGGTCGATGTTCCGACAACCTGGATGGTTCCGGGACACGACGACGTACTTCGACAGCACTGCCATCAATCGGTCGGCCGCCACCTCGTCGGCCTGGCGAGCATCGAAGACCATTGTCACGATCGTCAGCTCGACGTCCCGGCGCTCAGCAGTCTCGCTCATAGCACGACCCTACGCCCTCACCGGCAGATGCGGGCAAGCCGGGGGGGCGCCGGCGCCTCACGCGGTCGTCGAGCAGGTTGCCGATCCAACCGTCACGGTGATGGTCTCGCCGGGAGAGGTGAAGTAGAGCAGAATGGTCACCGAACCGGTGCTGTCGGTGTAGTCGCTCCAGCTGTCAGTGGCATCGCTGGCGGTCGCCAACCGATCAGGCTGGTTGGAGGTGACTGACACGTTGTAGTCGCCCGGGTAGCCGTCGTTCGCTGGCGAGGCACTGGCTTGGCACCAAGGCCCTGAGGTCGGTGCGGGCGCAAACGTCGGGAGTGGCCCGACGTACTCCTGGTAGGCGGTCACCCAGTTCGACGAGATAGCCAGCTGTGCCGTGAACAGTGAGATCTGGCCTGAGCAGACCAGCTCGTTGAGGCGGTTCTCGAGCACGTCTTTGGTGTTCGCGTAGGACGTCGCGTTCGGGTTGTCGTTGGGTTCGATCCAGAGGTTGTCCGGGTCGTTGGGATCGCCGCCCAGCTCCAGGGGGATCAGGTGATCGTACTCAGCCGTGGAGAACGAGCCGGTGTAGCCGTAGGCGAGGGCGGAAGCCTCCTTCTCCGGCTCGGTGACGCTCACCGGTGGGCGGATCGTGCTCGTGTACCCGCTCGTGCAGATGGTGGACCCGATGTTGGCCTGCGTGACCAGCGGGTTGATGGCCCCAGGAGTGCAGTTCGGGTCCGGAAGGGGGAACGTCCCGATCCAGCCGTAGTGGCACGAGCCCGGCGGTGGCTGGGACTGGATGCTGTAGGTCGACATGGGGCCAGGCCCCACGCGAAAACACCCCCCGAGGACTAGCGCCCCCAGCACGCAGCCGACGATGACGACCGACCGCCGCACCACTGGGTCGACAGGGTAGCAGCCATCCATGCGCGCTCCCCGACTCACCCGAGCAGCTGAACGCGACCCCCGAGCGCGAACCTTCAGCCCGAACTCGGTGCCATCTTCTAACCGGTGGCGATGGCCGGGTTCGATCAGGCACGGCGCGTCTTGGGCTCTTCGGACCGAGTTGCGATGGCCAGGAATCGCGACGCGGCAGGCGAAGGCGGGCGACTTGGAGCCCAGATGGCTCGGATCGTCCGTTCGAGCCGCAAATCCTCACAGGCGACTGCGACGAGTTGACCGGCCTGCAGTTCGGCATAGATGGCAAGCGCCGACACCACCGCCGGCCCCGCACCGCTGATGGCTGCCGCCTTTATTGCTGTCGTGGAGCCGAGTTCCATCGCCGGAGTCGCGCTGAGGCCGTGGCTCTTGAGCGCCTCGGCGAGCACCTCGCGGGTTCCCGACCCCGGCTCGCGCAGGACCAACGGCGTGCCGGCCAGCTCCTGTGGCGAGATGGGCCGACGGCGCCTGCTCCAAGGATGATCGGTGGCGACGACGATGACCAGCTCGTCAGCCAGCAATTCCCTCGAGCGAAGATGCCCGGGGGGCCGGGGGCCCTCGATAAAGCCGAGGTCGACATCTCCTCGGGCGACCATTTCGGAGACGTGGGTGGTGTTGCCCATCTCGAGAGAGACCTTGGTCTTCGGGACTTCTGCGGCCAGCCGGTGAAGCCACCGCGGCACCAGGTACTCGGCGACGGTGAGGCTCGCGGCGACGCGCAGCTCCGAAGTCCTGTCAGCCCGAAGCGCCGCCGTGCCAGCCACGAGCGTTCGCATGTCACCCAGGACGGCGGTTGCCCACTCCGCGGTAGCCATACCCGCCGGGGTAAGACGGGCACCTCTTGTTGAGCGTTCGAGCAAAGGAATCTGCAAGAGTCGCTCCATCGCCCGAAGACGCATACTGGCAGCTGGTTGGGTCATCCCGTGAGCCGCGGCCGCGGCGCTGATCGATCCCAGCTCACCAACGCTCACCAACAAGTCGAGCGAGGCCAGATCTGGGTAGGGTTCGGACAGAGGCATAAGCAGACGTTAGAAGCTTGTGGCTGCTGGCTCGGTAGTCCGATGTCGACCTGCAAAGCCCGCACCGTCGGGCAACTATGAGAGTCACAGGGTGCCGGTCAGAGCCTGCAGTCCGAGGCTCGTCAAGCCAACAGTGAGCCACAGGATCGCGCCAAGGGCGAGTGGCCGGAAGCCGGCTCGGCGGATATGGCCGATGTCCGTCGAAAGGCCCACGGCGACCAGAGCGGCGGTGATCATCCAGGTTGAAACCTCCGCGAGGGGATGGTGCCACGCGGCGGGGATCAGGCCGATCGTGTTGGCGACCACCGCGACCGTGAACACCACGATGAAGAGAGGCAGGATCCGGCGGAGGTTGATCCGGCGGCCCGAGGGTCCCTCGGCCGGCTTGGCCCGGCGCCAGCCCCGGAGCGTGGCCAGGCCGAGGCAGATGGGCAAGATGGCGAGCGTACGGGTGAGCTTCACGATCACGCCATAGGAGGCGGCGGCATGGCCGTAGGTGGTGGAGGCGGCCACGACGGAGGAGAGATCGTTAATGGCGGTGCCGGCCCACAAGCCAAAGGTGTGCTGAGAGAACCCGAACGCGTGACCAAGACTGGGGTAGAGGAGCACCGCGACCACGTTGAACGTGAAAATGGTGGCGATGGCATAGCTCACATCGGCCTCGTCAGCGCGAATGACCGCATCGGTGGCGGCGATTGCCGACGCCCCGCAAATGGCGGTACCGACTCCGATCAGCGTCCGTAGGTCGGCAGGTAACCCGAGGAGCCGGCCAGCCAACCAGGCCATACCAAGCGCCACGATCAAGGTGCCCAGCAGCACTGGCAGGGAACTGCTCCCGGTGGAAAGGACTCGGCCCAACGAAAGACCGGTGCCTAGCACGATGATGGCCCCTTGAAGCACTTTCTTCGACGCGAACGCGATCCCTGGTTTGAGGCAGGCAGGGGGGCTCCTGACAAGCGAGATCGCGATCCCCAAAAGAATGCCGATGACCGGGGAGCCAATCACTGGGACAAGTCCGCCGAGTAGGGTCGCAACTACTGTCACTCCCGCGATGACACTCCCCCCGGGGAGCAGACGTTGGAAGCCGCTAAGAGAACCAAACCGCGAGAACACCGGCGACCTGAACGTCCGTTCGCGGCCTACCCCAGTCTCCACGTCGTGGATGGTCGGCACGTCTCCCTCCTGGCGGCTTCCAGTGTCCTCCCCACGAAGAGCTTCCGGAACGACCGATGTCCTTATGCACATATAAGAGATGCTTATAGCTGGGCCGCGGTCAGACGAGAGGCGGTGGGTCGGTAGCTGACTGCCGGGAGGCTGCGGTCCCCGACCCATGATCCGGGCCTCGCCACCTTCCGGCCACGCCCTACGGGTCCCTCTGCGACGCCAGGCTCCGCCCGTCGTCCTTGACGCCGATTCGATCCCAGCGGGCACGCCTGGCGGGACACTGCATCAGCCTTGACAACCGGCCCCTCTTCATAGGGAACTTCGACGACCTGTGGTTTCACCTTCAACACCTCCGCCGGAGCGGTCCGTAAGTGGCACGGGCCTGTGACGGCTATTGCTTTTCTGAGGGCGACGCAGGCCGGACAGGGGGCTTCTGGCCCTTCTCGATGTTGCCGATGAGATCCATGTTGGGACGGAAGGGAGGTGGCCTCGGCCAACTCTTGGCCAGCGGCGGGGCCGGTGCGCTCTGTGGCGCCTTATCGTCAGACATGAGGCCGGCCTCCCGTGGCGGGGGGTATACCGGCGACAACGACGAAGGCAGCGATCGCCAGGGACCCCGACAGCTCGAACTCGCCACCCTTTCTGCTTCACCAGGGTCGCGGCTTTCCTTGTCATCACAATTTGCGTGTCGAGCAGCTCCAGGCGCGTCCCCGCCTCTGACGCGGTGAGATTGCTTGCCGAAGTCGCTCCACCTCGAGTACTGGGAAGCGACCAGGAAGGAGGGCCCACGCTGCCAGTACGGCCGCAACAACTGCGACTGCCAGTCCGATCTCGAAGATCACCGTGCCCGACATCGCGGTCTGCGCCATGGCGCCGAGACCATGAGGACGCCCGCGAAGCCCAGGACCACCCCGCCTTACCGTCGAGGCTCTCGGCGTTCGCGTTCATCGTCTCGCGTTCTGCGACAACCTGCGCGAGCACGATCGCCAGCGATGGCAGCTGCTTCAACACCATGCGCGACTTCGGGGACAAGGCCGGCGACCCGGTCCTCGAGTTCTGCGAGGACTGGATGCTGGCCGACGAGGTCACCCATGTGAAAATGGGCTCCGA
>JAJPJD010000022.1 GCA_021324355.1 Actinomycetota bacterium
GCTGGGGTCACGGTGATGGGCTCCTTGGCTCTCTGGTAGGAACCACAGAGTCCATCGCCGGACCCCCTCGAGTGGGGGATGTGCAACCTCATCCCTCGGTCCGGAAGCCCTAGGCCACGCCGCGGTCGAAGCCGGCCATCACGTCAGCTGGTTCAGCCTCGAAGACCTCGGCGCTCTCCTGCACCGCCACCGCGCCGATGACAGCGTTGGCCGGGCGATCAAACGCATCATGCGAGCCGACCTGGTCATCATCGACGACATCGGCCTGCTGCCCGTCGCCGAGGACACAGCCGAAGCCCTCTACCGGTACCGGCTCGTCGACGCCGCTTACGAACGGCGCAACCTGGCCATCCTCAGCAACCTCCACCCTTCCGGCTTCGACGAGCTCATGCCCAAAACCCTCGCCAACGCCACCGTCGACCGGCTACTGCACCACGCTCACGTCGTGCTGACCGGCGGCGACAGCATCCGCCTCACCCAAGCCACCTGAGGCAACGGGTGAAGCCCCTGGCCTAAAGTCCGGGCAGACACCTGGCCGTCACCAGGCAGTTCCACTGACCACAGGCGGGCAGTTCTGCTGTCCGCCCACGGGCAGAACCAACTGGCCCTTTACACAGGAGGCATTCGCCACGGTGTGCACACCGACGACCGCGGACAGCCAACGCGCCCCGGCGTTGTGCTTGGGCGAAGCCCGAGTTCAGACCCTGCTGAGCGTCCTGGCCGTCCTTCGAACGGGTTCTCCAACCGAGACTCCCGGGGGCACCTCGCGCCACTGCTAGCCTAGGAATCGACCGTGGGGCGCCCTGCTCTTCCGCTCGCTCTGACCCGAGCTCAAGCCGTTTCAGGCCTCCGGGTCGGCGTAGGGCGGGGCGAAGACCCCGAGCACCCCGGCCGTGTGCGGGGCGACCTCCTCCCAGCGGCCGATGGGCAGGGTGAATACTGCCAGCGCCCCGGTCGCCAGCCCGCCGGCCAGCGCGGGGTGAGGGCTGGCCGGCATGGCCGCCGCCAGCGCCTCGAACGTCGGGTTGTGCCCCACCACCATCAGCGAACGCACCGCGTCGTCGGTTTTCGAGATCTGCTCGAGCACGTCCTCGGGCGTGGCCTCGTACAGCGAGCGGAGGTAGGACACGGCGGGCGGGTTGGCCATCTTGGCCAAGACCCGTTCGGTCGTCTCGACGGTGCGGGCAGCCGTCGAGCACAGAACCAACTGCGGCAGGAGGTCCTCGGGCAGGCCCAGCCGGTCGCCGCGGTCACCCAGCCGGCTCCCGAGCGCGTCGGCGTCCCGGCGCCCCCTCGGGTCGAGGACCCGTTCGTGGTCGCCGCCGCCCACCGGCGGGCGGCGCCGAGTCTTGGCGTGGCGCAAGACCCACAGGGTCCGCCGACCCTGGTCAGCCATGGACCTCGCGCCGGCCGTCGAGCGCCCGGCCGAGCGTCATCTCGTCGGCGTACTCGAGGTCGCCTCCGACCGGGAGCCCGCTCGCCAGCTGGGTCACCCGGACCCCGGTCCCTGACAGCCGACGGGCCACGTACATCGCGGTCGCCTCGCCCTCCAGGTTGGGATTGGTGCACAAGACCACCTCGGTGATGCCCTCGGCCGGGATCCTCGCCACCAGCTCCTCGATGCGAAGGCGCTCGGGGCCGATGCCTTCCAGGGGGTTGAGCGCGCCTCCGAGCACGTGGTAGCGGCCCTTGTAGGCCTTGGTTCGCTCGAAGGCCGCGACCGCCTGGGGGTCCTCGACGACGCACAGCACCGAGGTGTCCCGCGACGGGTCCAGACACACCTCACACAGCGATCCTCGCTCGGCCACGTTGAAGCACCGGGCACACCAGGCCGTCCGCTCTTTCACTGCCACGATCGCATCGGAAAGGCGGAACGCGTCCTCGGGCGCCACCTTGAGCAAGTAGAACGCGATGCGCTGGGCCGACTTCGGCCCGATGCCGGGGAGGCGACCCAGCTCGTCGATCAGGACTCGCAGCGGCTCGGTGTACACCTACTCGGGCACCTCCTCGGCTCCGGGAAAGGCCTCGAGAATGCGCGAGTGAGCAAGCGACTCCCGCTCCACCGGCTCGCCCGGGTCGGCGGGATCGAAGTCGTCGTCACCGAGGTCGGCCGGATCCGGTGCCGGGCCAGCGCGGCGCCGGGAGGCTGCGCCTGCTGACTCGTCGACCACCAGCCGCACCGAGATGGGGGTGCCGAAGTGTCGGCTCAGCGCGTCCTCGACGATCGGCCGGACCTCCTCGCACCGGGGCAGGTAGCCGGCTCCGGGGAGCGCGAACAGCACCTCGCGACCCTCCACCCCGGTGAATCGGCCCGGACTGTAGAGGGCTTTGGCCCGGGCTGGGAGCGAGCGCAGGAGGTGGTCGCCCCACGCCTCGACGATGGCGTCGCGCTCGGGCATCGGGGACGGATCGGTGGGCGGCGAAGCGGCAGCACGGGTGGCGGACGGCGGGGCGGCAACCGAGGGGACCGGGGAGTCCGCGGGCGCGGCCGGGCCCGCCCCGGCCTCGACCGGCTCGCCCTGCCGGCGGGCGGCGAGCTGGCGTCGGACCGCCCCCACGGTGGGGCGAGCGGTGTCGGCCCGTGCCAGCGACCCGGAGGCTTCGGGACCACTGACCTGCGTGGTCGGCTCCGGGGGGCCGGGCCGGGCCCGCACCCCGGCCGCCAGGGCCTGTTCCACCCGGTGGAGGCGCTCGGCCAGCGCGTCAACCGAGGTGTCCAGCTGGCCGTGGGCCAGCCGAACCAAAGCCAGCTCCAGGACGACCCGGGCATCGGGGGCGTCGCGCATGTCGACCTGGGCCAGGCCCAGCATCTCCATGGCTCGGACCACCCGGGCAAGGCCGAGCCGCTGCGCGCAGCCGGCGAGGCGGTCCCGCTCCGGGCCGCTCGCCGAGGCGAGCTCGGGAGCGAGCGACAGCAAGAATGCCTGGCGCAGGTCGTCCACCAGCTCCGAGGCCAGCTGCTGGCAGCTCCAGCCGGCCTCCACCAGGGCGGCCAGCGCGACCAGGAGCCCGGATGGGTCCTCCTCGACCAGCGCGTCGAGGACGCTGGAAAGCTCGGGCCGCACCTCCGCCGCCGACCCCGATGACGCCATCTGGTCGAGAGCCGACAGCGCATCCCGGGCCGAGCCCCGGCCGCGGCGCACTGCCACCGCCAGGGCCTCGTCGTCAAGGTCCAACCCGGCCTGGTCCCGGACCCAGGCCAGCAGCTCGTGCAGGGTGTCAGCGCCGAGCAGCCGGAACTCGTAGTGCTGGGTCCGGCTCCGCACGGTGAGTGGCACTTTCTGGGGATCGGTGGTGGCCAGTACGAAGACCACGTGGGGCGGGGGTTCCTCCAAGGTCTTGAGGAGCGCGTTGGCCGCCGCGTTGGACAGCATGTGGACCTCGTCGACGATGTAGAGCTTCCAGCGTCCCGGGGTGGCCAGCGCAGCGTGCGCGACCAGGTCGCGCATGGCCTCCACCCCGTTGTTCGAGGCCGCGTCCAGCTCCCGGACATCGAGCGACGTGCCGTTGGCGATGGCCAGGCACGAGCTGCACGACCCGCACGGCTCGCCGGCCTCGGGCCGGGTGCAGTTGAGAGCCTTGGCCAGAGCCCGGGCGGCCGAGGTCTTCCCGGTCCCCCGAGGCCCGCTGAACAGGTAGGCATGAGCCACCCGGCCCTCGGCCACCGCGCCGCGCAGGGCTTGGACCACGTGGGGCTGGCCCCGGATCTCCGAGAGCTTGGTCGGCCGGAACCGGCGATAGAGGGAGACGAAGGGCTCGCCGGACTCCGAGGCGGGGCTCGGGTGGGTGGTGGCCGGCATCACCGGGAGCCTAACGGTCGGCGATGCGCGACCTTCGTGGCCGCGGCCGCTGGGCGTCAGCTACCGACTGGGCCCACCTGGGCGATCTCGTA
>JAJPJD010000063.1 GCA_021324355.1 Actinomycetota bacterium
CCTCGTGTTCATCCATCACGACACACGCCTCGTCCGGATCGCCGGGATCACGGCCAACCCCGTGGCCGCGTGGGTGACCCAGCAGGCCCGCAACCTCTCGATGGAGCTCGCCGACGAGGCGAACGCAGTCAAGCTCCTCATCCGCGATCGCGACACCAAGTTCACCGACTCCTTCGACGCCGTCTTCGCCGCGGAGGGCACCAGGATCATAAAGACCCCGGTCCGGGCACCTCGGGCGAACGCGATCTGTGAGCGCGTGATCGGCACCATACGGCGCGAGTGTCTTGATCGGACGCTCATCCTCGGCCGCCGTCACCTTGCGGCGTTCCTGGCCGAGTACGTCGAGCATTACAACTCGCATCGCCCCCACCGGTCTCTCGGCCAACGACCCCCGGCTGCACCCGATGTGACGCCCCCGACCATCGGCGACGTCGACGTCGCCAGGCTACGAACAGTCGATCGGCTGGGCGGCCTCATCCACGAGTACCGGATGGTCGCCTGATGTGATGAAGGAGCGTCTCGCCGCTCCCGCGTGACGGACCTCGGAGATGTGACCGGGGTCGGTGCCGCCGATCCGAGGAGCAAGCCGCGATGGTGCGCAAGTCGCAGGAGGAGGAATCTGTTCCCCCTCGCCGTGGAGGTCCGAGTCGGAGAAGACTCGGGGTTGCCAAACCATCCACTCCACAGCGAAGGAGGAACCAGATGCAACCCCAACCCTACGTCGGCATCGACCTGCACCGCCGCCGGAGCGTGATCGTCCAGCGCAGCCAAGAGGGCGGGACGCTGGCGGCCACGCAAGTGATGAACGACGGCGTGGTGGCCTTTGGTAAGGCGGTTACCGACGCCGGCGAGAACCCAGAGGTCGTCATCGAAGCCTGCTACGGGTGGTACTGGGCCGTCGACCTGCTCGAAGACCTCGGCGCCACCGTCCACCTCGCGCACCCCCTCGGCAACCATTGGGGGAACCGCAGGGTGAAAAACGATCTTCGAGACGCTGAGGATCTGGTCGATCTGCTGCGCCTCGGGCGCCTGGCCGAGGCGTGGATCGCCCCCAAAGAGGTCCGGGAGCTTCGAGAGCTCGTGCGCCATAGGGCCAAGCTCGTCTCGCTGCGCACCAACCTCAAGCTCCAGGTGTACTCCGTGCTCGCCAAAGAGGGCGTGCACGTTCCGATGACCGACCTGTTCGGCCAGGCCGGCACGGTGCTCTTGGAGAGCACGGCTCTCGCCCTGGCCTACCCGGCCCGCGTCGAGTCGCTCCGGGACCTGATTGAGAGCTTCGACCGACAGATCGCCATCTTCGAGAGCGACGCGCGCCGGGATCTGGCCGAGCACCCCGGCTACCACGCGATCCAGGCGATCCCCGGCGTCGGCGAGATCTTCGCCGCGATCTTCGTGGCCGAGATCGGCGAAGTCACGAGGTTCACCTCACCACAGCACCTGTGCTCGTGGTCAGGGCTCACCCCTTGACATCGCGAATCCGACACGACGGTGCACTGTGGTGCGATCACGAAGCAAGGCTCTCGCCTCGTGCGCTGGGCGACGGTCGAAGCGGCCCAGCGCCAGGCACAGGGGACCAAGCTCCGGGCCGACTTCGCCCGGATCACGGCCAACCATGGCGACACTCCCGGGGCCCGTAAGGTCACCCGGGTGGCCGTCGCCCGCAAGATCGTCACCCTCGTCTACTACGGCCTCCGAGACGGCACCATCCGCTCGAGGGCCATCGAGGCGACGTGACGCGGTCCGGACACCACCAGGCGCGTAGTCGTTCCAGCTCATGGCCCCCGGTCCACCGGCGTGACCGAGCGTCTGATTGACCCCGCCTGGTTGGTGGCCGCAACACTCCCTGTCGCACGACGACGTAGGAATGACCGGCACCCGCGTCAGCGGCGTGCCCTCCCGAAGCTCGCTTCGGACTGGAGTCGAACACCGGCGTCCCCATCGCGGACAACGGACGTGACCACGACAACGTACTGACCCACCTCAACCTTCACCCAGTGTGCGCCGGCACGCGTCGACGGCGTCAAGGCACCCCTCCGGCGGCTTCGCCGGCCTTGACCCCGCCTCGGTGCTGGCGCACGGTCGCGATCAGATCGAGACGCCTCCGGACGGGGAGAAATCGAGCTCCTCTTCGAGGAGCGCCCTCTTGACAAGAGCCGCTCCTTCAGGAATGAGCTGGGCGGATGGGGTTCTCGACACGCACACGTTCGCGTTGGGTGCCCGAACGGGGCTGCGCACAATGCTCGCACCCTCGCTCTCCCACACCGCGTCGAAGCCCGGACCGAACTTGTCGTCGCGATCACGGAGCAGGTGCTTGACAGCGATGCCGGCGTCACGAAGCTCGGCGGTCACGTTGCGGGCCACCTGGGTAACCCAGTCCCTGGTGGGGTTGGTCGTGATGCCGGCGAGGAACACCCGGCGCGACCCGTGATGGATGAAGAAGAGGACGTAGAGCCGGCGCAGCGAGATCGTGTCGACCGAGAAGAAGTCGCAGGCCACGATGCCCGCCGCCTGCTGGCGGAGGAACTGGCGCCAGGTGGCAGAGGTGCGCCTCGGCGCTGGCTTGATGCCGTGGGTCTTGAGCACTCTTGCGATCGTGCTCGCCGCCACCCGATGCCCGAGAGAAAGCAGCTCACCTCGGATGCGCTGGTACCCCCAAGTCGGATTGTCCGACGCCATCGCCACGATCAGCGTCACGAGCTCCACTCCGATGGGCGGTCGCCCAGGCAGGCGGTGAGGATACGTCCAGTGTCGGGCGACGAGGCGACGGTGCCAGCGAAGGAGGGTCTCGGGTCGTACGCCGAACGCCGACCAGCGCTCGCGCGCCAAGAGCCGGCTCAGCGTTGCAAGCCAGGCCCGATCGGCCGGTTGGAGGCAGGGCCGCGGCTGGTTGCGGCGCAGGATCTCGAGCTCGTGGCGCAGCACCAGGATCTCGATCTCCTTGGACCCGCTCGTTCGCAGGGCGAGCAGCACGAGCGAGAGGAGCCGCCGAACGGCAAGGTAGGCGAACGACCAGAGCTCGCGACGGGGACGACCGGGCTTTCCCATGGTGAAGGCGGACGGTAGCCGGACCAACCATCCACGGGAAAGTCCTGTTCAGCGGTGTGCTCGAGTTTTCGGGCCCTACGCCCGGCGGGAGCTGGTTCCACGTGAAGGAGGCGACCGTCTACTTCGACCATCCGGTCCACGCCATGGCCACCCACACCTTGAACATCGACCTCACGGATCCCTCGAAGGGACGGTCGGCGCGCGTCGCCGTCGAGCTGACCGCCTCGTCGGCCCGTCAGCTCCTGGAGGCCATCGAGGCTGCGTTGGCCTCGGTGCCGACCGAGCTGACGTCGTAGGTGGCGACACGTCGCCCTGTGATCAGTTGCCCGGAGACGTCATGGCCCAGCGGCGACGGAAGTGGTCACGATGGCCGGTGTCGAGCGGATCGAGCTTGGAAGCCTTGCTTGACTCCGAAACGTGCTCAGATTCGAACCTTCGGCTTGGCTGTGCGAACACGGCGACGCTTGGGGCTGAGTAGGCACCGCCTACGCACGCCCTAGGCACGCGTAGGCACGCTGATCTCGAAGTCGACCGTCTGCAACAAACCGCCAGCGTGCCGGCCGTCTTCACGGTGCCCACCCTGCATAGGCAGCATGGGCAGAAGTTGATCAACGCCCGAGAAAAAACGCCCGAGAAACTCGATCTCCGAGTGGAGGCCCAACGCGAACCCGCTGGTCACGGCGTTGTGCATAGGCAGAAGGGCGCGAAGAAACAGACTTAATGGTGGCGGGGGTTCTGTCGGTTATTGAGCCGCCCGGACCTCCGCTCGGGCAAAGGTGCAGGTAGGCGGGTCGTGCATATGCAGCTGACTGACCGCTGCACCGCTCAATGTCGGCCGGAGGTCGGTCAGGCCCGAGAAACTCTATGTCCGGTTGCACCTTCGGGGTCCGGACCCGAAGTCGAGCTGCGCCGAACGGTTGGGGTTCAGCCATCGAGCAGGTCGAGCGAGCGCCATTCCTCGACAAGGTGCGGCTCCAGACGACCGAGGCCGATGTGCTGGACGAAGACGGCGAGGACGTCGCCTACACCGGTGGCCGAGGGCGAGTTGATGCCGCTAGCGCCGAGGGCATGCGCGACGACGCCCAGATCCTGGCAGGCGGTCCAGTCGGGACCGGTGAGCACGTCCGTGCCGAGGCCGACCTCGGCGCGGACCTCGCCGTCGGTGAGGTCGAGGACACGGTCAAGCTCGATCTCGTAGCGGTAGAGGACCCTCGGGAGCAGTCCTTCCACCCCGATCGCTTGGCGTTCGCCGAGCCTCATGAGCTCCGCGACCGCGCACGGGCGGCTCTGGCAGAGGTAGAGCACGGGGAAGCTTCCCGGCGGGTTGAACCGACCGCCGTGAAGACGCGCCCCCTCGCCGCTCA
>JAJPJD010000026.1 GCA_021324355.1 Actinomycetota bacterium
CCGGCGGGGTCGGCACCCTCGAGCACCTCCGGTCGCTGGCGGCGGTGCGCTCGGCCGACGGGCGCGGCCTGGAGGGCGTCGTGGTCGGGACCGCCCTGGTCAACGGGGCGTTCGGGGTGAGCGAGGCGGTTGCGGCGTGCGCGTCGTCCGGGTGATCCCCTGCCTGGACGTGACCGGCGGCCGGGTGGTGAAGGGGGTCCGCTTCGTGGAGCTTGCGGACGCCGGCGACCCGGTCGAGCTGGCCGCCCGGTACGACCAGGCCGGAGCCGACGAGCTCACGTTCCTCGACATCACCGCTTCGGCCGAGGGCCGGCGGACCATGGTCGAGGTGGTGGCCCGGACCGCCGAGCAGGTGTTCATCCCGCTCACCGTGGGTGGGGGGGTCCGCAGCGTCGAGGACGTTCGCCGCCTCCTGCGGGCCGGCGCGGACAAGGTCTCGGTGAACACCGCCGCGCTGGCCGATCCCGAGCTCATTCGGCGGCTGGCCGAGGAGTTCGGGTCCCAGTGCGTGGTGGTCGCGGTGGACGCCAAGCGCCGCGTCGGCGGGGGATGGGAGGTCTACACCCACGGTGGGCGTCGGGCGACCGGCATCGACGCGCTGGCGTGGTGCGTTCGGGCCGCCGAACTGGGAGCGGGCGAGGTCCTCCTCACCTCGATGGACCGGGACGGGACCCGCGACGGGTACGACCTCGAGCTCACCGCGGCGGTCACCGGCGCCCTGGAGGTCCCGGTGGTGGCCTCCGGGGGGGTGGGGACCCTCGACCACCTGGTGCAGGGGGCCCTGGTCGGGGGGGCCGATGCGCTGCTGGCGGCGTCGATCTTCCACACCGGCCAGCACAGCGTGGCCGAGGCCAAGGCCCACCTGGCGGCGGAGGGCGTGCTGGTGCGGCCGGCGCCAGCGGAGCCGGGCTCAGCTGCCCGGTAGCCGGCGGGGCTCGATCCGCTCCTCGGTGGCGCCGTCGCCGGACCGGGTGATGCGGTAGGCGGCCTTGCCCCGGAGCTCGGTGACCGCCTCCACCAGCTCGGTTCCCCGGTAGTACAGCCCCACGCCGTCGTCGGTGGCGTAGGCGTCGGGGAGCACCCCCTGGGCAACCAGTCGCAGCAGCGTCGGCCGCCGCTGGGGCTCCGAGTCGTGGTGGACACCGTTGGCGAAGGGGAGGAAGGCCAGGCCGTCGGTCACCGGCCGCAGCTCGGGTCCGAAGCTGTCGGTGGTCCCGCCGACGTGCCAGCAGATCGACCCGGCCGACACCCCGGCCAGGACCACCCCGGCCTCCCAGGCGGCTCGCAGCGCCCGGTCGTAGCGGTGGAGCCGCCACAGGGCGAGCAGGTTGGCCACGCTGCCGCCGCCCACCCACACCACGTCGTGGTCGAGGAGGAAGCCGGCGGGGTCGGCCACGTTGGGCATCGGGAAGACGTTGAGGAACCGGACCGCGACCCCGGCCGCCTCAGCCGCTTCGGCGAAGAAGGCCTGGCTGAAGCGCTGGTCACCCGACGCGGTGTCGATCGCGCAGAGCCGGGGCCGTCCCGCCGACCCCGACAGGTCGATCGCGAAGCGCAGCAGGGGGCCGAGCTCGAGGCGGGTGCGGGTCCCGGCCCGCAGGCCACCCGAGGTGGCCACGATGGTGGGGGCGTCGGCGGCGATGCCCGGCCACCCTAGGGCCCGCGGCGCCCTGCCGGAGCGGGCCGGGACGATGCGGTACCGTGCCCGTGTGGAACCACCGGAGGTGCGAGGCCCCGGCAACCCCAAGCAGCCGATCACCGTCCTGTTCGACCGGGTCCTGGTCCAGGTGGCCCAGGGCGACGGGGAACGCCGGTCGCGCGCCGGCATCCTCATCCCGGCGACCGCGCAGGTGTCCCGGCGGCTGGTCTGGGCCGAAGTGGTCGCGGTCGGTCCGCACGTCCGGGCGGTCAAGGCTGGCGACAAGGTCCTGTTCAACCCCGAGGACCGCTTCGAGGTCGAGGTCCAAGGCGAGGAGTACGTCATCTTGCGCGAGCGCGACGTCCACGCGGTGGCCTCGGATCGCAACGACAGCGGGACCGGCCTGTACCTGTGACCGACCGGGGCGGGCCCGGGTCGGGCGGGGGCCCGGCTTGAGCGTCCGGCTGAGCGGCGAGCCGGCGCCCGAAGACGTCGCGGGCGTGCCGCTGCGGTGCTCCCCGGGCAAAGAGGAGTTCTCCCGCCTGGCTGCCGAGCATGGGATCGTGCCGGTGTGGGCCGAGATGGTGGCTGACACCCTGACCCCGGTGGCTGCCTTCCGCCATGTGGTCGGCGACGGGGTGGGGTTCCTGCTCGAGTCGGTGGAGGGCGGGGAGCGCTGGGGCCGGTTCTCCTTCGTCGGCCGGGCCCCGCTGGCCACCATGGTCGCCCGGGGGCGCTCGGTTCGGGCGACCGGCGTCCTGCCGGTCCCCACCGGCGACGCCGGCATCCTGGCGGCACTCGAGGGGTTGCTCGAGGCCCACCGGTCACCGGCCATCGAGGGGCTCCCGCCGCTGTTCGCCGGGGTGGTCGGCTACCTCGGCTACGACGTGGTGCGCGAGGTCGAGCGGTTACCCAACGTCCCCCCCGACGACCAGGGGTACCCCGATGCCGGCCTGCTGGTGATTGGGCAGCTGTGCGCGTTCGACCACTGGCGGCAGCGGGTGGTGCTGGTCGACAACGTCGTGGTCGACCGGGCGTGGTCGGCGGCGGAGCTCGAAGCCGCCTACCACGCCGCCGCCGCCCGCCTGGGCGCGTTGGCCGCCGACTGCCTCCGGCCCACCGCCGAGCTGCCGCTGTCGCCGCCCGACGGCGTGGAGCCAGTGCGCGACGTTCGACGGACGATGACCTCGGCCAAGTTCTGCCAGGCGGTCGAGGTAGCCAAGGAGCACATCGCGGCCGGGGACATCTTCCAGGTCGTGCTGTCCCAGCGCTACGACGTGGAGCTCGGGGCCGATCCCTTCGACGTCTACCGCTGCCTGCGCCTGCTCAACCCGAGCCCGTATCTGTACTTCGTGCGCCTGGACGAGCTGACCGTGGTGGGCTCCTCCCCCGAGCCGATGGTGCGGCTACGAGACGGCGTGGTGACCTCCCGGCCCATCGCCGGCTCCCGCCCGCGCGGCCGCTCGGCCCGCGAGGACGAGCTGGCCGCGGCCCAGCTGCTGGAGGACCCCAAGGAGCGGGCCGAGCACGTCATGCTGGTGGACCTGGCCCGCAACGACGTCGGGCGGGTGGTGCGCTTCGGGACCGAGAAGGTCGAGGAGTTCATGACGGTCGAGCGCTACAGCCACATCATGCACCTCACCTCCCAGGTCACCGGCGCCCTGCGGGAGGACAAGGGTCCCATCGACGTCCTGCGGGCGACGCTGCCGGCCGGCACCCTGTCGGGGGCGCCCAAGGTTCGAGCCATGGAGATCATCGACGAGCTGGAGCCGACCAAGCGAGGGGTCTACGGCGGGGTGGTGGGCTACCTCGACTTCTCGGGGAACCTGGACACCGCGATCGCGATCCGGACCATGGTGGTGTCCCCCGACGGCCGGGCCTCGGTCCAGGCCGGAGCCGGCATCGTGGCCGACAGCGACCCGGCCACCGAGGACGCCGAGTGCGCCCACAAGGCGGCCGCCCTGCTGGCCGCGCTGGCGGCCGCCCGCCGCATGGGGACGCAGCGACCGGCTGGAGGCGCAGCGCCGTGACCCTCGACGCCGACTACCGGCACCTGCGCCACGACGCCGCCGCCTTTGGGCCGACCCGAGACGTGGTCGCGGTGGTCGGCCCGGACGCCCCGGCCTACCTCCAGGGCCAGTGCAGCCAGGACCTGGCTGGGCTGGCGCCAGGGCAGGCGGTGGACACTTTCTTGCTCTCGCCTGAGGGCCGGGTCGAGGTGCTGGCCCGGGTGGTCCGGACGGGTGAGGACGCGTTCTTCCTCGACACCGACGCCGGCCACGCCGAGGCCTTGGTGGCCCGGCTGCGGCGATTCGTGCTCCGGTCGAAGCTGACCATCGAGCAGACCGGATGGACCGCCGTCTCGGTTCGTGGCCCGAGGGCCAAGGAGTGGCCCGGCCTCGGGGCGTCGGTGGTGGCGGCGGTCGACTGGCCGGGGTGGGGTGGGGTCGACCTCCTCGGGCCGCCGGACGAGGTGGAGGTCCCGGCCGAGCTGGCGCGGAGCGGCGGGGAGGCGTGGGAGGCGGCGCGGATCGAGTCCGGCGTCCCGGTCATGGGCCGAGAGGTCGGCACCGGCGAGATCCCGGCCGAGACCGGGCTGGTCGGGCGGACGGTGAGTTTCACCAAAGGCTGCTTCACCGGCCAGGAGCTGGTGGCCCGCATGGACGCCAGGGGGAGTGCGGCCCCGCACCGCCTGGCCGGGCTGGTCCTGGAGGGCGAGGTCGACCCGTCCACGCTGCTCGGCGCCGGCCTGGCGCCCGCGGGGGCCGGGCGCGCCCTCGGCCGGGTGACCTCGGCCGCCTTCTGCCCCGGCCTCGGCCAGGTCGGGGCGCTGGCCTACGTGCACCGGAGCGTCACGGTCCCCGGCCGAGTCCGGGTGGTGGGCGACCGGATCCCGGCCAGCGCCGCGCCGTGGGCCGAGGTCCGGCCGCTCCCGCTGATCTGAGATCTGAGCGGATTCGCCAGGAACGGCGTGACCGGCAGCGTCGAGGCGCGACGACGAGCAGTCGCAGTCTCCCTGCTGGCGCGCCCGACGCCGGTTGCAGCGCCGTCCGACCGGCGAGGGGCCACGCCCGGCGTCGGTCGGCGAGCCAGCCGCCGGCAGATCCCGGCGGCCCGCCCCGAGGAGCGCAGGTGCCTCGTGAGCTCGCCGATCGAAGGCTGAGGGTTCTCGGGGCCGCAAGGGGCCCCAGGTACGCTGGCACCGATGGCCAACTACCTGGCTGGCATCATTGCCGCGCATCGGGCCGCTGCCGAGGCCGACGACCGCGACGTCGACCAGCTCGTCGCCCAGGCGCTGGCCGCCCCGCCGACTGGCGGGTTCTCGGCCTCGATCGAGGCTCGGGCGGCCACTGGGCTGGCGGTGATCGCCGAGGTCAAGCGGCGGTCCCCGTCGCGCGGGGATCTGGACCCGAGCCTGGATCCAGCCGAGCTGGCCGTGGCGTACGCGGCCGGCGGGGCCACCTGCCTGTCGGTGCTGACCGACGGGCCCTCCTTCGGAGGATCCCCGGAGGACCTGGTGGCAGCCAAGGCGGCGTGCGGCCTGCCCACCTTGCGCAAGGACTTCACGGTCTGCCGGGCCGACGTGTGCGATGCCAGGCTGATGGGTGCCGACGCGGTGCTGCTCATCGTGGCCGCCCTGAGCGACGCCGAGCTGGTCGAGCTGCTGGGGCTGGCGGCCGTCTTGGGGCTGGATGCCCTGGTCGAGGTGCACGACGAGCGGGAGCTGGCGCGGGCGTTGGAGGCGGGCGCCCGCCTGGTCGGCGTGAACCAGCGGGACCTGCGCACCTTCTCGGTCGACCACCAGCGGGCCGAGGAGCTGGCGTCCCGGATTCCGGCCTACGCGGTCGCGGTGGCCGAGTCCGGGGTCCGCGACGCGGCCGATGCCGCCCGCCTGGCCGATGCTGGGTTCCAGGCGGTCCTGGTGGGCGAGACCCTGCTGCGAGCGGCCAACCGTAGCGACGCGGTGCGAGCGTTGGCCGGCCACCCGGTGGGCAGGCGACGGGCCACCGTGGCGCCGTGAGCAGCGGCCTGGCGATCAAGATCTGCGGGATCACCTCGGAGGCCGACGCGCTGGTGGCCGTCGGCCTCGGGGCCGACGCGCTGGGGTTCGTGTTCGCGCCGTCCCCCCGGCAGATGACGCCAGGGGCAGTGGCCGACATCGTGAAGCGGTTGCCCGAGGAGGTCCTCACGGTTGGGGTCTTTCGGGACGAGTCCCCCAAGCGGGTGGTCGAGATCGCCAACACGGTCGGGCTGGGGGCGGTCCAGCTCCATGGGCACGAGTCGGTCGAGGACACCCGGTGGGTTGCCGAGCGGGTGGGCATCACCATCAAGGCGTTCACGGCTGGCGAACCGGCGATCGGCCGGTTCGAGGAGTTCGGCTGCCGCTTCCTGCTGGTCGACAGTCCCAGCCCGGGCTCGGGCCAGGTCTTCGACTGGCGCCTGGCCGAGGGCGTGGTCGACCATCGGCGGATGTTCGTCTCCGGTGGCTTGCGCCCGGACAACGTGGCCCAGGCCGTCCTGCACCTTCGCCCCTACGGGGTCGACGTCTCGAGCGGGGTCGAGCGGTCCCCGGGCGTGAAGGACCCACGGGCAATCGACGCGTTCATCAGAGCAGCCCGGGCCGCCGGGGAGCAGCTGGCCCAGGAGCACGAGCAGGCAGAGGGGCCCGCCCCCTACGACTGGCTGCTTGACCGATGAGCGGGCACGGCGGTGCTCCCGGGGCCATGGCCAGGCCGGGCCCCGACGGGCGTTTTGGGGAGTTCGGCGGCCGCTTCGTCCCCGAGTCGTTGGTGCCGGCGTGCCTCGAGCTCGAGGCGGCGTTCGACGAGGCCTGGGCCGACCCGGCCTTTCGCCGGCGCCTCGACGACTTGCTGGCCCACTACGGTGGCCGCCCGACCCCGCTGACCGAGTGCCGGCGGCTGTCCGAGCGGCTCGGCGTGCGGGTGGTCCTCAAGCGCGAGGACCTGGCCCACACTGGCTCGCACAAGCTGAACAACGTCGTCGGGCAGGCCCTGCTGACCGAGCGGATGGGCAAGCGTCGGATGGTCGCCGAGACCGGTGCCGGCCAGCACGGGGTGGCTGCGGCGACCGCGGCGGCCCTGCTCGGCCTGGCGTGCACCGTCTTCATGGGCGAGGTCGACACCGAGCGCCAGGCGCTCAACGTGTTTCGGATGGAGCTGCTCGGGGCCGAGGTCCGCACGGTGCGCAGCGGCAGCCGGACGCTCAAGGACGCGGTGAACGAGGCGCTCCGGGAGTGGGTGGCCACCGTGGAGGACACCCACTACTGCGTGGGATCGGTCATGGGCCCGCACCCCTACCCCTACATGGTGCGCGAGCTGCAGCGGGTGGTGGGAGAGGAGGCCCGGCGGCAGTGCGAGACCCTGCTCGGTGGACCGCCCGACGTGGTGGTGGCCTGCGTCGGCGGGGGTTCGAACGCCGCCGGGACCTTCGCCGGGTTCGTCGACACCGGCGCCCGCCTGGTCGGGGTGGAGGCCGCAGGGGGTGCGGCCGCCACCAACGGGGTCCCCGGCGTCCTGCACGGGATGCGCTCCCGGCTGCTCCAGGACGAGGACGGCCAGATCCTGGAGGCCGAGTCGATCTCGGCCGGCCTGGACTATCCGGGCATCGGGCCCGAGCACGCCTATCTCGGCGCGATCGGGCGGGCCGAGTACCAGGTCGCCACCGACCAGGCCGTCCTCGAGGCCTTCACGTTGCTGTCGAGGACCGAGGGGATCATCCCGGCCCTGGAGCCGGCCCACGCCCTGGCCTGGGTGATCGCCGAAGCCGGACGCTCGATCCCGCCCGGTGCCACCGTGCTGGTCACCTTGTCGGGCCGCGGCGACAAGGACGTGGCCCAGGTGAAGGACCTGCTCGGCTCGTCCCAGCGCCAGCGGTGAGCGGGCCCGGCCGGCTGGAGGCGGCCCTGCGAGACCGCCGCGCCGAGGGCCGCAAGCTGCTCATCCCCTACGTCATGGCCGGGATGGTGGCGGACTGGGTGCCGGTCCTCCAGGCGGTGGCCGCCGCCGGGGCCGACGCGATCGAGGTCGGTCTGCCCTTTTCCGACCCGATGCTGGACGGCCCGGTGATCCAGGCGGCCGGGCAGGCCGCCCTGCAGGCCGGCACGACGGTCGCCGGGGCGATCGATCGGCTGGCCACCGCCGACCTCGGGGTCCCGGTGGTGGTCATGACCTACTACAACCTGGTCTTTCGCACCGGCCACCGCCGGTTCGCCGCCGCGCTGGCCAACGCCGGGGTGGCCGGAGCCTTGGTCCCGGACCTCTCCCTCGAGGAGGTGGACCCGTGGGCCGGCGCAGCCGACGACGCCGGGGTGGAGACCGTGCTCATGGTGGCTCCGCCGACCCCGCTCGATCGGGCCCGCCAGCTGGCACGGCGCGCCCGGGGCTTCCTCTACGCGGTGGCCCGGATGGGGGTGACCGGCGAGCGGGCGGACCTCGACGCCGAGGTCAGCGCGACGGTCGAACGGGCCCGCCAGGTCACCGACTTGCCGATCTGTGCCGGGATTGGGATCTCGACCCCGGCCCAGGCACGGGCCGTGAGCCAGGTGGCCGACGGGGTGGTGGTCGGGTCGGCGTTGGTTCGTCGGGTCCTCGAGGGGGCCGGGCCCGAGGGTGCCGGGAGCTTCGTGGCCGAGCTGCGGGCCGCCCTCGACGGCTGAGCGGGGTCAGCCCGCCGGGACCAGGACCAGGCAGCCGTTGTGGCCGCCGAAGCCGAAGGAGTTGGAGATCACCGGAGCCGGCGGGAAGGGCCGGGGCTCGCCGAACACCACGTCCAGCCCGATCTCGGGGTCGAGCTGCTCCAGGCCGGCGGTCGGAGGGATGATCCCGTGGAAGATGGTGAGCGCCGAGGCCACCGCCTCGATGGCGCCGGCCGCCCCCAGCGCGTGGCCGGTCAGGCCCTTGGTCGAGGTGACCGGGGGCCCGGGGGCGCCGAAGACCTTCTGGATGGCCCGGGCCTCGGCCAGGTCGTTGAGGGGGGTGGAGGTGCCGTGGGCGTTGATGTGGCCGACCTGGTCAGCCGAGATGCCGGCGTCCTCCAGGGCCAGCTCCATGCAGGCGACCGCGCCTGCCCCCTCGGGCTCGGGGGCGGTGATGTGGTGGGCATCGGCGGTGGAGGCCGCCCCGGCCAGCTCGGCGTAGATCCGGGCGCCCCGGGCGAGCGCTCGGTCCTTGGCCTCGAGCACCAGCGCGGCAGCGCCTTCTGCCATGACGAAGCCGTCCCGCCGGACGTCGAACGGGCGGGACTCGCCCGAGCTGCTCAGCGCGGTCATGTTGGTGAAGGCGCCGATGGCAACCTCTTGGATCGCGGCCTCCGAGCCGCCACCGATGGCCACGTCGCAGCGGCCCGAGGCGACCAGGCGGGCCGCCGCCGCCACCGCGTGGGTCCCGGCGGCACACGCGGTGCACACGGCCTCGGAGGGCCCGTGCCACCCGAAGCGCATCGAGATGTTGGCGGCACCGGCATTGGCCATCATCATCGGCACGAGGAACGGGGAGACCCGCCCTGGCCCCTTGCGGTCGCACACCAGCACCTGCTCGGCCAGGGTCTCGAACCCGCCGACTCCGGTGGCGAAGATGACCCCGCTGCGGGCCGGGTCCTCGCCCAAGGGGCCGGCGTCGGCCCGGGCCAGCTCGGCCGCGGCCACGCTCATCTGAGCGAAACGGTCGAGCCGGCGCACCTCTTTGGGTCCAAACCACACCGACGGGTCGAAGTCGGGCACCCGGCGCTCGCCGGTGAGCGTGGGGTGGAGCAGCTGCTCCCACAGCGCCTCCACCCCGACGCCGCAGCAGGTCACCGCGCCCAGGCCGGTGATGACGACCGGCCTTCCGGCGATCGGCCCCTCCGGCGTGCGCCCGAGCAGCATCAGAGCTTGGAGGCGATGAGGTCGAACGCCTGGCCGACGGTCTCGATGTTCTCGAGCTCGGTCTCCTCGACGGTGATGTCGAAGGACTCCTCGAGCGCCATCACCAGCTCGACCAGGTCGAGGCTGTCGGCATCCAGGTCGTCGGCGAAGCGCGCCTCTTTGGTCACCTTCTCCTCGGGTACCTGCAGCACCTCGACGGCGCACTGCCGGAACTTCTCGAACGCTGCGTCGCTGTCCACTGTCTCGTCCGCTCCTTGCCCGGAGATCCGCCGGGCGCTCGTCACAGCCCCATGCCCATGCCGCCGTCGACCGGGAGCACGGCGCCGGTGATGTAGCCGGCGCCCTCGGAGGCGAGGAATCCCACTGCCGCCGCGACCTCCTCGGCAGTGGCCGTCCTGCCCAGCGGGACCAGCTCCTTCATCTGCTCGAGCCGGCTGGCGTCGAGCGCCTCGATCATATCGGTGGCCACCAGGCCGGGCGCCACCACGTTGACGGTGATGCTCCGGCTGGCCAGCTCGCGGGCCAGGGCCCGCGCCATGCCGACCAAGCCGGCCTTGGAGGCGGCGTAGTTGGCCTGCCCGGGGAGCCCGACGAAGGCGCCGACCGAGGAGACGAAGATGAGCCGGCCGCGATGGAGCCGGAGCATCCGGGCGACGGCACGGCGGGCAACCCGGTAGGTGCCGGTGAGGTTGGTGTCGATGACCGCTCGCCACGCCTCCTCATCCATGCGCGCCAGCAAGGTGTCCCGGGTGATCCCGGCGTTGGCCACGAGCACCTCCACCGGCCCGAGCCGGGCCTCGATGTCGGCGAAGGCCGCCTCGACCCCGTCGGGGTCGGTGACGTCGCACGCCAGGGCGAGCGCGCCGTCGGCCGCCTTGGCGGGGGAGCGAGCCAGGTAGGCGACCCGATCCCCGTTGGCCACGAACCACGAGACACACGCTGCGCCGATGCCCCGGGAGCCGCCGGTGACCAGGACGCAGCGGCCCGACCCGGCCGGTGCCGTGTCGCTCACGGCTCTGAGACCCGGAGCCACAGGAGGGCCTGGCCCTCCTGGACCCGCTCGCCGGCCGCGGCCTGCCAGCGCACCACTTCGCCGGCGAACGGGGTGCGGACCTCAACGGCTCCGACCCGACCGATCAGGTCGCCCACCTGGACCACTGCCGGCGGGGCATCGGCCCGCTCGGTGCCTGGGAGCAGACCGGCCCCGGGGGCAGAGAGCGAGGTCTCGGGGAAGAAGATGCCGCCCGAGGGGCTGACCACGATCCGCTCGGACATGTAGAGATGCTCGCCCACGTGGTGGGAGGCCTCCGACCCGCCCTCGGGCCGGGCCATGACGTCCATGAGGCGGTCGAGGTCGTCGGGCTCGGCCACCGAGAGGGTCTCGACGTCGGGGAGGGTCCGACGGGCCAGCCCGGTGAGGACCCCGCCCGGGCCCAGTTCGACGAAGACCGACCCACCGAGGCCGGCCAGGGTCTCGAGCGACTGACGCCACCGCACCGGGCTGCAGAGCTGGGCCGAGAGCAGGCCCGGCCACTCTGCCGGATCGACGTGGACCCGAGCGTCGACGTTGGCCACCACCGGGATCTCCGGCGGGCGGAACCGAACCTCGGCCAGGGCCTTGCGGAGGGTGGCCCGGGCCGCCGACATGAGGGTGGTGTGAAAGGCCCCCGAGACCGGGATGGGCAGCACCCGGCGGGCTCCGAGGGTCTTGGCCAGCTCGCCGGCCGTCTTGACCGCCTCGATGGTGCCGGCGATCACCACTTGGCCCGGGGCGTTGTAGTTGGCCACCCAGACCTCGCCCTCGGCTCGTTGGCACGCGACCTCGGCGTCGTCGTCGCTGATCCCAAGAAGGGCAGCCATGGTCCCCGGCGCGTCCTCGCCGGCCCGTGCCATCGCCTCCCCCCGGGCCGCCACCAGGGCCAGGCCCTCCTCGAAGGAGACCGCTCCGCTGGCCACCAGCGCGCTGTACTCGCCCAGACTGTGGCCGGCGCAGGCTCCGGGGGCGAGCCCCAGTCGCTCCACCGCATCGAGGACCACCAGGCTGAGGACGAAGGTGGCCAGCTGGGCATTGGCAGTCCGAGTCAGCTCCTCCATCGGCGCCTGCAAGACCAGCTTGGCAAGGTCGCGGCCAGCGGCCTCGGAGGCCTCGGCCACCAGCTCGAAGGAGGGGTGGTCGACCCATGGCGCGCCCATGCCGGAGCGCTGCGACCCCTGCCCGGGGAAGGTGAAGACGAGCACCGCACTCCCTCTGGTCGGCCCGATCCTGCCCCCCGTCCGGCGGGGGACGGGGGGCAATTCTGGCACGGCCCCCCCGGCCCCGCAGGTCCGAGCAGCCGGCGGCCGTCCTGGATAGGGTCGGCGTCGTGCGGGTGGCGGTGGTGCAGCGTGCCAGCGGGCTCGACAAGGCGGCCAACCGGGACGAAGCGGCTGGCGCAGTTCGCCAGGCGGCCGGGGAGGGGGCCGAGCTGGTCGTTCTCCCCGAAGCGACCATGGCTGGCTTCGGCAGCCCGAGCACCGACCTGGCCGAGCTGGCCGAGCCGCTCGACGGGCCCTTCACCTCGGCCCTGCGCCAGGTCGCCGGGGAGACGGGGGCCACGGTGGTGGCGGGCACCTTCGAACCGGCCCCCGACGGCCGGGTGTACAACACCGTGGTCGTCGTCTCGGGCGCTGGCGTGCTCGCCCGCTACCGCAAGGTGCACCTCTACGACGCGCTGGGCTGGTGCGAGTCCGAGCGGGTGTGCCCGGGAGCGCCCGGGGGCGACAACGTCCCGGTGGTCGAGGTCGGGCGGTTCGTCCTGGGAGTGCTCACCTGCTACGACCTGCGCTTCCCCGAGTCGGCCCGGGTCGCGGTGGCAGCCGGAGCGACCGTGCTGGCGGTGCCGGCGGCCTGGGTCGCCGGCTCGCACAAGCTGGCGCACTGGCAGACCCTGCTCAGGGCGCGCGCCATCGAGAACACCGCCTATGTGCTGGCCGCGGCCCAGCCGGCCCCGACCTACACCGGCCACTCGGCGGTCATCGACCCGATGGGGGTGACGCTGGCCTGCCTCGGACCGGGCGATCGAGCAGCGCCTCCGGAGGTGGCAGGAGCCGACCTCGACCTCGACCACCTAATCCGGGCGCGTTCCTCACTCCCGGTGCTCGCGCACCGTCGGTTCTCGGTGGCGCCGTCGCCGGGCTGAGCGGTCTCGGCGCCGGGGCGCCCGGCTCGGTCAGCCGATGGGCGGGGTGTGGGTGACCCAGAGCCCGAACACGATCACGCCCGCGTAGAGCGCGGCACCGAGGATCACCCAAACGGGGAGGAACCGGGACGTCATGGTGGTGCAGCCCCCTGTGGCTGGGCAGGTCGGGACAGCCGCACCCTAGTGGAAACGGCCCCGCCGGAGCGCCGAGGTGTGGCTGTCCCGGCCAGAACTGGTTGCGCAGGCCCCCGAAGCCGGGGACAATGCGCCGACATCCTCCCCGCGGGGGCGCAGGACCGGAGCCAGGCAGGCGGGGCCGGATGCGAAAGGGGGGGCGGGGATGAGCGGGGATCACTGGCGGCCTCGATGGGACCGCCGACACCGAAGTGCGGTCGTGGCGACAACGGCTGCCCTGGCCGCAGCGATCACTGTGGCCGTCAGCGTGGTACCGGCGACCACCGGAGGAGCTGGGGCAGCGGGAGCTGGTCCCGTGCTCGCCAAGTCCGGCCCTCCGGGCGAGGGTCCGTATCCGTGGCGTTACCCTGGGTCGGGCAAGGTCCAGGTCGGGAGCGGCACGACGATCAGTGGGACCAAGTGCACGCCGGGGACCCCGCAGTTCAACTCCCCGTACGCCGACCCCTGTATTGCCAAGTTCACTGGCAACAATGGTGGGGCGACCTACAACGGGGTGACCGGCACCACCATCACCCTGGCTATGCGGACGTTCCCCCAGACCGCCAACTCCGAGGAGGCGGCGGCGGTCGCCAAGCAGGAGGGGATCGCCGTGGCCGCGGTGAGCGACCAGGTCGCGCAGGTGTTCATCAACTACTTCAACAAGGTCTACGACCTCTACGGGCGGCACGTGAAGCTGGTCGAGGAGCACTCAGTCAGCAACGCGACGGCTGAGCTGCTGAACGGCAACCAGTCCCAGGCCTGCGCCGACGCCGACACCATCGCCCACACGCTGCACGCGTTCGGCGAGGTGGACTTCACCCTCGACCCCAATGGCACCGGTGGCGGCGGCACCGGCCCGTTCTCGGTGTGCGCGGCCAAGGACGGCCTGGTCGAGTTCAACGGTGGGGCCTACTTCGACGAGGCGTGGTACCAGCAGTACAACCCGTACATCTGGGGCATCCCCCAGGAGTGCCAGCGGATCGCCGTCATGACCGGACAGGTCTACGGCAAGTACCTAGCGAACAAGCCGGCCATCTACGCGGGAGACCCGGCGCTGCGCACGAAGAAGCGGGTGTTCGGGATCTACGTTCCCAACCTGCCGACGTATGGCGTGTGCGTGAAGGAGTCCATCAACTACCTGGTGCAGCACTACCACGTGTCCCGATCGCTGATTCATGTCTTCACCTACGGCCTCGACATCGCGACCTTCCAGACCTCGGCGCAGCAGGCCATCGTGGCCTTCAAGGCCTCGGGGGTGACGACGATCATCACCGCGTGTGACTCGTTCTCCCTCGGACTTTTGACCAAGGCGGCGGCCGCCCAGGACTACCACCCCGAGTGGCTGCTCAACGGGGTCGCGCTGGACGACACCGACACCGTGGCCCAGACCTACGACCAGGCCGAGGTCACCGGAACCCTGTTCGGCCTGAGCGAGGCCTCTCCGGAGAACACCTTCTTCGGGCCGAACAGCCTGGCAGGCAAGCTCTACAAGCAGCTCACCGGGCACACCATCCCGCCGGGGACAGACGGTGGCTACACCGACCTGGTCTGGATCTTCGATGCCCTGCAGGCCGCGGGTCCTGACCTCACGCCTCAGAACCTGGCTCGGGGCGTCCACGCCCTGCCTACGCTCGGGGGTCCCAACTACGTGTACGGGGCGTGGTCGTGGAACTCGGGCCCGAGCGGCAAGCCCGGGACCGGGGACCACACCGCGGTGACCGACGACCGCTGGGTCTACTGGGACGCCAATGCCACCTCGCCGATCAATGGCCAGAAGGGCACCTACATCCCGGTCTTTGGCGGCAAGCGATACTCGCTGAACAACTGGCCGGCGACGCTGCCACCGCTGTTCACGGCAGCGGGGTCGAAGAGCTCGGCCTAGCCAGCGCACAGACGCGCCAGCACGTCCAAGGAGGGCAGCCGGGCCGTGCCCGGCTGCCCTCTGGGGCCCGAGGCCCCGGGTGGTCTGTCGGGCGCCGAGCGGAGGCAGGCGAGCGTCGGCCGCCACCCTCCTTTCGGGGTTGGCCCGACCAGGACGACACGGCGCGGCTGTGGGCCCACGTCCAGGACTGGCTCCAACGCAGACGCGAGCACCAGGTCGAGTGACGCCGGAAGGCGTCGGATCCTTTTAGTGAGCAGCGGGGGAGGTGCGCGCCTCACGGTTGATGGCCGAGCGGCGCTTTTGATCGCGTTGTCGCGTCCGGGGAATCGGACTCGCTCCATGAACGCGGTAGGTTTCGCCGCGACCGTATCGCGAACGATCGGTCAGCTTGCCGAAGGAGACAGAGGGACGCCTGATGTCGAAGTTGGAGCAAGGAGTCGAGCCCGAAGCAGTCGGACTGAGCCTTGAGCGCCTCAAGCGCATCGAACGGCACTTCGTCCGCTATGTCGATGATGGGCGCCTCACTGGATGGCTGGTCGTCGTCACGAGACGCGGTCAGGTCGCCTACGTCGCCTCTGCCGGCACGCGCGATCGGGAAGCGGGCAAGCCGGTCGAGATCGACACGGTATGGCGGTGGTACTCGATGACGAAGCCGATCACGTCGGTCGCGGCGATGATGCTCTACGAGGAAGGGGCGTTCGATCTTCGGGACCCGGTGCGGAACTGGATCCCGTCTCTCGCCGAACCGCTTGTGTACGTGGCCGGGCCGGCTGCGAGACCAGTGACGCGACCAGCGACTGAGCCGATCCGAGTCTGGCACCTGCTCACCCACACTGCCGGCTTCACCTACGGCTTCCACCACGTCCACCCAGTCGACGAGATGTACCGCGCTGCTGGCTTCGAGTGGGGCTACCCCGAGGGAATGGACCTCGGGGCGTGCGTCGACACATGGGCGTCGCTGCCGTTGCTCTTCGATCCGGGATCGGAATGGGCCTACTCGGTCGCCACCGACGTGCTGGGCCGCCTGGTCGAAGTGGTATCAGGCCAGCGATTGGACGAATTCTTCCGGACCCGCATCTTCGAGCCGCTCGGCATGGAGGAGACGGGCTTCTGGGCCGGTCCCGAGCTGGTCGGCCGTCTGGCTGCGCTCTACGTGGCGCATCCTGAGACCCGGTTGGCCGTCGCTGCGGACGGCAGCGCGGCGTCGACGCCCCAGCGCATGCTGTCGGGGGGCGGGGGACTGGTCGGGCCTGCGCACGACTACCACCGGTTCACGCAGATGCTGCTGCATGGCGGGGAGCTTGATGGGGTCCGGCTCCTCAGCCCGTCCACGGTCTCCTACATGACGAGGAACCATCTGCCTCGGGGGTTGGACTTGGAGCAGTTCGGCCGGAAACTCTTTGCCGAGACGTCGTATGACGGCGTCGGATTCGGGCTCGGTTTCTCGGTCACGGACGATCCGGTGGCGTCAAAGGTGGTCAGTTCCCGCGGTGAGTACGGCTGGGGTGGCGCAGCGAGCACCGCATTCTGGATCGACCCGGCCGAACAGATGACCGTCCTGTTCTTCACCCAGCTGATGCCCTCGAGCACCCATCCGATTCGGCGCCAGCTGAAGACTCTTGTCTACCAGGCGCTGCTCGATGAGCGGCCGGGGTGGTGATCGCCAAGTGCCCGCCAAGGCGCAGGCCGGAATCCGGCAGATCTCGACCTTCCCCGAGCTTGCGGCAAGGGCCAAGTCGAGCGCGGACCGGTGGTTGGCGGAGCGACGGGGTCGCTCTCGACGTCTGGGGCTTCGGGATGAGGGAAGACGATGCTGTGGACCCACGTGTGTCGTTACCGCGGACTGCCGGAATTGCACACCGTGCGTGTTCGCAGACCCAGGGAGTCACGTTCGCGACGTCGATCGGGTGTGGCGATGTGTGCAGCGGCCTCAGAGCCAGAGGCACGTGGCGCGCCCTTGGATACTGGTCCGCGCTGGCTTACCAACCTCAACTGGTCGGTCTCGGAACGCCATGTGCGGCGTGAAGCAGGCCTTTCCACACGATGCCCAGTTGGGTGTCATCGGTGCGGAAGGCAACGACCTCGTCGACCTGCAGGTCACAGCACGCGTACCAGCGATGCCGAGGAGGATCGTCGGGAGCCATGACGGCTAGGGCTTCGAACGTCACGCCCGTGCCAGCGTAGCTGACGACGTGGAGGGCGCGACCTTCCTCAGGACGGACGCTCCGCGCGTCGCAGAACACAAAGGGTGTCCATTCGGACCGGGCCAAGGTCGTCTAGCGCCGTCTTGGATGTGTCGCAGGATCGCGCGATGGTGGCCGTCCGCAAAGTCGGAGTGGACAAAGGAAGTTGGGAAAGCTTGTGGTGTCGACGCGCGTCCTTCAGGCTGCGACGACGGTCCGGCCATTGGTGATGTCAACCTCGACGGCATCTGCGGTTGGTCGCGCGGCAGGAAGGTGTCGCGAGTTGGTCTGAGGGAGGTCAGCCTGCTCCGGGTTGGGCAGAGCCGGTGAGAGCCGACAGGACTGTCGCCACGAACCGTTCCCCGTGGCTGATCGATTCCTCGTAACCCTGTGCGAAGGGCAGCGGAAGGTAGCCGAGCCACACCGGAGCAAGGCCAGCCAAGATGACCGGCACAGGTCGCGACGACGCGATCGCCTCGCCAAAGGCGTGGAACGCCTCGCCGGGCACCGACACCAGACGAGGGCCACCCATCGACCACTCGACCAGCTCGACCTGGATCTGATCGACCCCAGCCATCTGGGCAAGCAGGGTGCCGCCCGCCGGGGCGTTCAACTCGTCCCACCGCACCAGTTCGACATGGCCATCGACTGGCTCGGCGACCACCACCTCGGCGGCGACCGCTTCAGCCAGCTCTCGTCCCAGCGCGGCTGCCTCGGCAAACCCGTCGGAACTGCAGTCGTTGCCCTGTCGGTGGACGTGGTTCGGGTTCACGTCACCGAGGGCCCCTGAGAGCAGGAGCGTGCTCCCACCGAGCATCGCCTCAAGGGACGTTCGAAACGGGCCTACCCAGTCGGCGGAGATCGCAAGGCATTCCGGGCCCAGGGCGACCGGATGGATTGCCAGGTTCGCCAGAACGCCGATGCGCTGGCCAGCCTCCGAGGCGACGTCGAGCACGGCCAGCCATGGCGCGTAGGGATGGCCGCGCCGATTGATCGACAGGCCGTCGGGCAAGGGCGCGCGTCGGTAGGAGAGGGTCGCCGCGACGGCTCGTTGCTGTGCCGTCGTGGCTGCCGCCCGGCATGCGCCGACCAGCAGATCTCGGTAGCCGGGCGGAGTCGGCCATCCAATGGCCTCGGAGCCGGCTATGCAGCTCGGTCCGGAGTGGGTGTGCGTGGAGGCCGTGAGCACGGCCGACCGGGAAAGGCCTAGGTCGTTGGCAACGTGCTGACGAATTGGAGTTGCGAACGACGGTGACATCCCGAGGAGGTCGCAGATCAGGAGGCACACCGCGCCGCCGTCTTCCTCGGCCAGGTACAGCGCGCGCACCTCCAGATCGTCGTGGATGGAGGTCGCCGGCTCGTGGCGGGCATCGAAACCGGCCAGCATGACCGGAGTCGGCGGCGTGATGATCCTCCGAGCGAAGCCCGCCCGGATCACCAGCCCCGTCCTTCGACGTTGGCGTCGAGGCGCTCGACGCATCCGGACACCGCCGAACGGTACGCCGCGGCGACAAGGGCGACGGCTGCACGGCCGTCGGCTGCAGTCACGGCAGGGGGATGCCCCTGCTCGATGGCAGAAGCAAAGCTCTCGAACACCCCTGGGCTCCGCTCGGGGAGCTCCAAGGGCACTGGGGTGCTGCCCGCCCGGATCAGCATCGGGGGTGTGCGGTCGTCGAGGTGCAGGGTTCCCTCCGTTCCCTGGACGGTGAGCTGGTGGTCGGCGCCGGCCGCGACTGCCCAGCTCGCTTGGATCGAACCGATCGCACCACGCGAGAAGCGGACGAGGAGCTCGGCCAGGTCCTCGACCTGGTCCACGGGGTGGTCGCCGTTCTTCGTGCCGGGCCACAGCATCGCGCTCACGGCGCTAACTTCGTCGCCGAGCACCCACCGCAGGACATCGGCGATGTGCACGCCAAGGTCGATGAGGGCACCGCCCCCCGAGGTCGCCGAGTCGCGGAACCAGCCGGCGTCGGGTGCCCAATGCTCGGGCCCGGAGTGGCCCCACGCGCACCGGAAGGCGCACACCTGGCCGATGTCGCCCCGGTCGACGGCCAGACGCATGGCGCCGTAGGGCCGCCCGAACCGGGCGTTATGCGCCGGCATGAGAAGAATGCCGGCCCGATCCGCAGCCTCCAGCATTCGATCCGCCCCTTCGACGCTGCACGCCATGGGCTTCTCGACGAGCACGTGCTTCCCCGCGGCCGCCGCAGCAATGGCGATCTCCTCATGGTTGGCGTTCGGAGCGCACACGTCGACGGCGTCCACCTCGGGGTGTTCGAGCACCTCGTGCCAGTCGTCTACCACGCGTCCGCTGCCCCACTCCCGCATTGCCGCTTCGGCAGACCGTCGGCTACGGCTGGCGAAGGCGACGACGTCGATGCCGGCGGCGCGCAGGCCGGGGAGATGCACCCGCCGGGCCACGGTTCCACACCCGACGAGACCAACGCGCAGCGTCACGGTGATGCCGCCCTGGTCATCGACCGTGCGCCGGGTGGTCCGCCCCTGGGGCCGCACATCTAGAGCAGTGCTCCGGCAACTTTGTGGACAGCCTCGGCCGCCTGGTCGCAGTCAAGCTGGGTCCACGAGGGCCCGACGGGAACGGTCAGGGACCGGCCGACCAGCTCCTCGGTCACCGGGCAGAGGCCCATACGGTACTCGACGGTGGTGGGGTGCTCGGCGCAGTGCCAAGGACCTCCCTTCTGTGAGGCGGTGCGACGCTCGAGGACGGCGGGGTTGGCATAGACCGGCTTTCCGCCGTACATCTGGGCACACGGGACCCCCTCGGCCCGCAGGGCTCTCGAGAACTCACGGGCAATGCGGGGATTGGGGAGGAACCAGCTGATGCTGGAGCCTCCTTCGCCGTCTGGGTCAGGCACCCGGCGCTCGGTCATCCCCTCCACCGGGCCGATCGCCTGGGCGAGGCGCTGACGACTGGAACGCAGCCGCTCGAGTAGGCCGGGGAGCTTGCCGAGCTGGACGCCAGCGATCGCGCCCGCGAGCTCACCCATCCGGAGGTTCTCGCCCACGAAGGGATCATCGAGTTCGCGACCGCGTTCTCCCATGTGGCTGGTTACGAACTGGCCCCCTTGGTCCTGGTACCGGGCGGCCCGGAGATAGAGGCGCTCGTCCGATGTGACCAGGGCGCCACCTTCGCCCGACGTGACGTTCTTCTCCAATTGCAGGGAGAACGCACCAGCCACGCCGATACTCCCGACCTTGCGGCCGCGGTACGAGGTGCCCATTGCCTGCGCCGCATCCTCGATCAGCGGGACACGGAGCTGATCGGCGATGGCAACGAGAGGACCCAGGTCGCACGGAACGTTCTCAAGGTGCACGACCACGATCGCTGCCGTGCGCGCGGAAGCCTTGGCTGCCACGTCCTGCGGATCAAGACCGAGGGTTTCGTCGATCTCTGCGAAGACTGGGACTGCACCAGCTGTAACCACTGCGTTCACGGTGGCAATGAAGGTGAAGGCCGGCACGATGACCTCGTCTCCACAACCGATGCCCAAAGCCGCCAGGCAACAACGAAGGGCAGCAGTCCCACTCGAGGTTGCCACCGCGTGTTCCGTCCCGATGTTGCGAGCGAGCTCCTCCTCGAACTGCGCCACCTTGCCTAGAAGGCGCGGGCCGTAGTAGCGGAACAGCGAACGGCTTTCCAGGACTTCGAGGACGGCGGTTCGCTCCTCGTCTCCCAGCATTCCCATCCCCCTGGAGACGTCGAGCGGAGTGGTTCGAACGGGCGTCCCCCCTTCGATGGCCAGGCGTGCGCCTGTTTCCACGCCGGCCAAGCGTACTTCAGGGCCCGTCGGTTGACTTGCTCGATCGTCGCCTGGACGACCCCACCCTTGGCCGTCGGGCCTTGCGGGCGTCCTCTGAGAAGGCGTCCGACCTGTGACGCTCCTTGTCCGCCACGTGAAGACCAACCACATCGACGGCAGGACCCTGGCCAGGCTCCCCTGTTCGACCGAGCTGGTCTCCTAGCGCTTGTGCTGCCCGGCTCCGAACGGGCCGCCCTCAAGCGTCGGGTTCGGACCTGTGACCGCCTCGCCACCCGGGGTGCGCTCCACACGCGGCGCATCAAGGACCTCGCGCGCCAGCTCATGCCCATGAGCCAGCTCACCCGGGGCATAGGTGGGGGCGACCTGGCGGTTCTCGAGCGCTTCGCCGACCCGAGCGCTCGTGTCAAGGTGGATCGTGGCCGTCTTACCGGGCGGGTTCCCAGGGCATCGACAACCTCCAGGGGCAGGCACGGACCCGGCAGTGGCCAGCGGCCGCGCACGACGCGCTCGAGCTCTATGCCGCCACGGCGCCGGTTCCTTCGGGACCTCACCGAGGAGGTGGTGACCGAGGTGCGGCTGTTGCCCCCCGTCCAGGCCGAGCTCGCTCGCCATGGCGCGGAGCGAGAGGGGTGGGTGGTTGCAGCGAGTCTCGGGAGCGGGCCTGGGCGGGCCATGGGCCGAGCATGCCCAACTCGTGCGTTACACCACGACCGGCCGCGCACCCCCAAGGTCAAGGCGATCATCACCAGGCGTTTCCGCGTGCCTGGCGCGGTCCGGCTCCGGGGTCGGTCGCAGCAGGGGAGAGGTCCCCTAGAAACGTCCTTTGGGGGCAATCGAGGCCGCGCGTTCTAGGCGGCAGCATGCCGGGCGACCCGCGTGATGGGCGGCGGACCCGTCACGGGATCTCTGCCCGTCCGGAGCGGCAGCCTACTTGAGCGCGTGCTCCATGGAATCAGTCGTCGAAGACGATCACGCTCCGCGCGACGTCACCTCCTTGCAGCGCCTTGAACCCGTCGTTGACCCCGTCGAGAGGGATCCTCGCCGAGACCATCTCATCCAACTTGAGCCGGCCTTGAAGGTAGAGATCGATGTAGCGAGGCATGTCGACCCGGAATCGGTTGGAGCCCATCGTGGATCCCTGGATCGTCTTCGATTGGAGGAAGGCTGGTCCAGGTAGCTGAACCAGCTGGCTCGGAGGGATCATGCCGATGACCGTCGCCGTGCCGCCACGCCGCAGCATGTTGAACGCCAGCTCGGCGGTGGCAGCCAATCCGATTGCTTCGAACGAGTACTCGACGCCGCCGCCAGTCAGATCCATGACTTGGGCCACGGGATCTCCTGCGGAGGCATCCACGGTGTCGGTGGCCCCCAACGAACGCGCGAGCTCGAGTTTCGCTGCCAACTGGTCCACTGCGACGATCCGTGCCGCGCCCGACAGGTGCGCCCCCTGGATGCATGAGAGTCCAACGCCCCCGCATCCAATGACCGCGACGGACGCGCCGGCAGGGACCTTGGCAGTGTTGAAGACGGCCCCCAGCCCAGTCGTCACTCCGCACCCGATCAGGGCGGCCCGGTCGAGTGGGATGTCCTGGGTCACCTTCACCAGTGCGTGCTCGTGGACCAACATCATCTCGGCGAACGAACCCAGGTTCGCGAACTGACCGACAGGATTGCCCCCGATGCTGAGTCGGGGCCGTTCGTCGCTCCGGCGACGTACCTCCGGAGACTGGCACAAGTAGGGGCGGCCGGTGAGGCAGTAGTCACAGCTGCCGCAGAACACCGACAGACAGGTGATGACCCGGTCACCTGGAGTTACGTAGCTGACCTCGCTCCCGACCGCCTCGACGACCCCTGCCGACTCGTGGCCCAGGACCACCGGCGTCCTCGCCGGGTACTTGCCTTCGATGAAGTGCAGGTCGCTGTGGCACAAGCCGGCGGCCGATGTGCGGATCAGGACTTCATGGGGTCCGGGGTTGTCGACGTCGACCTCGGTGATGTCGAGCCATCCCGGCGACTCGTTCAAGATAGCGGCGCGCATGCAGCTATCCTTGCATCAGGACGGTCGTCATGCTGAGGGTCCGGTGCCGAGCCTTCGTGGCCACAACCCTTCGGGCAGCTCAGCCATCGAGCGTGGCCAGCGACAAGAAGGGCGTCAGCAGTGCGCTCGAGGGCGGCCTTGCTCGGGATCCCGACCTGGCCAACGCCCGGGGCGATCCCGCGTGGCGATCCTCTTCGTCGCCGAGATGATCGCTCCCGCTCCGGCGGCGGTGCGTGAACAGTAGGTCGACCTCGATCATCAGAGACGGCTGGACGACGACGGCACGGTTTGGAGGACGTGTCAGTCAGCGGCGATCACTGGGTCGCCGAGCTCGAGCTCATCTCCGATGGGCCAACCATCGGCGGTTACCCGATCGCTGATGCTGCGAGGGTCTACGGGCAGACGAGTCTTGGATGCCTGGTAGACGGCGAAGCACAGTTGCAGGACACGAACCGCTTCGTCGGGTGTCATGTCGGGAACTGCGCCGTTCAAGAGGGAGTCGATGAAATGCGCCGACGAACGGCGAAACCCCTCCCCCCAGTCTGACTCCACTGCTTTCTCGGTTACGGTCCGACAGACGTTGTCGTGACCCTGGTACAGGATGACTGGCGGCATGTCGAGCATCTCGCCCGTTGCCCTCGTCACCCACAGGACGCCCTCATCCCCTTGGAGCTCGAACACCTCGTCGGCCCCGTAGTAGCGGGACCGAAGCCACATTTTCGATGCATAGTGGACGTCCATGACACCGAGTACGTCTGGATCTTCGTACTCGAAGATGGCGGCACAAGGTTCGTAGAAGAGATCGCGACGTCGGACCACCGCCTGAACGGAGACGACGTCGAGCCCGGGAAGCCACAGGGCCATGGCGTACTTGTGCACCATGTCGTCAAACAGGTGTCCGCCGGGGCTTCGACCGTCCAGGCGCCAGCCATAGCCCTCGGGTCGGAGGCCAGCTTGGAAGGCGGAGTCGGTCAAACCCACCACCGTCTTGATCCGAACACCGATCAAACGTCCGATGGCACCACTGGCGACCAAGTCCCGAGCTCGCTCGAGCGGGGGGTAGTGCCTGAAGCACTCATTGACACGCAGGACGAGTCCCAAGTCCGCCGCAACCCGTTCTAGCTCCCTGGCCTGCGCGACCGTGTTGGTCAGGGGCTTCTGGACCGACACGTGCTTGCCGGCCCGGAGCGCCGCGAGAACGTGGCGATAGTGGAGATGCGTGGGGGTCAGGACCTCAACGGCGTCGACCTCGTCGTCGGCCAAGAGCTCGTCGAGGTCCCCGTACGCCTTTGCCGCTCCCCACCGCCGTGCAGCCGCCATGGCCAGCTCCTGATCGATGTCGCAGACCGCGACCACGTCGCATTGCGGATGGTTGAGGTATCCCGCCACGTTGAGGTGGGAGATATTGCCCGCTCCCAGCACGCCCAGCCGGACTCGTTCGGACGGCAGTCGTCTGACTGGTTCGAGCTCTGCTGTTGAAGCGGCCGTCATGCCGACCGGCTTGACCATGGTTGGCGCCTCCCAGGGGCCGAGGATGCAGGTTTTCGTCGCCGGGTGAGCCTAACCAGGTCATTCGTCCGCCCGGCAGACGCTGGATAGCGGAGCTCTTCGGAGCGAGGTTGCGCGGGCGAGAGGCATGGTTCGGCTGTTCCGGGTAGCGCAGAACGTTCGGCTTGGGGTTCGCACGCGCGTCGGGATGCTTCGTCGAGACGTGGGGTGAGGATCGCCCAGCAGCGGTCGCGCTAGATGAAGCACAAGTGGTTGCCTAGGACCCGGCCGCGGATGCCATGATTCGACCCCATGGTTGGTTCGCCCTCTGGACCCGGGGATGTCCCCGTCGGGCCAGGTCGGCTCGTTCCAAACCACCACGCCCACCATCGAGGCTTCGCCGGAGTTCGAGGGGTGGCGGCGGGGCTGACCATGCTGATCGGGCGGGGTGCCCTCGCCCGATTGGCTTGCGAGCTCACCGGGGTCGGTCGGAACGATCGGGTGATTGACGTGGGATGCGGACCGGGAGCCGCGGCCCGTCAAGCTGCCAGCCGTGGTGCCACTGTGACGGGAGTGGATCCGGCGCCGGTCATGCTGGGGTTGGCGCGAATCCTGACTCGTCGTCCCGGGGTCAGTTGGCTTGAAGGCACGGCTGAGGCGCTCCCGGTGCGCGATGGCGCAGCCACCGTGCTTTGGTCAATCGCGACCGTGCATCACTGGTCCGACCTGGATGCAGGGTTGACCGAGGCGCGCCGGGTCCTGGGTCCGGGCGGCAGACTGTTGGTGGCCGAGCGGCGCACTCGGCCCGGCGCGTCCGGTCTGGCCAGCCACGGGTGGGTCGAAGAACAGGCGACCGCCTTCGCCCAGCTGGCTCGGACGGCCGGCTTCGCTGAGGTGCGGACGGAACGTCAGGACGTGGGGCGTCAGCATCTTTGGGTGGTGCAGGCGGTCAACCCCTGAGCATTCGTGGGGACAGCCGGGGATTCCGAGGGCACGGTGGCTGTCGTCGTCGTTGACCCGTGGTGCCCGGAGCGGGACTCGAACCCGCACGCCGTTGCCGGCAAAGGCTTTTGAGGCCTCCGCGTCTACCGATTCCGCCATCCGGGCTGGCCAAAGGAGCCTACCGGCGACCCGGCTGGACGTTCCGGGAAGGAAGGCGTCACCCGTCAGGGTCGAGGACCCGCCTCGGGTGGCGGCCGTCCACGTAGCCCAGGAAGGGAGGGTAGATGTTGTACCCGAGGAGCTCCTGAAGGCGGGGCGGCAGCCTTCTCGCAAGGTCCTGCGGCACCGCCAGGCAATGGTTCTCTTGGGGCCGCAGCCAGCCCACGACGTACTCGAGGATCACCCCCAGCCGGGGACGGTCGGTGCGGTTGGCGCCACCACCGTGGAACAGGTTGCCCAGGTACACAAGCATGGACCCGGCCGGCATCTCGGCCACGATCACGTCGTCGTCCCGGCCTGGCCGGCGGTCATGTGGCCAGCGGTGGCTCCCTGGCACCAGGCGAGTGGCGCCGTTGGCCTCGGTGAAGTCGTCCAGCGGCCACATCGAGTTGACCACCACCGGGGCCTCGTGCGGCGGGAGCGGATAGATACTCTCGTCGCGGTGGAGCACCTGGGCCGTTTCGCCCGGACCGATCTGGATCCCTACCGGGGCGCTCAGCTGGTAGTGACCGAGGACGCGGTCGAGGACCCCGAGAAGCAGTGGGTCGAGCGCGCTGTGGTCGAACGAACGGGTCTTGGCGAACAGGGCGTACACCCGGCGGGTGGCGAACCCCTCGAAGTCATTGCGCCCGGTCGGGGTGGTCGCGAGGATGCGTTCGAGGTCGGCCCGCTTGGCAGCCAGGTCGCCGTCGTCGAGCATGCCTTCGACGATGACGTAGCCGTCGGTGAGAAGGCCGTCGACCAGCGCCTCCACGGTGACCGCCGACCTGGTGGTGCGCACGCCTCTGACGATAGGCCCGTCGCGCGGCCTGCGGCCCTGGCTCGCCGATGCGGGTGAGCGGATTCGAGGTCCTGGTGGTGCCGATGCGCCTCCGAAGCCCGGTCGGCAGTGCCGGGCTCGTCCAGCGTGACCGCAGCGCGGTGCTGGTGCGGCTCGAGACCGACCAGGGGGTCGGCTGGGGGGAGTGTCCTGCGTACCCAGGAGCCCGCTGGCCCGATCCCTCCCCGGACGCGCTCGAGCCGGTCGCGGTCGACCGAGTCCTGGGCCGGCTCCGGGCTGCCAGTGCGGACGCCGTGTTGCCGCCGGCCGACCTGGTGACCGCGGCCTGCCGGGGCCCGGCCGCCCGACCCGAGCAGGAGGTGGCGGACCAGTCGGTCGCCGCTGCCGTCGAGATGGCGGTGCTCGACGTCGAGCTGCGGGTCGGAGGTCAGTCACTGGCCTCGTGGCTGGGGACTGCTCGGCGCGAGGTCGAGACTGGAGCGCTGGTAGGGATCCCGGCCGATCGCGAGATCGGCCGGCTGCTCGACGAGGCCGCCGCCGCCATCGAGACCGGGGCGCGGCGGCTTCGGGTCAAGATCGAGCCGGGGTGGTCGAGGGCACCGCTCGAGGCACTGCGAGCTCGCTTCGGAGAGGTAGCGCTCCAGGCTGACGCCAACGGCTCCTTCGACCCCGCCCATCCCGACGTGTTTGACGAGCTCGACGACCTGGGCCTGGTCTGCCTCGAACAGCCGTTCGCGCCGGCCGAGCTCGATGCCCACCGGCGGCTCGGACAGCGGCTCCGGACCCCGATCGCCCTGGACGAGTCGCTGTGGTCTCCTGGCCGGGTGGAGGCGGCGCTGGCCGCCCGAGCTTGCCAGGTTGCCTGTCTCAAGCCCGGTCGCCTCGGTGGTGTCTTGGCGGCGGTCGCTGCCGCCAGGGCCTGCGCCGTGGCCCAGGTGCCGTGCTTCGTTGGCGGGTTCTTCGAGTCCGGGCTCGGCCGGGCAGTCAACGCCGCGGTTGCCGGCAGACCCGAGTGCTCGCTTCCGGGGGACCTGAGCGACCCCGACACCTACCTGGAGGGAAACCCGTTCTCATACCTGGAATGCGCAGGCGGGCTGGTCCGGCTGGCGTCGGCCCCCGGGATCGGCGCCGAGCCCCGGCCCGAGGTCCTCGAGACCGTGACCCGGCGCCGCTGGGTCTCCTGGCAACCCTGAGCCCCAGGGCCGCTGCGGGGACGAGAGCGTAGAATCGGTTGACCATGCAACGGTTCCTCGTCGAGCGACGGATCCGAGACCTCCACCAGCGGCTCGTCCGGGCCCGCCAGGAGCTGGCGGTCCTGAACGAGCAGTACGCGGTGGTCTCCGAGGCCGCCGAAGAGGCGCGCCTGCGGTCCTTGGTGTCGGAGACCCCGCTCGCCACCCATGAGTACGGCGAGGTGAAGCGGCACGCCGACGCGATGGCACGAGCCCGGGAGGCGCTGGTCTCGACGGTGGCCGAGCTCGAGCAGCGCCGGGACGACCTGCTGCAGCGGGTCGGGGTGCCTCCGAGTTGAGCGAGCAGCAGGGATCGACCCGCCCGCCGGTGCGGGCGATCATCGGCGAGGACGAGGCGATCGTCCGGCTAGACCTCAAGGAGATCCTCACCTCGGCCGGCTACGAGGTGGTGGGGGAGACTGGCCGGGGCGACGAGGCGGTCCGGTTGGCCCAAGAGACCCGCCCCGACCTCGCCATCTTGGACGTGAAGATGCCCGGCCTGACCGGGATCCAAGCAGCCCGGGAGATCACCCGGGACACCCAGGTGGCGGTGATCGTGCTCACCGCCTTCTCCCAGCGGGAGCTGATCGAGGAAGCTCGCGACGCCGGCGTTGCTGCCTACCTGGTGAAACCGTTCCGCCGGGACGAGCTCCTCAGCGCGCTGGACTCGGTCCTGGCGAACTGCCGGGAGGAGTGGGCGATCGACGCCGAGGTGGCCTCCTTCGCGTCCTCGGCGACCGCGGCCGAGGACAAGATCACCACCCGCCGGGTTGTCGACGAGGCCAAGGCCAAGCTGATCGCCGAGGGTCGGCTGTCCGAGCAGGAAGCCTTCTCCTTCATCCAGCGCACCGCGATGCACACGCGCACCCGCATGCGCGAGATCGCCCGGCAGGTGATCGAGGGGACCCTCTCGCCGTGAGCCGCGGGCGGCTCGGGTGAGCGAGCGCTCCGGACCCCTCATCGTCCTCGACGGGATGTCGCTTGCGTTCCGGGCGTACTTCGCCCTGCCGCCGGAGCTCACGACCCGAGCCGGGACGGTCACCAACGCGGTCCACGGCTTCGTCTCGATGCTCATTTACCTGGTGCGCGACCACCGGCCGAGTGCGGTGGCCGTGGCCTTCGACCCGCCGGGGCCCACTTTCCGGGACGAGATCCACGTCGAGTACAAGGCGGGCCGCTCCGAGACCCCCGAGGAACTCACCCCGCAGTTCGACATGATCCGAGATGTGGTCGCCTCGTTGGGGATTCCCCGGGTCGAGGTGCCCGGGTACGAAGCGGACGACGTCCTGGCGACCTTGGCCACCCAGGCCCGCGACCGCGGATGCGAGGTCATCGTGGTCACCGGCGACCGCGACTGCTTCCAGCTGGTCGAGGACCCCTATGTGAAGGTCCTCTACAACCGACGGGGGGTGAGCGACTACACCCTCTACGACGAGGCTGGGATCCGCGAGCGGACCGGGGTCAGCCCCGACAAGTACCCGATGCTGGCCGCATTGCGGGGCGACCCTTCCGACAACATCCCGGGAGTCCCTGGGGTGGGCGAGAAGACGGCGGCCCGGCTGCTCAACACCTACGGCGACGTCGAAGGGATCTTTGCCCACCTGGACGAGCTCACCCCGAAGCTCCGGGCCAACGTCGCCGGCGCCGAGGCCCAGGTGCGGGCCAACCTGGCCATCATCCCGCTGGTGCGCGACGTCCCGCTCGAGATCGGCCTCGACGACCTCGAGCTCGGTGGCTGGGACCTCGAGGCGGCCCGCGAATGCTTCGAGCGCTACGAGCTCAAGTCGACCTGGGACCGCGTGGTGCCCCTCCTCCACGACGGGACCTTCGGCCCCCCGGCCGCCGGCAGCGCGGGCGCCACGGAGATCGCGGCGCCGGCTCTGCCGGCCACAGCCGCCGAGGAGGCCGGGGCGACGGCGGTCGTGGGATCTGGCGACGGGCCGCCCGAGGCGGCACCGGCCCCGCCGATGGTGGTGCCGTCTGGGGTCCAGGACGCCGCCCGGCTGCTCGGGGCGCTGGCCGCCGGCGAATCTGGAAGGCCGGTCGCCTTGATCGGGCGCACCGAGGGCCTTGCCGGACGGGGCGCGCTCATCGGGGTCGCGGTGGTCGACCGAGGTCCCGACGGAGTGGCGCTGTGGGTGCCAAGCGAGCTGCTCCGGGTGCCGAGCGTCCAGCGGGCGTTCACCCGACTGGGCCAGCGGGCGGTGGTAGGGCATGAGGTGAAGGAGCTGCTCCGCTCGCTGGCCGGGTTCGGGATCGAGGGGATCGAGCCGGTGCTGGACACCGCGGTGGCGGCGTACCTGCTCGACCCATCGCGCACCGACTACCCGCTGGTCGACGTGGCGGCGCCCTACCTGCGGACCAGCCTGACGAGCGGCCGAGCCGGCCAGGGGCGGCTGCCGCTCGGGACCGGGGAGCCGATCGGGCTGGCCCAGGAGGCGGTGGAGGAGGCCAACGTCGTGGCCCAGCTGGTGGAGCCGATGCGGGCTGCCCTGGACGCCCGGGGGCTGCGGCGCCTCCACGACGAGGTGGAGTGCCCGCTCATCGGGGTGCTGGCCCGGATGGAGGTGATCGGCATCCGGGTCGACACCGACGAACTGCGCCGCGTGGCCAAGGAGCTGGCTGCCGACTGCGCCACCTTGGAGGCCGAGATCCACGAGCTGGCCGGACACCCGTTCAACGTCAACTCGACCCCCCAGCTGCGGACGGTGCTGTACGACGAGATCGGGCTGAAACCAGGGCGGCGCACCAAGACTGGCTACTCGACCGATGCCGCAACCTTGGAGGCGCTGCGGGACCAGCACCCGATCGTGGACGCTCTGCTGCGATACCGGGAGGTGGAAAAGCTCCGCTCCACCTACGGCGAGAGTCTGCTGGCCGAAGTCCAGGCCGATGGCCGGATCCACGCCTCGTTCCGCCAGACGGTGGCTCGGACCGGCCGGCTGTCCTCGGAGCGGCCGAACCTGCACAACGTCCCGGTGCGCTCGGAGTCGGGAAAACGGTTCCGGCGGGCGTTCGTGCCCGCCGAGGGCTCGGTGTTCTTGGTTGCCGACTACGACCAGATCGAGCTGCGGGTGCTGGCGCACCTCTCGGGCGATCCCGGCCTGCTGGAGGCCTTCGCGTCGGGCACCGATATCCACCGGGCCGTGGCCTCGGGAGTGTTCGGGGTGCCAATCGACCAGGTGACCCGCACGCAGCGGGAGTACTCCAAGATGGTCTCCTACGGTCTCGCCTACGGGATGGAGGCCTATGGGCTGGCGCGGCGCCTGGGGAGCGGGGTGGAGGAGGCCGCCGAGATCATGAACCGCTACTTCTCGGCCTTCCCGGCGGTGCGGGCCTACATGGACGCCACGGTGGCCGAGGCTCGCCATCGGGGCTACACGCGCACCGCGTTCGGGCGGATCCGTCCGCTGCCCGAGCTGACCGACCGGAACTTCCGGGTCCGCCAGGCGGCTGAACGCCAGGCCATGAACGCCGGGATCCAGGGCCTGGCAGCGGACTTGTTCAAGGCCGCCCTGGTCAGGGTGGACCGAGCGCTGTCGGCGGCTGGCCTGGCGAGCCGGCTGGTGCTGCAGGTGCACGACGAGGTCATCGTCGAGGTGCCCGAAGCCGAGCGGGAGGTGGTCGGCCCGCTGGTGGCCGACGCGCTGACCGGGGCGGCCGAGCTGTCGGTTCCCCTCGAGGTCTCCATGGCCTGGGGCTCCTCGTGGGCCGAGGCGAAGGACGGCTGAGCGGTGGTAGGGTGTTCGCCCTGGCCGGAGCAGTCCCGCCGGTCGATCGTGTGCCGGTCCCGCCGGGGGTCGGCGACCCACTGAAAGCGAGTTCGTTCTGTCTATGTCCGTCGAGCCGATCGCCCTGTGGTCCGAGGAGGCCATGGGCACCTTCGATGAAGAAGGCCACTACCTCCCCCGCAAGATCACCGAGGACGACATGGGCGATGCCTCCTTGGAGGAGGCGATGGCTGGGACCATCATCGAGTTCGACGACGGGGACCTGGTCGAGGGCACGGTGGTCAAGATCGACCGGGACGAGGTGCTCCTCGACATCGGCTTCAAGTCCGAGGGCGTGATCCCGGCGCGGGAGCTGTCGATCCGCAACGACGTCCACCCCGAGGAGATCGTCTCGCTGGGGGACCGCATCGAGGCGCTTGTCCTGCAGAAGGAGGACAAGGAGGGCCGACTGGTCCTCTCCAAGAAGCGGGCCCAGTACGAGCGGGCTTGGGCCACCATCGAGAAGCTGAAGGAAGCGGACCAGGTGGTGAAGGGCCCGGTCATCGAGGTGGTGAAGGGCGGGCTCATCGTGGACATCGGCTTGCGGGGGTTCCTCCCGGCCTCCTTGGTCGAGCTGCGCCGGGTCCGCGAGCTCCAGCCCTACGTCGGGCGGGTCATCGAGGCCAAGATCATCGAGCTCGACCGCAACCGGAACAACGTGGTCCTGTCTCGCCGGGCCTGGCTGGAGGAGGCGCAGAAGGAGCAGCGCGGGGACTTCCTCACCAACTTGAAGCCGGGGGAGCGGCGCAAGGGCGTGGTGTCCTCGGTGGTGAACTTCGGGGCGTTCGTGGATCTGGGCGGCATGGACGGCCTGGTGCACGTCTCGGAGCTGAGCTGGAAGCACGTCGACCATCCGTCCTCGGTGGTCCAGGTGGGCGACGAGATCGAGGTCGAGGTGCTCGACGTCGACCTGGACAAGGAGCGGATCAGCCTGTCGCTCAAGGCGACCCAGATCGACCCGTGGCAGGAGTTCGCCAACACCCACGAGGTCGGCCAGCTGGTCTACGGCCGGATCACCAAGCTGGTCCCCTTTGGGGCCTTCGTCCAGGTAGGCGATGGGATCGAGGGCTTGGTGCACATCTCGGAGATGGCCGCCCACCACGTGGACGCGCCAGAACAGGTGGTGAGCCCGGGAGAGGAGCTGTGGGTCAAGATCATCGAGATCGACCTCCAGCGCCGCCGGATCAGCCTCTCGATCAAGCAAGCCGCCGAGGGCGGCGAGGTCTCCGAGGAGTACCGGGAGGCGTTCGGGGCCCACGCCTACGACGCCGAGGGGAACTACATCGGCAACTACGACTACTCGGACGCCGAGTTCACCCCTGAGACCGAGGCCCAGGCGGCATGGGCCGACTACGCCGCCGAGCAGAGCGCGGCCGAAGCCAGCGCACCGACGACCGAGACGGCTGGGTCGGACCCGTCGTAGCGACCTTCTCGGGGCCTGCCGAGGAGGTCAACCGTCGTTTCGCCTACCATGCGGCCCGTGGCCGCGCACGTCCTCGACCCGGCCCGTCCCGGGACGCCCTCGGAGCCGGCCGAACCTTCACTGCGGGCCGGCGCCTGGGCTGCGCTCAGCCGGAGCTGGCGGAGCCTCGCGGTGGGGGTCGGCCTGCTCACGGTGGCGGCCGGGATCGGGCTTCGGTTCTGGACCCGCTCGCCGCTGTGGCTCGACGAGGCGCTCACGGTCGACATCGCTCGCCACCCGCTGAGCCAGCTCCACGCGCTGCTGCGAGAGGACGGGGCGCCGCCGCTGTACTACGTCCTCCTGCACTTCTGGATGCGCGTCTTTGGGACCTCGAACCTCGGGGTGCGTTCGTTGTCGGGGGTGATCTCGGTGCTCACCCTGCCGGTCGGTTGGCTGCTCGGCCGCAGCTACGGCCGGCAGGGCGCGTGGGCGACCCTGGTGCTGCTGGCCGCCTCACCGTTCGCGATCTACTACGGCACCGAGGCCCGCATGTACTCGCTGGTCATGCTGGTGAGCGGGCTGGGGATGGTGGCCCTGATGCGGGCCATGCAGCGAGTGAGCCCGTGGAACCTGCTCGGGATCGCAGCTGCGACCGCGGCGCTCCTCTACACCCAGTACTGGGCCCTGTATCTGGTGGCCACGGTGGCGGCGTGGCTCCTGTGGCGGGCGAGGAAGAGCGCGCCCGACGCTCGGTCCCGAACCAACGCCCGCTGGTGCGTCGGGGCCCTCGCCGTGGGGTGCGCCGCCTTCCTGCCCTGGGTGCCCACCTTCGTGTTCCAGGCGAAGCACACCGGCACGCCGTGGGCTGCGCCGGGGAACTTCGGAGCGATCGTGAGCGCGATCACCGGGTTCACCGACAACCAGGCCACGCTGTCCACCGCCGGCTCCAACCAGGGGCGGCTGCTCGCGATCTTGTACCTGGTGCTCGCGTTCCTGGCCATCTTCGGGCTGGCTCGGGACCGCTGGCACATCGACCTCGACCTGCGGACCCGACCCGGCAGTCGCGCCCTGGCCCTGGTGGTGTTCGGCACCCTGGTCGTCGCAGTGGCCGGCGGGCTGCTCACCAAGAGCGGGTACTCCAACCGCTACGCCTCGATCGTGTTCGTGCCGTTCCTGGTCCTGGTGGTCCTGGGGCTGCTCACGATCGGAGACCGGCGGGTGCGGCTGGTGGTGGTGGCGGCGGCAGTGGCCGCTGGCCTGGCGGTGGCCGCGCAGAACGTCACCACCGAGCGGACCCAGGCCGGGGCGGTGGCGTCGGTGCTGGCCGCCCATGCGCACCCCGGTGACGTGGTCGCCTACTGCCCCGACCAGCTCGGCCCGTCGGTGTGGCGGCTCACCGCCGATCGGGGGTACCGGCAGCTGACCTATCCCCGCTCGATCGGGCCGTCGCTGGTCGACTGGATCGACTACAAGGCGGCGATCCGGGCGTCGTCGCCCGCCGCGTTCACCCGGGAGCTGCAGGCCCTGGCCGGGCCGGGCCACGACATCTGGCTGGTGTGGGCCTCTGGCTATCAGGGGTTCGGCACCCGCTGCGAGCAGATCGCGACCGAGCTGATCCAGACGCCGGGCTACGGCGGGCGGACCTGGGTCGTCGAGCGCCCGAGCACCTATTACGAGCCGATGAACCTGACCGAGTACGCCAAGGTGCCGGGTCCAGGACCGCTCCAGGGTCCGTGAGCGCGCCGGCCCGGCCGCTGTTGGCCGGCCGCGCCCGCATGGGGGTCTTCGTTCGGGCGCTGCGAGCGGTGGCGGTGCCCTACGTGGTGGCCAGGGTGGTGGTGCTCGCCGCGCTCGGCATCGCCCACCTGGTGGTGTCGCGGGGGCATGCCTCCCCGGCAGTGATCTTCCGGGTCCACCAGGGGTTGCTCGCCTGGGACGCCGGGTTCTACGAGTCGATCGCCCACTTTGGCTATGCGCCCTTCGGCCACCAGGCCCTCCGGTTCTTCCCGCTGCTGCCGCTGGTGGCCAGGGCGCTCGGCACCACTGGCCTGCCGGATGCCGCCGGGGTGGTGGTGGTCGCCAACGTCGGTGCGCTGATGGGCACGGTGCTGCTGGTGCTGTTGGTGCGGCGGGAGACCGGCGATGAGCAGCTGGCCCGGCGCAGCGCCTGGGTGCTGTCGCTCGCCCCGCCGGCGTTCTGCCTGGTGCTGGGCTACGCCGAGGGGCTTCTGCTCGCCCTCAGTGTCGGTTGCTTCCTGTGCATCCGCCCGGCCGCCGGGTCGCGTCCCCGCTGGTGGTGGGCTGCCGGGCTGGGTTACGCGGCCGCGCTCACCCGCCCGCTCGGGGTCCTGGTGGCCTTCGCCGTCCTTGCCGAAGGGGTGCGCTGGTGGCAGCGGGCCCAGGGCGCCGAGCGGCTCGGCATCCTGGCCGCCCTGGCTGGGCCACCGGCCGGGATCGTCACCTTTCTCGGCTGGTCGGCCGCCGCAGAGGGGGACTTCTGGCTGCCGCTGCGGGTCCAGACCTCGGCCGGCCACCACGGTGGCCTGAGCGACCCCGTCGCCACCGTCCTGCACGATGCTGACGGTGTCCTCCACCACCACCTGGGCACCGCGCTCCACGTGCCCTGGGTGCTCCTGGTCGTCGTCCTGGTGGTGGCGGCCTGGCGGACCCTGCCCGCCTCCTACGGCGCGTTCGCCACCGCGGTGGTGGCGGTGGCGGTCACCGGCACCAACCTCGACTCCTTCGAGCGCTACGCCCTGAGCGCCTTCCCGCTGGTGGTGGTGGTGGCGATGGCCTTGCGGACCCGCTGGTTCGAGCGGGCGGTCCTCACCGGGTCGGGGGCCCTGTTGTTCGCGTACTCGCTGGCCGCATTCCTGAACCGCCTGGTTCCCTAGGGTGGGGTGCGGCGCGGGTGGTCCACTAGTCTTGCCCCCCGGGACGCGGGCCGCTCGGCAGTCACGAGGGAGCCGAGCCAGGCCCCCGGTTGCCGGGCGCTGGCTGGGGCTCGGCCGCCGGCGGAGGCCGGCCTGCCTGAAGGGGTACGGGTGAGCACACGAGGTGAGACTGGCCCGGGCGCCGGGCGGGACGGGCGCACCCGACTGCAGGAGCCAGTCGTCGTGATCGGTGCCGGCCCTGCCGGGCTCACCGCCGCCTACCAGCTGGCCAAGGGGGGCGACCCGGTCGTGGTGCTGGAGGCCGACGAGGTCGTCGGCGGGATCTCGCGCACCGTCGAGCGGGACGGCTGGCGGTTCGACATCGGCGGCCACCGGTTCTTCACCAAGGTGAAGCCGGTCGAGGACCTTTGGAACGAGATCCTCCCGAGCGAAGACTTCCTGGTCCGGCCGCGCAAGAGCCGCATCTTCTACAAGGGCAAGTACTACGACTACCCGCTGCGCCCGGCCAACGCGCTGTGGAACCTCGGCCTGAAGGAGGCGGTGCTCTGCGGCCTGTCGTATGCACGAGCCCGGGTCGCCCCGCCCAAGGACCAGACCAACTACGAGGGCTGGCTGGTGGCCCGGTTCGGCTGGCGTCTGTACCTGTCCTTCTTCAAGACCTCCACCGAGAAGGTCTGGGGGGTGCCGGTGTCGGAGATGCCGGCGGACTGGGCGGCCCAGCGGGTCAAGAACCTCGAACTGGGCAAGGCCGTCCTGCACGCGCTCAGCCCTCGACGCAACCAGACCGAGATCACCACGTTGATCGAGGAGTTCCGCTACCCGAAGTTCGGACCCGGGATGATGTGGGAGGTGTGCCGGGACAAGGTGGAGCGCCTGGGCGGCCAGGTGCAGCTCGGCGCGCGGGTGACCAAGGTCCACGTCGAGGCCGGCAGGGCGACCGGGGTGACGTTCGAGTCCGAGCACGGCCCCCGCTTCCTCGCCGCCAGCCATGTGATCTCGTCCATGCCCATCGCCGAACTGGTGCCCGCCATCGACCCGGCACCGCCACCGGCCGTGCTGGCCGCCGGGCGGGACCTGCGCTACCGGGACTTCCTCACCGTCGCCCTGGTGGTGCCGTTCGAGGCCGGCTTCGAGGACAACTGGATCTACGTGCACGCCCCAGACGTCGAGGTCGGCCGGATCCAGAACTTCGGCCAGTGGTCCCCCTACATGGTGAAGGAGGGGACGACCTGCCTCGGTCTCGAGTACTTCGTCTTCGAGGACGACGCCCTGTGGAAGGCCGACGACGAGACGCTGATCGAGAAGGCCACCCACGAGCTGGGGGTGCTCGGCTTGGTCGAGCCGTCGGCGGTACAACGCGGGTACGTGGTCCGGGTGAAGAAGGCCTACCCCTACTACGACTTCGCGTACCGTGACAACGTCGCCGCGGTGGTGTCGTGGCTGTCGGCCAATGCGCCCAACGTGCACCTGGTCGGGCGCAACGGGATGCACAAGTACAACAACCAGGACCACTCGATGTTCACTGCCATGCTGACGGTCGAGAACATCCGGGGCGCGAGCCACGACATCTGGGCCGTGAACGTGGAGGAGGAGTACCACGAGGAGCGCCGGGCCGACGGAGCTCGACCGCCAAGCGCGGGCACCGGACGCCTGGCCCCGATCCTGCCCCGCCGGGAGGAGTCGGGCTCGGCTCGCCGGTGAGCGCGCCGGCAGAGGGCGCTCGCCCGCCTCGCGCCGACGGCGGCCTGCGCACCTTCTACGAGGACCCGGCCACGACCGTGCGGTCGGGGGCAGAGCGGGCAGCCCGCCAGGCGGCCATGCTGGTCGACGCGCTCTCGGGCTCCCCGGGACCGGTCCGGGTGCTCGACCTCGGGTGCGGGGACGGCGCCTCAGCCGAGGTCGCCCGGGCCGTCTGCCGGGAGGCCGGGCTCGACGTCCGGTTCGTGGGGATCGACTGGTCCCGTCCGGCCGCCCGGGCCGCCCGGGGCCGCGACCTGCCGGTCGCCTGCGGCGCCGTCGACGGGCCCGGGCTCCCCTTCGGCCCCGGGACCCTCGACGCGGTCATCTTCTCCGAGGTCCTCGAGCACCTGGTCGACACCGACGGCGCCCTGGCCGAGATCCGCCGGGTCCTGGTCCCGGGGGGCGCGCTCTTGGTCTCCACCCCCAACCTGGCCGCGTGGTTCAACCGGGTCCTGCTCCTCGTGGGCATCCAGCCGCTGTTCACCGAGGTCTCGATCCGCGCCATCTACGGCCGTCCGGGGTCCCAGGTGGTCGGCCACCTCCACGTGGCCACTCGCCGGGCCCTGGTCGAGCTGCTGGCGGCCAATGGGTTCGTCGACATCGAGCTCGCCGGTGCCCCCTACCACGACGTTCCCGGGCCCCTGCGGCCCCTCGACCGGGCCCTGTGCCGCTTCCCCGGGGTCGCGTCCATCCTGCTTGCCCGGGCTCGCAAGCCCGGCTAGGGCGGCCGTCGGCGCCGGACGCCAGCTCCGGGCCACCCCGACCAGCGCGTCGGCGGCCAGGGCGGCCAGCGAGGCCCAGACCAGCCAGCTGGCAAGTTCCGGTGGGAAGGGGTGATGGAGCTTGGAGAGGACCACGATCGCCGCCGCCGCGCCCAGCAGCCCGATGGCCCCCAGGCTGAGGACGCTGCGCAGCCAGCGCAGGCTCAGCGCCGCCAGCGACGCAGCCGCGATCCCCAGGCCGATCCACCGGTTGCTCACCGCGAGGGCACCGGCGCCGAGCGCCACGGCGACGATCGGGATCGACCACAGCCGGGGCCGTCGGCCTCGGTCCCGCCACGGGCCGCACAGCCGCGGTGACACCTCGATGCCCTCGTCGCCGCCCAGCAACGAGGCGGGCAGGCTGGTGGGGACGGCTCGCCGCCGCCTGACGAGACCGAGCAGCGGGAGGAGGACCACGCCGAGGCAGAAGGCCAGGGCCAGCGCCGAGACCACCAGCGCGCCCCAGACCGCTCGCTGAGGGGTCCAGGTGAGCGACACGTTGAAGGTGCCGCTCTTGGTGGCCCCGAGCGCCCGCACGTCGGCAGTTGAGACCGGCCAGCCGTTGGCGAACCCGTCGACCAGCTCGGAGCGACCGAGGCTGACCGAGTGGGACCCGGCGCCGGAGTGGGTCGTCGGTTCGGCTACCGCCTGCCACCCGGCGTTGACGCTCTGTCCGAGGACCAGCTCGAAGGGTCCGCTGACCCCGGTCACCCGCAGCTGTTCGCTGGTGGAGGTCTGGCCGACCACCCGCACGCTGGGCGCCGGGCCGGGCTGGGTGGCTGGGATCGAACCGAACGTGCTCGGTGCGCCGGGGCCGCCCCCGGGTGCTGAGTCCAGGATCAGCTGGTCGATGTTCCACCCGGTCGAGGTGGCATGGCCCAGTGCGGTGGTGATCACGTGGGTGCCGGCGGACAGGGTGATTCCGTGGGCGTCCGGGCCACAGGGGACCAGGGTCATCTGGTCGCCGGCCAGGGCGGCGGCGCTGCTGCCGACCATTTCGACGCTGACCGGCCGGCCATCGATCGCGATCAGGTTGGACCGGCAGACCGCTGGGAGTTGGGGCGGCACCGCGGACACCTGGACCCCGGGGATGCCGACCTCGGCGATGGCCATCGGGAGGGCGACCGGGGTCGCCGAGTAGTAGTTGGTCGAGTACTCGAGCCTGACCCCGGTGATGGTGATCCGGATCTGGGAGCCGGTGAGCGGGGCGAAGGACACCGGCACGCTGACCGTTGCTCCTTGGCGGTGGCGGTCGCGGATCGTGGGCAACGAGACGACACGGGATCCCTGCTCGGTGGACACGGTGATTTGGGTCGGGACCGAGTGGCGGCCGTCGGCCACGATCTCAAGGTCGAGGTGGTCGAAGGTGATCGGGTGCTTGAGGTCGTACTCGAGCCACTGGCCCCTTTGGTACTGGGCCCCGAAGCCGTCCTGCCACGCAGTGGCAGGGTTGCCGTCGGCCGCCGCCGACGCGGTGGCGGCGAGGTCTCCGGGGAGCCGACCCTTCGAGTAGGCGATGACCGGGCTGGAGGGCGTTTCCCGGCCGACCAGGGTGTCGATCTCGTCGTCTGGGATGAGCGGCGAGATGGTCGCGGTCCCAGAGATGCTGAAGGTGCGGGCCGTGGGGAGGGTGAACTCCCGGTCCAAGGTGGTCTCGGGGTCGGTGCGGTAGGGAAACAGGTAGGGCGAGACCCGCTCCCTCGACATGTCGATGGTCAGGCGGTTGGCGAGCGATGCGGTGCCGGCTGCCTTGAGCAGGTCCTCGGGCATCTTGATGACCTGGAGGACGTGCAGGCCCGGCACTTCCACCTCGGCGAAGCCGATGGAGGTGGCCGTCGCCGGGTTGGCGTGATCGTCGGTGGTGGCATCGACGGTGATCCGCAGGGTCGAGAACGAGCGGGTCGAAAAGGTGATGGTCTGGCCGGCCGGGGCGAGCGAAGCCGGGGTGAGCGTGGCGGTCACCGGCTGTCGGCCGTCGAAGGTGAGGGTGACCTTGGTGATGGTCCGGCTGGTGTTCCCGTTCTGCGGCTGCACCAGGGTCACCTGGTCGGCAGAGATCGGCCTTCCCAGCTGCACCTGCCACCACTGGCCGGCTGGGTCGGGCATCCCGATCCCGGTGGTCCAGCTGGTGTCGAGGTTCCCGTCGATGGCCGAGTACGCGGCGTCCTCGGGGGTGTAGGAGTCGGCGTTGCCGTAGGAGGAGGCGGTGACGTTGACCGCGCCGAGGTAGGTGGCGACCGTTTTGGCGTCCGGCGGGGCCCCCGGGCTCAGCTCGATCGGCGAGTCGCTCGGATCGGTCCGGGCGACGTGGTCCGAGGGGGTCTCGGTGAAGCCGTAGTCCCCGACGAAGGTGTCCCACCGGAAGGCTTGCTTGCGGTTGGTGTCGGTGAGCACTAGCGCCGCTCCTCGAGCGAGCAGCTTGTGCAACTGGGCCGGGTGCTCGTCGAGGGTGCTCGAGTAGTAGATCGCGCTGGTGGTGTCGAGCAGCCCGGCCGCGGCCAGGTCCTGGAGCCCGACCCCGTCGCCGGCGACGATGAGCGCACCGCTGTCGGACTCTGCCCTGGTGATGGGCCGCGGGTCGACGACGGTGTAGTCGACGAGCGGTGGCGGGTTCGGCAGGGGGGTGATCGAGGCCTCGTTGGCGTCGTTGAGGTCGCGGTAGCTCGGGATGTTGGGCACCGGTCGGCCGAAGGCGACCGGGTTGCTCAGCCCGGCCGGGGTCTGGGCGAGCTGCTGGGCGAGAAGGGTCGGCTGCGGGCTGTTGTAGTGCTCGAACGCCTGGTCGTACTCGACCAGGACGTCGCCGGCGCTGAGGAGGCGGGCCAGTGGGGCGAGCGCCCCCCACTGCTCGGTGCCGAGCTGGATGGGATCGTCCAGCGCGGCCAGCAGGTCGGCGGTCGGGATGGACCCCATGACCTGCTGTTCTCGGGTGACGAAGGGGCGGGTGAGGAAGGCCGGCTGCGGCGGGTCGACCGTGTCTCCGAAGCGGGCGGCGGCGAACTGCTCGCCCGGGATGGCCAGCACCCGGGTGCCCCGGTGGGTGGCGTTCAGGTGGTCGATCGCTGCCATCTGGTAGGCCGGGAGCGTCGCCGGCTGGACGAAGAAGCTGGCCACCTCGGCATCGCCGTTGAACAGCGCCGGATTCGCGGCCACCACGACCGCGGCGGCCAGGACGCTCATAGGAATGCTGGTCTTGGGGACCCGCCGCCACAGGGCCGACAGGCCGGCGCCCAGCAGCACCGCCAGGCCCAGCACCACGAGGGGGGTGGCCCGGTCGGTCGAGCGCAGGGCCAGCCCGGCAGTGGTGTCCATCATGAACCGCTTGAGCAGGCTCCCCACTGGGGTCGGGTTGGCGAACGGGTGGGCACCGACCGACAGGACCACGCCGGTCAGGGCGAGCACCGCGAAGTAGGCCCGGTACCGCCACCGGACCATCACGCCACCCACCACCCCGAGGAAGGGGGCGACGTAGGACAGGGCGACCAGCCAGACGCGCCGGGTGTAGATGATCGCCGACTGGGTCCAGGCCCCCAGCCGATCCTGGCCGTAGAAGTACCAGTAGCCGAGGCCCCGGACCACCTCGGTTGCGCTCGAGGTGCTGGTGGTGGCCTTCAAGGTCTCGGTGTAGCGGAGGACGTCGACCCCGTAGCCAGCCTCGATCACCAGGCCGACGATCCACCACAAGGAGCACAGGACGGTGAGCGCCCCGATCTGGAGGGTCACCGCCAGCGCCCGCCGAAGGCTGGTCTCGCGCTGGACGAAGACGGCAAAGACCACCCAAAGGACGGGGGCCACGCCGACGTAGATGATCGCGGTGGCGTTGATGCCGCTGGTGAGGGCGATGACGATCCCGAACAGCGCCGGGTACCGCCAGCCGCCGGTGCGCAGAGCGCGGGCGGTGAAGGCGAGCAGGAACGGCAGTCCGGCCCAGGGCAGCAGGATGACCGAGATGCGGCCGGCGTACTGCAAGAAGTAGGGCGAGAGCATGTAGGCCAGCGCGGCCACCACCGCGGCGGGTCCGTCGAGGTGGACGGTCCGGGCCAGGTAGAGGACTCCGGCACCGGCGGCGAACAGGATGGTGGCCAGCCACAGGCGCTGGGCGACCCAGACCGGGACGCCCACGGCCGAGAAGAACCAGTAGAACGGGCCCATCGGCAGCAGGTATCCGAGGTACTGGTGGGTGACCGTCCCCAGGCCGACGCTTGGGTCCCACATGTTGGTGACCTGCCGCAGGAACCGGCCCGGGTCCAAGTAGAGGTAGGTCTTGGTGTCGGAGGTCTCGACCCCAGGCCGGACCACGAGGAGCGGGACGTAGGCCAGCCCGGCCAGGACCGCATGGGACACCAGCGCGACGGCAGCCCGCCACCGCCGTGGGGCCGCGGGGGGCGTCCTGGTACCCGCACCGTCCCCAGCATGAGCGGTGGCCGGGGCGGTGGTGGGCGTCGTGGTCATCGTGCTGTAGGCCCGACCGCGCCGAGGTGCCGGGTCAGGTGCGAGAAATTTGCGGCGTCTAGCTGGGCCGATCGGGTGGTGACGGTAGCGTAGAGCGGCGCCAGACACCCGAGCCGGTCGCCTCGGGGACCGGCGCCCGGGGCGCCAGCTGGCCTCCGGCCTCCCCGCCGAGCGCCGGCCCGGCGGGGCCGGCGACCAGGTCAGGGTTGGTGGCCTCGAGCTGCAGGGGCTGGTGGCGCGCCGGTTCGACGGCCACCGGCCGGGCCCGGGCCAGCAGCGCCACGCCCACGAGCACCCCGGCAAAGCCGGCTGCCCGCAGCGCCAGCTTCCAGCCCGAGGCCGGGAGGTGCTCGCCGAAGATCACCGTGCCCACTGCGACCACGTACGTACTGGAGACGACGTTCGACACCGGCACCACCACCGAGGCCGCGCAGCGCTGCAGGGCGGTCTGGAACAGGAGCAGCCCGACCCCCGAGGTGGCGACGAAGGCATAGAGGTACCCAGACGCAAGGACGTGGGGGATCGCCAGCCACACCCCGTGGCGAGCGACGATTGCCGAAACCGCCTTCACGGCCAGGCCGCTCACCCCGTAGAGGAGACCGGTGCTCAGGCCGTAGGCCGCCGCCCGGGCGTTGCGGTGGAGCCGCTGGCCGGCGACGTGGTCGGCCAAGGCGAAGGCACCGGCCACCGCCACCAGGGTGGGGACGGCGGCCAGGGCCAGGACGCCCAGGTGCCCGGTGACCCCTACCTGGTCGCTCGTGAGGTCGAGGGAGAGGCTGATGCACAGCAGGGCGGTGGCGACCAGGCTGACCGCGACCCACTCCCGCCGCCCCAACCGCTCGCCCAGGGTGAGGTGGGAGAGGCCCAGGAGGACGACCACGCCGGATACCAGGATCGGCTGCACCACCGAGATGGGCGCGACCGACAGCGCGACAACCTGCAGGGCAAGGCCGCCGAGCATGGAGCAAAAGCCGAGAACCCAGGTGGGCGAGGAGGCGACCGTGGTGACCAGGTGCACCAGACGGCGCGCGTGGACGGCCGGCAGGTCCTCGAGCCCACGCTTCTCCAGGACGAAACCGACGTTGTACAGCACCGTCGAGAGCAGGCTCACCAGCACCCCGGCCGCCAGGTGGTGGCTCACGGGATGCACCCTGCGGGTGGCCGGTGACGAACCCAGCCGGGGTCGCGGCCGTGCACCGACCAGGTGGGCATGGGATGCCAGCGTACTGCCGTGCACCGCCCGGCTGCCGGTGCGGCCTCAGGGACGGCGGTCGCTGCTCGGAACCGGGAGCCCGCGGTAGCCGGCCACCGGCTGGTCGGCTGGGCACGCGCCTGGCCCCGCCACCCCGATCTGGTAGCGCAGGTCGGCCGTCCACGGTCCGTCCTGCCAGCCGGGGGCGGATGGCGCGAGTCCGATCGCCTGGCCGAGGTCGTGCACGATGAGCTGGGCCAGTTCTGCTGCCCCGAACGGGCACAAATGGATGTTGTCGACCTGGCGGACCCGCACCTCGCGGCCGGCACTGTCCGGGGCCCAGGTCAAGAACCGGCCATCGGGATCGAAGACCTGGTCGGTCGCCAGGTAGCGAGCGTGCGGGCCGAAGGCCGCCACCGCCTGGGCAGCTTCGGCGTCCCATGCCCGTTGCTCGGCGGTGAGGGTTGCCCACAGTCGGGCCCGGAGCAGGGGCTGGGCGATGAAGGTGTTCGGGCCGATCTGGGGGAACTCCACCAACAGCACCAGCTCGACACCGTCACCGGGGGTGAGCCACCGGGCGAGCGCCTGGCGCAGGAGTGCCTCGTACGCGGTCGGGTCGTCCCCAGCCACGGTGTCGTCCCAGGACCAGGTGCCGATGATCACTTGGGGGTGGAAGGCGGTGATGATCTGCTCGGTGTCAGCCGCCCATGCCGGGACGGTCGTGAGCCCCCACCCCCCGAAACTCGAGTCGGCCACGATCTCCCCCTCGCCAGTCGCGGCGAGCGCGGCGGCGAGCGCCGGGGAGCCGTCATGCATGACGCTGTCGCCGAGCACCCAGACCCGCAGCGGGTCCTCGGGCGTCGGTGGCGGCCCGGCCGGGCCGAGCCCGACCGCCGCTGCCGGTCGGGTCGACGGGTCTGCCCCAGGCGGCGGCGCTGGTCGACCCGGGACCAGCAGGGCGAGGGACAGGGCCGCACTGAGCGGCACCGTTGGTCCCCACCAAGCCCCTCGACGTTGGGGGCGCCCTCCCATGCGGGAGCGAGACTAGGCGGCCCGTCAGCTTGGTGGGTAGGGGGGTCGGGCCGGTAGGCTGTGCCACTGCTGCTGCGGGGTCCGAAGCAGCAGCAGTGGCTGGGGGGGCAGAGGGTGCGTGGTCGACCGGCCGAGCAGCCACAGCACGACCGAGGGGTGATCGGGATCGACCAGCTCAGCGGGGAGCACATCCCGACGCTTCGTGAGGTGGTGGAGGAATCGGGGACCCGGCGGGTCGACGTCGTCGCCTGGCGTGACCTCGACGATCCCGAGGCCGGCGGGTCCGAACTCCATGCCCACCAGGTGCTGTCCCGCTGGGCGGCGGCCGGGGTCGACGTCCGACTGTGGACGTCCCGGGTTGACGGCGCGGCCCGCGAAGTCGAGCGGGGCGGCTACCGGGCGATCCGTCGGGCTGGCCGGTACGCGGTGTTCCCGGTGACTGCCCTCGATGCGCTGCGCGGCCGGCTGGGGAGCGGCGACGGGGTTGTCGAGATCTGGAACGGCATGCCGTTCTTCTCACCCCTGTGGACCCGTCGCCCGAGGATCGTCTTCCTCCACCACGTGCACGCCGAGATGTGGCACATGGTGTTGCCCGAGCGGCTGGCCCGGATCGGCTCGGCGATCGAGCTGCGTCTGGCCCCGCCCCTGTACCGGCGGGCCCGGATCGTCACCCTCTCCGAGTCGTCCAAGCGCGACATCGTGCAGCGCCTGGGGTTCCACCCCGACCGGGTCAGCGTCGCCCCGCCGGGGATCGAGCCCCGGTTCTCGCCTGGCGGTCCCAAGGCCGCCGACCCGCTGGTGGTCACCGTCGGCCGGTTGGTGCCGGTGAAGCGGTTCGACTGGTTCATCGACGCGATGGCCAAGCTGCGGGCCGACCACCCGACGCTCGAGGCGGTGGTGGTGGGAGAGGGCTACGAGCGCCCGGCCCTGGAGGCTCGGGTGCGGGCGGCCGGGGCCTCGGAGTGGTTGCGGCTCCCCGGGAGGCTGTCCGACCCCGAGCTGCTCGACCTGTATCGCCGGGCCTGGCTCCTGGTCGCGACCTCCTCGCACGAGGGTTGGGGGATGACCATCACCGAGGCGGCCGCCTGCGGGACCCCGGCCGTGGCCACCCGGATCCCCGGGCACGAGGATGCGGTCGTCGAGGGGGTCTCGGGCCGGCTGGTGGACACGATGGAAGACGTCGTGAGCGCGGCCAGCGCCCTCCTGGCCGACGACGATCTCCGCTTCCGGCTGTCGGCCGGGGCCATCGAGACCGCCCGCCGCCACAGTTGGGAGACGACCGCCCTGCTGGCGTTCCGGGCGCTGGCCGAGCAGCGGGCCGCCATGGCCGGGCGGAGGGGTTGACCGAGGTCGCCACCGACCGTGGCGCCAGGGGGGCGCCGGCCGAGGAGGTCCCGTCGGTCCCGGCCCGTCCGCTCCCGGCCGAGCCCTCGGGGTCTGCGCCCGAGCCGCCGACCCCGCGTCGGCCTCCCCGGTTCCCCTGCTTCGACGGCCTGCGGGCGATCGCGGCCGGAACGGTGCTGGGCGTGCATGTGGCCTTCGTCTCCGGCCTCACCCTGCGGGACCCGGGGGTCGGGATCTACACCGCCCGGCTCGAGATCGGCGTGGCCGTCTTCTTCCTCATCTCGGGGTTTCTCTTGTACCGGCCGTTCGTGGTGGCCCACCTGGCTGGCGAGCGCGACCCGCTGACCGGGTCGTTCTGGGTCCGGCGCCTGCTGCGGATCGTCCCCGCCTACTGGGTCGCGTTGTTCGTGACCACCACGGTGCTCCACGAGCCGATGGGGTCGGGCGGGTGGCGGGCGTACCTCATCCATTACGGCTTCGCACAGATCTACTTCCCGAGCCAGATCGAAGGCGGCATCACCCAGGCCTGGACGCTGTGTGTGGAGATGTCCTTCTATCTCGCCCTTCCTCTGTACGCGGCCCTGGTCGGCCGGGGGCGGGAGCGCCAGTCGCCACGGCGTCGGCTCCGCCGGGCGATCGTCGGCCTGGGGGCGATGGTCGCGGTGAGCCTGGTCTGGCGGTTCGCGGTGCTCTCCTTCCAGCACGGCCACGGCCCGCTGGTGGCGACCATGACCGTGTGGCTCCCGGCCGAGCTCGACCTGTTCGCCCTGGGCATGGGCCTGGCGGTGGTGAGCGCCTGGCTCCATCAGCACGGGGCCGAGCCAGCCTGGATGTCCGGACGCTGGTTCCCCTGGGCCAGCTGGCTGCTGGCCGCGGCGGCCTTCGTCGGGGTGAGCCACCTGGGCATCTCGCGCCAGGCCTTGTACACCAAGACCTACCTGGACATCGCTCGTCAGACCCTCTACGGGGTGTTCTCGCTGTTCCTGCTGCTGCCGGCGGTGTTCGGGCCTCAGCGGGTCGGCCTGGTGCGGCGGGTCCTGCAGTGGTGGCCGGTGGCTTCGCTCGGCGTCGTCTCCTATGGGGTGTACCTCTGGCACCAGACCCTGATCGACCAGTTGGTCCGGCACTACCCCGAGTGGTTCGGCCACCGGCTCTTCTTCAACGTGGGCTTCTGGGGAATGTTCGGCGAGATCGCCGGGGCCGCCCTCGCCGTGGCCACCCTGAGCTACTTCGTCGTCGAGAAGCCGGCCCTGCGGGCCAAGCGGTTCTTTGCGTGGTTCGGCTCGCCCAGGCCCTCCCCTCGGCCCCGCCCGGCACCGCCGTCGGAAGGAGCAAGGCCGCTCCCCGATATCGCGGCGTCGCCGTGACCGAGCGGTGGGCCGGCGAAGCGCGACGCTGAGCCCGTGGAGGACGAGGCGGGAGGCCGGCACCCGAACGTCGGGCCTCGGCGCCGGAGCGAGCCGGCGCACCGGCAGCGTCGGCGGCCGAGGTCCCGGTCCGCTCCGGCCGAACGGGGACCGGTCACGGCCCCCGATGCCGCCCCGGCCGGACCCCACCTTGCGTACCTGCCGGCTCTCGACGGGGTGCGGGCCTTCGCCGTCCTCGCGGTCATGGCGTTCCACGGGGGGCTGCCATTCCTACCGGCCGGCTTCCTCGGGGTCGACACCTTCTTCGTGCTCTCGGGGTTCCTCATCACCTCTTTGTTGGTGTCGGAGTGGCGGGCGACCGGAACGGTCCGCCTACGGGCGTTCTGGGCTCGCCGGGCCAGGCGTCTGCTCCCGGCCCTCCTCCTCGTGGTGCTCTTCGTCGCGTTGTGGAGCGACATGGTCGCCCCGAAGGGGACCTACCCGGACTTGCGGGCCGATGCCCTGAGCGCGCTCTTCTACGCTGCCAACTGGCACTTCATCGCGGCCGGGGGGAACTACTTCGTCCAGACCGGTCCGGCCTCGCCGCTCACCCACACCTGGTCGCTGGCGATCGAGGAGCAGTTCTACCTGCTGTGGCCCCTCATCGTCCTCGGTGTGCTCCGGTTGACCAAGGACCTGCGGGTGCTGCTGGGGGTGGCCGTGGCCGGGGCCGCAGCGTCGGCGGTGGAGATGGCGGTGCTGTTCCGGAGCGGCACCGACCTGACCCGTCTCTACTACGGCACGGACACCCACGCCCAGTGCCTGCTGGTGGGGGCGGCGGTCGCGCTCGGGTGGGCGCTGGCCGGCCAGCGCCGGGCGCAAGGCTCGGCGCTGCCAGCCACCGCCGGCCGGATTCTGGGTGCCATCGGCGCGGCCGGGGCGGTGGGGACTGCTGCGCTGTGGTGGCGCACCAGCTACACCAGTGCGTTCTTGTGGGAGGGCGGCTTCGTGCTGGCCGCGCTGGCCACCGCGGCGGTCGTGCTGACCGCCGCGGTGGCAGGGGGCTCGGCGGTCTCGAGGGTCCTGTCCTGGAGTCCGTTGCGCTTCCTCGGCCGGATCTCCTACGGGCTGTACCTGTGGCACTTCCCGCTCTTCCAGTGGGTCGATGCCGAGCGCACCGGCCTTCGCGGCTACCCGCTGTTCGGGGCCCGTCTCGGGGTCACCGTGGTGGTGGCGACGGCGTCCTTCTATCTGGTGGAGCGGCCGATCCGCCATGGTGGGGTGCTCCGGCGGTGGCGAGCCTGGGTCGCGACCCCGGTGGCGGTCGCCGGGGTGGCCGGCCTGGTGGTCGCGACCACGGCCGGAGGGGCCGGGTTGGCGGCCGGCGCATCGAGCCCACCGAGCACCCCGCCCAGCGTGCCGACGGTGACCAGTGTGCCCACCGGTGGGCAGCCCGGGCCGCCAACCACGGTGCTGCTGCTCGGGGACAGCACCGCGGTCACGTTTGGCTTCGGTCTGGGGGTGCAGGCCCACCAGTACCATGCCACCCTGGTCAACCAGGCGATCATCGAGTGCGGGGTCGCCGAGGTGACCGACGTCGAGACCGGCCAGGCGGTCGAGCCGCCGGGACCGGCGTGCCGACCGGGGACCGATCCGGTCGACCAGTGGCCGGCCCTGTGGCAGGCCGACGTGGACCGGTATCGGCCGCAAGTGGTCGCGATCCTGGTCGGACGCTGGGAGGTGAGCAACGTGAAGTGGGACGGTGCCTGGACAGACATCCTGTCCACCCCCTTCGCGCACTACGTCCGTCGCCAGCTCCAGCTGGCGGTGGACATCGCCTCGTCCGAGGGGGCCCACGTGGACCTGCTCACCGCCCCCTGCTACGACAGCGGCGAGCAGCCAGACGGCGATCCCTGGCCGGCCGACGCGCCGTCCCGGCTGGCCGCGTACAACGCCATCGTGCGGGCGGTCGGGGCCGCCAACCCGAGCGTGGTCACCGTGGTGGACCTGGACGCCATCGTCTGCCCGGGGGGCCGCTTCGTGGCCAACGAGAACGGGATCCCCATCCGGGCCCCCGACGGCGTGCACTTCCCGTGGTTCACGGTCGGCCAGCCGGACGCTGCCGACCCCGACACGCTGGCCCAAGTGGACCGGTTCGGCGATTGGATCGGGCCACGGGTGTGGCCGAAACTGCTGGGGACGGGGAGGTAGCGGTGTTCGGGATCGGTTTGACCGGTGGGATCGGCAGCGGCAAGAGCGCCGTCACCGACCGGCTGGCCCAGCGGGGCGCTCAGGTGGTGGACGCCGACGAGATCGTCCACGAGATCCAGCGCCCTGGGGGGCCGGCGTTCACCCCGGTGCTCGAGCGCTTTGGCGAGGGGATTCGGGCCGCCGACGGCACCATCGACCGACCGGCGCTGGCTCGCATCGTCTTCAACGACCCAGCCGCCCGAGCCGACCTGAACGCCATCGTCTGGCCGCTGGTTGGCGAGCGGATGCGGGAACGAGCCCAGGAGCTGGCGGCCAGCGACGACGTGGCGGTCTTCTCGATCCCGCTGCTGCGGCCAGAGCACCGGGCCCGGCTGGGCTACCACGCGATCGTGGTGGTTGACTGCCCGACCGAGGTCGCGCTGGAGCGCCTGGTTCGCCTGCGGGGCATGGACCGCAACGATGCCTTGGCCCGGATCGCCGCCCAGATCAGCCGGGAGGAGCGCCGCCGCGGAGCCGACTACGTGATCGACAACTCCTCGACCCTGGAGCACCTCGATGCCGAGGTCGAGCGGCTCTGGGCCTGGATCGAGGAGCGCCGGGCGGTGGTCGGCACGTAGGTAGGCCGGGCGACACCCTCCCGGTACCATCCGATCGTGCCCCAGTTCCAGGTGGTGTCGCCGTTCCAGCCGGCGGGTGACCAGCCCGCGGCGATTGCCGCCCTGGCCGAGGGGGTGCGCCAGGGCCACCGCTACCAGACGCTCCAGGGCATCACCGGCAGCGGGAAGACCGCCACCATCGCCTGGACCATCGAACAGGTGCAACGGCCGACCCTCATCATCGAGCCGAACAAGTCCTTGGCCGCGCAGCTCTCGGCTGAGCTGCGAGAGCTGTTTCCGAAGAACCGGGTGGAGTTCTTCGTCTCGTACTACGACTACTACCAACCAGAGGCCTACCTGCCGGCGACCGACACCTACATCGAGAAGGACTCGTCGATCAACGACGAGATCGACCGGCTCCGGCACGCCACGACCTCCTCGTTGCTCCTTCGGCGGGACGTGATCGTGGTGGCCTCGGTGTCGTGCATCTACGGCCTCGGCTCCCCGGCCGAGTACCGGGATCGGACCATCGCCTTGCGGGTCGGGGAGGACTATGAGCAGCGATCCCTGCTCCGGCGCATCGTGGACCTCCACTACGAACGCAACGACGTGAACCTGGTGCGAGGCACCTTCCGGGCCCGAGGCGACACCGTCGAGATCCACCCGGCCTACGAGGAGTCAGCGGTCCGACTGGAGTTCTTCGGCGACACCCTGGAGCGGATCGTGCCCTTCGACGTCTTGACCGGCGAGATGGGCGAGGAGCTGGAGGACATCGTCATCTTCGCCGCAACCCACTACGTGGCCGGCGACGAGACCATGCGCCGGGCCATCGCCTCGATCGAAGCCGAGCTGGCCGAACGCTTGGCCGAGCTGGAAGCCCAGGGGAAGCTGCTCGAGGCTCAGCGGCTGCGGGTTCGGACCCAGCATGACCTCGAGATGCTGGCCGAGACCGGGACCTGTGCCGGGATCGAGAACTACAGCCGCCACCTGGACGGTCGGGCTCCGGGCCAGACGCCCTACACCCTGCTCGATTTCTTTCCCGATGACTTCCTCACCGTGATCGACGAGAGCCATGTCGCCGTCCCACAGCTCCACGGGCAGTACGCCGGGGACCGGTCCCGCAAGGACGTCTTGGTCGAGCACGGGTTCCGGCTTCCCTCGGCGGTCGACAACCGACCGTTGCGTTTCGACGAATTCATGGCGCGCACCGGCCAGATCATCTTCGTGTCGGCGACGCCAGGGCCCTACGAGCTGTCGCAGTCGGCCCAGGTCGTCGAGCAGGTGATTCGGCCCACCGGGCTGGTCGACCCCGAGGTGGTCCTGCGGCCGACGAAGGGCCAGGTCGACGACCTGCTGGGCCGCATCGACGACGCGGTCGCCCGCGGCGGCCGGGTCTTGGTGACCACGCTCACCAAGAAGATGGCCGAGGACCTGGCTGACTACTTGGCGGACGCCGGGGTCAAGGTCCAATACCTGCATTCCGACATCGACACCATCACCCGGATCGAGATCCTTCGCAGCCTCCGTCTGGGCGAGGTGGACGTGCTGGTGGGGATCAACCTGCTGCGGGAGGGGCTCGATCTGCCGGAGGTCTCGCTGGTCGCCATCCTCGATGCCGACAAAGAGGGGTTCCTCCGTTCGACGTCCTCGTTGATCCAGACCATGGGGCGGGCGGCCCGGAACGTGGAGGGGAGTGTCGTCCTCTATGCCGACACCATCACCGAGTCCATGCGGGAGGCGGTGTCGGTGACCCAGCGCCGGCGTGCTCGCCAGATCGCCTACAACGCGGAACACGGCATCGACCCCACCTCGGTGCGCAAGGCGGTCACCGACATCCTGGAACGACTCCGAGGGGGGGAGGATGCCGCGGCCTCCCGGGCCCGGCGCAGCCGTGCCGAAATTCGCTCCCGCCAGGGCACCAGGGCGATGCGGGTCCGGGCCGGTCTGGCCGCCCCGACCGGCACCGGTTCGGCGACCGGCCCGCCGGAGCTGGTCAGGATGATCAACCAGGTGGAAGCCGAGATGCGTCGAGCCGCAGCCGAGCTGCGCTTCGAGGAGGCCGCCCTCCTGCGCGACGAGCTGGCTGAACTGCGATCGGCCGCTGCGGCCGGCTGACGCAGGCCGGCTTGTCTCGGCCGACCGGTATCCTCCCAACGTGTCCGACCGCCTGGTCATCCGAGGGGCACGGGAGCACAACCTCCAGGACGTCTCCCTCGAGCTCCCCCGGGACCAGCTCATCGTGTTCACCGGCCTGTCCGGCTCGGGGAAGTCGTCCCTCGCCTTCGACACCATCTACGCCGAGGGGCAGCGCCGCTACGTGGAGTCGCTGTCGGCCTACGCCCGCCAGTTCCTGGGTCAGATGGACAAGCCGGACGTCGACTTCATCGAGGGGCTCTCGCCAGCCATCTCGATCGACCAGAAGTCGGCGTCCCGCAACCCGCGCTCGACCGTCGGCACCATCACCGAGGTCTACGACTACCTGCGCCTGCTGTACGCCCGGATCGGCCGGCCCCACTGCCCCAACTGCGGCCGGCCAGTGGCGCGCCAGACGCCACAACAGATCGTCGACCGGGTGCTCGAGCTCGAAGACGGCACCCGGTTCTCGGTCCTCGCTCCGGTGGTGCGGGGCCGCAAGGGGGAGTACGGGTCGCTGCTCGAGGACTTGGCCCGGCAGGGGTTCGCCCGAGTCCGCATCGACGGTGCTCCGGTGGAGCTGGCCGATCGGGCGGAGGTCACGCTGGCCCGCTACGAGCAGCACACGATCGAAGTGGTGGTGGACCGGCTGGTCCGCCGGGACGGGATCCGGGAGCGGCTCACCGAGTCGATCGAAACCGCGCTCGAGCTGACTGGGGGAACGGCCGAGGTGCTCGTGCACGGGCCCCGGGACAAGACGGCGGACCCCGAGGCCGAGGAGGCGATCACCTTCAGCCAGCACCTGGCCTGCACCGACTGTGGACTCAGCTTCGACGAGCCAGCCCCGAGGAACTTCTCGTTCAACTCCCCCTACGGGGCCTGCCCCAGCTGTGCCGGCTTGGGCACCCGCTTCGAGGTCGACCCCGAGCTGGTGGTGCCCGATCCCGAGCGCTCGATCGAGGAAGGGGCGATTGCCCCCTGGGCGGCCGCCCGCAGCGAGTACTTCGCCGGCCTGCTGCGGGGCTTGGCCGAGGCCGGGGGATTCTCGGTCGCCACCCCGTGGAAGCGCCTGCGGGCGAAGGACCGCAAGCTGGTCCTCTATGGGTCGGGGGGCAAGGCGGTCCATATTCAGTACCGGAACCGCTTCGGGCGTCGCCGCTCCTACACCACCCAGTTCGAAGGGGTGATCCCGTGGCTCACCCGGCGCCACAAGGACGCCGAGTCGGACTGGTCGCGCGAGCAGATCGAGCAGTACATGCGGGAGGTCGACTGCCCCGACTGCGGGGGCGCCAGGCTCAAGAAGGAGTCGCTGGCCGTCACCGTCGGTGGGATGAACATCCACGAGCTGTGCTCGCTGTCGATCGTCGCGGCGCTCAAGACGATCGGCGAACTGGAACTGTCCGAGCGCGACCACCTCATCGCCGATCGGGTGCTGAAAGAGGTCCGGGAGCGCATGCAGTTCCTCTTGGACGTGGGGCTCGACTACCTCTCCCTGGCCCGCTCGGCCGGGACCCTCTCGGGCGGGGAGGCCCAGCGGATCCGGTTGGCCAGCCAGATCGGCAGCGGGCTGGTCGGTGTCCTCTACGTCCTCGACGAGCCATCGATCGGGCTGCACCAGCGGGACAACCAGCGCCTCATCGGGACGTTGCTGCGGTTGCGAGACCTCGGCAACACCGTGATCGTCGTCGAGCACGACGAGGAGACCATCCGCACCGCCGACTTCGTGGTGGACATCGGGCCGGGTGCAGGCGAGCACGGTGGCCGGATCGTCCACGCCGGACCGGTCGATGGGCCCAAGGGACTGACCGCCAACCCAGCCTCCATCACCGGCCAGTACCTCTCGGGGCGGCGCTCGATCCCGGTGCCGGACCGGCGTCGGCCCGGCACGGGAGAGACCCTGGTGGTGAAGGGGGCTCGGGAGCACAACCTGGCTGACATCGACGTGGCCTTCCCGCTCGGCTGCCTGGTCGCGGTGACCGGCGTGTCCGGGTCGGGGAAGTCGACCTTGGTCAACGACATCCTGCTGCGGGCACTGGCCCACCAGCTCCACCGGGCCAAGGCCATTCCCGGCCGGCACCGGGCGATCACCGGCGTGGAGCACCTGGACAAGGTGGTCGACGTGGATCAAGCACCCATCGGCCGCACCCCGCGCTCCAACCCGGCCACCTACACCGGGGTGTTCGACCACATCCGCCGGCTGTTCAGCCAGACCCCCGAGGCCAGAGTCCGCGGCTACCAGCCCGGCCGGTTCTCCTTCAACGTCCGGGGTGGCCGGTGCGAGGCCTGCGCCGGCGACGGGACCATCAAGATCGAGATGCACTTCCTGCCCGACGTCTATGTCCCGTGCGAGATCTGCCACGGGTCGCGCTACAACCGGGACACCCTCGAGGTGACCTTCCGCGGCCGGACCATCGCCGAGGTCCTCGACATGTCCTGCGAGGAGGCGTTGAGCTTTTTCGCCAACCAGCCCCAGATCGCCCGACACCTGCAGACCCTGGTCGACGTGGGGCTGGGCTACATCCGGCTGGGCCAGCCGGCGCCGACCCTGTCGGGCGGGGAGGCCCAGCGGGTGAAGCTGGCCAGCGAGCTGTCGCGGCGTCCAACCGGGCACACGCTCTACGTGCTGGACGAGCCGACGACCGGGCTGCACTTCGAGGACACCCGGCGGCTGCTCCACGTCCTCGACCGCCTGGTGGACCAGGGCAACACGGTGGTGGTCATCGAGCACAACCTGGACGTGGTGAAGACCGCCGACTGGGTCATCGACCTCGGTCCCGAAGGCGGCGACCTCGGCGGCCGGGTGGTGGCGGAAGGCACGCCCGAGCAGGTGGCCAAGACCGCCGGCAGTCACACCGGCGAGGTCCTGCGCCCACTGCTGGCGGTGTGAGGGGACTCAGGCTCCCAGTCGGCGTTTGCGGGTCCCGGCGGCCAGGACGATCAGCTCGGTGCAGGTCTCCATTGGGATCCGCACCGTGTCGAGGACCATGTCGTAGAGACTCGGGTCGTCCTGGTGGACCCGGTAGAAGAGCCGGAGGTAGTGGTCCCGGGCGCCGTCGGTTTCGCGCTGCATCTGGCGGGCCCGTTCCAGGTCGATGCCCTCGTGCTCGGCCACCCTGGCAATCCGGGCCTCCCGGTCGCCGTCCAGGCGAACCCGCAGGACGTCAGGCCGATCGCCGAGGACGACCATGGCGCCACGGCCGAGGATCACGCCGCCGGTGGTGTCCGCGATCTGACGGAGGATCTCCTCGGTCTGCTGGCGGAACTTGTCCGGGTCGTCGCCCGGAGAGAGGTTCTGGGGCCCCATCGGGACTGCCATGTTCGCGAACGCCCGGGCCAGGCGGTTCCAGGTCGACGGGGCCCGTTCATCCTGAGCCGCAGCCTCCTCGATCGGCACCGCGAGCCGGCCGGCCACCGCGGCCGGGATGGCTCGGTCGAAGAACGGGAGCCCGAGACGCTCCGCCACTGCCGGGCCGACCAGGTTCCCTCCGGCACCGAAGCTTGCCGAAACGGTCACGGTGAGGGGCACGGTGGTCATTTCAGCACGGGCGGGCCGGGCACGGTGGGGAGTCGGTCGGCGCAGTGGGCACTACCCTGGCCGCCCGGTGGCCGCCCGGGAGCGCCGAAGGAGCGCGTCGCGCCGTCGCTACGCCACCGGGGCCGCGGCCGGGATCCTGGTGGCGACGGTGGCCTTCGCCTGGATGGTGACCGGCGGGACGTTCCAGTTCCTGCAGCGGAACCTGTACGCGAACTTCTACGACGTCCAGGCCAGGGCACTGTTCCAGGGCCACTGGGCCATGCCGGCCAGCACGCTCACGGTCGAGGGGATCCGGGAGGGCGGCCGGACCTACATGTACTACGGACCAGTCCCGGCACTCCTGCGGATGCCGGTGCTCGCGCTGACCCACCGCTTCGATGGACGGCTCACTGCCTGCTCGATGCTCCTCGGCTTCGTGGTCGCGCTGGTCTTCGTGGCCACCTTGGGCTGGAGGATCCGCGCCCTGCTGACCGATGCCCCGCTGGGCTGGCCCGAGGCGACCGCGACCGCCGCGACGCTGGCCGTGGCCGGCGTCGGATCGGTCCTGTTCTTCCTGGGCTCGGACGCGATCATCTATCACGAGGCCGAGCTGTGGGGAGCGGCCTTGGCGCTGGGGGCCTTCGACTTCACCGTGGGGTGGCTGGCGGCGCCGAGACCCCGGACCCTGGTGTGGGCTGGGGTGTTCGCCACGCTGGCCATCTTGACCCGGGGCTCGGTGGGTGCCGGCCCGGTCGCCTGCCTGGGGCTGATGGGCCTGGCGTTCGGCGCCCGCTGGGCGCTGGGGGTCGGCCCCACCGGCGCGCCGCGCCAGGGGGGCCGTCCGCAACGGTGGGTCGTCGGCGTCCTGGACCACCTGGGCCTCCCCGAGGTGGCCAGCCCCGGCCGGTGGGCGCTCGGGTTCCTGGCGGCGGCCGCGGTCCCGGTGGCCCTCTACATGGCGATCAACGAGGTGAAGTTCGGGACCCTGGTCAGCCTGCCGCTCAACAAGCAGGTGTTCACCATGGTCAACCGCAACCGCCAGATCACCCTGGCCGACAACGGGGGCAGCCTGTTCGGCCTCAAATTCGTGCCGACCGCCTTGGTCCAGTACCTCCGTCCCGACGCTCTGCGCTTCTCCCCCCTGTTTCCCTTCGTCGCATTCCCGCCGCCGGCGACGGTGCTCGGGGGCGTCCACTACGACACCGTGGACTTCGCGTCCAGCATCACCGCCTCGATGCCGGTGGCCGGGGTGCTCGGGGTGGTCGGGCTTGCCGGGGTGCTGACCGGCCGGCACGGCCCGATCCGCGCGCTGCGCCTGCCGGTGGTCGGGGCAGCGGTAGGCACCGTGGGCGTGCTGGCCATCGCCTACATCGCGAACCGGTACCTGGCTGACATGGTCCCGCTGCTCGCCCTGCTGGCACTGACCGGCCTCGTTCGCCTTCGCGCGGCGTGGGCGGGCTGGCGCCGGTGGCGACGGTGGACGGCCGCCGTCGGCCTGTGCGTCCTGGCCGTCTTCGGGGTGTGGGTCAACGTCGGCCTCGCCCTCCTCTACCAGCGAGCACTGCGGCCCTCGGTGCCCATCGCCATGCGCGAGGGGTTCGTGGCCTTGCAGCAGCGCCTCCACGCCGAGCTGTTCGGGGGACCGCCGCCAGAGGTGTCCGAGGTGCGCGCGCTGGGCCACCCCGGCCCCCCGGGCTCGCTCGCGATCGTGGGCCGCTGCACCGCCCTCTACCAGTCCAACGGCTCGAGGTGGGCCGCGGTCGAGCGGGCGAGGTCGGCCGGCCACGTCGTCCTGCGGGTGGTGTTCCCCGACCGAGGCCCAGGACGCCCGTGGCCGGTGCTGGTGAACGGGACCCCCGGCAACGGCGACTACCTGGTGGTCGACCCGCTCGGGCCGGGGCGGGTCCGGTTCGGCTACTGGTTCCAGGGCTACGGCCAGCGGTGGGTCTACGGGCCGGCGGTGTCCATCGTCCCGGGGCGACCCTACGTGCTCGACGCGGTGTTCGACCCCCGGTTGGCCCAGGTCACCGCCCACCTCGACGGGTCGTCGGTCCTCCTTGCCGGCTTGGTCCGGCCGACCGGCACCCTCGAGGTGGGGCGGGACGCCATTGGCGGACCGACGCTGGCCCGGTTCCCCGGCCGGCTCACCCAGCTGCCGGTGGCCACCCCGTTGTGCGACGCGCTGGCGGCCCGCCTCGGGCACTTCGGACGAGGGCGCTAGCGCGGCGCTGGCTGGCGGTCGGCCGTCGGCACCAGCACGAAGAGGTGCTGGTAGGCGAAGAGGTTGGGCCACAGCGCGACCAGGGCCCGGTCCAGGGTGCCGACCCGGCGGGCGAGACCGCCGGCCCCCAGTCGGCCCCCCCGGCGGGCCACCTCGACCGGCACCCCGACGCTGGTGCGGCGGGCCACGGCGTAGCCGTGCTGGCGGACCAGGCGCTCGAAGCTGGCCCGGGTGAAGAAGCGCAGGTGGCCCGAGTCGAGGATGCCCCGCCGGTCGTAGTCGAACCGGCCGGCCAGCACCCGCAGGCGCGGGTACCAGTGGGCGAAGTTTGGCACGCTGACCAGGACGCGCCCGCCCGGGGCGAGGCGCCCCCGGACCTGCTCGAGCAGTGCGCCCGGCCGGGCCACGTGCTCGAGCACGTCGGCAGCCACCACCACGTCGAACGGCCCGGCCGCCTCCTCGGGCAGGCCGGCCTCGAGGTCGGCCACCACCAGCTGGTCGAGGTGGTCCTGGAGTCCGTCGGCCGCCCGGGCATCGACCCCGGTGACCCGGTGGCCCAGCTTGCGCATCCGTCGAGCCAGCTCCCCTGACCCGCAGCCCAGCTCGAGCACCCGGCTCGGCGGCAGGTCGGCCAACCAGCGCTCGAGCACGCCGTGGGAGGTGAACGGGCCCTCCTTCCACTCGTAGCTGTCGCTGGCGAAGGCCAGCTCGCCCGACCCCAGCCCCATCTTGTGGGCTCGGTAGCGAAGGGCGTCGAGCGTGACGTCGAGGGCGTAGCGCAGCCCGTTCACGTAGCAGATCTCGTCGCCGTAGTAGGTGGGGATCGGCACCTCCACGATGCGCTGCCCCGACTCGACCAACTGGATCAGGATCTCGGTGTCGAAGTCGAAGCCGTCGGCGTTGGCCTCGAAGGGGATGGCCGCCAACGCGCCCACCCGGTAGGCGCGAAAGCCGGAGTGCCACTCGGAGAGGTTGGTGCCGACCAGTGCGTTCTCGAGCCGGGTGAGGATCCGGTTGCCCACGTACTTGTAGCGAGGCATGCCCCCCCGTCGGGCAGCGCCGGGGGTGAGCATCCTCGAGCCCAACACCGCATCGCACTCGCCGCGCTCGAGCGGCCCGATGAGGTCCTCCAGGCACTCCGGCGCGTACTGGCCGTCGCCGTGCAGCAGGACCACGATGTCCAGGCCGTGCTCGATCGCCCAGCGGTAGCCGGCCTTTTGGTTCCCGCCGTAGCCGAGGTTGCGATCGTGCCGGACGACGGTGAGCGGCAGGTCGGGCGCGATCGATTTGTAGCCCAGCCCGACCAGGTAGGTCGTGTCCTGGCTGTGGTCGTCGAACACCAGCACCTCGGCCACCCGTGACCGAACGCTCTCGGGGATCCGGTCGAGGACCTGGGCCAAGGTCGCCGCGGCGTTGTACGCCACGATCAGGATGCCGATGCGCGCCGTGTCCATGGGGGTCTCCGAAGGCCGCCAGATGGCGCCCGCCACCAGCTTGGCCCCCCGATGTGCCGGTGTCCACCATCCCCCTGTCGGGGGCTCAGGTGATGGCCAGCATCCGCTCCAGCGCGACTCTGGCCGCGGCCGCGGTCCGGTCGTCCACCGTGATCCGGTTCCGCACCTCGCCTGCCACCAGGCCCTCGAGCACCCAGGCCAGGTGGGGGGCGTCGATCCGGAACATGGTCGAGCAGGGGCAGACCAACGGGTCGAGGCACGAGATCTGCTTGTCGGGATGCTCGTCGGCCAGCCGCTTGACCAGGTGGATCTCGGTCGCGATGCCGATGACCGATCCCGGCGGGGCGGCGTTGACGGCCCGGATGATGGCATCAGTCGACCCCACGTGGTCGGCCAACTCCACCACCTCGTGGGCGCACTCCGGGTGCACCAGCACGATGCCCTCCGGGTGCTCCTGGCGAAAGGCCCGTACGTGCTCGGGCGAGAAGCGCTGGTGCACCGAGCAGTGGCCCTTCCACAACAGCAGGGTGACCGCCTTGACGGTGGCCTCATCCAGGCCGCCCCGTTCGAGCCGCGGGTCCCACACCGCCATGTCGTCGCTGGTGTAGCCCAGGTCGTAGCCGGTGTTGCGCCCGAGGTGCTGGTCGGGGAAGAAGAGGACCTTGTCCCCGCCGGCACCTCCCGCGCCAGCCGGCCGTAGGGCCCACGACAGGACAGCTCGAGCGTTGGAGGAGGTGCACACCGCGCCGCCGTGGTCCCCGACGAACGCCTTGAGGGCGGCCGAGGAGTTCATGTAGGTGATGGGGACCAGCCGGTCGACGTCGATGACCCGACCGAGCTGGTCCCACGCCTCCTCGACCTCGTCGATGTCGGCCATGTCGGCCATCGAGCAGCCGGCGTTGAGGTCAGGCAGCAGGACCTGCTGGTGGGGGGCGGTGAGGATGTCCGCCGACTCCGCCATGAAGTGCACGCCACAGAAGACGATGAACTCCGCCTCCGAGCGGGCGGCGGCGATACGGGAGAGCCCGAAGGAGTCGCCTCTGGCATCCGCCCAGGCCATGACCTCGTCCCGCTGGTAGTGGTGGCCGAGGATGAGGACGCGGCGGCCGAGGGCAGCCTTGGCCGAGCCGATCCACTCGGCCAGCTGCTCGGCAGTGGCCGTCGTGTAGCGCTCGGGGAGCGGACCCTGGAGTCGGAGCATGGATGACCCCCTCGTGGGGAGGGCTCTGATCTGACCGGCGGGGACAGCCTGGTCGCCCATCCGCGGGGGTGTCGGTCTCAGAGCCGGTGTGTCGCCGGGGTACCAGGCCGGCACCACCCAGTGTAGGCGGTCACGGTCGAACGGCACCCGGCACGGCCGGGTCGGCCGGCCGCCGGCGCGAGAGTGGGAGCGTGCAGGTTCGCCCGCCGACGAGCAGCATCCCCGACGCCCCTGGCTCCTACCAGTTCGTCGACCGCGACGGCCAGGTGCTCTACGTCGGCAAGGCCAAGTCCCTCCGCCACCGCCTGCCGGCGTACTGGGCGGACCCGGCGGCGCTGGCACCTCGGACCGCGCAGATGGTGGCCCAGGCCGAGCGGGTCGAGTGGGTGGTGGTGGACACCGAGGTCGACGCGCTGATCCTCGAGCACGCGCTCATCCAGGCCCACAAGCCCCGCTACAACGTGCGTCTGAAGGACGACAAGAGCTACCCGTGGCTGGCGATCACCGTCGGCGACGAGTGGCCTCGGCCCATGATCGTCCGCGGCGCCAAGCGCAAGGGGGTGCGGTACTTCGGGCCCTACGGCCACGTGAAGTCGCTCCGCGAGACCCTGGACCTGCTGCTGCGGAGCTTCCCAGTGCGAACCTGCTCGGACGCGAAGTTCGCCCGCCATGCCCGGCTCGGGCGCCCCTGTCTGCTCTACGACATCGAGCGCTGCTCCGGCCCGTGCGTCGGCGCGGTGGAGCCCGAGCGGTACCACCAGATGATCGAGGACCTCATGCGTTTCCTCTCCGGCGACACGGCCGGGTCCTCTCCTCTCCGGCGACACGGCCGGGTCCTCGGGCGCCTCCGAGCAGAAATGGAGGAGGCCTCGGCGGCCCTCGAGTTCGAGCGGGCCGCCCGGTTGCGAGACCGGTTGGCCGCGGTGATGCGGGCGGCCGAGACCCAGCAGATGGTCTCGGGGCGGTCCGAAGACCTCGACCTCATCGGCGTGGCCGAGGACGACCTCGAAGCGGCGATCCAGGTGTTCCACGTGCGCAAGGGGCGGGTGGTCGGTCGCAGCGGCTCGGTGGCCGACAAGGTGGAGGACCTGACCACGGCGCAGCTGATCGAGCGGGTCCTCCAGGACCTCTACGGCGTCCCCGGCGCGGACGTGCCCCGGAGGGTGCTGGTGCCCGTCCTGCCCGAGTCGCACCAGGCCCTGACCGACTGGCTCTCCGGGCTGCGGGGCGGCCCGGTGAGTCTGGCCGTGCCCCAGCGGGGGGAGAAGCGGACCCTGCACCAGACGGTGACCCGGAACGCGGCTGAGGACTTGGCTCGCCATCGGCTCCGCCGTGCGGCCGACCACAACGCCCGGTCGCGGGCCTTGACCGAGCTCCAAGCGGTGCTGGGCCTGCGCCAGGCGCCGCTTCGGATCGAGTGCTTCGACATGAGCCACCTGCAGGGCACCGACTACGTGGGCTCCATGGTGGTCTTCGAGGACGGGTTGGCCAAGAAGTCCGACTACCGGCGGTTTGCCTTGAAGGGTGTGACCGGCAACGACGACTACGCCGCGATGGAGGAGGTCCTGACCCGGCGACTCACCAACCTGCTGGCCGAGCGGGCCGAGCGGGCCGAGCGGGCGACGCGCGGTGAGGAAGAGGATCTGAGCAAGCGCCGGGCCAGAGCCCGTCGACGGTTCGCCTACCCACCGCAGCTGCTCTTGCTCGACGGCGGCCGGGGCCAGCTGTCGGTCGGGGTGCGGGTCCTCTCCCAGCTGGGCCTCGCCGACGAGATCGAGGTCGCGGCCCTGGCCAAACAGTTCGAGGAGGTCTACCGGCCCGGAGCCGAGCAGCCCATCCGGATCCCACGGGGCTCTGAGGCGCTCTACTTGCTCCAGCGGGTCCGGGACGAGGCCCATCGGTTCGCCGTCAGCTTCCATCGGGAGCGGCGGGGTCGGCGGATGACCCAGAGCGTCCTCGACGGGATCCCGGGGCTGGGTCCGGCTCGTCGCCGGCGGCTGCTGGCCTCTTTCGGCAGCGTGCGGGCCCTGCAGGCGGCGACCCCCGAAGAGCTCGCCGCCCTGAGCTGGCTGCCCGCGCCGGTGGCCGAGGCGTTGGCGGCCCGGCTCGTCGGCACCGAGCCCCGCTGAGGGCCCGGGCACGCCAGGGCGCCGGTTGATCGGCAAGACTGGGGTCGGCATGGGCGAGTTCCTCGTCGTGACGGGCATGTCGGGGGCCGGCCGGTCCACCGTGGGGGCGGCGCTCGAGGACTTGGGCTGGTTCGTCATCGACAACCTGCCACCGGCTCTCATCACCCGAGTGGCCGACCTGGTGGGCCGACCCGGGGTGGAGGGCGACCGCATCGCCCTGGTCATCGGCCGAGCGGGCACCGAGCCCTACGAGGACATCCCGCCCATTCTCGACACCCTGCGCCGGTCCCGGCACCGGGTCCGGGTCCTGTTCCTCGACGCGCCAGACGACGTGCTGGTCCGCCGGTTCGAGGGCACCCGGCGGCGCCACCCACTGGCTGCACGGGGGGTGGAGGAGTCGATCGCCGACGAGCGCCGGCGGCTGGAGCCACTGCGCGCCGAGGCCGACGTGGTGATCGAGACCGGCGACCTCAACGTGAACCAGCTGCGGGTCCGAATCCTGGAGCTGTTCGGCACCGAGCCCGGCCTCACCGCCATGCAGACCTCGATCGTGTCGTTCGGCTACAAGCACGGGATCCCCCTCGACGTCGACGTGATGTTCGACTGCCGCTTCCTGCCCAACCCGTACTGGGTCGAGAGCCTGCGTGCCCTGAGCGGGACCGACGACGCGGTGCGCGAGTTCGTGCTGGGCCAACCGGAGACCCAGAGCTTCCTCGACAAGGTGGTCGACCTGCTGGTGTCGCTCGAGCCCGGGTTCGTGCGGGAGGGCAAGTCCTACCTCACCATCGCGATCGGCTGCACCGGCGGCCGCCACCGCTCGGTGGTGCTGGCGGACGAGTTGCGAGCACGGCTGGCCGAGCGCGGGATCTCGGCCAGCGTGTTCCACCGGGATGTGGACCGGTGATCGGGACGCGCCGATGAGCGGCCCGAGAGTGGTGGCGATCGGGGGCGGACACGGGACCGCAGTGACCCTGAGAGCTGCCACCCGCTACACCGACCGGATCACCGCCATCGTCTCGGTGGCTGACGACGGAGGCTCCAGTGGCCGGCTGCGGGAACTGCTCGACGTGGTGGCGCTCGGCGACGTGCGCAAGTGCCTGGTCGCGCTGGCCGACGAGGACAGCCCGCTGGCGATCGCCTTTGCGAGGCGGTTCGAGGAGGGAGAGCTGGCCGGCCACGCGCTGGGCAACCTGATCCTGGCCGGGCTGGTCGGGGCGACCGGCGACCTGGTCCGGGGGATCGACGAGGCAGCCCGGCTGCTCGGTGCGGTGGGCAGGGTCCTGCCGGCCACCACCGAGCCGGTGGTCTTGAAGGCAGACTCCTCCAACGGCGAAGTGGAGGGCCAGGTCGCGGTGTCCCGGGCAGGCCGGATCCGCTCGGTGTCGCTGGTCCCGCAGGACGCCTCGCCGCCGCCCAGCGCGATCGAGGCGGTGCTCGAGGCTGACCAAGTGGTCATCGGGCCAGGATCGCTGTACACGAGCGTCATCGCGGCCGCCGCGGTGCCCGAGCTGGCCCGGGCGATCGCGGCCACCGGGGCCCAGCGGGTGTTCGTCTGCAACCTGCGGCCCCAGATCCCCGAGACCCAGGGCTACGACGTCGGTCGCCACCTCTCGGCGCTCGAAGCCCACGGCATCCGGGTAGACCAGGTCTTGTGCGACACCTCGGCCGGCATGGCACTCGGCACGGTCGGGCTCCCGGTGACCGACACCGTGCTGACCGATCCCGCCGGCCGGGTCCACGACCCTGGCAGACTGGCGGAGGCGCTGGTCGGTCTGCTCGGATGAGCGCTCGTGCAGCCGGGGCAGGTCGCCGAGGAGAACCCAACGACAAGGGCATCGGCCGGAGGTAAGCGGCGATGAGTGTTCGGGTAGGGGTGAACGGCTTCGGGCGCATCGGTCGGAACTTCCTCCGGGCGGTGATCGCCTCGGGGGCCGACATCGACGTGGTCGCGGTGAACGACCTGACCTCGCCCGATGCGCATGCCCAGCTCCTGCGCTACGACTCCACCCAGGGACGGCTCGCGGTGCCGGTGGGCGTCGACGGGTCGGACCTGGTGGTGGGGGAGCGGCGGATCACCGTGCTGTCCGAGCGCGATCCGGCCGGGCTGCGTTGGGACGACCTCGGAGTCGAGGTGGTGCTCGAGGCCACTGGGCTCTTCCGCTCTCGCTCGAAGGCCAGTGCCCACCTCAAGGGCGGGGCCGAACGGGTGATCGTCACCGCGCCCTCCGAGGACGCCGACCTCACGGTCGTCATCGGGGTGAACGATCGGGCATTCGACCCGGCGCTGCACCATGTGATCTCCAATGCTTCGTGCACGACCAACTGTTTCGTCCCGATGGTCAAGGTCATCGAGGACAGCTTTGGCATCGAGGGCGGGTTGATGACCACCGTGCACGCCTACACCAACGACCAGAACTTGCTGGACCTCGCCCACAGAGACCCGCGACGCGCCCGGGCCGCGGCGATCAACATCGTCCCGAACGTGACCGGCGCCGCCCGCGCCACCCACCAAGTCCTCCCCGAGATGGCCGGCCGGCTCGACGGGGCGGCGTTCCGAGTCCCGGTGGCCTGCGGTTCGGTGACCGATTTCACCGTGGTGGTCCCGGGCACGATCGGCGTCGAGGAGGTCAACCGAGCCTTCGAGGCTGCGTCACGGGAGGGACCGCTGGCCGCGGTCCTCGACTACACCGAGGACCCGATCGTCTCCTCCGACGTCGTGGGGAACCCGGCGTCGTGCATCTTCGACGCCACGCTGACCCTGGCCCAGCCAGTGGGGGAGCGCACGTTGGTGAAGGCCAGCGGCTGGTACGACAACGAGTGGGGATACTCCAACCGGCTGGTCGACCTGGTGCTGCTGGTCGGACGATCGCGATGAGCTCGGGCCGGCGGCGGGGCGGAGGTGCGGTGGGCGCTGAGAGCCCCTTGGCCGGACTGCCGCTGCTGGAGGACCTGCCGCCGCTCGAAGGCGCCCGAGTCCTGGTGCGGACCGACTACAACGTGCCCTTGGACGAGCGGGACGGACAGCGCTGGGTCGCCGACGACTTCCGCATCCGGGCCTCGCTGGAGACGCTGGGCTGGCTGCAGGCCAGGGGGGCCCGGGTTACGGTCTGCTCCCACTTGGGGCGGCCCGACGGTGCGTTCGACCCCCGTTGGACCATGGAGCCGGTGGCCCGGCGCCTGCACGAGCTGTGCCCGCAGGTGGAGCTGCTCGAGAACCTGCGGTTCGACCCGGGGGAGAAGGCTGACGCCCCGGAGTTCGTTGACCGGCTGGTGGCCGGTTTCGACGCCTACGTCAACGAGGCCTTCGGCGTGGCCCACCGGGCGCACGGGTCGGTGGTCGGGCCGCCCCGCCGCCTCCCCAGCGCGGCCGGACGCCTGCTGGCCCGGGAGGTCGAGGTGCTGGGCGGCCTGCTGCGCCAACCGAAACGGCCGTTCGTGGTGGTCCTGGGGGGAGCCAAGGTGGCCGACAAGATCGGGGTCGTCCGCTCCCTGGCCGCGGTGGCCGACGTCATCGCGGTCGGCGGTGCCATGGCGTTCACCTTCCTCGCTGCCCTGGGGCGCCAGGTGGGGTCCTCGATCGTGGACCCCGAGCACCTCGAGGAGTGCCGTGCGCTCCTGGTCGAGCAGGAGGCCCCGATCCTGTTGCCCAGCGACGTGGTCGCCCTGGAGCCCGGTGGGCGGGCGCTCGGGGCTGGGGTCCCGGGGGTGTCGGACACCAAGGTGCTCGGGCCCCACATCCCCGATGGCTGGCAGGGGCTGGACATCGGCCCTGACACCGCGTCGGCCTTCGAGGAGGCGATCGCCTCCGCCAAGACCCTGTTCTGGAACGGGCCACTGGGGGCATTCGAGGACCCCCGGTTCGCCGAAGGGACGCGGCGGATCGCCCAGGCGGTCGCGGCGTGTCCCGGCCACACGGTGGTGGGCGGCGGGGACAGCGTGCGGGCCATCGACCGATTGGGCGTGGCCGAGCGCATCGACTTCGTCTCCACCGGCGGCGGCGCCTCGCTGGCACTGCTCGAGCACGGCGACCTGCCGGCCCTGGCGGCGCTGCGAGGCGCACCGAACGCGCCTTCGGCGTACCGGTCCTGACCGACCCCGTGGCGGCGACCAGGGACTCCGTCGAGCGCGCCGGCCGGCGGCCCCTGGTCAGCGCCAACTGGAAGATGCACCACGACCACATCGCGGCCCTGCACACGGTACGGGACCTGAGCCTGCGCCTCGGGCCCTCCGAGCAAGGGGTCGAGGTGTCGGTCCACCCGCCGTTCACCGACCTGCGCACGGTCCAGCTCCTGATCGAGGGCGAGCACCTGCCCCTCGTGCTCGGGGCCCAGCACTGCCACAGCGCCGACCAGGGAGCGTTCACCGGGGAGGTGGCTGCGCCGATGCTGGCCCGCCTTGGCGTCCGCTACGTCATCGTCGGACACTCCGAGCGCCGGCAGCTGTTCGGCATGGACGACAGCCAGGTCGTGGCCACGGTCCAGGCGGTCCGACGCCACGGCATGGTGCCGATCGTCTGCGTCGGGGAGACCGCCGAGCAGCGGGACGCTGGCACCACCGAGCAACGGCTCCGGGCCCAGCTGGAGCCGGTCCTCCAGGTCCTCGCACCCGAGGCCATGGCGTCGCTCGTGGTCGCCTACGAGCCGGTCTGGGCCATCGGCACCGGTCGGCCGGCGAGCCATGTGGACGCCTCCGACGCTGCTGCGTTCATCCGGTCCCTGGTGGCGGCGGCCGGCGGGGCGGAGGCCGCGGCGGGGGTGCGGATCCAGTACGGGGGGTCGGTGAGCGCCGCCAACGCGGCCGACTTCGTGGCCGAGCCGGACGTCGACGGGCTGCTGGTCGGCGGGGCCAGTCTGCAGGCGGCCGAGTTCGCCGAGGTCATCCGATCGGTCGCGGCCTGCTACCGTTCTGCTGCCAGCTGAGAGGAGATCGCCACAGCGCGGTCGCGGCCTGCCCAAGGAGTCTGCGTGCTGACGGTGGTGTACGTCGTCGTCGAGATCATCTCCGCGATCGGCCTCGTCTTCTTGATCCTCATGCACAGCGGGAAGGGCGGCGGTCTCTCGGACATGTTCGGGGGCGTGGGGGCGGCGGCCTCCGGCTCGACGGTGGTGGAGCGGAACCTGGACCGGATCACGGTGACCGTCGCCATCATCTTCGCCCTCACCTCGCTCACCTTGGACCTCCGGCTGCAGTGAGCCACCGGGGGCGCTGCCCGTTCGGGCGGCGCCGGGTGGCGTCCCTTCTGGTGGTGACCGCCGTCGCGTCGGTGCTCTCCGGCTGCGGCAGCGCGCGACCCCGGCCGCCTGCGATGACGGCAGTGCCGGCCATCGGCGGGACGGTCACCGTCGGGATCGACCAGGCGCCGACCGGGTGCAACCCCAACACCGCGTCTGGTGACACCCCGGCTGATCAGCTGGTGCTGAGCCTGGTGCTTCCGAGCGCCTTCTCGGTGGACGAGCAGGGTCAGGCCGTCTACGACCCGGCGCTGATCGAGCAGGCCGAGCTGCACTCGACCTCCCCCGAGACCGTCGTGTACACCATCAACCCCAAGGCGGTATGGTCCGACGGGGTGCCGATCACGGCGTCCGACTTCATCTACGCCTGGGAGCACCAGCGCTCAGTGCCCTTGGGGCTGACCGGCGGCGACGCCGACGTGGCCAGCACCTTGGGCTACGACGACATTTCGACCATGACCCCGTCCGACCACGGCCGGACGCTCACCGTGGTGTTTTCGACCCCCTACGCGGACTGGGAGAGCCTCTTTTCGGATCTGCTCCCGGCCCACATCCTCGAGCGGATTGGGTGGAGCCCGCCGTGCGGCACGGTCGACCCGGCGGTCGACCTGTCCGGAGGGCCGTTCGTGATCTCGTCAGCGACCCCGACCCGAATCACCCTGACCAGGAACCCCCGCTGGTGGGGGCAGCCGCCCCGGCTTGCCAAGGTGGTGATCCGGGTGGCCGACGGACCGCTCCAGCTGGCGCACTGGCTGGCCGACCACCAGGTGGACGTGGCTGCGCCCAACTCGTTCACCCCGGCGTTCCTCCAGGAGGTGACCTCGATGCCTGAGGTGAAGAGTGCCATGTCGATCTCAGATACCTTCGTCGAGCTCGAGTTTGCGACCGCGAGCGGGATCACCGCTGACCCGCTGGTGCGGGACGGGATCGCCTACGCCCTGAACCGCCAGGAGCTGGTGGACAAGACGGCGAGCTGGGCCGACGTCGCCATCGCGCCGGCCACCAGCCACCTGTTCGCCCAGGGCCAGCCGACCTACCCGAGCACCCCGGCCCCGCTGCCGGCGAACTCGACCACCACCACGACCACCCAACCTGGGGCTCCCACGACCACCACGCCGATCTCGGCCTCGACCCTCCCGCCGACCGGCGATGCTGCGGCCGCGGCCAGAGCCCTCGAGGAGGCCGGGTTCGTGAAGGGCGCCACCGGAGCCTGGACCAACGCCGAGGGAAGCCCGCTGGTGCTTCGGCTGGCGGTGGACGGCGGGGACGGCTGGGCCGCGGCCGCGGCCGCGGTCGTGGCCAGCCAGCTCCGGGCCGAGGGAATCGCCGTGAGCGTGGCCACGGCTTCCAGTGCTGCGGGCGCCGGAAGCATCCTGGCCGCCGGTCGAGCCGACCTGGCGGTCGTTGCCCTGCACGGCGGGCCGTACCCGACGCGGACCAGCGCGTGGTACACGCCGTTACTGGACGTGCCGGGCAGCACCGGTTCGCAGGACTGGAGCGGGTACGTGTCCACCAAGGTCGAGACCCTGTTCACCGAGGCGGCGCGCAAACTGAACCCGGTCAGCGCCGAGCCGATCTACGCCGAGATAGACCGCCAGCTGTGGGCGGACATGGTCGGGCTCCCCCTGTTCAGCGAGCCCGACGTGCTGGCCTGGTCGGCGTCGATCACCGGCGTCACGCCGGGTCCGTACTGGCCGGGCCTGTTCGCGTCTGTCCTGGACTGGGCTCGCCTGGTGAAAGAGCCGGTCACCTTCACCGGGACGCCGACCCTCCCGGGGGCCCACGTGCCGAGTCGCCCCGGAGAGCCCGGGTAGAGTCGAGCGGGGCCAACTGCTGTGCTGGTCGGAGTGGCGGAATAGGCAGACGCGCCAGCTTGAGGGGCTGGTGCCCGCAAGGGCGTGGGGGTTCAAGTCCCCCCTCCGACACACACTTTGAGCAGGACAAACGCCCGGCGATGCGGCCGGGCGCTGTCAGTCGTAGGCGGGGCGTTGAATCTACGTTGAATAGCGAGATTCAACGAGGGGCAATCTCGACCACCTCGGCCCCTTCGTCGTCGTCCTTGGCGGGTGCATTGAGTAGCGCGCCCAACTTGTCCGTGACCTCGCGGTGGCGGTCGCTTGTGGCGTGCTGGTAGCGCAGTGCCGCAGTGTGCGTCGGTGTCCGAGGCGGTGCATCAGCTCGGGGAGCGTGGCACCTGCCACCGCGGCCCACGTCGCGCCTGAGCCCCGGACCCCTCACGGCGGCCCGGACGTTGCCGAGGTCGCGGGCGGTTCGGTAGAGCTGCGAGCGGAGCGTCCTACGGCGTGCCATGGGGTCGATTGTGCCACCCGGCAGTGAGAGGAGCACCACACCCCCCATGATGACGCCAGAAGTAGTCCGGTGGCTGATGAGTCACGGCGCCGGTGAGACGAGCTGCCAACCCTCGATGATTGGCTGTCGCGGCGCTCACGGAACGTCGCGGGTTTCGCTCACCGAAATTCGCGTTGAGCCCGTGCTCCGGCAGCAGGCTAGCCCCGCCTCCTCGGGGGTTTGTCGGGTGGGTCGGTCATGTCGGCGAGCAGCTTGGTCAGCGCCTCGTGTTCGCGCAGGCGCCACGACGGACCTTTGATGTTGATGACCTTGGCGCGGGTCGAGCAGGCGGTCCAAGATGGCCGCCGCGACGACCGAGTCACCACCGAAGAGCTCGGCCCAGGCCGGCAGGCCCCGGTTGGTCATCACGATGGTGGCCGAGCGCAGTTCGTAGCGGCGGTTGACTACTTGGAAGAAGGCGTTGGCCTCCGTGCGGTCGAAAGGCGTGATCCCGACGTCGTCGATGATCAGCACGCTCGGCGCCGTGGAGGTGCGGATCTTCGGGTTGAAGGTGCCCTCGGCCCAGGCGGCCACGAGGGCCTTGGTCATCTCGGTCGCTCCGGTGAAGTAGCCCCGATAGCCCGCTTCCACCGCGCGGATCCCGAGGGCGACACCGAGGTAGGACTTGCCGGGACCCGGACGACCGAGAAGGAGGATGGGCGGTCCCTCAGCCACGAAGTCGAGCTCGGCCAGGTCGAAGAGGACTTTGGGGTCGATGGAGGGCTGGAAGTCGAAGTCGAACTCTTCGAGAGTGGAACGGGAAGTGGGCGAAACGAAGCCGGGCGGAGAGCCGACGTTGCCGGGTGTGGTCGACCTCGGCGCTGAGCACGGCGGCGAGGTACTCGAGATGGTCCGTGCCGTTCCTCTCGTGGTGGATGGGACCGGCGGCACCTGCTAAGCCACCGCAAAGCTTCCGGAGCGACAACCACAGCGGGACCGAGGACGAGACGTGCCAGACTCTGGCCGATGGCGTACTACCGAGCGGACCTGGCTCGGGTCCACCACCTCGGCTTCGGATTCCACGCCGACCTGTGTGCCCCGGGGATCCTCAAACTGTTGGAGCCGGTCCGTGATCGAGGTGGGGTCGTCGTCGAGATGGGCTGCGGCAGTGGGCTTCTCACTCGACACCTTCTCGATGCCGGACACCGGGTGATCGCAACCGACGCTTCTCCCGCGATGTTGACGCTGGCCCGGCAGTACGTGCCAGACGCCGAGGCGATCGAGCAAGTCGTCCTCCCCGACGACGCGCTTCCGCCAGGAGATGCTGTCGTATCAGTCGGCCACGTCCTCAACTATCTGCCTGACGAAGGCTCGCTGCGCCGCGGCTTGGTGGCCGCCGCCAGGGCAGTTCGCCCCGGTGGAATCCTGGCCCTGGACATCTGCGATCTGGAATGGGCACGAGTTCGGAGGGCCTGGCCCGATCGCGGATGGGTGTCAAGGGACTGGGCGTTGGTGACCCGCTTCGCAGTTCCCACGCCGGACCGCTTTGTCCGTGAGATGGCCATCTTCAGCCGGAACGAGGACGGCTCCTGGCGACGCGACGACGAGCGGCACGACAACATCCTTGTGGATACCTCGGCACTGCCGGAGATCTTGGCTGAGGAGGGGATCGAGGGAAGCGTAGGGGTGTCCTTCGGGCAGGAGACGCTTCCGCCTGGGCTGCGAGTGATCCTGGGACACCGGCCGGCTGACTACTTCGACCTGAAATAGGCGCCCTGGCCAATCGCCGGCCGAGGCTGGTCTCTCTATCTGGTCGGCTTCTGGACCGTCATCGGATCAACCCGGCAACCTTGACCAA
>JAJPJD010000024.1 GCA_021324355.1 Actinomycetota bacterium
AGACGTGTGCCTAGTAACCTCGGACCTCTGGAGACCTGGTCAATGTCCTGACCGGGTATTTCTTCGTCGGAAGTGCCCAGAATCCGGCTCCAACTGTCGAACTCGGGCGTGCGCCCCGGGCGCGAGCCACTGAGGCGTCCTCCCAGCCGAATCATTGGTTGATCAGTGACGAGGCGCACGAGCACCACCTCGAAGCCGCCCCGGTCAGAAACCCAGGGCTGCTGACAGCCGAGCGGATAGTTCTCTGCGTGGACCGGCAGTCGGGGTGCAACGGGCCCTCCAGACGGTTTCGACCACTTCGGGGTCAAGCACGCGCATGATGGTGGGTACCTCCACTTGGTCGTGGTGGGTTGGATGAGCACCCCGATCATCTCGGGGCCGATCCCACGACCGGTGGATGATCATCAGCCCCAGCAGGGAAACCCTTGACAGGGCCGCGCACGGCGCCTATATGCGCGGCCTCTAAACCTACATCACGCCACTACTCGCAGATTTTCGGTCAGAGCGAGCGGACGAGCAATGCGTCCCCCTGGCCGCCCCCGCCGCACAGGGCCACCGCGGCCAGCGCGGCCTGGCGGCGCCGCAGCTCCAAGAGCGCGGTCAGGGCCAGGCGGGTTCCGGACATGCCGATCGGGTGGCCGAGGGCGATTGCCCCGCCGTTCACGTTGACCCGGTCTTCGGGGATCCCGAGCTGGTCGATCGAGGCCAGCCCGACGGCCGCGAAGGCCTCGTTGATCTCGAACAGGTCGATGTCGCTGACCGAGACCCCGGCGCGGCCGGCTGCCTTCTCGATGGCCCGGGCCGGCTGCAGCAACAGGGAGGGGTCGGGGCCGGCCACCTGGCCGTAGGCGACGAACTCGCCCAGCGGCTGCACGCCGAGCTGGCGAGCCTTGTCCGGGGACGCCAGGACGACCGCCGCCCCGCCGTCGGAGATCTGCGAGGCGTTGCCGGCGGTGATGGTGCCGTCTGTGTCGAACGCCGGCCGCAGCGCGGCCAGAGACTCGGGCGTGGTGCCCGGGCGCACCCCCTCGTCGGTGTCGGCCAGCAGCGGGTCGCCCCGGCGCTGGGGCACCTCGACCGGCACGATCTCCTCGGCCAGCCGCCCCTCTTTGGCCGCGGCCGCCGCCTTCTCGTGGGAGGCGGCGGCGAACGCGTCCTGGCGCTCCCGGCTGATCTTGGCGGTCGAGCTGTTGTAGCGGTCGGTCGCCAGGCCCATCGCGCAGTGGTCGAAGGCGCAGGTGAGTCCGTCGTGCATCATCGAGTCGACCAGGGTGCCGTCGCCCAGCCGATACCCGGTCCGGGCGTCGGGCAGCAGGTGCGGAGCACGGCTCATCGACTCCATCCCCCCGGCCACCACGATCTCGGCGTCTCCGGCCGCGATCATCTGGTCGGCCAGGTAGATGGTGTTGAGGCCGGACAGGCAGACCTTGTTGATGGTGGTGGCCGGGACCGACATCGGGATGCCGGCCCGGCTGGCGGCCTGGCGGGCCGTGATCTGGCCCTGACCGGCCTGGAGCACCTGGCCCATGAGCACGTAGTCGACCTGCTCGGGGGCCACCTGGGCCCGACGCAGCGCCTCGGCGATGGCGAAGCCGCCCAGCTCCTGGGCACTGAACCCCGAGAGGATCCCCGACAGCTTGCCGATCGGCGTCCGGGCTCCGGCGACGATGACGGATCCGGGCATGGCTGACCTCCTGACCTTGGCAGACGCTCAATCTTATTGCCCCGGGTATCTTTGCGGGCCATGGACACCATCCTGCAGGCCGTCCTCGACGGCGCTCCCGGCGAGGAGCTCGCCCAGCTGCCCATGCCCGAGACCTATCGAGCCGCGTTCGTCCGCCGGGATGAGGCTGCCATGTTCGAGGGGATGGAGTCGGCCGAGAAGGACCCCCGCAAGTCGCTGCACGTGGGGGAGGTGGCGCTGCCCGAGCTGGCCCCCGACGAGGCCTACGTCGCGGTGATGGCCTCGGCGATCAACTTCAACACCGTGTGGACGTCCATCTTCGAGCCGCTCCCCACCTTCGGGTTCCTCGACCGGCTGGGCAAGGAGAGCCGGTGGGGGGCTCGCCACGCGCTCAACTACCACGTGCTCGGCTCCGACGCCTCCGGGGTGGTGCTCAAGGTCGGCTCGGCGGTGCGCAACTGGCGAAGCGGCGACAAGGTGACCATCCACTGCAACTTCGTCGACGACCAGGACCCGGGCGCGCACGACGACTCGATGCTGGCGGCCAACCAGCGGATCTGGGGATTCGAGTCCAACTTCGGAGGCTTGGCCGATATCGCGCTAGTGAAGGCGAACCAGCTCATGCCCAAGCCGGCGCACCTGACCTGGGAGGAGGCGGCGGTCAACGCGCTGTGCAACTCGACCGCCTACCGCATGCTGGTCTCGCCGAACGGGGCCCCCATCAAGCAGGGGGACCGGGTCCTCGTGTGGGGTGCGACCGGCGGGCTCGGCAGCTACGCGGTCCAGTACGTGCTGAACGGCGGGGGCATTCCCATTGGCGTGGTCTCCTCGCCCGACAAGGTGGACCTCCTCCACGAGCTCGGGGTCGAGGCGGTCATCGACCGCAAGGCGGCCGGCTACCGCTTCTGGAAGGACGAGTTCCACCAGGACGAGGCCGAGTGGCGGCGCTTCGGCAAGGACATCCGAGCCCTGGTGGGCGAGGATCCCGACATCGTCTTCGAGCACCCCGGCCGCTCGACCATGGGGGCGTCGGTGTTCGTGGCCAAGCGGGGCGGCATCATCGTCACCTGCGCCGCCACCTCGGGGTACATGATCGAGTACGACAACCGGCACCTGTGGATGAAGCTCAAGACCATCAAGGGCTCGCACTTCGCCAACTACCGGGAGGCCTGGGACGCCAACCGGCTGATCTGCGAGGGCAAGATCCTCCCGCCGCTGTCGGCGGTCTACCCGCTCGAGGAGGTCGGTGAGGCGACCTACCAGGTCCACAAGAACCTCCACGAGGGCAAGATCGGCGTCCTGTGCCTGGCACCGCGCCAGGGGCTTGGGATCGACGACCCCGAGCTTCGGGCCCGGGTCGGCGAGGACCGGATCACGCTGTTCCGGAGGCACGAGGGATGACCTCCCAACCCGACGGCCAGCTGACCGAGGTCGACCACGTGGCCATCGCGGTGTCCGACCTCGAGGCGGCGATCTCGTTCTACGAGCGGACCTTCGGGGCCAAAGTCGTCCACCGAGAGGTGGTCGAGTCCGATGCGGTCGAAGAAGCCCTGGTCAAAGTGGCGGACTCCTACATCCAGCTGCTCACCCCGACCAGCGACGGCTCGACGGTGGCCCGGTTCTTGGCCCAGCGGGGCGAGGGGTTGCACCACGTCGGCTACCGGGTGAAGGACTGCGCGGCCGCGCTGGCGGCGGCCCAAGCGGCCGGGGCCCGGGCCATCGACGAGGCCCCACGGCCTGGGTCGCGCGGGACGACGGTCGCCTTCTTGCATCCGAAGTCCGCCTTCGGGACGCTCATCGAGCTCGTGCAGGAGTGAGCAGCGGCCACCCAGCCGGTTCCGGCGGGCTTGGTAGCGTGGCGCAGGTGGGACACGACCAGCGGCTCGACGATCTGCTGGCCAGGCGATCCGAGGCCCTGAACGCCGGGTCGCCGGCCGCCATCGAGCGCCACCATGCCCGGGGCAAGATGACCGCCCGGGAGCGCATCGACTACTTGCTCGACGACGGCTCCTTCCAGGAGCTCGACATGCTGGCCCGGCACCG
>JAJPJD010000014.1 GCA_021324355.1 Actinomycetota bacterium
TGGCCGAACCACCCCACGAGGAGGTCACCGGCGGTCACCTTGCCCAGCTGGAGGGTGACGCTCGTGACCAACGACCCGGTGCTGACCGAGGCGCCCTGGACGAAGGCCACCCCACCTTGTGGGACCGCGGTAGTGACCGTGAGTGGCTGGGACGCGGGGGAGGAGTTGGTGAGCCCGTCGAAGGCCTCCACCGTGTACTGATAGGTGGTCGAAGGCGCCACGGTCGAGTCGGTGAAGCTGGTGGCATCCGGCCCCCCAGTCGAGCCGATCGCCGCCCCATTCCGGAAGATCGTGTAGCCGGTCACCCCATTGCTGGATGGGTTCCAGCTGAGGCTTACCGAGGTCGCCGTGACCGACGTGGCGGTGAGCCCGGTTGGGGTGGTTGGCGGCTGGGTCGTTGAGCTGTTGACGATCAGCTCATATGCCCCGATGTCACACCCGGATCCCTGAGGGCGTGAGACCCCTCGCTGGTCGGCCGTGCCCGAGCACCCGGGTGCAGACGACGGGATGACGTCCAGCGCCGGGCTGCCGGGGGGCAGCGCCATGGTCTGTGTCGGTCCGCCGTTCGATGCCAGTGGATCCAGGTTCGGCTCGGTGTTCGACAGTGAGCCCTTCGCACTGGAGAACCCGCAGGACGACCCGCTGTCGAGGTTGTAGCCGTTGTCGGTGATGGGGGCGACCTGGTCGCAGTTCACACCCCCGGTCCCGTCGGCCACGATGCTCATCGAGAGGGTCATGGTCGAACTGGTGTAGTTGAGAAGGTCGGAGCCGTAGGGCGAGCTGTTGTCGGCCAGCGTGGACTGGGAGATCGTGATCGAGCCGCCGTAGTTGACGATGGCCCCGCCACCGTTGCTCCCAGCCGTGTTCCCAGAGAAGGTGCTGTCATCGATGCTCAGGGGGCTGTGATCGTTGTCGATCGCTCCGCCCCCGGGGCCGGAGTTCTCGGTGAAGGTGTCGGCGAAGAGCGTCAGGTTGCCGCCTCCGGCGTTCTGCAGCGCACCGCCGCCGTAGATCAAAGCCGTATTGCCCGAAAACGTGCTGGTCGAGACATTGGCGATGTTCTGGTTGAAGATGGCGCCGCCCTCGGTGCCCGAGTTGTTGGCGAAGAAGCTGGTGGTCACGGTCAACGTGCCACTGGTGTCGATCGCGCCACCAGTAGTGCCCGAGGTGGCCGGCGAAGAGTTCCCGGTGAAGGTGCTCCCATTTATCGAGAGGGTGGCACCACTATGGTTGTAAATTGCCCCTCCACCCTGTTGGCCATTGTTTACGAGACCATCGCTGAGTGTGAGGTCATTAATTGTCAGGGTCGCGCCCGGAGCCACGTCGAAGAAGCGGAAATCTGGCGTACCACTCGCTGTCGAACGGGCGAGAACTGCACCGCTGCCATTGACGATGACGTTCCCAGTGATGACCGGCAGGGCGTTCCCCCCATCGGTCGAGTTGTTTGGCGTGCTGAATGTGTAGGTACAGCCACTCGTGAGGGTGATGGAGTTGGGCCCGGGACCCGACGTGGCCGTCGCGACCGCCGAGGCCAGGCTCGAAACCGAGCACGCGACTGTTGTTGCGGCCGACGCGACCACAATGCCGAGCGTGGACAGCCCGCCGGCGACGAGCGCGGCCACTGCCAGCACCCGCCAGCTGCACAGAGGTGGCGAGTGCTCACGACGCTGGCTGCGGGACAAGAAAGGTGACGTGGGCGGTGATGATAACTGGTCTTCACCCCGCCGTCTCAAGGACTGAATAGCGGGTCAACCAGGGAACCCGGAGGGTTTGACTGCCCGCGTGCCGTTTAGCGTATTGCAAGGGTTCATTCGCATAATGCCAGGGGAGGGATCGCGAATTGCAGGGGTGAGCACTCGAAGTATGACGAAGCGGTCGCAGGGCCCCGATCCTCGCTACTTGTCCGTGTGCTGGGATCGTTCATTGGCTCCTACGCCTTCCCTGACGGCGTTGCCCGCTCGCAGAGGTCGCGACATCGAAGAGTCTCGAGCGGCGGGAGGCCGATCATCGACCCTGGATCATCGAAATGCGACGCAGGCAGCTCGCCTGAATCAGCTGATGCTTTGGGCTCTGCGTTCGATCCCGGTGTCGGTGTCCCGAGGTGGCCGTTGCGGCGCGCGCCCGGTTGAGTGTTTGGCGATGCCCGGGCTTCCCCACCCGGTCTGCAGGGTCAGCGGTCCAACCGCAGGAGCTTGATCGCGTTCTCTTTCAAGATGAGCGGCCGGACCTCTGGCTTGATCTCCAGCCGCTCGAAGTCAGCCAGCCAGCGGTCCGGCGTGATAACCGGATAGTCCGATCCGAAGAGGACACGGTCCTTGAGCAGCGTGTTGGCGTACTGCACCAGGTTGGCCGGGAAGTACTTCGGAGACCAGCCGGACAGGTCGATGTAGACGGTCGGCTTGTGCAGGGCGACGGAGATGGCCTCGTCCTGCCACGGGAACGAAGGGTGGGCCAGGATGATCTGCAGTTCCGGGAAGTCGGTGGCGATGTCATCGATGAGCATCGGGTTCGAGTACTTGAGGCGGATGCCTCCGCCACCCGGGAGCCCGGCGCCGACCCCGGTGTGGCCGGTGTGGAACACCACTGGCACCCCCATCTCCGAGATGGCCCGGTAGAGGGGGTAGTAGTCGGGGTCGTTCGGGTAGAAGGCCTGCTGGTTGGGGTGGAACTTGAAGCCCCGGATGCCGTGGTGCTCGACCAGGGGCCGGACACGGGCCACCCCGGCGGCACCGGAGTGGGGGTCGATCGAGCCGAACGGGATGACGACGTCTGCATGATCAGCGGCCAGCTCGGCGATCTCTTCGTTGGACACACGGGGAGGCGACCCGGTGGCCGCGGTGGCGTCGATCATGAACGCCACGCAGGCCATGTTCCGTTCCCGGTAGTAGGTGGCCAGGTCGACCACGGTGGGATGCACGACGTCGGATCCGAAGTAGTCGAACATCGCGTCCATCGGGTGCTCGCCTGGCGCGTCGTGGATCGAGCTGTGGACGTGGGTGTGGACGTCGATCGCGCTCAGGGTCTCGACGTTCATGCGGGGGCTGCTCATGCCTGCCTTTCTCTTGCTGCCCGCTCCCGCAGGACGCGGCGCAGGATCTTCCCCGAAGGGGACTTGGGGATTTCGTCGACGACCTCGAGGGCCCGGATCCGCTTGTAGGGCGCGACCCGGGTCGCGACCCACGCCATGAGCTCGTCGGGGTCCACCGGCGCGCTCAGCACGACATAGGCCTTGGGCGCTTCGCCGCCCAGCTCGTGCGGCATCGCCACCACCGCGGCATCGCTGACGGCAGGGTGGGTGAGCAGGAGGGCCTCCAACTCGGCCGGCGGCACCTGGTAGCCCTTGTACTTAATCAGCTCCTTCACCCGGTCGACGATGAACAGCGCGCCCTCTTCGACCCGCCCGACGTCGCCCGTCCGCAGCCAGCCGTCGGCGGTGAGCGTGCTCGCAGTCGCGTCGGGGTCGTGCAAGTAGCCGGCCATGACCTGAGGTCCCCGGACCCAGATCTCGCCCTCGGTCTCGTCGTCCTCCTCGGTCGCCGGCGAGACCAGGCGCTCCTCGGTATTCGGGAGCAGCCAGCCGACCGAGCCGGCCGGGGCGCGATGCTGGTCCTGTTCGGAGACGCTGTGGGTCCCCGGGCTCGCCTCGGTCATGCCGTAGCCCTGGACCACCGGCACTCCGAAGCGCTCCTCGAACCGGGTGGCCAGCTCGGCGTCGAGCGGCGCGGCTCCGCTCACCGCCCAGCGCACCGAGGACAGGTCGAACCGCTCCGCCCGGGGGTCGGTGACCATCTGGAGCACCATCGGCGGAGCCAGGTGGAGGCGGGTGACCCGGTAGCGCTCGATGGCCGACAGGTACGTCTCGAGGTCGAACCGGGGCAGCGTGACCACGGTCGCGCCCCGTGCCAGGGCGAGGTTCATGATGACGTTGAGGCCGTAGATGTGGAAGAGCGGGAGGACCGCGCAGACCACGTCCGTCTCGCGATATGGCCACACCGCGCCGAGCTGGAGCAGGTTGGCGACCAGGTTCCGGTGGGTGAGCATGACTCCCTTGGCACGCCCGGTGGTCCCGCTCGAGTAGGGCAGCGCGGCGAGCGAGCGGGCCGGGTCCAGGCCCGCCGGACGCTCCGGCAGCGGTTGTCCCTGGTTCGGGTCGAGCCAGGAGCGGTCGAGCACGACCTCGCTTGCTCCGGTCTCCTCGGCGATCTCGTGACCCTTGTCGACGGTGGCGTCGTCGACCAGCAGCACCGTGGCACCGGCGTCGGCGACCTGGCGAGCCGCCTCGGCCACGGTGAGGACCGGGTTGAGCGGCGTGATGCAGGCCCCGGCAGCCACCGCGCCGTGGAACGCCACCACGAAGGCCGGTTGGTTGCGGCTCATGAGCGCGACCGTGCCGCCCGGGCCGATCCCGAGGGAGCCCAGCCTCGAGGCGGCCCCGCCGACCAGGCCGGCCAGGGCGGCGTAGGAGGTGTGCTCCCCCGAGGTGCCGTCGATGAGGGCCACCGCATCGCCACGCCTGGCTGCCGGGCCCAGCACGTGCTCGGTCAGCGTGGCGTCGGGGATCTCGACATCGGGGTAGGGGCTCCGGTGGATCTTGGGGGAAGGCATGCGGGGCCAAATCTAGGCGGGTCCCCCCGGCGCCGATCCAGCCCAGGCTCGGTGCCTAGTGGCCGGGGCGACCGGTGGCGTAGGTCGGGTTGGCCACCGCCAGCTTGTCGGCCACCGCGTCGCGGACCAGGTCGGCCACCTCGTCCAGACGGTCGTCGAGGCGGCCGGCGGCAATGGCGTCGGCCAGCTCGGTGTCGGTGGCCATGCCCAGCCGAGCCAGCCTGGCCTGGTGGGCGGCGGCCATCGAGTCCGCGGTGGCCAGCTCGCGGCCCACGATGGCCACCGCATTGGCCGCGACCCGGGCGTGGAACCGCACCCGGCCGCTGGTGGCCGGCACCACGTCGGTCTCGAGGAAGTCACGCACCGCGTCGAGGAGCTCGCCGGCCGAAGGCACGTCGTGGGGCGGTCGCGGCCCCGAGGGCACCGAGCGGCGGTCCGGCCCACCGGGCGGTGGGGTGGCTGGGGTCCCCCACGGGAGCAACTCGAGGAGGTCCGACTCGACCTCGCAGACGCGACGGCCGATGGTGGCGAGCTCGACCGAGCGGACCGCACCGCTCAGGTGGGTGAGCGTCTGGACGATGCAGATGACCCCCCAGCGCAGGGTGCCATAGGCGATCCACCAGTCCAGCGCCTCGGTGTCGACCGGCTCGCCGCCCGCCGCCTCGTACCCGGCAACCAAGTCGGCCACGTTCCCGAAGCCGCCGACCACCGGGGCGGCGCCGAAGCGCCAGGCCCGGACGCACAGCCAGCCGAGGTCCTCGAGCGGGTCGCCCAGGTGGGCGAGCTCCCAGTCCAAGACCGCCCGGATGCCTTCCGGCCCGACGATGAAGTTGCCGTTGCGGAAGTCCCCGTGGACCACGGTGGTTGCCGGGCGCGGTCGGGCCGATGCCTCGAGCCAGCGCAGGCCGAGCTCGAACGCCGGGTGCGGCTGGCCCAACTGGCGGTATTGGTGGCGGAGCCGGTCCACCGGGTGGTCGTTGGGTGCCAGCCCCCGGACCTGGTCGGCCGGGATCCGGTGGATGGCGGCCAGGATGCGTCCGCACTGGCGGGCCATCGCCGCCCGAGCCCCGGCCAAGGACGGCTCGGACAGGATGCGCCGGGGGATGGTCTCGCCCTCGACCAGCTCGGTGACCAGGTAGCCGAGGCCGCTGCCGTCGAGGTCTTGGCCGGCGGCCACCACCGTCGGCACCGGGACCCCGGTCCGGGCCGCTGCGGCCAGCAGGTCGGCCTCCATCGTCATCGATCCGGCCCTCGGGGTGCGGTCGGCCCGCAGCACCAGCCGGCGGGTCCGGCCCGGGCTGGTCGCGCTGAACGTCCAGGTGTCCTTGGACGCCCCGCCGGGCTGGCGGACCAGCTCGGCCACCGTGACCGGCTCGCCGACGGCCTGGCCGACCAGCACGCCAAGGCGCTGGGCGAGCTCCTCGGCGGAGAAGGTGGCCACGCGCTGGACACTATCGACGGTAGGGGCTCCTTTGAATCTGGCGGTTCGCCAGGACGAACTACTTTAAACCGACGATGATCCCGATGATCGCGATCCCGAGCCCGACGATGACGGGAATGGCCATTGCCATCCACTTCACCGCCGACTTCAAATCGCCTACGTCCTTAGCAAGGCTGGCCAAGGACTTGACCATGCCACCGAGCGTCGGAGTCTCGGGATCGTGTAACTCCTGAAGGTCCTGCGGCTGCAAGCCAGTTTGCCCGTGGCGCGACCCTGCATAGGGATGACGTACGGGTTCCCCGAGCTTGAACAACTGAACGGTCAAGAACGGGGCTTTGTAGGGAAGCGTCACTCTGCGCGGCGCAAGGTTGGTCACCCGGACGATCAGGATGCCGTCGAACCCAGGGTCGATCTGTGGCCCCGAAAGCAGTACCAGGCCCTGGCGTGCGAAATCAGACATCAATCCGAGCTGTCCAGCGACTTGGGGACCGCATCGGATTCGTTCGTGGGTTGTGATCATCGCGAACTTTCCGGGGTCAACGATCACAAGACCCTTGTTGGAAACGTCGATTACCTCGTCAGAGCCGCTGACGTATGCCTCTGAGCCCACTCTCATGTCGTAGCTCGCACCTCGCAGCAGGCCATCGTCCAAAGGATCAATGGCCATCAGGCCATCTGAGATGGCACCTCTGATCTCGGTGTCGGTGAGCACGACCCCCCTAGCCTACTTGCCCCCTGTTTCCAGGCCTGTGAGCTGGGAATTCAGTCCAGCAAGCCCGCGATCTCCCAGTCCGACCAGACCCCAGACCGACCAGACATGATCGGCCTTGCTCGCGGCCATCGCGGGGTGGTCTTACCCCCGTACCGCTTCGTGAGGGTCTTGTGGGCCGGGCCAAGTTGTGGTGCAGGAAGCGAAGCGACACCGAGGCAGCATGGTCCTCGACCTTCGTTGAAAGCCGTTGCGTTTGCTGGCCCGTGCCTTCCCGCTTCTAGACCGCCCGACCGGGTCGCCTCGACCGCTGCCTGATCCTTCCCCTCGTCCGGGTCCTCGAGCTCCCGCTGGCCCGCCGGCAGGTCCACGACCGCCTTCCCCCGTTGGTTGGCATCCACGGGCATCCGGGTCTTCTTGGCCACAACGGCGTAGCCAGTCGATCAGATGCCGAACTGGCTAACGACCCGAGCTACCGGAGCATCGAGTGAATCATGCGCCGTAACCACGACCAGGGCCCCCAGTACACGAGTGTCCCGGCCGAAGTAGTGGACCAAGAGCAGAGCGGCCACGATCCCGAGCGGGAGGTGCGAGACCACCCGAGCGGCTTGGACTGGGGTTGGTGGCTCGGCATGGCTCAGATCCTCACCCCGTGCCGGCCGACCGGGCACGGCACAGATTTCCCAAAATGAGCCACGACCCGATCGACCGCCCCAGCCCGGCACCGGTAGGCTCAGACGATCGCGCTGCGCCTTGAACCCGCCGACGAGTACCTCCACGAGCTGGGCCCCGAGCCCAACTTCAACGAGTCGATGTACTTCAACTTCTATGACCCTGACCCCGGCTTAGGCGGGTTCTTCCGGCTCGGGAACCGGGCCAACGAAGGGGTCGGGGAGATGACGGTCTGCCTGTATCTCCCCGACGGACGGGTGGGCTTCATGTTTGCTCGGCCGGCGGTCACCACCAACGATGCCTTCGACGCGGCCGGGATGCGCTTCGAGGTGGTCACCCCGTTCGAGGAGCTCCGGGTGGCCTATGACGGCCCGGTCGTCCTCCTCGACGACCCCCTGCAGATGAGCGACCCGAGGCGGGCGTTCGGGGGGAACCCCCGCACCCAGGTCTCGGCTCGCCTGACCTACCGGAGGGTGTCGCCGATGTTCGGAGGCGAGCCCGAGGAGCCGGCCGAGCGCCCGGGGGAAGAGTTCGCCCGGGGCCACTACGAGCAGCTGGTGTCGGCGACCGGCCAGATCACGGTGGGGGAGGAGGGGTTCCAGGTCAGCGGCTTCGGTCTCCGGGACCACAGTTGGGGCCCCCGCTCCTGGCAGGCCCCCTGGTACTACCGGTGGCTGACCGCCAACTTCGGGCCGGACTTCGGCTTCATGGGCTCCCGAGTGGCCCGCCGTGACGGGCCGGGGAGCCGGGGCGGCTTCGTCTGGGACGGCACGACGCTCGAGCTGTGCACGGAGTTCCGGATCCGCTCGAGCTGGGAGGGTCAGCCGCCGGTTCACGCCGGGATCGAGGCCGAGCTGGTCACCGGCACCAAGACGGTGCGGGTGCGGGGCTCGGTGCTGCGCCTCATCCCGCTGCGGAACCGCCGGGTCGACCCCGCTGGGGCGGAGCTGGTCACCCGGATCTCCGAGGGCATGACCCGTTGGACCTTGGAGGACGGCCGGGTCGGCTACGGCCTGTCCGAGTACCTCGACCAGATGGTCGACGGCGCTCCGGTCGGCCTGGCCGAGTAGTCCCGGTCGTCCAGCCGTGACAGGTCGGGCCGCCAGCGTTACGGTCCGTGCCGTCGCAGTCCGGTGCGAGGAGGCAAACCATGGCAGAAGGGACGCTCGAGGTCCGTAGCACGCTGTTCGCTGACGGGGAGCCCATCCCCTCGTCGGCCGCCCACACCATGGTGGGCGGCGAGAACCGGAGCCCGGACCTGTCGTGGAGCGCGGGCCCCGAGGGCACCAGGAGCTACGCCATCACCTGCCACGACCCCGACGCGCCGACCGGGGTCGGGTTCACCCACTGGGTGGTGTTCGACCTCCCACCCGACGTGCGGGAGGTGGCGGCCGGGTCGACCCCGCCGGGCACCTGTGGCTTCACCGACTGGGGGGAGAGCCGCTGGGGCGGGATGGCGCCTCCGCCCGGCGACCCGCCGCACCACTACCACTTCACCGTCTACGCCTTGGACCTCGACTCGCTTGGGGTCGACCACACCACCACCTACGCCAAGTTCCGGTTCCTCATCCGGGGCCACGTCCTCGCCACCGGGACCCTGACCGGCCTCTACCAGGTTGGCGGCTGAACCGGGGCCGAGGCACCCAGACGCCTTCGAGGTCGACGCCCGGTCCTGGGAGGTGCTGGCGGCCACCGACCCGCTGTGGGCGGTCCTCTCGGCCGACGAGTACCACCGGGACGCCCTGAGCCCGGCAGCTGAGGAGCGGTTCTGGCGCACCGGCGAGCAGCACGTCGAGCACGTGTTCGCGGTGCTGCGCAACGAGCTCGATCGGGAGGTCTCCCCCCACGTGGCCCTGGACTTCGGCTGTGGCGTGGGGCGGACCCTGGTGCCGTTGGCCCGCCGCTCGAGCCGAGCGATCGGCCTCGACATCTCTTCGACCATGGTCGAGCGGTGCCGAACGAGACTGGCCGAGTGCGGGGTCGACAACGCCGAGGCCTTCGTGGTCGGACGCCGCCTCGATCCGGAGCTCACCGCTGGCGTCGGGCCGGTCGACTTCGTCCACTCGGTCCTTGTGTTCCAGCACATCGTGGCGGCCGAGGGGCTGGCCCTGTTCGACCAGCTGCTCGAGCTGCTGGCCCCGGGGGGCCTCGGGTTCGTCCAGTTCCAGGGACGGATCCCCGGTGGCGAGCTGGCCCGGGCGGCCCGGGAGCTGCGTCGGCGCAGCCGGTGGTTCAACACCCTGGCGGTGCGGGGACGGATCCCACTGTTCAAGGACTTGGTGATGTTGTATGAGTACGACATGGTCGACCTGCTTGGGCACCTCTGTGCTGCCCGCATCAGCGACGTGGTGGTGGAGCGGACCCCGGAGGGAGCCGACGGCTACGGCATCCGGCTCTACTTCGCCAAGTCCACTGGTACCGAGGCCGAGTTCGCCATGGCCGGTCGGCCGATGACGGTCCGGATGCGGCCGTGAGCCAGAACCTGCCCCGGGGGGCGGCGGTCCTGGGGGTTGGCGCCTACCGGCCCCCCCGGGTGGTGGACAACGAGGAGATCTGCCGGTCGATCGACTCGAGCGACGAGTGGATCCGGACCCGCAGCGGGATCACCTCCCGCCGGTGGGCCGAGGACGACGAGACCCTGGATGTCATGGCGACCGGCGCCGCCACCGGGGCGCTGGCTGACGCCGGGGTCGACCCGGCCGCGCTGGGGATGGTCCTGGTGGCCACCTGCACCGACCCCCAGCCGGTCCGCCCGCTGGCGGTCCGCGTGGCGGCCGCGCTCGGGACTGAGGTGCCGGCGCTCACCATCAACGCCACCTGCGCCGGGTTCTGCTACGGGCTGGGAGTCGCCCGGGACCTGGTCCGGGCCGGGACGGCCGAGCACGTGCTGGTGGTCGGGGCCGAGCGGCTCACCGACATCACCGACCACCAGGACCGGGCAACCGCCTTCATCTTCGCCGACGGCTCCGGCGCCTTCGTGGTGGGCCGCGCCGAGGAGGAGGGTGTCGGCCCGGTGGTCTGGGGGAGCGACGGGGCCCGGGGGGAGGTCCTGGGGTTGGCTCCGGACTGGGCCGCCTTCCGGCGAGATCCGGCCCTCGGTCGCCCGGCCATCGAGATGCAAGGGCGCCGGGTGTTCAAGTGGGCGGCCGAGCAGATGCCCAAGGTGGCCGAGGCGGCCTGCAAGGCGGCCGGGGTCACCCTGGCCGACGTCGACGTCTTCGTCCCACACCAGGCCAACCAGCGGATCACCGAGGCCATGGTCAAGGCCCTCCAGCTGCCGGCGTCGGTGGTGGTGGCCGACGACATCGCCACCGCCGGCAACACCTCCTCGGCCAGCATTCCTCTGGCGCTGCACCGGCTGCGGACCGAGGGGAGGGCCCGTCCGGGTGACCGGGCGTTGCTCATCGGCTTCGGCGGCGGGCTGGTCTACGCCGCCCAGGTGATCACCGTCCCCTGAGCGCGGGGCGCCAGCGCGAGGCCGTCGATCGGCCGGGGAGCGGCCCGTCGGTCGCGGCCGGGCCGCCCAGGCTCGACGCCCCGGTCCTCTGCCGGCTCGGGCTGGGACCGCTGGACGCCTGGGTCCTCGGCGCCTACCTCCTCTGGCTGGTGGTGGTGGGCCTGGCCCTGCTCGCCGCCCTCCACCTGCTCGAGCCCCAGCTGTCGGTGCACGAGGGGTTCAAGACGGTGGTGGTGAACAGCGATGCCGGCTGGCTGCGGGAGATCGACGTGCTCGGCTACCGCTGGAACGGCAACCCCACCACCACCGCCGACATCGCCTTCCTCCCGCTGTACCCGTTGGTGGTCCGAGGGGTCCATGCCCTCGGGCTGGGCTGGAACGGGGCCGCCTGCCTGGTGAGCGTGGTGTGCCAGGGCGCGACCCTGGTGATCCTCGGCCGTCTCTTGCGCGATGGCGGGGCCACCACCCGACAGCTCGGCTGGGCGATCGGTTTCGCGCTGGTGTACCCGGCGGCCCTGTATGCGGTGACCGGGTACGGCACCACCATGCTCTCGCTGTGCGTGGTGGGGGCGCTCCGAGCCCACCAGCGCGGCCGGCGCACCCTGGCGTTCGCATTCGCCGGGGCGGCCACCGGCCTCTACTACACCGGCATCGCGGTGCCGGTCGCCTTGGTGGTGGCCGAGTGGCGTGACCGGGGCTGGCGAGCGCTGGCCTCACGCGGTGGCGTGGCCCGGGTCGGGCTCGGCCTGAGCGGGCTGGTCGGGTTCATGGCCTACCTCGGGGTGCGCTTCGGCGACCCGCTGGCCTCGATCCAGGACCAGCGGGCGTGGATCGGCACACCCTCGATCGGCACCGTGCTGTGGCACGCGATCACCCTGTCGCCGGTATCGGACGGGGTGCTCGACTACATCGGTCAGCGCCAGCAGGCTGCCCTGGCCCACGCCGTGGACGCGCCGTTCCTGCTGGTGCTGGTGGTGGCGGCGCTGTGGCTCCTGACCGGCCGCCACGGGGTCGAGACCTGGCTGGTGGCGGTAGGCGCGGCGGTGATCCTCTACCAGTCGGCCAGCGCCGGGTACCCCTTCGGGGTCATCCGGCTGGCCTACCCGTTCTTCCTCGTGCTCCCGCTCAACCCCCGGGTGCGGTGGCTCATGGACCGGGTCAGCTGGGTGGTGCCGTACCTGGGGTGCCTGGCGGTGAGCGGCTACTGGGTGACGGTGCTGGCCCAGCGGCTCTACACCGACTGATGGCCGCCCGATCGCGTCGCCGGCTGCGCCCGGGCGCGGCGGTCTTCGTGATGTGCACGGCCTGGATCCTGGGAGCGGTCGCGCTGGGGTTCGTCCATGGACTCGGTCCGGCCGAGCAGGCCGGGACGGTCGAGCAGCGCGCCGCCGCCTACCAGCGCTACTTGGGCTCGGGGTGGTACCCGCTCGAGGTGGACCCGCTCGCGAGCGCGCACGGGCCCACTCGGTGGATCGCGCTCAACGAGTCCCGGGGTCCGGTCTCGGCCATCGACCCGGCCCGATGGTGGCGGGCGATGACGCTGCGCCTGGCTCCGGTCCCCTGCCACGGCGACCGACCCCAGGCGGTCGAGGTCCGTCAGGGCATGCTGGTGCTGGCCCGCTGGACCCTGCCGCTCGCCTGGGCCAGCTACACGGTCACCCTCCGGGCGCCTGGCCGGCCGGTGACGCTGCACTACCGGTGCACGGTGGGCGTGTCCGCGCCCGGGCGAGGGCTGCGCTCGGCTCGGGAGCTCGCCATCCTGCTGGGCGGCCTCGAGGGGACACCGGGACATTCACGGCCAACAATCCCAGTTCAGCGCACACACTAAGGCTAAACTTGAAGGTGAGAGTTGAGGGTTGTGCGTCGGTCGCGTGGGCGCTGCGGACCCGCGCCGGGTGCGCCGACGGGTGCCGGTCCGGTGTCGAGCAGAGCCGTACGGGTCCACCGCCCGCCGGGCCGGCCGACCTATGGTTGGTCGCTTCGTGTCGGCTCGGCGGAGAACCTCGGACCCAGTGTCGGGAGCGTCCAGGTGAGGAGGACCAGCGCAGCGGCCCGGGCGGTGGCCGGCCTCCTGCTCGCCGCCGGCGCCGCCACCTGGTGCAGCGCACCGAGGGCGGCCGAGGCGGCGCCCTCGGACGCCGTGGTCATGCCGCTGCAGGTGTTCACCAACGACGGGGCGGGTGGCCGGCTGTGGAACGCCTACGACGCCACCGCCGCCGCCAGCGGGCCCACCGTGATCGGACGGCCCTCGGCCATCGCGTACGCCCCGGGGGAGCAGGTCTTCGCCCAGAGCGCGTTGGGCGACCTCGTCCAGTTCGTCTCGGGCAGCGGCGGCGCCAGTTCCTGGAGCGCCTACGACCTCACGACCGCGTCCGGCGGCCCGCAGATCGCCGGCGATCCCAGCGCGATCGCGATCGGCGCCAGCGTCTACGTGCTGGCCCGGGACCCCGCGGGCGACCTGATCGAGTTCACCAACGACGGGTCGGGCGGCCAGCTGTGGCACGCCGTCGACCTGAGCAGCCAGACCGGCATCGGCCCGGTCTCAGGGGACGCCGCGGCGGTGGTGGTGGGCTCGGCCCTCGAGGCGTTCGTGGTCGCCGCCGGCGGAGACCTGCTCGAGCTGACCGGCACCGGCTCGGGGGCTCGCAGCTGGAGCGCGGCTGACCTCAGCGCGGTCTCGGCCGGCCCCCGCCTGGGCGCCTCCCCGGCCGCCATCGTCTACGGGAGCACCTCGCTCCACGTCTACGGCACCGCTGTGAACGGGGACCTGACCGAGTTCGTGAACGACGGATTTGCTGGGCGACCCTGGAACGCCTACGACCTGAGCGTCGACGCCGCCGGCCCCTCGGGCTCGGGCACCCCGAGCGCGGTCGTCTACGGCCCGACCGTCCACGTCTACCTCGACGCCGGCGGCCAGCTGACCGAGTTCGTGAACGACGGCTTCGGGGGTCGGGTCTGGAACGCCTATGACCTCACCGCGGCCGCCGGCAGCGGCCCGGTCACCGGCGACCCGGCGGCCATCACCTACGGCCCGGTGCTGGTCGAGATCTACGTGGTCGGCCCCGGCGGGGACCTCATGAACTACGTGAACGACGGGGCCGGGGGGCGGCTGTGGAACGCCTACGGGCTGACCCTGGCCGCGGCCGGGCCCACGGTGGGGGCCGACCCGGCAGTGCTCAAGGTCGGCACCCAGCTGCTGGTGGCCGCGGCCGGGCCCGACCCGCCGGCGGTGGTGCAGGCCATCGTGGCCGCGGCCGAGAGCCAGGACCAGCACAACCTGGCGGTGGTGGAGAACCCGCCCGGCTCGAACTGCAACATCTACACCGCCTACTGGGGCCGCGGCACCACCGCCGGCTGTGCCCCGGGCAACGCGGCCGAGGAGTGGTGCTCGGACTTCGCCCAATGGGCCTGGGCCGCGGCCGGGGTGGACACCACCGGGATCAACGGCTGGGCCTACACCTTCGTCGACTGGGGCGAAGCCCATGCCGGGGCATGGAAGCCCGGGCCCGAGAACGACCCGGCCCCGGGCGACGCGGTGGTCTGGGGGGACACCGCGAGCGGCTACGCCGCCCACGTCGGCATCGTGGTCGGGGTGAGCGGCGGGCTGATCGACGTGGTGTCGGGAAACTCGGGGCCGCCGATCGATCCCCAGGGGGACGTGGACGCGGTGTGGGAGTCGGGCTACTTCGACCCGACCACCTCCACCGACGACGGCTACCCGATCATCGGCTACGTCTCGCCGACCGGGTGGACCGGCTACAGCGGGCGCCCGGCCGCGCTGCCGTTCGGCTCGGCCCTGGCCCGGCTGATCGCGACCCAAGACGGCGGGAAGTGACCGGAAGAGCGCGGACAGCCGGTCCCACGGTCGCCTAGCGTCGGGCGATCAGACCCGGCCAGCCCCCCCACGTGCCCGGGCCGCCCGGCCCCCTGGACCTCACCGTGGTCGTGCCCTTCTACAACCCTGGGCCGGCCCTGCGCCCGACCGTGGAACGGGTGGTGGCTGCCGTGGGCGCCGCCGGCCTCGCGTTCGAGGTGGTGGCGGTGTGCGACGGGGCCACCGACGGCAGCGAGACGACCCTGGACGGGCTGGCCCCCGGGGTGGTGCGCACCCTGTGCTACCGCCCCAACCGGGGCAAGGGGTTCGCGGTCCGCACCGGCATGGCCGAGGCCTCCGGCCGCCTGGTCGCCTTCATCGACGCCGACGGGGACATCGCCCCCGAGGTGCTGCCCGAGCTGATGGCCCGGGCCGAGGAGACCGGCGCCGACATCGTCTACGGCTCCAAGCGGGCCAAGGCGGCGGCCCCCCACCTGCCCTGGCTCCGGCGGGCGGCCTCCAGCGGGTACCGGCTCTTGGTCCGGGCCTTGTTCGACCTGGACGTGCCGGACACCCAGACCGGGGTGAAGCTGCTCCGGGCCGAGGTGGCCCGGGCGTTGGTGGCCACCATGCGGGAGGAGCGGTTCGCGTTCGACGTGGAGATGTTCGTGCTCGCCCGCCGGCTCGGCTACGGCTCCTTCGTGGAGGTGCCGGTGCGGGTCGACAAGCGACTCCGCTCGACGGTGTCGGTGCGCGAGGCGGGCTCCATCCTGGTCGATACCATCAAGCTCTTCTTCAGGTTCAGGGTTCTCGGGCGGTCACAGCCCCGGGAGGGTGACGCTGCGGACCGACGGCCCCGGGTGCCACAGAAAGACGTGGATCCCGGCTGAGTCCAGGACCTGGCGGGCCCCGAGCCGGTGCTCGACCTGGGCGATGGCGGCCCGGGTGTGGGCCAGGGGGGTGGTCTCCAAGCCCTGGCGGAACGAGAGGACCAGCTCGACCACCGGCGCCCGCACCGGCACGGTGCCCGAACCGACCGGGGCCTCCAGGGCGTAGACCCAGGGCCGGCCGGCGAAGCGGCCGACGAACCCGTTGGACGCGATCACCTCGGCTCCCGGCGGGGTCATGGCCAGGGCCCGGGCCAGGACCGCGGCCGCCTGGGGGCTGGTGCGGACGAAGTACGGGGCAGCCCGGGGGATCCACACCACCGCCAGCACCACCGACTGGACCACCGCCGCCACCCCGACCACCACCATGGCCAGCTGGAACGGTCGCGCTCGCCGGGCCAGCCAGCAGACCAGCAGCACCCCGCCGACCGGCACGAACAGGTACACCGGGAAGATCTGGAACGCCGCCTCGGGCTGCATCACCGACGCCTGGGCGTTGAGCACCGCCGGGACCAGCAGGGCCGCCGCCACCGGCAGCCCGAGCGCGCTGGCCACCCCCACCAGTCCCGGCCCGGCCAGGGCCTGCCAGGTCTCCCGTCGTTTCTGGTTGACCATGTCGAGCACGAGGTGCGGGTGGCGCAGGGCGCCCAGGGCGACCTGGGTGGCGTGCAGCTGGGTGCCGGGCGCGGCGGCCGCCAGGTAGCCGTAGGTGGTGGCGAGCTCGCTGCCCTTGTCGAAGCCGAGGGCGTCGCACACCAGCACGTAGGCGAGCGCGAGCGCGGCCAGGCCGAGCCCGTGGCGCCACAGCCGCCGGCCCGAGATGGCGATCCCGATGCCGATGCCCACGAGCGCCACCGACTCGACCGTGCCGCACGACAACGTGAGCACAGTCCAGAGCGCGGCGGTGGCGTAGCGGCGGTCCCACAGACTACGGGCGGCCAGCAGCGCGAACAGCGCCGCGAACACCTCCAGGTGGAAGTCGAAGGCGTCGGACCACCAGATCCACGGGTCCACCGCCAGCACCACCACCGCACCAGCCACCACCAGTTCCCGGCCTCGCCGCCCGTGTGGCCAGTGATCGCGGATCAGCTCGAGGATCCAGACGAACGCCACCAGCTCGGCCGCCACCGTGGCCAGGTCCTGCAGAACGAGCAGGACGAACCCGTTCGGGTCGAGGGGTTCGAACAGCGCCAGCGGGTACAAGAACAGCTCGAGATGGTTGTCCAGGAACGGGGTGGTCCGATACAGGGTGGAGGTGGGAGAGAGCTGTCCGTGCCCGATGAGGTGCCACGCCTGGAAGAACAGGGCGTAGTCCGAGGTGAGCGAGAAGCGCTGCCACAGGTGCGCGCTCACGGCGAGCAGCCAGGCCAGCTGGCCGGCGAGCACCACCCCGGCGAGCACCGTCCAGCGGACAGCGCGACGCCGGTCGGGGAGCGCGGCCCGGCGTCGGGGCGGCAACGGGGGCGCCCCGAGGGTGGCCGTGGCCTCGCCGGGGCGGGGGAGGAGAGGAGCCATGGGTCAGCCGATTGTGCCCGAACCCCGGGCCGCTCGCCCCGGACGGTGGCGCCGTGTCTTGGGTCCTCGCTGCCCTGGACAGGGCCGACGCTGCCGGGGCGGCCCGGCGGTGCGAAAACCACCCCGTGGCGGGGCGTCCTGCGGCTACGCTCTGTGCGTGCGGAGGGGGGAGCCCAGCGGGCGACCCGGGGAGTCGGGCCCGCGGGCGCCGTGCGACGCTCGCCGCGTGCCGCCACGAGGAGAAGGAGAGCCCGACCGGTGCCGATGAGCTGCGGGTGCGGGGCGGTTGGAGCCGTGCGCGAGGCCACCAGGTGACGATCCAGGACGAGCGGAGGACGGCCCGGGCGGTGCCAACCCAGGCCAACCGGGACCGCCAGCTGGTCCTGGCGTTCTTGGGCGGCGACGTCGACGCGTTCTCGGTGATCGCCCGCGAGCACTACGACGCCTTGAGCGCCCAGGCCCGCCGCCAGCTGGGCCCCGGTGGCCAGGCCGAGGATGCGGTGCAGGAGACCTTCGAGCGGGCGCTCAAGGGGATCCGCCGCTTCGGCCTGACCGGCGACTACCGGCTGGGGCCGTGGCTGGGACGGATCCTGGCCAACGTCTGCGCCGACCACCGCATGCGGGCTGCCCGCAACATCCGTCTGGCCCAGAGCGTGGCCCTCGAGCACGAGGGCGACGTGGCCGATGCGGTGAGCGACCCCCAAACGGTCGAGATCGTCCGCAGTGCGCTGGCCAACATCCCGCGGGCCAACTCCCGGGCGGTGGTGCTCCACGAGGTGGGCGGCCTCGCCTACGAGGAGCTGGCCGAGGTGGAGAACATCTCGGTCGACAACGCCCGAGCCCGGGTGTCCCGGGCCAAGCGGGCGTTGCGCCATTCCCTGGGGAGCCTGCGGGGGATCGTGTTTCTGCCGGTGCTCCGGCTCTTCGGGCGCAACGGCCACGGCCTCTTCGGGCTCGGCCAGCGGGCCCGGTCGGTCGGCTCGGCCAACCGGCTCGCTCCCTCCACCGGGTCGTCGATGGTCGAGCAACTGGCCAGCCGGATCGCCGCCACTCCCCTGGGCCAGAGCGCGTGGGCGCTGGTCTCGGCCCAGCCAAAGGGGACGCTCGTGTTCAGCCTGGCGGCCACGGTGGCCACCGTGTCGGCGTCCACCGTGCTGCTCAACCACCCGGCGGCGCCGCCGGCGCCGCGGCCGGTAGCCCAAAGCGCCCTGTCGAACGACGTCGTTGCCGGGCCGCTGCAGCCGGTGAGCCTCCCACCGCCCCCGCCACCGGCGGCACCCCTCGGCGCTGCTCCGGCGCCGCCCAGCCTCCCTAAGGCCACCTCGACCACCTCTTACGGCTGGGTCGACCCCAGCACCCAGCCGTCTGGGTCGGCTGGGGCGGCGGTCGCGGCGCTGCCGGCGGCCCCGTGCACGGCCACCGACGGGGTGGAGGCCCCCGGCCCCGGCTTCAGCTACGGCACCCCGCTTGGTTTGGGCTCCGCGGTCTCGGTCGGGACCGCCCCGACCACGGTCCTGCCCATGGCCGGGGCGTCGGTCGGTTTCACCGCGCCGCTGTCGGTGAGCGACTTCGGTGGCAGCGGGGGGGCCGAGACTGACAGCCTGTCGGCCAGCGCCTGTTTGTCCTCTGACGGGTGGTTCACCGCCTTGGTGACCGGCTCAGGCGACCAGGGCGAGGTCTCGGTCGAGCTGGTCGGGGTCTTAGAAGAGGTGATCGGGTCCCCCGGCGACCTCGGCTACGTCTACCGGGGCACGGTGACCAGCCAGGGAGCGCCGGACAGCCTGCTCACCGGGACCCAGTTCGTGGCCCAGCTGGTGGAGTCCGAGCCGGCCAACACGGTCCAGCTGACCGTGGTGGTCCTGGGTACTGGAGCTTCTGGCGACACCACGTCTGTGACGTCGGCCCCGCCGACGGACTCGCCGTCACCGACTGGCGCCAGCGCACCAGCGTCCAGCTCGCTGCCAGCAGACCAGCCGACCTCGACCGCATCGTCAGGGCCGACCCCCCTGCCGCCGTTCGCTCCCCTCACCCAGCCGATCGTGACGCGCAGCCCGTCGTGAGGGCGGGGCCGGGATCCTGAGCGGGCGCGACTGTCGAGCCGGTCCGGGTTGTCGCCGAGTCCGGCAGCGTCCATGGGGCACCGACTTTGCCTACGAACCCGGTCTTGGCTGTCACAGATTCCGGCCGCGGACAGTTGAACTAGGTAGTAGGAGTTGCCGAGGCCGGGGCTCTCGCCTATCGTCCCGGCAGCTCTTGGGCTCATCGTCGGTCAA